>JAEFAR010000006.1 GCA_016287675.1 Lachnospiraceae bacterium
GTCGATCTTTGCCGCTTCGATCAGGGAGTCGGGAACCTGTTCCATGAACTGCTTCATGAGGAAGAGGCCCATGGGCTTTACTATGGCGGGAACGATCAATGAAAGATAGTTGTCCAGCCAGTTGAGGTGAGCCATTACCAGGTAATTGGGAATGGCCGTTACATGGGACGAGAACATGAGGGCAGTCACTATCAGCCAGAAGATCAGGTTCCTGCCGGGGAATCTGTGCTTTGCAAGAGGGTAGGCACAGAGACTGGCAACAAACAGATGACCCGCGGTACCGAACAGTGTGATGAACACTGTGTTAAAGATGTAGCGGCTGAAGGGCACCCAGGACTCGCTCATGAGTACAAAGATGTCGTGAAAGTTCTTAAATGTAGGATTTCTTACGAAGAAGCGGGGAGGGAAGATGAACAGTTCCTCCAGAGGCTTCAATGAGTTACATACAGCCAGCACAAGGGGGAGACCCATAAACGCTCCGAGAATGATAAGGAGAGCAAGACTTATGGTGTTTCCCACCAGTGAGTGGGTCTGCTTTGCTCTTTTTTTGTGCTTTATTATCATGATCACTGCCCTACCTTTCTGAGTAAGGCCTGGATCCCCTTATTGCAAAGGATCATGACCATGAAGAGGAGAGTGGCGATGGCTGAAGCGTATCCCATTTCAAATCTGATGCTTCCGTAGTCCACAAGGTGTGAAACTACTGTATGTGCTGCGTAGTTGACGCTGGGGAAACCTGCCAGGGCCGCCAGCTGTTCGTGGATGGCAAAGGATGATGTGATGGTCATTACCGCACCGAACATGAGCTGAGGCTTCATGGAAGGGAGAGTGATGTACCAGAGTTCCTGAAAACGGTTTTTGATACCGTCCATGTAACCCGCTTCGTAAAGTGACTGATCCACGTTCTGCAGACCTGCTATGAAGGAAAGGAAGCCGGTACCCATACTCATCCAGAGGACTACTATTATGAGGATGGGAACGATGTACTTCTGATCCTCGAACCAAAGGTGAGGAGAGTAGGTGATACCGAGTTTCATGAGCCATGCATTTGCAAAGCCGTAGGTGTCGCTTGAAAATATGTACTTCCACACGATATATGCCTGACCGGAAATGGTCGGTGCATAGAAGAGCAGGGTCATGAAGGCACGGACTTTTTTGTTCTTGATGTCATTTATCATCCATGCAATGAAAAGCGCCATGAAGTAGCCGATGGGGCCCGTTACGACAGCAAACAGAAAGGTGTTTTTGATGGCTGTCAGGAAAACTTCGTCCGCAAAGAACAGGTCGATATAGTTCTGCCAGCCCACAAATCTCGGCTGTTCAAGGATGTTGAAGTAGGTGAAGCTGAGTCCGATGGAAACCAGTACCGGTGCCAGAACAAAAACAGTGAAAAGCAGGCAGTAGGGTAACATAAAGAGATAGGACATCCTGTGACGACAGATGTCTTTCCAAAGACTCTTTGCCTTTTTTTTGATATATCTTGGATAAATGTCCCAAGAGAGATTGTCGTTTTTTTCTTTATTCTTCATCGCATAACTCCTAATCCACCGGTAATCCGAATTCGAGACGCTTTCTTTCGATCTCGTAATTGATCTGTTTTACGTAATCCTGCAGAGTTTCGCGAGGATCTTCATTGTTGTTGTAAACCGTGTAGAATGCGTTTTTGATGTGGCGCTCGGTGAAGTAGCCGCCGGGAACCTGAGGAAGAGCCTTTACCCAGGAGAGCTGGTTCACCAGTTCTCTGTAGTCTGCGGTGGCCCAGGGAAGGTTTTCCAGAGCCTTCATGTTGGCTGTTGCCACACGTCCCGCAACTCCCAGCACGTTCTCGATCTCGTTGCCGTATTCGGTCTGTGTGACATCGCTCATCCACCATTTGAGGAATTCCCAGCTCTCATCCGGCATGTCGCTGGTGGCCATGATGACGCAGGCGGTCTCCCAGGCCGAAACCGAATGATCCAGGCTGCCGTCTTCCTTACGATAGCCGGGAACGAGGGTGAAGCCCCAATCCCCCTTTATCTCGGGAGCAAAAACGGAGAGGTAGTTGTACTGAGTGTAATCTCCGATGGCGAGGGGCATCTCGCCGGTACGGAAACGGCTGGCCATGTCGTAGGAAACAGGCATGCCGTAGTTTACGTAATTTCCGCTCCACTGCTTGAAGGCAGCCACCGCATTTTCGGTGTCCAATGCGCTGTGCTTGGAATCTTCCGTGTAGTACTTGCCGTCATGCTGATAAAGGAACATGGCGAATGTGGTCCAGTCGGGGAAGATGCCGATGTTCATATTGCTTTTCTGGATAACGGAGAGGCATCTGTAAAACTCATCCCAGGTGGTGGGCACTTCCAGGCCCAGCTCATGCAGGATGTCTGCCCTGTAAAACATCACATGGAAGGACATTGTCTGTGGTAAGGCATATACACCGCCTTCCAGAGTGAACTGATCGAAAGCTTCCTTATAGAAATAATCCTTTACTTCTTCGAAATCCGGGAACTGAGTGAGATCCAGAACTGCGTTCCTGAGAGCGTAGTTCATGGGCTCTATGCCCGCTACATTAAGTGCCACGTCAGGTCCTTTTCCTGCCAGAGTGGCGGAGAGGAGAACGTCTTTGTTGACCAGCTTGATGTTGACAGGGATCTTTTTTGACGGAACGAAGTAGTTGTCTACAAGGGTTTTAATGACCGTAGCCTGATCACGTCCGCCGCCGGTCATGCTTGTAATGTTGCTTCCGTCTGCAAGGATCCAGACATCAAGAACATCGGTTTCGTCGTCGTAGATCTCTCCGATGCTGTCATAGTCCTCGACAAAGCTTGCAAAGAACTGCTTGAGTTCATGCAGCACACTTCTGAAAAAGCCGGGCGTAACCTTCGGTTCTTTTGCATCGGAACCGCAGATCTGGATGTAGTCGATCTCCAGAGGCTGCTCGCTCATGGTGAGGATCCAGGAACTTAAGGAAACGATGTTGTCTTTAAAGGCTGTCCACTGCTTTGCAATGTTTTCGGGTTTCTTTACGATCCTGTCAAGCTGATTGATGAGGTTGTCTATGGCCTGGGTTTCGCTGCCTTTACGTCCCTGTGAGTAATCTGTGACCATTTCCTTAAGGGACTTTATCACCTCATATTGTTCAGCGATACGTTTCAGAGTGTCGGGGCATTTTACTTCCAGCTGGTAATCACGCATGGTGTCGGGAGAACTTCCTATTATCATCAGGAGCTCTCTGTAAACGGAATTGAGTTCTTCAACGCTTCCGCTTGCCATACGCAGTATGTCCGCCAGCTCCTGACCGAGCCCGATGCGGAAGGAGAGAGTGTGTTTTCCGGCAGGGAGGCGGAAGCAGTAGGGATCCTCGCCATCGCCCAGTACCGAAAGCTGCCATGCATTCTCGTAGTAGAAGTAGAATTCCTCCGCTTCTTTAAAGGGTGTTTCTCCGTCGATCTCCAGAGAACGGCAGACTGTAACGCCTGTGTTCTTGTTCTGCCTGTACTTGACCATGATCTTGTAGAGGCCGTCTTCGGGAACTTCAAATTCCCAGGTTATCCATTGACCCACCAGCTTCCAGTTGGTACCGCCGATGGTGTTGAGTCTTGTTTTTGATGCGCTGTAGGGCTCCGTGAGAGAAGATGTCCTGTCGGGAATGGGGTAGAGTGTGGAATCCGATTTAAGTATCGCATCCTCACCCTGCACTTTTACTGTTACGGAGCTGATCTCTCTCATTCCTTCGGAACGGTTCTTTGCGTCGTATTCCGCGTAAGAGGGGAGTGGCTTCTCCTGAGTAAGTGCGATCTCTCCGATGACCATGGGCTCTTTTACCGAGGTAAGGGTAACGGTGTTTTTGCCTTTTTCAAAGTAGTATTTGTAGGCACCCGTCACATAACCGTTACTGTCTTTTACAAAGGAAGTGATCCATTCCGGAGCTTCTTCCTGACGGGGACGGATGTCATTACCTCTGGAATCCTTAAGGATCTCTTCCGCATTTTTCCAGATCCTTGTGAATTCCGTGTACTGCGATCCGTCAAAAGGGATGGAGCCGTTAATGTAGATCTTTCTTTCTATGGTATTGTTCTTTCCCTTAATGGGATAGTAGGTCAGACGGATGTTGTAGAAGCCTGCTTCCGGAACGTTAAAGGTGTAAGTGGCCGAGCCCTCTTCCGGAGTCAGAAGGCTTTTTCCGCTTCGACCTTCGTAGTCCGACAGTACTTCAAAGCCTTCACCGGATGAGGAGCAGGAGCCGCCGGAGAGAACGATCTCTCTGTCCGGGGATGAGGCATTTGAATGTGCTTCCAGATAGGAGCTGTAGCTGTCGGCATTATGTACCATTGCGCTGATGTCCGGACGGACTGTCCCTTCGTCACTCGGGGCTGCTTTTACAGCCGTGAGGGGCACCAGCAGGACAAGGGTTAACGCAAGTGCTGTGGTTCTTTTTACGAAATGACCTTTCATTTCATTTCCTCCGCTGTCTGGTTAACGTAATTTCCAGTTTGAAACAAAAGAGATCTCCATATCCCCGTTGTCTTTGAAAACAATGGGAAGCCAGATGTATCTTGAATCGTTCAGAGTGTCTGCAAACCATCTGTCACCCATGTAGATCCATGTACCGCTGTTCACATCGAGGAAGATGCAGGTGCTCTGGGATTCGAAGGTGGTATGGTTTGAGTCTCCTATGCAGGGATCGCCTTTGGATGTCCATTCGCCCATTACTGAATCCGCAACATAGTATCTTGCCTGATTGGGAGCCCATCCGGTACAGCCGGAGGTCATGAGATAGTACCTTCCGTCCTTAAGGAAGAGGGCAGGAGCTTCACGCTGGGCTCCGGGGAAGAGACGGATGAAGTCCTTGCCGTAAACCGCTTTTTCGGGTTCTGTTTCAAGGTAAGTGTAATCCTCGTTAAGCTTTGAAATGTAAAGCGTCAGGTTCTCTTCGCTGGAGTAGATGATGTAGGCTGTTCCGTCGGTGTCCTTAAAGAGATTCATGTCCCTTGCCATGCCCTTGCTCTGGGGATGCTTGTCTTCCTGATCGGGAGGACAGGTGTTCAGTCTGTATCTTCCCACGAAACGATAGGGGCCGAAGGGAGTGTCGCTTACCGCCACACCTGCACAGGCAGCGGCGTAATTACTGTTACTGGTGGCTGTGGGACCGTCTGCATGGAACCAGAGAACGTACTGCCTGTTCTTTTCGTTGTAGATGAGCTTCGGACGCTCGATCACGGCGCGTTCCGCATCGAGAGCCAGAGCGACATTGTCCAGCTCCGCATCCGAGTATCCTGCATATAAATCCTTAAAGTATTCTTCCTTTTCAAGTGCTCTTCTTGAGGGCACGTTTCTCATGATGATACCCTCGAACTTCCAGTTGTAGAGATCGTCGGATGTGTAGGCACAGACACCGCCGCGATAGCCGTGGGTCTTGTCTTCGCCGACCCAGACCCATTTGGTCGAGATCTTGCCTGTTTCGGGATCGGGGATCTCCAGCTGCTGGACCTGACCGCCGTGAGCCTGTATGGGGGTGCCTTCGGTATCTGTCCATACGGCACCGGGATTAAAGGAATCATATTTGTATTTTTTGGTAAGCATTTTGTAACTCTCCCTGAGATCTTTAAATTTTTGTTTGATCTGATTTACTCCGTTGTTACTTTCTTTTGAAAGAAACTTTTCCGCGGCTTCGAGAGCGGAAAGATAGGATTTAACGGACTTCTCCGTGTAGAGTTCCGCTGCATTGTCCACCCTCATGGATTCAACGGCGGCGGAAAGAAGTTCCCTTGTGTATTCCGGTTCCGAAGCTATGGTGATATAGCTGAGGATGGGAGACTCCATAAAGGTGTGAGCATCCGGATTGCAGACTTTTAAGTTCAGTATCCCGTCCGTAACCTTTGTCTCGAAGCTTTTTTCATTTACGTTGTAGCGGAGGATCTTTTCTGCTTTTATCTCGGTCTTTCCTTCGCATTCCACGCTGATCTTTCTGACGCCGAAGGGATTGTAAAACCCAAGTGTTACGGTGTAATTTCCTTCGGGAACCGAGAAATCGTAGCAGATACCGGTTTTTGAAGGATCCGATGCGTTTTTTGAAACCACCCACTTAAATGCCGTGACCCCTTCTCCCAGACTGTCTTCTTCGGACAGGATGTCGGGAGATCCGTGATAGCCCCAATATAATTTAGTCACGGGATCTTCTCCGTAGGGCATATCGGACTGTGACTGACACAGACCCGCAGGAAATCCGGTCGGGAAGATCCCCGTATCCTTCGTTGCGCAATCCACGCGGTACAATGTGAAATCAGCCATCAGCATTTCTTTGGCTGTCCGGGTGAATGACTGTGATGCGACCGGTTCCGCAGTGGGAGCTGCCACTGAAGGGGGCATTTCCGCGGGAAAGGTTGTCTCTTCCCGGCCACAGCCGGCCGAGAGCAGCGCAACAGCGAGAACACCGGCTTTTAGGACTTGTTTTACGCCGTTTTTAAAGGGAAAAACCATAATTCTTCTCCTGAATTTTTGGAATCATTAATTTCTGTTTAGATTAAATTTAGAATATACCATAAATGAAAATTGTGCAATCGATTACATATACAAAAATGCAATCGATTTTTTGTGCAACTTGCACAAAAAAAATAATCATACAATCGATTTCACATGTAAAACATAGCCTTGCAAAACATTATGAAACCGCCAATATTACTAACTTTTAAGGCAAAAAAGCAATAAAAACGAGCGCCTGATCCGAAGAAACGCTTCGGAAGGCGCTCATTTTGTGACATTATTGGATTTGTGAGTTTTTACCTTACAAGCATTCCGTTTTCTTCCCGGAAGCCCATTTTTTTCAAATACTCTTTGTGAACAGCGTTGTTTCCGTCGTAACAGAGCTTTGAGTAGCCCATCTCGTTAAGCTGTTTGTAAACAAAACTGCCCAGTTTGCAGTCACGATACTGAGGAGTGGAGTAGTCCGTGAGGAACAGGAACTCGTTTCCGCTGCTTTTTCCCAGTGTTATGCCTGCCAGATTATCATCCCGGAGTTCAAGAAAGACCTTATTGACCTCGGACAGCCTCGATCCTCTGTCCGGGAAGTATCTGTCGATGTCTTCCTTGTATCTTTCAAGCATATGCACGGCGGATGCGTCATTTACCGATGCTTCGATAAGCGTAAAGGCTTTGTCTTTGTTGATCAGCTTTACAAGAAACCAGATGTTTATGGCCACCAGCGCTGCATTCATTACGGCAGTGGGGTAGGAGCGGATCACCAGGGCATATATACAGAATATCAAGGATCCGATGGTGTTGATTATTCTGAGTTTTATGACGGAACTCATGAGGAGGGACACCACCACCAGCAAAGAACCAAGGTATCCGATGAGTTCCCAGATCAATTCTTTTGTCATTTTTATACCATCCTTTATAAAAATATAATCTTTTAAAGCGAATCGTTATTATATCATGAAAAAGTACAAAACTCAAGGGCGCGGGAGATGGCATTGTGCAACAAAGGGTATTTTTTTCACATTTACAAATGGTTTATATTAAACTATAATAGTTCAGCCTAAAACGTTTTAAAAAGAGATGAAGATTTTATTCATATAATAAGGAGAAATGCTATGGAAATGGATTACAAATGGTTGTCCGACCCCACTGTTTTCAACATTAACAGAGTTGAGGCACACTCAAATCACAACTTCAGCGGCTGTCAGAAAAAGCTGAACGGGATCTGGAAGATGCATTATGCAAAGAATCTTTCCCTCACTCCCGCCGGATTCTGGAAGGAAGGCTTTGATCTTACGGGCTTTGATGATGTGACTGTTCCCCTGCCGATCCAGATGCAGGGCTACGGAAACACGGCTTACAATAATTTCATGTATCCCTGGGACGGACATGAGAAAGTAAAGAACGGAGACGTTCCGAAGAAGTTTAACCCTACCGCAAGTTATGTTAAGGAATTCATTCCCGAAAAGGAAATGGAAGGACAGAGAGTATTTTTGAGCTTTGCGGGAGCGGAGAGCGGAATGGCTCTTTGGGTCAACGGCATTTTCATAGGCTATTCGGAGGATTCCTTCACACCTCACGACTTTGAGATCACAAAAGCAGTCAGATTCAACGAAGTGAACCGTCTTGCGGTCCAGGTCTATCGTTTCACATCTTCCAGCTGGCTTGAAGACCAGGATTTCTTCAGATTTTCCGGACTTTTCAGGGATGTGACTCTCTATTCGATCCCTGAGATGCACATCTTTGACATCTTTGCAAAAGCAAAGCTTGACAGGGACAATGTAAACGGAACACTGGATCTGGAGCTTACTCTGGATGCTTCCGATAAGGAAAAGGCTGTTGCGGAGATCACCGTAAGAAGTCTGGAAGAAGAGATCATGAAGGCTGAAATGCCTGTGGTCAAAGGAAAGAACAATAAGGAATTCAAGGTGGGAGAGGTCGCAGCCTGGAGCGCTGAGTATCCCAACCTTTATGAGCTTTGCATAGTGCTTAAGAATGAAAAGGGAGAAGCTGTTGAAACCTGCACCCAGAAAATCGGCTTCAGACGCTTCGAACTTGAAAACGGCATTCTTAAACTGAACGGAAAAAGGATCATCTTTAACGGCGTGAACCGCCATGAGATGAGCTGTGAGACGGGACGCACCGTTTCCTACGAAGACACTGAAAATGACATCATCAACATGAAGAGGCACAACATCAACGCCATCCGTACATGCCATTATCCCGATCAGACCTTTGTTTACGATCTTTGCGACAAGTACGGTATCTACGTTATCGACGAGTGCAATCTTGAGACCCACGGAACCTGGTCTGTTACCGGAAAGCCCGATGAAAACACGCTTCCCGGAAGCATCGCCGCATGGAAGGATGTGTGCCTTGACAGAGCAAAGTCATTGCAGGAAAGAGACAAGAACCACGCCTGCGTCCTTTTCTGGTCCTGCGGTAACGAATCCTGCGGAGGAAAGAACATCTGGCTCATGTCACAGCTCTTTAAGGGAAGAGACGACACGAGACTTGTTCATTACGAAGGCATATGCCACGACCGCACCTATAATGACACTTCCGATGTTGAAAGCCAGATGTACACAAAGCCCTGGGACATCAGGAAATTCCTTGAAGAGCATCCCGAAAAGCCCTTCATATGCTGCGAGTATATGCATGCAATGGGCAACTCCCTGGGAGCAATGGACGAGTACACTGACATGACCCACGAAGTGGAGCGCTATCAGGGCGGCTTTATCTGGGACTACATCGATCAGGCTTTCAGAAAGAAGAACCGTTACGGCGAAGATTTTATGGGCTACGGCGGTGATTTTGACGACAGACCCAATGACTTCAATTTCTGCGGAGACGGTATCGTTTTTGCGGACAGGACCAACAGCCCCAAGATGCAGGATGTGAAGTACAATTACCAGAACATCGGCATCAGCTTTAAGGACAACAAGGCGATCGTAAAGAATTACTTCCTTTTCACGGATCTCAGAGAATTTGCCTGCACGCTGATCCTTCAGAGAAACGGTGCAGAGATCGCAAGAGAGGGAAGAAATGTGAAGGCTGCTCCCGGAGAAACGGTGGAAGTGGAACTCTTTGACAGAGCATCTTCCCTGTTTGAAAAGGAAGGTGAGTACACCACAACGGTTTCCTTTACATTGTGCGAGGACAATGACTGGGCTGAAAGCGGCTATGAGATCGCTTTCGGACAGGACAGCTTCACTGTTGGGACCGAGATCGTGGGACTGGACATGCTGACCGAAAGAAGGGAAAAGCCCGTTCGTAAGCTTGAGATCGTTGATTGTGATTACAATTACACCTTTAGGGGTGAGAACTTCGAATACATCTTTTCAAAGCGTCAGGGAGGCTTCCTCTCCATGAGAGTGAACGGCAGGGAGATGTTTGACCTTGCTCCGAAGCCGAATTTCTGGAGAGCACCTACGGACAATGATATGGGAAACCGTATGGTACTCCGTATGGGACAGTGGGAACTTTCCAGCCGTTACAATGCAGTGGTTGATTTTAAGGCCGAAGGGAACACTGTAACCTTTACTCACCTTCTGGGCGGACACAAGGATGTTTTCATGCAGAGTTCCTACACTGTGAGCGACGACGGCACGGTAAAGATCACCATGGATCTTCCCGCGATCCCCGACGGACAGGATCTTCCCGCCTTCGGAATGATGTTCACTCTGCCTGCGGATTATGAGAATGTCAGATACTACGGCGAAGGTCCCGATGAGTGTATGATAGACAGAAGAAAAGGTGCGAAACTCGGTATCTTTGATTTCAAGGCTTCCGAGAATTTCACTCCCTATCTCATGCCTCAGGAATGCGGTAACAGAACCGGAGTCCGCATGGCGAGCGTTACTGACGAAAGAGGTCACGGCATTATGCTGGCTTCGAAGAACATGGAGCTTTCGGTGCTTCCTTACACTCCTTTTGAGGTTGAGAATGCATTGCACATCCATGAGCTTCCCGACATCCACCACACTGTGATCCGCGCAAATCTCATCCAGATGGGCGTGGGAGGAGACGACTCCTGGGGAGCAAAGACCCACGAGCAGTACGTGATCAAGAGCGATAAGGGAATGCATTTTGAGTTTTATGTGGCGGGGGTATAAAAGTAAGAAACTATTCGCAGCGGCCGTTCAACCTGCACTCGCAGACCTTCCGCCTGCGGCGTAAGTCGCTTCTTAAGAAGCTGTTGTCTGCTTCGTGTACGTTGAACAGCCTTCCCACAATAAAACAAAGGAGTTTCCCCTTGAAAGCAAGCTTTCGGGGAAGACTCCTTTATTTTATTGCTGCGAATAGTTTCTATGCGCGCATGTCGAAGCTGAATCTGCTTACCAATGACGGGGAATGAGCTTCCAGAAACTGTGTGAGTAGCGGAGGTTCATTCTCCTTTTTTTCACTTACGTTTACATCGCAGTTTAACGAGTACCCTTTCTTTGCAAGGGCTTCCGCAAGAGCGGGGACTTCCGAAGAAAAGACTTCCTTTGAGTTTTCCGTTGCGGCGGAGATCGTAACTGCTGCATTTTTGCCTGTAAGTTTTATCAAAATGTCGGTTTCCCCCAGATTGTCCAGATCCAGATGGAGGAGGGCACTGACGGTGTCGCCTGCCTTAAAGGCTCTCTTTTTTTCGTAGACGTAAAGATCTCCTCTTGCGTTTTCTTCTTTAAGCTTTATGGGAAGCTGAACGTAGGGAAAAACGTTGTTCACGGAGTCCATGAATTTAAGGGTGGAAGAAAGCCTGGCGGCGTGGGTCTGAGGCTGGGACTTTGCGGCTGCCTCTTTTACGTTCTCGGCTGACTGTGCTGCCACTTTTTCCTCGAGCTTTTTAAGCTTTTCGGAAACGCTTTCCAGTTTTTCGTAGAGATCTTTGACCTTCTTCGGGTCTCCGAAATCCTTGAGAGGAAGATGAAGGGCAGAATGGATCTTATCCGGCGAAGGTTTTGCTTCCGTATCCGAAATCGGTCTGTCAGCCTCAGTGCTTTCAAAGGTCCGGGGGACAAGATCTTCTTTGCTGCTTTCCGCAGGCTGAGCCTTTTCCTGGATTTCTCCGTTCTTCAAAGGAACAGTGTCTGTTTCCTGACCTTCAGGTGACATTTTGGCAAAAGGAACAGTAACATTTTCTTCCGTTTGAGCTTTCGTAGGGGGCTCTTGGGGTGCATCAGCCGCAGCTTCCGGATTTACCGACAGCATTTCCGTTATCAGACCTTTGAGTTCTGTCTTTAGTTCTTCCTTTTGCAGACCTTCGGGGAGCGCTTCTATGCTTTCCGATACTTCCGTAACCGAAGCGGCAAATTCCGCCACAGGTTCGGAATTACCGAAATCACGATAGATCTCGATGTTTTCTTTGGTCATGGGGATCTTCGCTATGTCCATGAGGACAAGATCCTTTATGGGAACATTGGGATACCTTGCGGACAAAGCAAGGAATCTTTTTATATTACTTTCGTTAATGGGCCGGGAATGGAGCATCAGTTCCTTGACGACATTTTCAGACCGCTCGGTGGGAGTGATGCCTGCAGCTGAAAGAGCCTTGTGCACTGCTTTTTGAGTCTGTGTGTCCTCGCTGTTTTCGCCTCCCGCAAGTTTGAGGGTGACGATCTTTCCTTCCTTGCCCGCAACGATAAACTCTGCGGTGTCCCCGATGGAAAGAGGGAGAGGAGTAGCCGTTCTGGCATTCAGCTTATCTCCCGAAAGGAGCTGCAGAAGGATGCTGTCCTGACGAAGATCCAGAACCTTCCCCTTTACCCGGCTGCTTTCACCGGGCAGGAGAGTCTCCAAAAGCTCTGCCGTTTCCGCAGCCTTTATCTCCTTAATGGGAAGTTCGGTGTTCCGCAGGTCTTTCGGAGCTTTCGGGTCGAGGTTTTTATACAGGTTTTGCATGATATTTTCCAAAATCGTCATAGGGACTCCCTTTTTGAATGATGACATTCTCTGTATACTATATCGGAAAAAAATTAAAAAATAAAATGTTGTTAAAGTTTTTTAAATGTGATAGAATCATTCACTGTAACAACCAAGCAGGCGTGGTTTATCGGTAGAATATTGGCTTCCCAAGCCGACGGGACGGGTTCGACTCCCGCCGCCTGCTTTTTGATTGCGGACATTATCGATCTTTCTCTTTTTCGGGAAAGCTGTATTTGTCCGCATTATTGCTATTAAGGGGGAAAGGAGGGTAAAATGTACGACGCGGATGTTTTGATCACATTGAGCTATGCAAGCGCTGCTTTTGTATTTGTTCTTTTTGTATACAATCTTTTCAAGTACGATAAGTATGACAAATCGGACTATTTCTTTTCGCTGATCTGCGGGATCATCTTTCTCCAATTACTCAGCAATGCACCCTTTGATCTCTGCGGCGGGCTTGAAAGGCCCTGGTACCCGTATGTACTGAATTCCGTGACTTTTGCCCAGTTTGCCCTCGGCGGTCCTCTTTCACTGATCTACACCAATTACCTGAGCTGCTACCTGAAGCTTGATGCGAATAAAAGAAAAAAGATCAGGATCAGTATGTTTGAGTACGGTATAGTTTATGAAACCCTTGTTTTGCTCAATCTCAAGTTTGGGTATTATTATACCATAAATGATCAAAATGAGTACATCCGCGGTGAATACTGGGCAGTTTCCCAGCTGCTGGCGGTTTTACCCATCATTTTGGACATCTACCTTTTCATTAAATACAGAAGAAACATTTACAAAAGTGCATGGATCGGAACCATTATCTACCTGGGGCTTCCTGTTATGGGTTCCCTTATCCAGCTTAAAACAGGCTGGCCCATAACTTTTTGCTTTGCAGCCATCGGTGTCTATATTCTTTTCTTTAACATTAAATCCGAGCAGGCATTTATGCTTGAAAGACAGCAGAAAGAGCTGGCAGAGAGCAGGATCTCCATTATGCTGAGTCAGATCCAGCCTCATTTCATGTACAATTCCCTGACGACCATAGCTGCGCTCTGCGACAAGAATCCTGCGGAAGCGAAGAGGGCAACACTGAACTTTTCCAGATACTTGAGAAAGAACATAGATTCCGTCAACAAACGTATGCCTGTTCCTTTTGACAGCGAACTGGAGCATGTGAGCACCTATCTTGAACTTGAGAAGTTGCGCTTCGGGGACAGATTAAAGGTGGTAATGGACATTCAGAGTACGGACTTCCTGATCCCGCCCCTGACCATCCAGCCCCTGGCGGAAAATGCGGTGAAGCATGGCATATGCAACAAGACTGAGGGCGTCGGAACCCTTACCATTGCCACCAGGGAAAAGGAAACCTGCTATGAGATCACCATCGCCGATGACGGCATAGGATTTGAAGCAGGACAGAAAGTGGAGGATGGCAAGGAACATATAGGAATGGAAAACGTCCGGGACAGGCTTAAAGCTATGTCCAACGCAACCATGAAAGTCGAAAGCATAGTGGGACTGGGCACAGTGATCACTGTCACCATTCCCAAGAAGAATGCTTCCATTATGGAAAAAAACATGATATGAGATCATTTGCGGATACTTTAAAAAGAACATTTTTAAGAAAGAGAACTTTAATACTGCTGGCGGCCGTGATAGGGGAGATATGCCTTAAAATTGCGGAAAACAGCAGTTTTTTTGCGGAAGAGATCTTCGGAAAGCACATCTTTAAATGGATGTCGGTGGGAATCTCCGCAGTTACCGGGATCTTTCCTTTTTCCGTAGCGGAATTCTCCGTGCTGATAGCGCCCTTCCTTGCAATAGCGCTGATCGCCGGCTTCATCGTAAAAATAGTGAAAAACAAAAAGGAGAGGCTGTTTTTAAGCCTCACTTTCATCCTTAATGCCGCCTGCATCGCTTCCGTGGTGTGGTTCTTCTATTGCTTCGGCTGCGGGATCAATTACTACAGAACACCTGTCAGTGAGCACTTCGGACTGGTCACCAGGGATTCCTCCGCCGAGGAACTGGCGGCGCTGCTTGGAGAACTGGCGGACGATGCGATATATGAAAGGTCTCAGCTCACGAGTTTTGATGAAAACGGGGTCTACAGACTCCCCGGAACACCGAGACAGCTGGGGAAGGAGGCAAAGAAAGCATATGAACGCTTTGCTGCAACCTATCCCATTTTCGGTGGGATGTACCCTGCACCCAAGAGCGTTATGCTGTCTCATCTCATGTCCTACACGGAGATAATTGGCCTCTATACCTGCTGGACCATGGAAGCCAATGTGGATGTGGACATTACGGACTACGAGATCGGATCCACCATGTGCCATGAACTTGCTCATTTACGCGGATTTATCAGGGAAGATGAGGCAAATTTCATTTCCTATATGGTGTGTGCTGATTCTGACAACCATGATCTCAAGTACTCCGGTACCATGCTTGCTTTTGTGTACACGGCCAATGCTCTTTCGGGAAAGAATCCGGATCTTTACGGTGAAACCATCGCCGCACATTACGATGAAGGAATGTGGCTGGATCTTGCCGCAAACCGCGAGTACTGGAAGCAGTTTGAGAGGGCAAAGGTGGTGGCGGAAGTGGCAAATGATCTGAATGACAGCTACTTAAAAGCCAATGAGCAGGAAGACGGAGTGGAGAGTTACGGAAGGGTAGTGGACCTGCTTCTCGCGAAATACAGAAAAGATCACTGTTTAGAGTGATTTAACTTTTGGGGTGTCTTTTGGACTTGAATTTTAATAATCATTGTTTTAAAATATTTAGCTGAACGTATGTAATATACTGCTTACATACAGTGCGAAGCACCAACATATGCAGCAAAGCTGCATATGTGTGAACAGCAATTGCAGAATATAAGTCAAAATTAATCCGGAGGAAAAGATTAAATGGGATTATTCTCAGGACTTGAAGAGATCGGAATGGGAGGCCTTTCCAATGTAAAGGTCTTTGAAGACGAAAAAGCCAAAACCGAAGCGGCACAAAAAAGAAGAAACGAGCCGGTAGAACTTAAGGAAGCCGATTTCATTTTCGACAAAACCTACACCTGTCCTGTCTGCGACAGGGAATTTAAAGCAAAAACGGTAAGGACGGGAAAGGTGAAGCTGGTGGGATCCGACAGCGATCTGCGCCCGCGCTATCAGTTTGACACCCTCAAATATGATGCGCTCACATGCCCTAATTGCGGCTATTCCGTGCTCACAAGATATTTTAATGTAAATCCCACATCAGGTCAGCTGAAGCTCATCCGTGAGAATGTGTGCAAGGCATTCAAGGGCATTAAAGAACCTGCGGAGATCATGACCTATGATGATGCTCTTACACGCCACAAGCTTGCATTGCTCTGCGCGATCGTAAAGAGAGGAAAAGCCAGCGAAAAGGCTTACACCTGTCTCAAGATGGCGTGGCTTTTAAGAGGAAAGAGCGAGACTCTTCCCAAGGATACACCTAATCTCGAAGCAGTTAAAAAGGATCTGGCGGCACAGGAACTTGAAGCCATCACAAATGCCTACGAAGGATTTACCGAGGCCTTTTCCAAGGAAAACTTCCCCATGTGCGGTATGGATGAAAACACCGTCACCTATCTTTCTGCCGAACTTGCAAGAAAGATAGGCAAGTATGACGATGCACTGAGACTTTGTGCGAGAGTTATCACAGGCAAGAACGTGAACGACCGTCTCAAGGAAAAGGCACGTGATATGAAGGATCACATCTACGAAGAGACCGGACGAAAGGACGGCTGATGATGAAGGAACAGCTTTACACCATTCCTGTCAATGAAGCCTTTGACGAAAAGACCGAATGCCCCATATGCTCCATGTATCATTCCATAGAAGAGGGAGCACTTGATTTTACACTTGGTCCCAGTTACATGGAAGATGATGTGAGGATGGTCACTGACAAAGTGGGCTTCTGCGAAAGACATGTGGCAAAGCTTTACGAAAGAGGCAACAGACTCGGCCTGGCGCTGATGCTGAAAACTCATGCGGACCGTATGCTGAATGAGGTGGAAAAGAGACAGAAGAGCCTGAAGACCATTAAGAAAGCAGGATTTTTAAAAAAGGTACCGGAAAACGGAAATGAGGTTTCTGAGTATCTGGACGGATTACAGACAAGCTGTTTTGTGTGCTCAAGGGTGGACGATGTTTTTGACAGATACATTGACACTTTGTTCTGGCTCTACGAACAGGACCGGGATTTCAGGGAGAAATTCAAGAATTCCAAGGGCTTTTGCAACGCCCATTACAGTCTGCTTTTAAAAAAATGCCCCGATGCTTTGGGAGCGGAAGCGGCGAAGAGTTTTGCAGGCATATGCTCGGAGATCTATCTTGAGAACATGAAGCGGGTGCGAGACGATCTGTCCTGGTTCATAGATAAATTCGACTACAGATACACGGATGAACCATGGAAGGATTCCAAGGATGCATTGCAGCGATCCATGATGAAAGACAATTCGATCTATTACAAACCGGAAGGAAATTAGCTTCCGGTTTTTTCTTTTCCGGATTTTACAGAAACTATATATTTTTTTGTAATATGACCGTTGACATTTTCGGGTTTTGTGTTAATATATGATACAGCGTTTAGCACTCAGATTAAATGAGTGCTAATAACATAAACGATAGTACTCGAAGGAGGCAAAATAAAATGAAATTAGTACCATTGGGCGATAAGGTAGTTTTAAAGCAGCTTAAGGCTGAAGAGACAACAAAATCCGGAATCGTACTTCCCGGACAGGCACAGGAGAAACCCCAGCAGGCAGAAGTCATTGCTGTAGGCCCCGGCGGAATGGTTGACGGCAAAGAGATCGCTATGCAGGTTAAGGTGGGCGACAAGGTTATCTATTCCAAGTACTCGGGAACAGAGGTTAAGCTCGGAAACGACGAATACGTTGTCGTAAAGCAGAATGATATAGTAGCTATTGTAGAAGACTAAGGAGATGAATTAAAATGGCAAAGGATTTAAAATTCGGAACAGACGTCAGAGTTGCTCTTGAAAAAGGAGTAAACAAACTTGCTGATACAGTTAAGGTCACACTTGGACCCAAAGGAAGAAACGTAGTGCTTGACAAGTCCTTCGGCTCTCCCCTCATCACAAACGACGGTGTTACCATCGCCAAGGAGATCGAGCTTGAGGATGCATTTGAAAACATGGGTGCTCAGCTTGTTAAGGAAGTTGCCACAAAGACAAACGACGTTGCAGGTGACGGAACAACAACAGCTACCGTTCTTGCTCAGGCAATGATCAATGCAGGCATGAAGAACCTGGCTGCAGGCGCAAATCCCATCATCCTTCGTAAGGGTATGAAGAAGGCCTGCGAGAAGGCAGTTGAGACCATCGGACAGATGAGCTCCAAGGTAAACGGCAAGGAGCAGATCGCCAAGGTTGCTGCCATCTCTGCAGGTGACGAAACAGTGGGCCAGATGGTTGCGGATGCTATGGAAAAGGTTTCCAACGACGGCGTCATCACCATCGAGGAATCAAAGACAATGAAGACAGAGCTTGATGTGGTTGAAGGAATGCAGTTCGACCGCGGATACATCTCTTCTTACATGGTTACAGACACAGACAAGATGGAGGCTGTTCTCGAAGAGCCTTACATCCTCATCACAGACAAGAAGATCTCAAACATCCAGGAGATCCTTCCTCTTCTTGAGCAGATCGTTCAGGGCGGACAGAGACTTCTCATCATCGCTGAAGATGTTGAAGGCGAAGCTCTCACAACACTTGTTATCAACAAGCTCCGCGGTACTTTCAATGTAGTTGCGGTCAAGGCACCCGGCTACGGCGACAGAAGAAAGGAAATGCTGAAGGACATCGCTACACTTACAGGCGGTCAGGTTATTTCCGATGAACTTGGTCTTGAGCTCAAGGATGCTACTCTGGATATGCTCGGACGTGCAAAGAGCGTTAAGGTTCAGAAGGAGAACACTGTCATCGTTGACGGTGAGGGCGACAAGGAAGAGATCAAGGCAAGAGTTGCTCAGATCCGTTCACAGATCGAGACCACAACTTCCGATTTCGACAGAGAGAAGCTTCAGGAGCGTCTTGCAAAGCTTGCAGGCGGCGTAGCCGTTATCAGAGTAGGCGCTGCTACAGAGACTGAGATGAAGGAGAACAAGCTTCGTATGGAAGATGCTCTCGCAGCTACAAGAGCAGCTGTTGAGGAAGGCATCATCGCAGGCGGCGGTTCCGCTTACATCCACGCTTCCAAGGAAGTTGCAAAGCTCGCTGCCGAACTTAAGGGCGACGAGAAGACAGGTGCGGAGATCATCCTTAAGGCACTTGAAGCACCTCTTTTCTGCATAGCACAGAATGCAGGTCTTGAAGGCGCAGTTATCGTAAACAAGGTTCGTGAGTCTAATGTTGGCACAGGCTTCAACGCTCTTACCGAAGAGTATGTTGACATGGTGAAGGACGGAATCATCGATCCCGCTAAGGTTACACGTTCCGCATTGCAGAATGCCACAAGTGTTGCATCTACCTTCTTGACAACTGAGGCTGCAGTGGCTAATATAAAGGAACAGACACCCGCAGCAGCTCCCGCAGGCGCAGGAATGGGCGGAATGTACTAAAACGATTGAATAAAGAAGATTGGATGGAAAACAATGGAAGGTAATTACTGCGAAGCAAGAGCAAAGAAACGTAAGACTGCAGGAGACATGGCGATAAAAGGATTGATCATCTTTGGTATCGTCCTGAGCCTTGCTGCGGCATTTCTCTTCGGACAGACATTGATCCTTCTCCTGGGAGTCGCATTGGGAATAGTTGCTTACATCGTTTTCCCCAGACTCAACGTGGAGTATGAATATGTCTTCTGCGACGGTCAGCTTGATTTTGATAAGATCATGAACGGCGACAGGCGCAAGCATGTGGCACGGGTGGACATGGATCAGGTTGCTGTCTGTGCACCCCTTAAGTCTCAGGCTATTTTGGGTTACGACAGAGAGGGTGTTCGTAAGATCGACTTCTCGAGCCGTGAGGAAAACGCCAGGATCTGGGGACTTGTTACCACTGCAGGTGACCAGAGTACAATGTATCTCTTTGAGCCCTCCGAGGACATGGTTCGCAGGATGAAGCAAAAGGGACCCAGAAAAGTGGTTGAGTATTAAGCCTTTCAAATCCTCTGAAATTCCAAATCATTAAATACACTAATCGCTGCCATTCATTTAAACAATGAATGGCAGCATTTTTGTTGCTTGCTTTAATTTTTTTTTCAGCATATAATAGCTGAAATAAAAAATGAAAGCGAGGGATTTTTATGGGAACAATAATAGGTGAAGGAATCACATTTGATGATGTACTTCTTGTACCTTCTTTTTCAGAGGTTCTTCCTTATGAAGTTGACCTTTCCACAAATCTGACAAATAAAATACGACTTAATATTCCGCTTATGAGTGCGGGAATGGACACCGTTACGGAAAATCGCATGGCCATCGCCATTGCAAGGCAGGGAGGTATCGGTATCATACATAAGAACATGTCGATCGAAGCACAGGCTGCCGAGGTTGACAAGGTTAAAAGGTCGGAAAACGGAGTTATCACGGATCCTTTTTCGCTTTCACCCGATAACACACTGGCAGATGCAAACGAACTCATGGGTAAATACAGGATCTCGGGTGTACCCATTACAAGAGGCAAGAAGCTGGTGGGCATCATCACAAACAGAGATCTTAAGTTTGAAACCGACTACACCAAAAAGATCTCTGAGAGTATGACCTCCGAGAATCTTGTTACCGCAAAAGAGGGAGTTACCCTTGAAGAGGCCAAGAAGATCCTCTGGCAGGCAAGAAAAGAAAAGCTTCCCATTGTCGATAATGAGGGTAATCTTAAGGGACTCATCACCATCAAGGATATTGAAAAACAGATCAAATATCCCAATTCCGCCAAGGATGCTCACGGCAGACTCCTTTGCGGAGCCGGAGTCGGAATAACAAAGGATATCCTTGAAAGAGTCGAGGCTCTCGTTCATGCAAAGGTTGACTGTATCGTTATCGACACTGCTCACGGACATTCGGCAAATGTTCTGAGAGTCGTAAAGGAAGTAAAGGATGCTTACCCCGATTTGCAGATCATTGCAGGAAACGTTGCCACGGCAGAAGGAACAGAGGCTCTCATTAAAGCCGGCGTTGACTGCGTAAAGGTGGGTATCGGTCCCGGATCCATATGCACGACCCGTATTGTTGCAGGTATCGGTGTTCCGCAGATCACGGCGGTAATGAATGCCTACTCCGCAGCTTCAAAGTACGGGATCCCGATCATTGCGGACGGAGGCATAAAGTTCTCAGGAGATATTACTAAGGCCATTGCAGCCGGTGCAAATGTCTGCATGATGGGAAGCATATTTGCGGGATGCGATGAAGCACCCGGAGATTTTGAACTTTATCAGGGAAGAAAATATAAAGTTTACAGAGGCATGGGATCCATCGCAGCGATGGAGAACGGCAGTAAAGACAGATACTTCCAGGCAAACGCCAAGAAACTTGTTCCCGAAGGAGTTGAGGGACGAGTTGCTTACAAGGGACTTGTAGAAGACACTGTATTCCAGCTTTTGGGCGGTTTGAGATCCGGAATGGGATACTGTGGAGCAAAAGATATTGAGACCTTGAAAAGTACGGGGAAATTTGTTAAAATCAGTTCTGCGGGACTTAGAGAGAGTCATCCTCATGACATTCACATCACGAAGGAGGCTCCCAACTACAGCACCGAAGAGACTAATTAACAAATAAAGGAGTTTGAGAAGGTATGGCTGACATTGTTGAAAAGCGTAGAAGCAAACGAATACCTGTCAGACTTGAACTAACAATCTCTAAACTTTTCAAGCAGTGCGACATTGAAAAGATTGAAACGGCCGTTCCCATTACGGTTACGGACGTTTCAAGACAGGGGATTGGCTTCAGGTCGAAGGGCAACTTCCCCGTTGATTATTATTTCAATGCGAAGCTTGAGCTCGGTGACAGTGAAAATGTCCTTTTCTGCGTTGTTCAGATCATCAGAAAGCAGGATCATGAAGACGGCGAATTTGCATATGGCTGTCAATTCATCGGATTAGCTTCTGTTCTGAACTATATTTTCGATGACTTCGAAAGAAAGGCAGAAGAGAATGGAACAATTTAACAATATTCCCGGCTACGAACTGGTCAAGGCTGAGGAACTTAAAGATGTTAAGGGCACAGGCTTTTTGTTCAGACACAAAAAGACGGGTGCCCGTATTGGCGTTGTCAAAAACAATGATGAGAACAAGGTTTTCAGCATAGGATTCAAGACTCCGCCGAAGGATTCCACCGGCGTGGCTCACATTACCGAACACACCGTTCTTTGCGGATCTGAGAAGTTTCCTTCAAAGGATCCTTTTGTAGAGCTTGTAAAGGGCTCTCTCAATACATTCTTAAATGCAATGACATTTTCAGACAAGACTATTTATCCTGTTGCCAGCTGCAACGATAAGGATTTCAGAAATCTTGAAAATGTCTATCTTGATGCGGTTTTTCATCCCAATCTCCACAAAGTAGACGAGATCTTCAAACAGGAAGGCTGGCATTACGAGCTTGATAACGAGAATGACGACATTAAGCTTAACGGTGTCGTTTACTCGGAAATGAAAGGTGTATTTTCAAATCCCGATTCCGTAGCCCAGAGATCGGTTACCGATGTACTTTTCCCCGACACGGAGTACGGAGTTGAGTCGGGAGGCGATCCTGATGTTATCCCCGAGCTTACCATCGAAAATTACAGGGCCTTTCACAAGACTTTTTATCATCCCTCCAACAGCTACATCTGGCTCTACGGAGATATTGACGTGGAAGAGCAGCTTACATGGATGGACAGGGAGTACCTTTCTTTCTTCGACAGGATAACGGTTGATTCTTCCGTTAAGATCCAGAAGCCCTTCGGAGGCATCAGGAAATGCGAAAGGTTTTATTCCGTTGATGAAGAGAGAGAAGACGGTAAGGGAGTATTTTACTCATTTAACGTTCTCGCGGGAGAAAACACCGATCTTCTTAAAGGTTTGGGCTTTGAAGTACTTGATTATTGCCTTTTCGGCGCTCCCGGAGCTCCGGTTAAAAAGGCTCTGATCGATGCAGGCATAGGTGATGAGGTCTGGGATTACTACGAAGGCGGTATCCTTCAGCCCTACTTCTCAGTGGATGTTAAGAATGCACCTCCCGGTCTTGCGGACAAGTTCTGTGAGATCATTCTGAACACTCTCAAAAAGTGTGTGGATGAAGGTCTTAATGTTAACACCATTAATGCTGCCATCAATTCTCAGGAATTCAAATACAGAGAGGCTGACTTCGGAGGTTACCCGAAGGGACTCATGTACGGCATTTCAGCATTGAGCACCTGGCTGCACAATGATGAGATGGTTTTTGACAACATGCGTATGGGGGATGCTTACAACGAGCTCAGAAAGAAAGTCGGAACCGGATGGTTTGAAGACCTGATCAGAGAGTACTTCTTAAATTCCAAGCACGGTGTAGTTCTCACAGTAAGCCCCAAGGTTGGCCTCAATAAGGAGAAAGCCGATAAACTTGCCAAGAAACTCGCTGATTACAAGGCTTCTCTTTCCAAGGCAGAGATCAGGGCTTTGATCGATGACACCGCAAAGCTCAGAAAGTATCAGGCCGAACCTTCGAGCGAAGAAGATCTTAAAAAGATACCTCTTCTTTCTATTTCCGACATTAAGAAAGAGGGAAGGGGCTTTAATAATGAAAAGATCCTTCCTTATCTCGGAGATGTACTCTGGCACGAGTATGACACCAACGGTATCGCCTACATACGTCTTGCTTTTAAGATGGATTGCCTGAAGAGTGATGAGCTGTTCTATGCAACTCTCTTAAATGACGCTCTGGCTGTAGTTGACACCGACAAGCGCGGTTACGGTGAATTGAACGACGAGATCAACATGTACACCGGTGGTATTTTCTCCAAGACCGATTACTTCATTGATCTCAAGGATTACAAGCACTACACGCCCTACCTTTTTGTGACGGGTTCCTGCCTCTACGGACAGATCGACAAGACTTTTGAACTCATGAAGGAGATAATCTCCGGATCGAAATATGATGATACCAAGAGAAACAAGGAGATCTTCCTTGAATCCAAGTCCATCATGGAGTCCCGCCTTTTAGGAAACGGAACTGCCATGGCTTCACTCAGACTCAAGTCTTACGACAGCGAAGCAGGTGTTTTTGATGATGCCACAAGCGGTATCGCTTATTACAGAGGTCTTAAAAAGCTTGCTGAAAACTATGATAAGGAAGCCGCTAAGACTGCCGAGAAGATCAAAGAAGTCGCAAACAAGCTCTTTACAAGAGAAAATCTTATTGTCAGCATAATCTGCGACAAGGAGGGCATTGACAAGTGCACAAAGGGAATAGAGGACATCATTTCAGTTCTTCCTTCCGTAAAGCAGGAAAAGTTGCTTGTTCTTCGTCCTTCTGCAAAGAATGAAGGCTTTAAGACTCCGGGACAGGTACAGTTTGTCTGCAGGGGCGGTAATTTCAAAAAAGCAGGTTTCGAAAGCTCCGGTGTGCTGAATGTTCTCACATCCATGCTGAGCTACGGCTACCTCTGGAACGAGATCCGCGTTAAGGGCGGAGCTTACGGCGCGTGGATGAACATTTCTCAGGATTCCGGCTTTGCTTACCTCGGATCGTACAGAGATCCCAATCTCAGACAGACAAACGAGATCTATGAGAAGCTGGCAGATCATCTCGAGAACATTGATATGGATGACAGAGAGATGACCAAGGCTGTTCTGGGAACCTTCGGAAAGATCGATGCACCCCTTACCCCCAGACAGCTGGGCGAAAGGGCATTCAATGCCTATGCCTCGGGGAAGACCTACGATGACATAATGAAAAACCGTAAGGAAGCACTCAATTGTACGGTTGAAGATATCAGAAAGACCGCGCCTCTTGTACGTGCCATTGTGGATCAGAACATGATCTGCACCATCGGTGCGGCAGCCACCGTTGAGGAATGCAAGGATCTTTTCAAGACTGTCGAAGCAATACTGTAAGGTGAATTAATGGATAATAATTTTAAATCCGGATACGTGGCTATCATCGGAAGGCCGAATGTGGGCAAATCGACACTCATGAATGCTCTGATCGGCCAGAAGATCGCTATTACCTCCGATAAACCGCAAACAACGAGAAACAGGATCCAGACAGTTTACACGGATGAAAGAGGGCAGATCATTTTCCTCGACACACCCGGCATTCACAAAGCCAAGAACAAACTGGGCGATTACATGATGAAAGTGGCCAATAACACGCTGCAGGATGCAGATGTTGTCTTATGGCTTGTGGAGCCCACAACCTTCATCGGTGCAGGTGAAAGGACAGTGATCGAGACACTGGAAACCCTGGACTGTCCCGTTATCCTTGTGATAAACAAGACTGACATCCTGAAGGATGATAAGGAAAAAACAAGGGCGGAAAAGCTGGCGGACAGCATCAAGGCTTACGATGATGCCTTTAAGTTTGCGGAGATCGTGCCCATTTCGGCTTTTAAGAAAAAGGGAACGGATGATCTGCTTACCACCATATTAAAGCATCTTCCCTACGGACCTATGTATTTTGACGAAGACACAGTGACCGATCAGCCTGAGAGAGCCATCACCGCAGAGATCATCAGAGAAAAATGTCTGAGGCTCCTGGGTGACGAAGTGCCTCACGGCATCGCCGTGACCATTGAAAAAATGCATGAACGAAACGTAAAGGAAACCGGAGAGCCCTGCATGGATGTGGAAGCTACCATCTATTGCGAGAGAGAATCCCACAAGGGCATCATAATCGGAAAACAGGGTGCGATGCTCAAAAAGATCGGCACTCAGGCAAGGATCGAAACGGAAAAGCTTTGCGAATGCAAGGTTAACATGAAACTTTGGGTAAAGGTCAGAAATGACTGGCGTGATTCCGAAAGCCTCATGAAGAATTTCGGATACAATAAACAAGACATCGATGTACAATAAAGTGAGTGTTACGGGAATGGTCATTGCGGCCATGCCTGTCGGTGAGTACGACCGACGCATTACAATCTTAACATCGGAGCGGGGCAAGATCTCCGCATTTGCAAGGGGCGCAAGGAAACCAACCGGCGCCCTTTTGGCGTGTTCACAACAATTTGCCTTCGGACAGTTTGTTCTCTATGAAGGCAGAGACAGTTACAACCTTGAGAGCGCGGAGATCAAAACCTACTTCGGAGAGATACGTAATGACATGAATTCCATATATTACGGAATGTACGCCTGCGAATTCGCTCTTTACATGTCCCGTGAGAATGTCCGCCCCGGACAGATACTGAACCTTCTTTATGTTACCATGCGTGGGCTGGAGAAAGCGCAGATGCCGAAAAAGCTGATCCGCAGAACATTTGAACTCCGGTATCTGACAGAGGACGGCGAAATGCCGGAGGTTTACGAATGCCTAAACTGCCATCGCGAAGATCTCCTGGAAGATGATGTTGTTTGGTTTGATCCGGAAAAGGGCGGAGTGGTGTGCGACGGCTGTAATTTAAAAAACATCGGTATCAAAATTTCACGTTCCGCTCTTTACACCCTGCAGTACATCGTTTCTTCCCCGCTTGAAAAACTCTATTCTTTTAATGTGAACGATGCTGTACTTAATGAAGTGGATCGTGTAGTTGAAGAGTGGGTTAAGGTGCGAGTGGGGCATCACATGAAGACGGAAGATATGCTGGATATGTTTTAACGCGTAGGTTGATCCGCGACAGTTGTATGTGCCCGGGAACAATGCCTGCCTGTTTACCGAGAGGGTGCCGCAGGATTTTTTGACCGAAGAACGGAAACAACACGGTTTTTAACTAAAGAGAAGGAAAATAGTGCTTTTAGTTATACAAAATGGCCCGTTTTGGGCTTTTTTGCCTGTTGGAGGCAAGATGGAAGACAAAAAAACTGTTGTTTGGCAGAAGTAATGGCAGAAAAACAGTATTCACGCATCCGAAAGTGGCAAAATCAAGAAAAATTCTTAACTAAAAAGGCAGAAAACACTCGTCTTAGTTACAAAATCGACTAAAACAGTGTTTTGGGAAGTTTACAATCAAAGTAAAAAGTGATATACTACGCCGCATTAAAGCAATGAAAGGAAAAAGGGCGATGAACTTTAAAGAGTATCACAAGATCGATTTTCATGCACACATTTATCCCGAGAAGATAGCAGCGAAAGCTGTTGCAAGCGTAGGTGATTTTTACGCGCTCCACATGAGTGAGAACGGGCTGTCGGCTCGTTTGATCGAAAACGGAAAAAAGATAAATGTTACCCATTATGTTGTCCATTCAGTCGCCACATCACCCAAACAGGTGGAATCCATAAACAGATTTATCGCATCGGAATGCGAGAAGCATCCTGAGTTCATTGGTTTTGCGACGCTTCATCCCATGTCCGAGCATCTGGAGACCGACATAGAGCTTGCCAGGGTACTTGGGCTTCATGGCATAAAGATCCATCCCGATTTCCAGAAATTTGCCCTTGATTCTCCCGAAGCCATACGCATGTTCAAGCTCCTTGCGGGAAGATTTCCTGTTCTCATTCACACGGGAGATTACAGATACGAGTATTCAAATCCCATAAGGATGGCAAGAGCGCTTGACGCAGTGCCGGATCTTGTGGCCATCGGAGCTCACTTCGGCGGTTACAGCGAATGGGAAGAATCCAGGAAGCATCTCATCGGCCGCGAAAACTTCTACATCGACACTTCCAGCGCGTTGTTTAAGCTGGAGCCCGAAGAGGCGGCGGACATGATCCGTGAGCACGGTATTGACAGAACTTTCTTCGGGACAGATTTCCCCATGTGGAATCATGAAGAAGAATTCGACAGGTTCATGAAGCTTCCTCTGACCGAGGAAGAGCGAAGAAAGATTTTCCACACGAACGCCTACAATTTCTTCAGCGTATGAACCCCGGCTCCATTTTTTGAGACAGACTTAAAAAGGAGAGAATATGAAAAAGCAGGTAGCATTGACATTTGACGATGGACCGAATACAGTAACAACACCCAAGGTGTTGGATCTTCTTGAAAAATACAATATCAAGGCGTCATTCTTTCTTATCGGTCAAAATGTGACAAAAGAGTCCAAGGAGGTAGCAAAGCGTGCCATCAGCATGGGATGCGACATCTGCAATCATTCCTTCACCCATCCTCACATGTCGCAGATGACCGAAAACGAAGTTAAGGAAGAGATCGAAAAGACGGACAGGATCATTGAAGAACTCACAGGCAAACGGACCCTGTTCTTCCGCCCGCCCTACATTGATGTGAAGCCTGAAATGTACGACTGGATCGACAAGATCTTTATTTCGGGCATAGGGTGTCTCGACTGGGAAGCGAAAGCCGATGCGGAATACAGAAAGACAGAGATGCTTAAAAATGCGAGAGACGGAGTGCTGTATCTCCTGCATGATTTTGTTGACAACGATGCTACGGTGGAAGCTTTAAAGACTGTGATCCCCACGCTTTTGGAACGGGATTATGAGTTTCTGACAGTGACGGAGATCTTTAAGACTAAGCAGCCGCTGTTTGATGAGAAGAATGGGTACGCAAAGAGACCGAGAGTGCTGTTTTCGGATATCATAAATGATTATAGGGGGGAATGAGCGGGTTTGGAACGGTCGGAGTTCCTTCGGAACTCTATCGCACCCGCTTCGCGGGTTTGGAACGACACTGCACCCGCGAATGCTTCGGGAAGCAATGGCACTTTACGCGGGAGGGGGATTTGTCTCCGCTCCGCTCCGGTCGGCGCTAAGCACATGCCACCGGCATGTAGCGCCCCTCGACACTGCACCCGCAGTTGCCTCGGATACAAATCCCCCTCCTTCAAGACACAAAAAAATCAGCTCTGATCCTTCGGATCGGAGCTGATTTCTTTTCGTAGCGGGAGGGGGATTTGAACCCTCGACACTGCGGGTATGAACCGCATGCTCTAGCCAACTGAGCTATCCCGCCATATATATGCCTATTGAATTTCATTTAAAATGGGACCTATAGGGCTCGAACCTATGACCCTCTGCTTGTAAGGCAGATGCTCTCCCAGCTGAGCTAAGATCCCATGACATTTTCGCAAGGCACTCGCATATATTACCAAGAAGTTATGGGTTTGTCAAGAAGGAAAATAAAAGATTTTCATCGAAATATTCCCGGGAAGTTTGGGATAATTGTAAGAATTTTACCAGCCGTTTATTGTTTTTTTTGCAAATGTCGAGTAAAATGCTAAAAAACAGCATACATAATAACGGAGGTAAGTTATGTCTGAAAACAAAACATTGCTTTCACAGGGCGAAATAGATGCTCTTGTGGCTTTCTTAACGAACAGCGAAGCGGCTCCCATCGGAACCGTATTGGATCAGAGCAGTATCGACAAACTGATCGATCTTGTAAAATACAACAATAAGCGTGGACTTTTTATCGGAGAGGGCGGAGGCGGCAGTGATTATGCCGATGCCGTTGTTCTTGATTCGGAGCTTGATCTTGAGGAGCAAAAGAAGGATTACGAACTTATTTGCAAGAAGGATGGAAGAGATTTCATCGAGATCCTTTGCGTGAGCAAAAAGGGCGGAAAGACCTACAAGCTCACTCCTTCCTGCCTTTTGAACAACAAGAGGATGGAGGATGACAAGTCGGAGTGGGGAATGGCTATTTCGCCCCTTCATTTCAACAATCTTGCTCTGCTCTTTGGCATAAAGTACTCATCCGAGACTTTCAGATTTGTCTGCAGCAATTTTGCGAAGGTCATGTACGGATATGAAGATGCCGAGATCTCAAGCCTTTACTTCCCTCCGGAAGATGAGCGTGTAAAGTGAGGTATGAAATGGTCTATAACATAGAGATCGAAGGCATGATGTGCGGGATGTGCGAGAATCACATTAACGAAAGCATCAGAAAAAACTTTGACGTGAAGAAGGTTAAGGCAAATCGCAGAAAGAATCTCTGCACGGTGAAAACTGACACGGAGATTGATCTTGAAAAGCTGGAAGCTGTTATTAAGGAAACAGGTTACACATTTAAAGGCGTTACTAAAGAAAAATGATCGGAAAGCATCTCGCAGGCAGGAGCGGGCGGGATGCTTTTTTTCTTTACCGGAAGATGTTGCAACATGCTATTTTTTGTTGCAAAAGTTTGGGATTCGTGTGATAATTAAGGACTGTAATCAAACGGACATTTCACATGAGGTGTAAAATGAGGATCGGACAAGGATACGACGTACATAAACTGGTAGAGGGCAGAGCGCTCATTCTGGGCGGAGTTGCGATTCCTTTTGAAAAAGGACTGCTTGGCCATTCCGACGCGGATGTTCTGACCCATGCCATCATGGATGCTCTTTTGGGGGCTGCGGCAATGGGTGACATCGGAAGCAACTTCCCCGACAGCGATGACAAATATAAAGGTATTTCCAGTCTCTCGCTTCTTAATGAAGTTAAGGACATGCTACTGAGCGAGCTTTTTATAGTGGAAAACATTGATGCGACCATTATCGCGCAGAAACCGAAGATGGCCCGTTACATCCGCGAAATGCGTGAGAACATTGCAAACACGCTGAATATCGACATTTCACAGGTCAGCATCAAAGCCACCACGGAAGAAGGTCTGGGCTTTACAGGCTCGGGAGAAGGCATAGCGGCTCAGGCTGTCTGCCTTTTGGAAAGTGCAAGGAATCTGGATTACGGAGCAGGCAATTCAGGCATATATGACTACGAAAGCTCTGATGCGGTGACATCTCAGGGCGTTAACGGAAAATCCTGTACGGGCTGTCCCGGGTGTTGTAAGAGATAACACGCGAGACAGGATAATAAACAGCATTACAGAACATTAAGTTTTTTAACCGGAAAGGATTTTAACATGGAAAACAAAATACAGTTTTTTAATACACTTACAAGAAAGATCGAACAATTTATCCCCAACGAGGACGGCAAGGTGTCAATGTACACCTGCGGCCCCACTGTTTATCACTTTGCCCACATCGGAAATCTCAGAAGCTACGTAATGGAGGATGTGCTTGAAAAGACTCTCCGTTATGCAGGATACGATGTGAAGCGTGTCATGAACATCACTGACGTGGGTCATCTTTCCAGCGATGCGGACACGGGTGAGGACAAGATGCTGGCCGGTGCAAAACGTGAACACAAGACGGTCATGGAAATCGCCAAGTTCTACACCGATGCTTTCATGGCTGACTGCAAAAAGCTTAACATCAAGACTCCCGATGTTGTGGAGCCTGCAACAAACTGCATACCCGAGTTCATTCATATGGTCGAAGTTCTCCTTGAGAAAGGATATGCCTATAAGGCAGGAGAGAACATCTACTTCGATACTTCGAAATTAAAGGATTACTATGTTTTCGGCAATCAGAGCGAGGAAGAGCTCCTTGTGGGTGTCCGCGATGATGTTGAAGAGGACACTAACAAAAAGAACAAGAACGACTTTGTGCTCTGGTTCACCAAATCCAAGTTTGAGGACCAGGCTTTAAAGTGGGACAGCCCCTGGGGCGTTGGTTACCCCGGCTGGCACATCGAATGCTCCTGCATCAGTATGAAGCATCTGGGAGAGTACATGGACATCCATTGCGGAGGCGTGGACAACATGTTCCCTCACCACACCAACGAGATCGCACAGAGCGAGAGCTATCTGGGACACAAGTGGGTAAACTACTGGTTCCATGTGCATCACCTTAACACCAAAGGCGGCAAGATGAGTAAATCCAAGGGCGGATTCATTACCGTTTCGTCCCTTGAAGAGCAGAAGATCGATCCCATGCTTTACAGGATGTTCTGCCTGCAGTCGCATTACAGAAAGCCTCTGGAGTTTTCCTTTGAAGCCCTTGCAAATGTTGGAAATGCCTATGACAAATTACTGAAAAAGATCGATGGACTTAAGAAGGAGGCAGGCCTTGACCACAAGGCTCTTGCGGAGCTTTCTTCGAAGATCGAGAAGGCGCGTAAGACAGCAGAGCGTTACTCCAAGGATGTGAAGGAGAGCATAGCAAAGGCAGTTAAGGGAACTGAAGTTGATGCGGCAGCGTACATCGACTTTTCCGACAGATTCCTTGCAGCAGTGGGAAATGATGTGAACACTTCTTCCGGACTTACTGTGGTTTATGATGTTCTGGGCAGTGATGCAAATGCGGTAACAAAGCTTGCACTGATCGAAGCATTTGATTACGTTCTTTCACTGAACTTAACCGTGGACAGGGCAGAGCCCAAGGCTTCGGTGGATCCCGAACTGGAAGCTCTTGTTCTGGCAAAGATCGAAGAGCGTAAGGAAGCCAAGAAAAACAAGGATTTTGCCAAGGCTGATTCCATCAGGGAAGAGCTTCTTCAGAAGGGTGTAGCCATTAAGGACACCCGTGAAGGAACCGTCTGGGAACTGGTTTAGCCCGATAAAAGAAACAGAGGACAGAATTTGAACGAAGCATTATATAAAGAATTTAACCTTGCGGATCTTGATGCGGACCGGTATCCGCCTCTGGATCTGGCGTACATCGGCGACTGTGCCTACGAACTTGTGATCCGCACATGCCTTCTTTCCGAGGGTGCAAGTGCGGTGGACAAGCTGAACCGCCGCGCCAGCAATCTGGCAAAGGCCGTGACACAGGCAAAAATGGTCACAGGCATAATGGACCTTCTTACGGAAGAAGAACAGAGCATATACCGTCGGGGCAGAAACGCCAAGAGCTACTCTCCGGCAAAGAATGCCACTCTGGGTGAGTACCACAAGGCAACCGGATTCGAGGCAGTCATAGGATGGCTGTACCTTAAGAAAGAATATGCCCGTATGTTTGAGATCATACATAAGGGCTTTGAGATAGTTGCGGGTTGCGATAAGGACGACCCGGAGCAGGCAAAAGAACAGCGTATTGAAAATGTTACAGCCGGGGAAGAACTGTAACAGGGATCGGAGTATTTTAATGAACGAACAGACTATCAATGAAACCAAGATCGAAGGCAGAAATGCGGTGCTTGAAGCCTTCAGAGCAGGAAAAACGGTGGACAAGCTTTTTGTTCTTGACGGATGCCAGGACGGACCGGTCAGGACAATTGTAAGAGAAGCAAAAAAAGGTGACACGATCCTAAACTTTGTCACGAAGGAAAGGCTGGACCAGCTTTCGGAAACAGGAAAGCATCAGGGGGTCATTGCCATCACTGCAGCCTATAACTATGTGGAAGTGGATGACATTCTGGAAGCCGCAAAGGCGAAGGGAGAGGATCCTTTCATAGTTTTACTTGACGGGATCGAGGACCCCCACAACCTGGGAGCCATCATCAGAACCGCGAATCTGGCGGGAGCACACGGCGTCATCATACCCAAGCACAGGGCTGTTGGGCTTACTGCCACCGTGGCAAAGACATCCGCAGGGGCACTTAATTACACTCCCGTTGCCAAGGTCACAAATCTTGTTCAGACAATGAAGGAACTCAAGGATAAGGGACTGTGGTTCGCCTGCGCCGACATGGACGGCGAGATCATGTACAACCTGAACCTTAAAGGCCCCATCGGTCTTGTGATCGGAAGCGAAGGAGACGGCGTGAGCAGGCTTGTAAAAGAGAATTGTGATTTCGTAGCTTCCATCCCCATGAAGGGACAGATCGATTCATTGAACGCATCCGTTGCAATGGGAATCCTGGCCTATGAGATCGTTAGACAGAGAGGATGAAGCAAAAATGTTAATTTCCACTTGACAATGCTCTTGATCTTGTGGTAGTATATCACCTCGTGAGGCAAGACCTCCTCACGGTAACACAAGCTGCTTTAGCTCAGCTGGTAGAGCGCATCCTTGGTAAGGATGAGGTCAGCAGTCCGAATCTGCCAAGCAGCTGTCACTGCACACAACAAAAAGAGCGCGCCACACGCAAGCATGTTTCCGCTTGCAGTGTGCGCGCTCTTTTTGTTGTGTGATAGTTACGCCGGGACAATCGCCAAACAGAAGCCGCTTCGCGGCGACGGACGTTGCTTGCAACGGACGGTTTGGCGTTTGCCCGCTTCGGCGTAACGGGCAGTGACAGCTGCTTGGCAGTCGCTGCCCTGTATGGCATGACTAAGTAGTTACAGCTGCCTGGCAGCGTCTCCTCTCCTTACCTCTTCCTTCCTCTTTACATCTCTCACCAACTGTGCTATAAATACTTCGAATACGATAAATCTGCGTGCCGAAGTCAGGTCTGAGGTCAAAGAAGAGTTGATCATAGAAAAGCTTAAACAAGATTCCCTGACCTTTGACAAAAAGGTTATTTTTTTGCCTGACCTTGCGCGAAAGGAGTCTATATGGAAACAAGAGTAGCGTTACTTGGGATCATCGTCGAGAATCCCGATTCCGTGGAGAAACTGAATGCACTTCTTCACGAGTACAGACAATATATCATTGGAAGAATGGGGGTCCCTTATTCTGCTAAGGAGATCTCGATCATCAGTGTCGCGGTGGATGCACCTCAGGACACCATCAGCGCTCTGTCCGGAAAGCTGGGCAGGCTTGAAGGTATCACAGCCAAAACAATCTACTCAAAAAAGTGATCATTTCCGAAAAAGGCAAATGGGAAAGGAACAGAATATGACGGAAAAAACCACGCCTTGGGAACTGATCGAAAAACTGAGATCCACAGGAGAGCTTTCAAAGGAAGAGTTTACCCGGCTTATAAAGAACAGGGATCTCGTTGACAGAGAAAAGCTCTATGCTTTGGCGAGAGAGATACAAAAGGAACACTTTGGAAACAAAGTTTATCTGAGAGGTCTCATAGAGTTTACAAATTATTGCAGGAATGACTGCCTTTACTGCGGTATCAGGCGAAGCAACAAAAATACGGACAGGTACCGGCTTACAAAGGAACAGATCCTGGAAACCTGCGAATCCGGCTATAAGCTTGATTACAGAACCTTTGTTCTTCAGGGCGGAGAGGACATGAGCTACAGCGCCGATGACATAGCGGATCTGGTCAGGAGCATCAAGGAAAGATTCCCGGAGTGCGCCATCACGCTGTCTGTGGGAGAACGTGAACGGGAAGACTATCAAAAGTGGTTCGATGCCGGGGCTGACAGGTATCTTTTGAGACATGAGACTGCAAATGAGGAACACTATGGTAAACTGCATCCTTCGGAGCTTTCATTGAAGCACAGGAAGGACTGCCTTAAAAACCTGAAAGACATCGGCTACCAGATCGGAGCGGGCTTCATGGTGGAGTCTCCTTTTCAGACTGCTGAAGATCTGGCTGAAGATATGGTTTATCTTAAGGAACTTAACCCTCATATGGTGGGGATCGGACCCTTCATCCCTCATCATGACACTCCTTTTAAGGATTTTAAGGCAGGAAGTCTGGAACTGACCCTTTTCATGCTGTCACTGCTCCGCATCATGCTGCCGGACGTCCTTCTGCCTGCCACTACAGCTCTCGGAACCATTGATCCGAAGGGACGTGAACTGGGTATCCTTGCGGGAGCCAATGTTGTGATGCCCAATCTTTCTCCCGGAGATGTCCGTGGGAAGTACCTGCTTTATGACAACAAGATCTGCACCGGGGATGAGGCTGCGGCGTGCAAAAGATGCATGGACAGAAGGCTCGAACGCATCGGTTATTTTACGGAAGTCAGCCGCGGAGACAGCCCCAGAGTTCACAGGGCGGAGGCTGAACAGTAACGCAAGCGGGACTGCGGTATAAGAATCGTTTATATTATCTTGTGTGCAAAAATATATTGTGATATACTACATGTGGTATATTATGCAATGAGCAGAACTAAATCTGTGCTCTTTAATGAGTGGAGCAGTGGCTTACGGATGCTGCTTTACACGGAAAGGTGATAAAAATGAAACGAAGTAACGCATTAACGACGATCATGTTTTTTGTGGTGGCTGTCCTTTTGATGGCTACAGTTGCGTTGGGAATTGTTACGGTTATCAGAAATAAGGCTAACAAAGGTCAGTTGGCTCAAAATACAGCGACACCCACACCCACCGCTTCCGTAAATGTGATCCCCACTCAGGAGATCATTGCAAAGGCTACCGCAACACCGACTGTTATCCCTACTACAACTCCTTCTCCCACACCGGCATTCAGTCCGACTCCTAAGGCAACCGTATGCCTTGATCCCGGGCATCAGCTGACTGTGGACATGACCGGAGAGCCTGTAGGACCCGGAGCTGACGTGTCAGTGGAAAGAATGCGTTCCATGGGAACCAAGAATTCCTTCGATGGTACCATGGAATACGAATGGAACATGCAGATGGCCGATCTTGTAAAGGATGAATTGAGAAGAAGAGGCTACACGGTAGTGCTTACAAGAGAATCCAATGATGTGAACATTTCAAACAAAGAAAGAGCAGAGATCGCAAATGATGCCGGTGCGGACATTTTTGTAGGCATACAGGCAGACAGCTACAGTGATGACACGGTTTACGGAGTCTACTCGGAGATCCCTTCGGGAACGAACATTTACGTAGGACAATATGCAAAGAGCAGTGAGGAACTTGCCAAAGCCATACAGGATGCGGTGGTGGCAGCTACGGGAGCCAAGTCCAGAAGCCCCCAGTACAGAGACAGTCTGGCAGTCATCAACTGGTCTAAGATGCCTGTCTGCGTAATGCAGCTGGGTTACATGTCAAATCCCGATGAAGCGAAGAATCTGGCTTCCGAGGAGTATCAGACAAAGATCGTAACGGCGATCTGCGATGGCATAGATGCGTATTTTGCGGGAAAGAACTAAACGGGAACAAAGAATGAGAAATGTTAAACTTGTTATAGAATACGACGGATCCAGATACGACGGCTGGGCCACGGCGAAGACGGGAGGACACGGGAAAAACGGCTCGGTGTCCGAGAAGATCGCGGATGTGCTTGAGGAAATGGAACAAAAGAAAGTGGAGCTCATCGGTGCGATCAGAACCGAAGCGGGAGTCCATGCCTACAAGCAGGTGGCGAGCTTTAAGACTGAATCAAAAAAACCGGTACTTGAGATCAAAAGATATCTCAACCGTTACCTTCCGAGGGATATAGCGGTTCTGGAAGTAACAGATGAAAACGACCGCTTTCATCCCGCATTTAATGCAAAAGGATTCACATTTGAATACAGGATCACGGTGGGAGAGGTCCCTTCCGTGTTTGAAAGAAAATACAATTATTACTGCTTTAAAGAGCCGGACGTAGACAAGATGAAGAAAGCAGCGGCTTTTTTGGTAGGGAAGCATGATTTTGCAGGCTTTTCGGACAACAAGAGAATGAAAAAGTCCACAGTCAGGGAGATCACTTCCTTTGACATTTACAAAAGCGGTAACGAGATCTCATTTACAGTGAGCGGTGACGATTTCTGGCCCAATATGGTCAGGATCATGGTCGCCCTGCTGATCGAAATAGGAACAGGGGAGAGAGAAGCCACCGTGATCTCAAAGATCTTCGAGACAGGAGATCGCTCACTGGCGCCCGAGGCAATTGATTCAAAAGGACTTTTCCTTACGGATGTGTGTTATGAATGAAAAAAGAATGATCGTTAAAAACGGACACCTCATTGACCCGGCTGCGGGACTCGATGGGGTGTATAATCTGTTCCTTGAAGACGGGAAGGTCTTCGACATTTCGGAAAAAGAGATGCTGACCGGATTTGAAGACGCTGAAACACTGGATGCTGCGGGACTTCATGTTTTCCCCGGACTCATCGACCTGCACGTTCATTTCAGAGAACCGGGCTTTGAGTACAAAGAGACAATTGAAACAGGGGCGAAAGCCGCTGCGGCGGGAGGCTTCACGACAGTCTGCATGATGCCGAACACAAAGCCCGTTATCGACACGCCCGAAATGATCGCGGACGCGATAAAAAAGGCAGCCAAAGTCACAAAGATCAATGTCCTTCCCATAGGCGCCATAACGAAGGGACAGCTCGGGAAGGAACTCACGGATATAAGAGGGATCAAGGCAGCGGGAGCCTGCGCTGTAAGTGAGGACGGAAAATCCGTTATGGATCCCGCACTTATGAAACAGGCCATGGTGATCGCCAAAGAAGCGGACATTCCGGTGTTCGATCACTGCGAAGATGCAACGCTTGTAAAGGGCGGAGTGATGAACGAAGGAAAACGTTCTGCGGAGCTCGGGCTTCCGGGCATAGCAAACCGCGTGGAGGAGATCATAGAGGAAAGAGACATCCTGCTCGCGGAAGAGACAGGCGCAAGACTTCACCTCTGCCATTGCACCACGGCGGGATCCGCAGAGCTCCTCAAGGAAGCAAAAAAGGGATATAAAAACATCACGGGCGAAACCTGCCCTCATTACATAGCTCTGACGGAGGACGATATTCCGGGAGATCTCGGTAATTTCAAAATGAATCCTCCTTTAAGGACGGAAAATGACAGGGTTGCTCTTAAAAACGCCGTTACGGACGGCTCAATGGACGTGATCTCAACGGATCATGCGCCCCATTCGAAAGATGAGAAGGAACAGTCCTTCCTTAAAGCGCCTTTCGGAATTGTTGGGCTGGAAACTTCATTTGCTGTCTGCTACACGGAGCTTGTTAAAAACGGCAGGATGAAACTCAGTGATCTCATCGACAGGATGAGCGCAAGGCCCGCAGAGATCCTCAGGATGAAGCTTGGGACACTGCAAAAAGGTTATCCTGCGGACTTCACTGTTGCCGATCTTAATGAAGAATACGAGATAGACCCTTCAGGGTTTAAATCCAAGGGAGTCAATACGCCATTTACCGGAAAAAAGGTATTTGGCAGAATTAAATACACATTTGCCGGAGGTTACAAGGTTTATGATCAAAAAGCTGATTGATGAGATTATCAAGAAAGATGCACCCATAGTAGCGGGACTGGATCCCATGCTTTCTTTTATACCGGAGTATCTTAAAAAGCGCTCCTTTGAAGAGTACGGAGAGACGCTGGAGGGCGTTGCGGATGCTATCTGGCGCTTCAACATGCAGATCATCGATGCCATCAGTGATCTGGTACCTGCAGTAAAGCCTCAGGTTGCCATGTATGAGCAGTTTGGCATTCCCGGTCTGGAAACCTACGTAAAGACCATAAAGTATGCAAAGGAAAAGGGACTCATTGTCGTAGCGGACGTTAAAAGAGGAGACATCGGTTCCACAAGCGCCGCTTATGCTACAGCTCATCTGGGAAAGATCACGATCGACCGTAATGAGATCGAGCCCTTCGGAAGTGATTTTGCCACCGTAAATCCCTATCTCGGAACCGATGGCATCAAGCCCTTCGTGGATGCCTGCAATGAATTTGACAAAGGCATATTCGTTCTGGTCAAGACCTCGAATCCTTCCAGCGGAGAGTTCCAGGACAGGCTGATCGACGGCAGACCTCTTTATGAACATGTGGCTGAAAAAGTGGTTGAATGGGGCTCCGCTTCCATGAACGGAACCTACTCCAATGTTGGCGCTGTTGTGGGAGCCACCTATCCTGAAGTCGGAGAAAAGCTCAGAAAACTTATGCCCAACACCTTCATCCTTGTTCCGGGCTACGGAGCACAGGGCGGAAAGGGTAAGGACCTTAAGGTGTTCTTCAATAAAGACGGACTGGGTGCTCTTGTCAATTCCTCCAGAGGTATCATTGCGGCATATAAGCAGGAAGAGTACAAGAAGTTCGGAGAGACCGGCTTTGCGGATGCTGCAAGAGCGGCTGTGCTTGCAATGAAGAAAGACATTAAGGAAGGCACCGTTTAATACAGCGTTTTCCATAGGAGAATTACATGTTTAGCGTTATATATGATCGAAGGAACGGAAGCGCGGATTTTCCGGAAACCGCCTTTGAAAATGATGATATCATATATGTGGTTGACGGTGAGATAGAGACAAGAGAGAATGTCGCGTCTTTATATGCAAAAATGCCCTTTGGCGAGATGATAGCAACCTTTAACGGCTGTTTTTCCATCGTTCTTTTTGACAAGAACAGGGGAGAGATGTACATCGGGCGTGACAGGCTGGGAGCAAAACAGATGTACTATGCGGAAAAAGACGGTAAGATCATGATGTCTGCCGGCTTTGGTCCTGTCTTCGAATTCGCCGGGAAGGACATAGACAGCGTCGCCCTGCAGCATTATTTCACATTCCAGTACGTGCCTGAACCCATGACTGTGGGAAGGGGCGTTAAAGCCTTAAAGCTCGGGCATTACGCAAAGGTCTCGGATCCGGATCCTGAGCAGGTCAGGTTTAACAACTGGATGCCTGCACCGAAAGAAGGAAAGGACAGAGAAGGATTTAAGGCTGAGATCAGGGAAAAGATCACGGAAGCTGTAAAGAAAAACCTGAAGGATGCAAAAAATCCCGCCGCTTTTCTTTCAGGCGGTCTGGACTCATCCATCCTTACGGCGATAGCAGCCAAGGATTTCCCTGAAATGACTGCCTACACCATAGCCTTTGACGTTCCCGGGTTTTCGGAAGCAGAGATCGCCGCACAATCCGCAAGAATGTATGGGATAAAGCATAATGTGGTAAGACTTGATGCAGAGGATTTCCGCAATGCGGTTCCCTTTGCGATAAAAGCTCTTGGAGTTCCCGTTGCCGATCCGTCTGCAACTGCTGTCTCTTTGATAGCAAAGGCAGCGGAAGGAAAGTGCGATGTCATCCTTTCGGGAGAAGGCTCCGATGAACTCTGGGGCGGTTACCATGTGTATAATCCCCGGGGGAAAGTGCTTAAGATCATGGCTTTGCCGGGGATCGTAAAGAAGATCCTCTGGGCATTTGCAACTCTTCTTCCCGACAGCATGAGGGGAAAGGATCTTTTGAGACGCGGCTGTCTTCCCCTTGAAAAACGTTTTGTGGGAAACACTTTTCTTTTTACCGATAGAGAAAAGAGAAAACTCCTTAAGAAATTTGATACATCCGTTCATTTTACCGATGTTACGGCACCTTACTACAAAGAGGCTGCAGGACTTTCGGACATGGACAAGATGCAGTATGTGGATACAAATCTCTGGCTGCCAGGAGACATTGATGTGGTCTGTGGCAAAGGCTGTTCCGAGAGAGGCCTGAAATGTGTCACGCCTTTCATGGATAATGAAGTCACGGATCTTGCCAGAAGCCTGACAAGGGACGAGAAGATCCGGGGAGAACAGAACAAGATCATCCTGAGGGAAGCCTTCGGAGATCTATTAACGGACGAAGTCAGAAACGGCAGGAAGAGAGGATATCCGGTACCTGTAAGAGTATGGCTTTCGGGAACGCTCAACGAGTGGGCGGCGGGGGTGATCAGAGACAGTAATGTTTCGGACTATATCGATAAAAAATATGCTTTGAAACTGGTTGAAAAATGTCGTAAGAATCCGGAAGATCCTTTGTACTACCGCAAGGTCTGGGCTACCGTCGTATTTTGCCTTTGGGTCAGGTACTGCAAAGAAGAGCCGGAAGATAAGAGGCAGAGGAAGGTATCATGAATAATCAGCTTACAAGATCTGACATCAAAAAGATGGAAGAGGAGATTGAATACAGAAAGGTTGTAAAACGTTACGAGCTTCTGGATGCGGTTAAGGAAGCGAGAGCTCACGGAGACCTTTCGGAGAATTTTGAGTATCATGCCGCAAAGCGTGAGAAGAATCAGAATGAGAGCAGGATCCGTTATCTGGAAAAGATGATAAAGACTGCGGAGATCATCGATGATTCGTCAAAGGATGACGAAGTGGGGATCAATAACACCGTGGAAGTCTATGTTGAAGAGGATGATGAGATCGAGAGCTACAGGATAGTGACCACCGTAAGAGGGGATGCTCTCAACGGTCTTGTATCCATCGAGTCACCCATAGGAAGTGCTCTCCTGGGAAAAAAGCTTGGGGACAGAGTGACCATTCACGTTAATGACAATTACTCCTATGATGTCATCATTAAGAACATCATTAAGACCAATGATGATTCCAACGACAAGATCAGGGCTTTTTAGAGCTTTTGAAAAGATGTGGAGATATAGTTTTTAAAGAAAAGAAACCGGAAACGAGATCCGGTTTCTTTTCTTTAATATTTTTTCACATATATGGGGGATGAGAGGAGGCAAAATCATTGCTTTTTTTACCGAAAACGAGCATACTATATTGGAACGCTTGTACTGTAATGATACGGGAGCGCCAAGCGACCATATGCTCTGACGATGGGATTATAGATCGAAAAGCAGCATTAATAAATGTAAAAATGATTGATAAAAAACAGGAAAAATCAGATGTTACAGTTTAAGAACAACAATAAAAGACCGAAAAAAAAGACGCCCCTGACCGGGAAACTCTACTTTTTGTACTTTACCAGCATGCTTTTACCGGTACTGCTTTTGGGCGCTGTTTTGATCGTGTCCACCTATCGCAGCCGAAAAAGCCACAGCGAGGAACTCATCAGGTCCTACAATTCAAGTGTCCGTCAGACGGTTTACGATGTGACCACTTACATTTACAACGTTTCCGAAAGCATAGTTTACAATGATGCACTGGAACAGTTTCTGTCAAAGGAGTATGAGAGCAGGGTGCAGTTTGTGTCAGCGTACAACAAGCTGACTGTGCTGGATCCTTATATGGCAAAGTACAACGGCATCGGAAGCATTTTGATCTATACAAAGAACGCTTCAGCTTCGGGGTACGGTGTGATGACTTATGCAGATGATAAGATCAGTTCGACCGAGTGGTACAAAAAGGCCAATAACCAGTACAGCCCCTTCTGGACATCCTGTGAATACGACGATTCCTACGGGAACAAGGTCAGGGAGCTGGCACTGGTCAGGAAGATGCCCTTTGTTGAAAGTGATGAGAGTGCCGTGGTCATGATCAGGGTCAGCAACAGCTACCTCAATTCCAGGCTTGTCAACAAAGGATACGTGACTTTCCTTTCGGTAAACGAAGAGGACCCTTTTTACGGAAGTGATACATATGACGGCATGCTCCTTAAGGAACTGAATCCGGATTACGAAAAGGTACATTACACGGATCACGGTACAGTGGACTTTAACGGCTACAAGAGTCTTTATTATGTGGAATCCCTTAAGCCCACCCAGAGTTCTTATTCCCAATTGTACATCACAAGCCTTGATACAAAGGCTTTTTCGGACATATACAATCTCATCACCATTAACGCTGTTGTTCTTCTGATAGCCGCGATCCTGCCCCTCATGATCATAACCCGTCATACAACGCTGTTTACCAGAGAAGTGAAGACATTAAGAAGCGAGATGCACAGGGCGAGCCGCAGAGAAGAGCAGAAATCACTTTTTGACGGAGATGCATCGGAACTTTTCACAAGCGTGGAGCTCAGCGATGCTTACAGCGACCTTCTTGTGATGGTCAAAAACATCGAAGAAATGGAAGCGGCCCAGTACGAAGCGGAGATCAAAGAAAAGAAGATACAGAACGATCAGCAGAAGATGGAATTCAAGATGCTTTCAAGCCAGATAAACCCTCATTTCCTTTACAATACCCTGGAAATGATCAGAATGAAAGCGCTGACGGTGGGTGACAGGGATGTGGCTACGGCCATAAAGCTTCTGGGACAGTCAATGAGATACGTTCTTGAAAACACGGGAACCACCGAGACCACCCTTCAAAAAGAACTGGATCATATAGAAAACTATCTTCAGATCCAGCAGCTCAGATTCGGGGACAGGGTTAATTACCAGATCAACATCATGCCTGAGATGGTTTTGAGCGAATTTGCGGTATTGCCCTTACTTCTTCAGCCCATTGTGGAAAACGCCATCGTCCACGGACTGGAGAGCAGGGAAGAAGGGGGCAAGATCTGGATCGCCATCTACATTGCCGATGGCAATGTAAAGATCGACATCTCCGACAACGGCGGCGGAATGGATGACGAGACCATGAAGATGGTTCTTCACAGAGTAACAAATTATGAACGGGAAAGACATGCATCAGGCATAGCGCTGTACAACATCAACAGGCGGATAAAACTGAGTTACGGAGAAGCTTATGGCCTTGAGATCTCCAGCACTTTGGGCGAAGGGACGAGGGTCAGCCTGACACTGCCGGAAAAGAAAATGAACGCAGAATAGTCCGAAATTTGTTTATTCTTTATAATTATTTAATTTCAGAATCCTTGTAAAAGGTCCTCAAAGTGATAGAATTTACTCTAATAATATGGTGAAAACGATACATTTTCACAGGATTGCAGGAGGCTATTATGAAAAATCTATCATTGAGGATCAAATTACTGTTGTGTACTGTACCTTCATTTATAGCTTTGATCATCAGCGTGATCGTTTTTGCGGTAATGATCAACTCGACGTACAAACAGAGTGAGAGCGTTTATTTCGATACGCTGTATGAGATCAACAGTAATCTGGTAAATGCCGACAGAGATTTTTATCAGGCAATGCAGGCGTCCACAAGCCAGTTCCACATGAAGAAGGAACAGAATATGCAGCCGGGCGCATCGTCTTTCGACCAGTCAAAAAATGACAGGAACAGAGAAGATTACGAAAAAAATGCCAAGCAGGTCATTGAAAGAGTAGAGAAAGCTCAGGCCATCGCAATGGGGATCGATTCCCTTTACACGGGAACTTTGGATGAAAACGGAAAGACTTATAAGCAGGACTGTGAGAATTTCTTAAAAGAGTTTAACAGCTGGTATGCAGGCTTTGACTCAAAGGCTCCCGATGGTGATGAGAAGAAGTTCCAAAACTATTCGGATCTGTTCGAAGGTGCAAGAGAAGATCTGGATAATCTTCAGATCATCACTGAAAACTGGGCGATCCAGAGAAATTCCGATCTGGCGAAGAGCATCAATTCATCCATCCTTGCTCTTGTTGCCATCTTCACGGTACTTATAGCAGTTCTTCTTGTGACCACGATCTTAGTTATCAAAAAGATCATCAACGGTGTCGGAACTGTTACTGCCAGCATGCAGAGACTGGCTGAGAATGATCTCACCATCGAAGTAAAAGAGGATGATTCTAAGGATGAGATCGGTAAGATGAACAATTCCTTCGCCGTATTCAAGAACAATCTTCAAAATGCGGTCATCACCATGCATACAGCATCTAACGAGCTTGCGGATGCTTTCATCAACATGCAGGATAAGACCAATAATTCCCAAAGCTCAATGAAGGAGATATCCAAGGCAGCAACAGAATTGGCCAATACAGCCACTATGCAGGCTGAAGATGTTTCTGATATTGTAACCAGCATGACCGAACTCAACAATATAATGAGCCGTTCTGTAACTACTGCGGGAACTCTTACAGATGCCAGCAACGAGATCGACAGTGCGACAAAACTTGGAAGAGAGACCGTGGATGAACTCGGTAAGATCAACAAGGCGAGTCTGGATGCCTTCACCAAGATCTTTGAAGCCATTGAAAGCATTAAGACCCAGGCTGACAAGATCAGCGAGGCTTCGGGTCTGATCTCGGGCATAGCAAATCAGACCAACCTTCTTTCGTTGAACGCAAGCATAGAAGCAGCCCGTGCGGGAGAGCACGGAAGAGGATTCGCAGTAGTTGCGGAAGAGATCAGAAAACTTTCCGACGAATCCAAGACCAATGTAGAAGTTATTACAAATATATTACAGGAACTTGCTGAAGCAACAAACGTTGCCACCGCTCTTTCGGACGAAGTCAAGGATTATGTTGCAAAGCAGAACGATTCTGTTGTTAACACAGGAAATGCCTTCGGAGACATTGTAGCCAAGGTTGAATCCGTAAATGATGCCATTGTTGAGATCGAGAGCATCAACAAGATACTGGAAGAAAAGGTAACGGATATTTCGAGTTCGGTAGAGAGCCTTTCAGCCATTTCCGAAGAGAATGCGGCTACCGCGCAGGAACTTTCTGCCACATCTGAGGTGGTAAAGAAAAGCGTAAACGAGCTTGTTGACACGCAGGAGCGTGTAGGTTCTGCTTCGGAGAACCTTAATAACATCGTTAAGAGTTTTAAGACAGAATAGAGATCAGATAAGAGTTAAGGATTTAAGAATAGCCGGTGTCGGAAATGACACCGGCTGTTTAAATACAACTGAAATATTAACTTCATCTTTACTACGCTTAACAATAACTTAATCTTGCACATCATGTAAAATGTGGTATTATATTAGGGAACATTGTTTCGATTATGGTATAATGTACAGTGGGTTATTTAAAGACAAACAGTCAGACAGAAACGGAGTGATGAGATGGCAGAATACATTATTTCTACAGACTCGACGGCAGATCTTCCCATCGAGTATACAAATGAACACAATGTGGCGATCCAGGATCTGAGTTTCTCCTTTGGAGATGAGATGTACAGGGGACTTTTGGACATGGAGCCCAAAACATTTTATAAGAGAATGAGAGACGGCGATGTTGCCAAAACAAATGCCTGCATACCCGGAAACGTGAGAGCTGCTTTTGAAGACATTTTAAAGAGCGGAAAGGACATCCTTCACATCTCATTTTCATCGGGCTTAAGCGCCAGCTACAACGTTGTAAAGATCGTTGCCGAAGAGCTTTCCGCAGAGTATCCCGAGAGAAAGATCGCTGTAGTTGACTCTCTTGCAGCAGCTCCCGGACAGGGACTTCTCGTTTATTACGGCGTTTTAAATCATGAGAACGGAATGGATTTTGATGAGAACGTTAAGCAGATGGAAGCTTTGAAACTTCATGTCTGCCATGAATTTACGGTAGAAGATCTCAAGTACCTCGCAAGAGGCGGTAGGATCTCCAAGACCACAGCCGTTCTCGGAACCATCATCAATGTAAAGCCTGTTCTCCATGTTGACAATGAAGGACATCTTATCAACATTGCCAAGGTGAGAGGACGCAAACAGTCCCTCAATGCACTGGTAGAGAACATGGGAACCCATCTTTGTGATGATTTCAAGAATGACATCGTTTTCATCGGACACGGTGACAGCCTCGAAGATGCTGAGTATGTTCGTGATCTTGTAAAGCAGAAGTACGGAATTCAGAACTTCATGATCAACTACATCTGCCCTACCATCGGAGCTCATTCCGGCCCCGGAACCATCGCATTGTTCTATCTTGGAAAGAGCAGAGAGTAGTCAGTGTTATAAGAAATTTAACGGAAGGGGTTGACAAACAACTCCTTCCGTGTTATTATCCATATCCGTGTGAACATCTCACACTAAAGAAGCAGAGTATCCGCTCTCGCCTACAACACCTGCGGGTTGTGAATAGGTCAATATAATTATAGAAGCAGAAATCTCAATCAGATTAAGCTAATATATTTTGTCGGATAGTCTTGTTTCTTGCGACTATCTTTTTTAATGTTTAAATCAATCCAATGATCGGAGGTAAAAAACAATTAGCGACATTCAGGTTCAGATCAATGAGCAGATAAGAGACAAAGAAGTTCGTCTTATCGGAGAAGACAATGAGCAGCTTGGTATCATGTCCATTAAGGACGCTCTTCAGTATGCGGAGGAACATGAGGTGGATCTTATTAAGATCGCTCCCACAGCAAAGCCCCCTGTTTGCAAGGCGATGGATTTCGGTAAGTATCGTTACGAGCAGACAAGAAGAGAAAAGGATGCAAAGAAAAAGCAGAAGGTTACGGAGATCAAAGAGATCCGTCTTTCACCGAACATTGATGACAATGATTTAAACACTAAGGCTTCACAGGCAGCAAAATTCATTTCTCACGGAGACAGAGTCAAGATCTCCCTTCGCTTCCGCGGAAGAGAAATGGCTCATATGAATGCGGGCAAAGAGATCCTCGATGCTTTCTACGAGAAGATCAAGGACAGCGCAGCCGTTGAAAAGCCGGCAAAGATGGAAGGAAGAAGCATGATTATGTTTCTTTGCAAAAAATCAAATTAATCAGATTTGGAGGACAAAATAATGCCGAAGTTAAAGACAAACAGAGCAGCAAACAAGAGATTTTCCATGACAGGTACAGGAAAGCTTAAGAGACAGAAAGCCGGAAAGCAGCACATCCTTACAAAGAAGTCCCGTGCAACAAAGAGAGACCTTCGTAAGCCTGAGACAGTTGACAGTGCAAACTTCAAGGCAGCTAAGAAGATGTTGCCTTACGCTTAATTAAAAGTACCGATTGAAATGGAGGATAAATAAAAATGGCAAGAATTAAAGGCGGAATGAACGCTAAGCAGAAGCATAACAAAGTTTTAAAGTTGGCTAAGGGTTACAGAGGCGCTCGCAGCAAGCAGTACAGAATTGCTAAGCAGTCTGTTATGAGAGCTCTCACATCTGCATATGCAGGCAGAAAGCAGAAGAAGAGACAGTTCAGAACACTCTGGATCGCTCGTATCAACGCTGCAGCAAGACTTAACGGACTTTCTTACAGCAAGTTCATGTTTGGTCTCAAGCAGGCTAACATCACCATCAACAGAAAGATCCTTGCAGATCTCGCCGTAAACGACGCTGAAGGATTTGCAGCACTTGCAGAAACAGCAAAGAAGGCTTGCTGATTACATCAGAATACAAAAGTTTACTGTGAACAGTAGCTTATTATGAAAGTCATCGTTTCAAATGGTGACTTTCTTTTTTATGCCAAATGTAGTAAAATATATCATCAGGGGCTTTGGGCCCGAAGGCTGATCTTTGCTTCGGACGAAGGCTTCAAGCAACTGACGGAGGTCATTATGGACAAGAATAAAAGAGCTCCTTTCCCGCCCATGGGATGGAACAGCTGGGATTGCTACGGAGCTGCGGTGAACGAAGAGCAGCTGATGGGCAATGCCGAGTACATGGCGAAAAACCTGAAACAGTACGGCTACGAGTACGTGGTGTGCGACATACAGTGGTATGAACCCACTGCCGAATCCATGGCGTACCACAAGTTTGCGGAACTTGAAACAGATGAGTACTCAAGGCTCATTCCTGCGGCAAACAGATTTCCCTCAGCCGCAGACGGGACAGGGTTTAAGTCCATCGCCGACAGGATCCACGGAATGGGACTCAAGTTTGGAATACATATAATGCGCGGTATCCCGCGTCAGGCAGTTCACAGGAACACCCCCATCAAAGGAGGGAAGTACACTGCCCGGGACATTGCTCAGGAGTACTCGGTCTGCAGCTGGAACACGGATATGTACGGAGTTAACCCCGATCATCCCGGAGCGCAGATCTACTACGATTCGATCTTTGAACTCTATGCCTCCTGGGGCGTTGATTTTGTAAAGTGCGACGACATCTGCGTGACTGAGGGACGTCCCGACAATTTCTATTCCGGAAAGGGAGAGATCGAGTGCATTAAAAAAGCCATCGATCACTCGGGAAGAGACATTGTTTTAAGCCTTTCTCCGGGACCTGCGATCCTTGAGAGAGCAGAGCATCTTTCGGAAAATGCCAACATGTGGCGAATGACCGGAGATTTCTGGGACAACTGGAATGCTCTGGATGCGATGTTTAAGAAATGCAAAGACTGGGCACCTTACGTAAAGGAAGGATGCTGGCCGGACTGTGACATGCTTCCTCTTGGAAGGATATCGATACATAACGGTGAAAGAAGGACAAACTTCACAAAGGATGAGCAGATCACACTCATGTCCCTATGGTGCATTTTCCGTTCACCTCTGATGATGGGCGGCGAAATGAGAGACAATGACGATTTCACCCTTTCGATACTCACAAATCCCGAGGTCCTTGCTCTTGAAAAGGAGACCTTCGGAGCGAGAGAAGTCATGAACGCCGGTGGAGTCACCGTCTGGAAAACGGGAGATGATAAAGGAAACATCTATCTCGGGATCTTTAACAGAGATTGCTTCAAAAAGAATGTAAGCCTTTCCCTTCCCATGATCGGGATCACAAATGCAAAGGAATATAGGACCAGGGATCTTTGGAAGCGAGAAGAAGGGGAAACTGTAAAAGGCGAAATTTCCCGGGAAGTAAACGCACACGGCGCTGTGCTTATCAGATTATCGTAAACAGTAAAACGGATATAAAAGAGAGGTAAAAACATGGAAGACAGAGAAATTTTAAAGTACGTTGATCACACACTTTTAGGCCAGGCATCCACATGGGCCGAGATCAAGCAGATCTGCGACGACGGTATGGAGTATAAGACCGCATCGGTCTGCATTCCCCCTTCATTCGTAAAGCAGGCCAAGGAATACGTGGGCGACAGGCTCAAGATTTGTACGGTCATCGGTTTCCCCAACGGTTACAACACTACAGCCGTTAAGGAGTTTGAGACTAAGGAAGCCCTTAAGGAAGGCGCAGATGAGATCGATATGGTCATCAACATCGGATGGCTGAAAGACAAGAAGTACGATGAGATCCTGAATGAGATCAAAACTCTGAAAGCTGCCTGCGGAAAAAATGTATTAAAGGTCATCATCGAGACCTGCCTTCTGACAGATGAAGAGAAGATCAAGATGTGCGAGATCGTTACCGAGTCCGGAGCTGATTTCATCAAGACTTCCACAGGCTTCTCCAAGGCAGGAGCTACCTTTGAAGACATCGCTCTTTTTGCAAAGCACATCGGACCCAATGTTAAAATGAAAGCGGCAGGAGGGATCTCTTCTCTGGATGATGCAAAGAAGTTCTTAAGCCTCGGAGCTACAAGACTCGGAACATCCAGGATCGTAAAACTCATCAAGGGACAGCAGGGATCCGGCTACTAAAATAAAAACGAAAGGGAGACAAACTATGAGCACACCTCACAATTCAGCAAATAAAGGCGACATCGCAAAAACAGTCCTTATGCCCGGAGATCCTCTCCGCGCAAAATACATCGCAGAGAAGTATCTGACGGACGTTAAGCAGTTCAACTCCGTAAGAAACATGTTCGGTTACACCGGAAAGTACAACGGCAAGGAGATCTCCGTAATGGGAGGCGGCATGGGTATGCCTTCCATCGGTATCTACTCCTACGAGCTTTACAATTTCTACGATGTGGACACCATCATCCGCATCGGTTCCGCAGGCGGTATCTCAGACGATGTGAAGATGAGAGACCTTGTTATCGGTATGGGAGCTTCCACAAATTCAAGCTATGTCGATCAGTACAATCTTCCCGGAACCATCGCACCCATCGCCGATTTCGGACTTCTCAGAGCTGCTGTTGAAACAGCCGAGAAGAAAGGCGTCAGCGTCAAGGTCGGTAACGTTCTTTCCTCCGATGTTTTCTACAATGCGGATCCCACATTCAACGACCGTTGGAAGAAGATGGGCATCCTCTGCGTTGAGATGGAGGCTGCAGCCCTTTACCTGAACGCCATTGCTGCAGGAAAGAAGGCCCTTTGCATGCTCACCATCTCGGACCACCTTTACACAGGCGAGGCTCTTAATGCCGAAGAGAGACAGACTTCCTTCCACGACATGATGGAAGTTGCTCTTGAGGTGGGCACCAGATAGATCAAGGGAGGTTTCGGCCGATGACAAAAGATATGGAGAAAAAGCTGGTAAGAACAGCTTTGGAATACAGAAAACGTGCCTATGCACCCTACTCGGAATACAAGGTGGGAGCGGCACTTCTTGCGAAGAACGGCACGATCTACGGAGGCTGTAATGTTGAAAATGCAGCCTACACTCCTTCAAACTGCGCCGAGAGGACTGCTTTCTTCAAGGCGGTAAGCGAAGAAGTGACGGATTTTGAAGCCATAGCCATCTTCGGAGGCTATGACGATACGGAACTCAAAACCTGCGCACCCTGTGGTGTCTGCAGACAGGTAATGATCGAGTTCTGCGATCCCGATGAGTTTTTGATCATCATCGGAAGATCTGAAGAAGATTATGAGGTACACACTCTCAGAGAGATGTTGCCTTTAAGTTTTTCACCTAAGGAGCTTAAAAAGTAATGAAGATAGTTTTTCTTGAAACAGGAACCCTCGGAAGTGATGTTTCTCTTTCGAAGTTTTACAGCCTCGGGGATGTTACGGAATATGACCTGACTCTTGAAGAGCAGATCCCCGAAAGGATCGCGGATGCGGATGTGATCATCATCAACAAGCTTCCCATGAATGAGAAGACACTGGCACAGGCAAAGAACCTGAAGCTCATCTGTCTCACGGCTACGGGAACCAACAATATTGACTTCCCTTACACCGATTCCAGAAACATCACCGTTAAAAATGTGGCGGGTTATTCCACGGAATCCGTGGTACAGCACACCTTTGCCCTGCTTTTTTATCTTTATGAAAAACTGCCTTACTATGACAATTACGTGAAATCGGAGGCCTATGCCACAGCTCCTTTCTTCTGCCATATCGAAGAAAAGTTCCATGAACTCTGCGGGAAGACCTGGGGCATCATCGGTCTGGGAGAGATCGGTCACAGGGTTGCGGAAGTTGCAAAATGCTTCGGCTGCAAAGTGATCTATTACTCCACTTCCGGAAAGAACAACGATCCTGTTTACGAGAGAGTGAGTCTTGACAGACTGCTGGCCGAGTCCGATGTGGTCTCCATCCATGCTCCTCTGAACAATGACACATTGAACCTTATGAACAGGTCATGCTTTGAAAAGATGAAGAAGACAGCTTATCTTTTAAACCTCGGGAGAGGCCCCATCATCAACGAGCAGGATCTGTATGATGCACTTGAGAACAACATGATCGCGGGAGCTGCAACGGACGTTCTTTGCAAGGAACCCATGAGCAGGGAAAATCCTCTGATCAGGATCAAGGACTCAAAGAAGCTCTTCATCACACCCCATATTGCCTGGGCCACCGTCGAGGCAAGACAGAGATGCGCTGACAGAGTTTTCGACAACATTGAAACATTTTTAAAGGATAACAACAGATGAGACTGATACTTGTAAGACATGCGGAACCCGACTACCCGAACAACACCATTACGGAAAAAGGAAGACGGGAAGCTGCAGCCCTGGCTGAAAGGATCAAAAACTGGGATGTGACCGATTTTTACATGTCTCCTTTGGGACGGGCCATGGACACTGCAAAGCCTACACTGGAAGCTCTGGGAAGAACAGCTGAGGTACTGGACTGGGCAAAGGAATTCGATTACAGATGCACCGATCCTTCCACGGGCAGATTGCACCTTTGCTGGGATTATGTTCCTTCGGACTGGACTTCGAAGAAAAAAAACTTTACCCTTGAAGACTGGGCAACTTCCGATCCCATGGCTGAAAACCCCGATATAGAAAAGCATTTTAAAATAGTGTGTTCGGAACTTGATAAGCTTTTGCTCAAATACGGATACAAAAGAGACAACATGATCTACAGGACTGTGGGACGGAAGCAGGAGAACAGGATACACACTGCGGCTCCCAACAATATGGAGTTCGGGTTTTCGGATGATGCGAAAGATCCCGGACCCACGGTGGTGATCTTTTGTCATTTGGGCATAGCATGTCTCATGATGTCCCACCTTTTAAACATCCCTTTTATGACCCTGACTCACGGACTTTTTATTCCGCCCTCAAGCGTGAACATCCTGACAACGGAAGAGAGATGGGAGGATGAAGCTTCCTTCAGAGCGCAGGCTATCGGAGATTGCACCCATCTGCTGATATTCGGAGAGAGAATATCCTCTGCAGGCGCGTTTTCAGCGGCATTTCAGGATTAATTAATTTTAGATTTAATTTTACCGTGTGGTAGGATAAGATTATGAAGTTGATCCATTGTGCAGATCTGCACCTTGATTCAAAATTGCAGACGTGGCTTTCCGAGGACAAGGCAAAGGAGAGAAGAAACGAGATACTTTCCAATTTTCCCCGCCTCGTTGAATTTGCCAAAGAGAATAGTGTCTTCGGCATTATGATAGCGGGAGATCTTTATGACAGGAACTCCGCTTCAAAGCATGCGGAAAACACTGTTCTTGCGACCATTGTTTCAAATCCGGATGTGATGTTCTGGTATCTTCCCGGAAATCATGATGATAAGAGTTTCCTGACAAGGATCGAAAAACTGCCGTCAAATCTTTTTGTTTTTGATGACAGGTTCAGAACGATCCCTCTAAATGATGCGGGAACCATAACTCTTTCGGGAGTTGCGCTGACGGAAGAAAACAACAGGAGCTTTTACGATGATGTGGTGCTGAACAGGGACACCTACAACATTTTTATGCTCCACGGGGAGGAGAGAGCCGGTGGCTCTGTCCACTTCGAGGAGCGTCTTGATTTCCGCCTTCTGAGAAACAAGTTTATCGATTATCTTGCTCTGGGGCATGTTCACAAGCCCGGGATCGCGCCCCTCGATAACAGGGGTACCATGTGCTATGCAGGCTGTCTTGAGGGAAGAGGTTTTGACGAATGCGGAAGCAGAGGCTTTTATCTCCTGGATATTGATGAGAAGACTCTGAGAGCAGAGTGCAGTTTTATTCCCTTCGCCAAGAGAAAAATGCTGAATTTGGAAGTGAACTGCGACGGATGTGAGATCAGTGAGGACATTGAACATAGGATTGAAGAAAAGCTCGCGGAGACGGATTTTTCCGAAAGAGATTTCCTGAAGATCGTATTAAAAGGAGAACTCGATGCCCTTTGTGAAAAGGATGTCCCCTATCTCTTAAAGATCTTCGAAAACAGAGCTTCGGTGGTAAGGATCGAAGATGACACGGAGCTCAAGGTGAATTATGCTTCTTTTGCGAATGACATGAGCCTTAAGGGTGAATTTGTAAGACTTGTTCAGCAGAATGATTATTCCGAAGCCGATAAAGCAGAGATCATCAGGATGGGAATAGAAGCACTGATGGGAGAGGAGATCATTTGAAACTTCTTTCTGTACACATTGAAAATTTCGGAAAATTGCATGATTACGACCGGGATTTTTCCTCAGGTCTGAACACGGTCACGGAAGAAAACGGATGGGGAAAAACTACGCTCTCTGTTTTTCTTCTGGTCATGTTTTACGGTTTTGACGACAAAAGCGTAAAAAAACTCCGTGAAAGATACTCCCCCTGGAACGGCGGAGTGTACGGAGGAAGTGTGATCTTTGAGACCGAAGGGAAGCATTACCTGATCGAGAGGACCTTCGGACACAGAAAATCTCTGGAGGATACTTTTGTTTTAAGGGATGCGGAAACAAATCTCGTTTCCGATGATTTTGACGAGTATCTTGGAGATGAGCTTTTTAAGATAAACACCGAATCATTTCTAAAGACGGTGTTTATGGGGCAGAACGGGTGCATCACGGAAACTACGGATGACATCAACGCCAAGATAGGAGATCTTTCCATGGTGGATTCGGACATGAGGAGTTTCTCCGAAGCACAAAGATCTCTTGCGGATTATATAAACAAGAACAGTGACACCAGAAAGACCGGCAGGATATATGCCCTTAAGGAAAACCTCACGGAACTCAGGAACAAAGCGAGGTTCTCAACGGGCATTAAAAATGAACTGGCGGACTGCGACAACAGTCTGGCTTCTCTTTCAAAGGAAGGAGAAGAGCTGGAAAATGAGAAATCCGAGATCACAGCCCTTCAGACCCGGATCGTTAAATGCAAGGAAGCGGTACTTTCCAACGAAAAATACAAGGTGCTGCTTTCGGGAATGGACGCTGCGGAGAAGGCGAAGAATGAACCCTTCAGGGAAAGCCCCGTTCCTGGGATCAGCCTGTATGTTGCGGGCATCCTCCTTTTTATAGGCGGTGTTGCGGTGGCTTTCATTGAAAACATGCTTTTCGGCGGCGTGGCAGGAGGCGTCGGTCTTTTGCTCCTGGCTGCGGGAATGATCGTTACCTTTAAGAGAGAAAAAAGGCGGACCGCAAGGGAAAAGGCGGGAGAAGAAGCTTACGAGCAGGCAGAGCATGAATTCCTGACCTTTGTGAACAGTATTGATATGAACGAGGTCAGGGAACTGGCTTCCCGTCCGGAAGCTACTCTTTCTTTAAAAGAAACCGACAGGAAGAGGACTGAGATCACCGACAGGCTGGACAGGATCAGAAAGGAATTGCAGAAACTGGAAACGAGGCGCGAATTCCTGTGTGAAGAACTGACATCTTGTGAAACAGCCGAAACCAAAGCCAATGAGCTTGCGGTTATTATAGATGAGAGTATTTTAAAACTGGAAAATGCAAAAAGGGCGGAAACCCTTTTGGAAGAGGCAAAGGTGAACTTTGCTTTACGTTATCTGGAACCCCTGAAAAAAAGTCTTTGCGATCACTATGCCTTTTTAAAGGGCGGAAAAGGGAGTGAATGCAGTCTGGACGCAAACCTCACTTTGACGGTAACGGAAGCGGGAAAGCAGAGACCCGAGGAAGCTTTCAGCGACGGCATCAGAGATGCACTGGGGCTTTGCATGAGATTTGCGCTGATCGATGCGATGTATCCTGCGGAAAGTCCTTTTGTGATAATGGATGACCCTTTCATTCATTTTGATACTGTCACGAAGGAAGCTGCAATGAGACTTTTAAACAAGGTTCCTTATCAGATAATATTAATGCAAAAGAAATAAATAGCGAGGATTATGACATGACACTTGAACAATTGCTTGAAACTACCGAGTATGAGATCATTAAGGGAAAAGTGGACAGGGAGATCACCACATTTGTCTACGATTCGAGAAAAGCAAAAGAGGGCAGCGTTTTCATCTGCATCAGCGGAACGGTAAGAGATGCTCATGATTTTATTCCCGAGGTCATAGGCAAAGGAGCTGCAGCCATCGTTATCGAAAAGGATGTGGACGAGATCAACGGACTGCGCAGTCTGCTGGAAATGAACAGCACCGCCACCGTTACGTTTATTAAGGTAAAGGATGCAAGAAAAGCGCTTGCTCACATGTCAGCGGTTTATTTCGGAAATCCCGCCGACGAGCTGATCACTATCGGGCTTACGGGAACAAAGGGTAAGACAACCACGACCTATATGATAAAGGATATCCTTGAAAAAGCCGGCATTCCCACGGGACTGATCGGCACTGTGGAGATCATCATCGGAAACGAGATCATTCATTCCGGTAACAGTACACCAGAATCCTATGCAGTCCAGAACTATTTCAGGAGAATGGTGGATTCCGGGATCAAGGCAGTGGTAATGGAAGTTACTTCACAGGGCCTCATGATGAACAGGGTGGAAGGCATCACCTTTGATTACGGCATTTTCACGAATCTGGAACCGGATCACATCGGTGAGAACGAACACAAGGATTTTGAAGATTACATGTATTGGAAGAGCACCCTTTTCCAAAAATGTAAGACCGGTATTTTTAACGCTGATTCCGAGTATCTGGAAGGCATATTAAAAAACCACACCTGCACGGTTGAAACCTTCGGCATTTCGGAAAATGCGGATTTCAGAGCAACAGACATAAGCTTCTGCCAGATGGACGGAAAGCTTGAAACAAAGTACAGAGTTACCGGAAAAGAGGAGTTTGACGTCGAACTCAATATGCCCGGAATGTTTTCAGTCTACAATTCACTGACCGCCATTGCTCTGTGCAGTCATTTCAATGTTGCGCCGGAGATAATACAAAAGACACTGCCCGATGTCTACGTAAAGGGAAGGACCGAGATTGTTGAAGTTTCTTCAAGGATCAAAAATGCTCCCGGATTTACTGTGATGATCGACTATGCACACAACGCAATGGCATTGGAGAGCCTTCTCACCACCCTCAGAGTTTACAAGCCCAAGAGACTTGTCTGTGTCTTCGGATGCGGCGGAAACAGAGCGAGATCAAGACGTTTTGAAATGGGAGAGGTGTCTTCAAAACTTGCGGATCTGACTGTGATCACTTCTGACAATCCACGTTTTGAAGAGCCCGAAGCCATCATTGCGGACATAGTTACAGGTGTGAAGAAAGCAGACGGTAAGTATGTTACCATTACTGACCGCAGAGAAGCAGTGAAGTATGCGATAAAAAATGCAGAAGAGGGGGATGTGATCGTTATTGCCGGTAAGGGCCACGAGGACTATCAGGAGATCCGCGGAGCCAAGTATCATATGGATGAGAGAGAACTGATCGACGATGCAGTAAAGGAATGCAACGAGGTAAAGAGATGAGCAGAAAAGAGAAGAAAAAGAAAAAAAGAGTGTTCGGTAAGATAGTCCTTTTGCTGGTACTGGCGGGAATAGTCTACATCGGTTTTAAATACTTTAAAGACGATATAGTAAAGCCCATCAGAGGATACCTGCCGGATTTCCTTACCAAGAACCTGGGAACACCCACTCCCACACCGATAGACCTGAAAGGTATCACCATCAGGTGCACCGGAGGAGAATGGGACAAGCTCGACAGTGACGAGGAAGTCTACAAAACCGCCAGGGAAACGGTGGAACGCAAATACAACGTTGTACTTAAAAAAGTCGATGTACTGGACAACAATGAAGAGCTGGCCTACATGAGCGTTGTTGACATCCTCAAAAACTCTGTTGAGGAAGGTGATCCCGCAACGGACATAGTGAATCTCGGATCGGGACAGCTTTATGCGGCTTACTTCGGCGATCTGCTGCCGGATGTCACGGACTATGCTTCGAAAATGAACGTGGGATCTGTTTACAAGGAAGCTGGGACATGGAAGGGAAAGATCTACGGGATCTCTTATGATAATGTAAGAAACAACATGCTGATCGTTTACGACAGACAATACATTGAAAAGCTGGGACTGGAGCAGCCTTACAATCTCTTCATAGAAGGCAAATGGAATTATGACGATTTTGAAGCCTATCTGAGAAAGATGAAGGCAAAGCTTCCGGAGGGCGTTTATCCCATCGGAATGGATCCCTACGAGTGGCTGTCCATGGCTGCGGGAGCAAACGGGACAGTACTTTTCGATAATAACGGAAACATCAATCTTAAGGATGAAGCGGTCGTTGAAGCAGTGGAGTTCTATCAGAAGCTGGAAGCTGAGCAGCTTGCCTATCCCATGACCGCAAGCTTTGACGAATACGGCGACATCGATTTCTTGGACTGCGTTTCCGGCATAGAGGCTGAGGAGATCGTCTTAAAAACTTCTTTTTTCGCTGCATTGCCCGAGAATAAAGAAAAATACGGGATCGTATTCTGGCCCTGGGGATCTAAGGTCACATGCGAAGACTACTACCTGACCCTGTCCGATAATTACAAGATCGCCACCACCAATTGGAGCATCGATGCTCCGGTAAAGGCTTCCTGTGAAAAGCTGGGTGTGGATCCGGCGATACTTACGGCTCTGATCTATGATTATCAGGCTATCTGTCAGAAGGACACCGTCGATATGATGCACAGAGTCTGGAGTTCCGAAAAAACGGGAAGAGCGATGGACGGGACCGAAGTCAGCAAAGTGTTTGATTCCACCACCGTCAACCTGCTCTATGAGTGGGGATCGGAGAGATTCGATCCGGATTTCAGTTTCAAAGGTCAGTGCTTCAGATACGCCGGTTACGAAACACTTTGCGGTTACGAGAATGCAGGGGAATGTCTGGCAAAATGGTATGAAGAAGGCTTGACTGAGACGGAAAATCCCTTCCTTTCATATTAAAATGAATTGTCCGGACCTCGAAAACGCGGGAATTCAAAGCATCCGGTCAAGGCCTCCGGTTATAAGATTTTTAATATTTTCTAATAACGTTCATTCGTAAAAAGCAGTTGACAAAGCAGCAAAAATATATTTAAATAGGGTGATTTATTCAGATAAAGCGATGATGCAGATCTTGCTTTTATGAAACTGCGATGCAAATCGTTTTTACGGACACGGAGGTAAAACCATATGCCAAAACGCACAGACATTAAAAAAGTATTGATAATCGGATCGGGGCCCATCATTATCGGACAGGCCTGCGAATTCGATTATTCCGGAACTCAGGCCTGCAAAGCCCTGAGAAAACTGGGCTACGAGATCGTTCTTGTAAACTCGAATCCCGCAACCATCATGACCGACCCGGAAACGGCCGATGTAACCTACATTGAGCCCCTTAATGCGGAGAGACTTGAGCAGATCATTGCAAAAGAACGTCCCGATGCATTACTGCCCAACCTGGGAGGTCAGTCCGGACTCAATCTTTGCGATGAACTGTCAAAGAAAGGCATTCTTGATAAATACAATGTTAAGGTCATCGGTGTTCAGGTTGAAGCCATTGAACGCGGCGAAGACAGAGTCGCATTCAAGGAGCAGATGAACAAGATCGGTGTTGAAATGGCAAGAAGTGAGGTTGCTTACTCGGTTGACGAAGCCCTTGCAATCGCCGACAAACTGGGCTATCCCGTTGTTCTCCGTCCTGCATTCACCATGGGCGGTGTAGGCGGCGGCCTTGTTTACAATAAGGAAGAACTCAAGGTTGTCTGCGCAAGAGGCATTCAGGCCAGCCTTGTGGGACAGGTACTTGTAGAAGAATCCATTCTCGGCTGGGAAGAGCTTGAGCTGGAGATCGTAAGAGATTCAACAGGCAAGATGATCACAGTATGCTTCATCGAGAACATCGATCCTCTGGGAGTTCATACCGGAGATTCCTTCTGTTCAGCACCCATGCTCACCATTTCCGAGGAAGTGCAGAAGAGAATGCAGGAGCAGGCATACAGGATCGTTGACTCCGTTCAGGTCATCGGCGGAACAAACGTTCAGTTCGCTCACGATCCCAAGACAGACAGGATCGTAGTTATTGAGATCAATCCCAGAACATCCCGTTCTTCCGCACTTGCTTCAAAGGCGACCGGTTTCCCCATCGCGCTGGTTTCCGCCATGCTTGCCACAGGACTTAACCTTTCCGACATCCCCTGCGGAAAATACGGAACTCTCGATAAGTATGTTCCCGGCGGTGATTATATTGTTATCAAATTTGCCCGTTGGGCTTTTGAAAAGTTCAAGGGCGTTGAAGATAAGCTCGGTACTCAGATGAGAGCCGTAGGCGAAGTAATGAGTATCGGCAAGAACTTTAAGGAAGCTTTCCAGAAGGCCATAAGATCCCTTGAAACAGGACGTTACGGCCTGGGCTATGCTAAGAATTTCAATTCCCTTACAAAGGATGAGCTCCTTGCAAAGCTTGTAAATCCCAACTCAGAGAGATACTTCCTGATCTACGAAGCACTCCGTAAGGGAGCTACAGTGGAAGAGATCAGCAAACTCACCTATGTTAAGACCTACTTCCTTGAGCAGATGAAAGAGCTTGTTGAGGAAGAAGAGAAGATCGCAAAGGAAGGAAAAGCCCTTACCGATGCGGATCTCACTCAGGCAAAGAAGGACGGCTTCTCCGACCGTTATCTCGCAAAGATCACCGGTGTTACCGAAGACGAGATCAGAAACAGGAGAACAGCTCTCGGCGTTGTTGAAAACTGGGAAGGCGTTCATGTTTCCGGTACACAGGATTCTGCTTACTACTATTCGACATACAACGGTACTGACAAGAATCCCGTAAAGACTGACAGACAGAAGGTAATGATCCTTGGCGGCGGTCCCAACAGGATCGGTCAGGGTATCGAGTTCGACTACTGCTGTGTACATGCTGCTCAGGCCCTCAGAAAGCTGGGCTTTGAGACCATCATCGTAAACTGCAATCCCGAAACCGTTTCCACAGACTACGATACATCCGACAAGCTCTACTTTGAGCCCCTTACACTTGAAGATGTACTCAGCATATATAATAAAGAAAAACCCGTGGGCGTTATCGCTCAGTTCGGAGGTCAGACACCCCTTAATCTGGCCGCAGATCTTGAAAAGAACGGCGTAAAGATCCTGGGTACTTCCCCTGCAGTCATCGATATGGCTGAAGACAGAGATCTTTTCCGCGCAATGATGGACAAGCTGGGAATTCCTATGCCTGAATCCGGAATGGCCGTAACCGTTGACGAAGCAAAGGCTGTTGCCAATAAGATCGGCTATCCGGTAATGGTACGTCCTTCCTTCGTTCTGGGCGGCCGTGGCATGGAAGTTGTTTACGATGACGAAGCGATGACAGGCTATATGAATGCAGCTATCGGCGTAACACCCGACAGACCCATCCTCATTGACCGTTTCCTGAATCATGCTATGGAATGCGAAGCAGATGCGATCTCCGACGGAACTCATGCATTCATGCCTGCGGTAATGGAACACATCGAGCTTGCCGGCATACATTCCGGTGACTCCGCATGTATCATCCCTTCGCTTCACATCAGCGAAGAGAATCTTAAGACCATCGAGTCTTACACCAAGAAGATCGCAGAGGAGATGCACGTAAAGGGACTTATGAACATCCAGTACGCTATCGAGAACGGTAAGGTTTTCGTTATCGAAGCAAATCCCAGAGCATCCCGTACAGTGCCCTTGGTTTCAAAGGTATGTGACATCCGCATGGTTCCTCTTGCAACAGACATTGCAACAATGGAGCTCACAGGACGTCCTTCGCCGGTACCTGCACTTAAGCATGAGAACATTCCTTACTACGGTGTAAAGGAAGCTGTGTTCCCCTTCAACATGTTCCCTGAAGTAGATCCCATCCTGGGACCTGAAATGAGATCCACAGGTGAAGTTCTCGGAATCTCCGAGCACTTCGGCGAAGCCTTTGTAAAGGCTCAGGAAGCTACACAGACAAAGCTTCCCATGGAAGGAACAGTACTCATCTCCGTAAACCGCAAGAGCAAGGGTGAGCTGATCGACATCGCAAAGACTTTCGTTGAAGCGGGATTCAGGATCGTTGCAACACAGGGTACCGCGGACAGACTGGAAGAGAGCGGCATTAAGTGCGAGAGGATCAACAAGCTCCGTGAGGGACGTCCCAACATCATCGACGCCATCACAAACGGACAGATCGATCTGATCCTGAACACTCCTTCGGGAAGAGAATCTGCCGACGATGACTCCTACATCCGTAAGGCAGCCATCAGAAGCAAGATCCCTTACATGACCACCATGGCAGCAGGACGCGCTACCGCGGAAGGCATTCTCTACGTTAAGAAAAACGGCGGAGAGAGCAGTGTTGAATCACTTCAGAAATGGCACGAAAAGATCGGAAAATAGTATAAAAAAACAGAGCCCGTTTTGATACGGGCTCTGTTTTTGTGCGCTTAAAAGGTTTTATGCTTCCTTTGCTTCTCTTTTATCCTTGTAGATAAAAAGAAGATAAGCGGAGAGGACAAGCATAAGGTGTGTGATCACGGCTCCGATCTCGATCACCCAGTGTACTAACGGGGAGTTGAGATCCGTTCCGCTGTTTGAATAGAAGGATTCAAACAATGTTCCGCAAAGAGAGATTGCTATGGTGGCTACTGCATAGTAGCGCTTTCTTTCTATTGCGAGCTTGGCAGTGGTAATGTAGATCAGGATCATTCCAAGGGCACCGAAGCCCACGATGAATTTGTTTAAAAAGGCAAGATCCGCAGCCAGCAGTCCCAGGCTGTTCAAAGTAACGTTTTTGGTTTTGGGAGAATCGGCACGATTTGCTTTCATTGTACCGATAAAAAGTGTGGGACCGCTGATGAGAAAACCGGTATTGGCAATAATGACCTTACTTACGGGAAGGTTCCAGTCCATTATTCCGAGACCTATAAGGGTCTTGATCGTTGGGATAAAGAAACCGCCGATAAGAGAGATAACAGCTCCTACGAAATAAACGTAATAGAAGCCGGGCTTCATCATTTTACGAAAATAGAAGAAGCCGATGATGGTAAATGCGGTGTAACAGATAGGATTAATGTAATCCAGTAATCCGAGAGCAAACCAGTCATTTACAGCTGTTCCGAGTGCCAACCATTCAAGCATAATATAAAACTCCTTTCTGATAAAGAAATTAGTATACGGTACGTTAAACAACCTTATCTGTCCTTTGGCCCGATCGTTTAACCTTCGTTAAGTGGTATTTTACCACATTATTATAAAAAAAGCGACAAAAAAGCTGATAAAAATTGTTTTTGAAAAGAAAAAAATTGAAAAAGTGTTTTTTAAAAGGAAAATAGTAAAAAAATAAGAAAACAATTTTTAAATGTTAGCACAAAAATTTTTTAAGTGCTATAATAGAAAAGGTTTCTATCCGAAAAAGATGGTTGCAGCCTTTTTATCGTTGCAATCTCCAAAATTTTCTAATAATAATGATCGAATCAGGAGGATACTATGAAGAAAAATGAGAGAAGTATTTTAAGCACTATTGTTTTTACCATGCTGGTCAGCCTGGCCATAGGCTTTTCCTTTGTTGATTTTGTTGCGGTAAAGCTCATGGAAAGGCATGTTTCGAGAGCCGGTTCGCTTACGGCTTCCGAAACCAATGCACGTCTCGGCAATGCAAAGGCAATGATCGTTGTGCTCAGTATCTTTGCGGTTATCGTAACGATCTCACTGATCTGCTTCTACATAAGAAAAGCCATAATAAAGCCCATAAAGGCATGTGACATGGAGATCTCAAGCATTGCGGGATACGATCTCACTTCGGATGAGAATTATAAGACCATTGAAGCTCTTTCAAGCCGTAGGGATGAGATCGGGAGCATGGCAGGATGCCTTGTGGTCATGCATGATAATCTGATCGAAATGGCAAAGAAGATAGCGATGTCATCCACGGCTCTGCAGGGAAGCTCCGAACAGCTGGCTGAAAAGACCATTTCGGTAAACGGAAGTTCAGCCGAGATCAATAAAGCAATGGAGAAGGTCAGTACCGTTGCTACCGAACAGGCCAATGAGACCTCTAAGGGTGAGGATATTGTGGCAGCAATGTCGGAAAGGATCAACACGACCATCGACGACACAGCCGCGCTTCACGAGACTTCCGTGAAGATCAGGGACGTTAAGGACGAGGGTATCGGTGTGATCAATGAACTGATCAAAAAGACGGCAGAGACCAACAAAGCCGTGGTCCTTGTTAAGGATGCATTATCCCAGAATAACGATCAGGTTAAGAAGATCGAAGAAGCAAGTAAGGCCATCAATGACATAGCCAGCCAGACAAACCTTCTTTCCCTGAACGCATCCATCGAAGCTGCAAGAGCGGGAGAGGCAGGACGGGGATTCTCGGTTGTTGCCGGAGAGATCGGATCCCTTGCGGAAGAGACGAACAGACTGACAAGCGAGATCTCCGGGATCATTGAAGAACTTTTGGTAAAGACTCAGGAAGCAGTGAACAATATGGTGGACATGGAAAGTTCCTTCCAGGCTCAGGAGCAGTCGGTAAGCTTTACCAAGGACAAGTTTACGGAGATCGAGGTTTCGGTAGGAGACATCAATGACAATGTGGACAGACTTTCCGCTTCCAGTAAACAGATGGAGGGAAGCCGTGATTCTCTTAAAGACATGATCGGACAGCTTTCCGCCAAGGCTCAGGACAATGCTGCGGCTGCAGAAGAAGTAATGGCTGCGGTTGAATCCAATTCGGAATCCATCGACAACATCACGGGTGTTTCGGAAGAATTGGCAGCCCTTGCCATTGAACTCAACAATGAAGCACAGAAGTTCAAGTTCTGATGCGATCAATAAACGACTAAAAAAGAGCCTGAAAAGGCTCTTTTTTTGTAAACTTTTGTTGTAGTGGCTGTGTTATAATTGTATTTCGATCAAATCCGGTCTTTCCAAAGCGGAGCAAAGAGTGATAACATATCCCGGAATATCATGCCAGCTGTAAAAGTTTAAAGAATTGATCTGCTTTTCGTATTTGGCATAGATCTCCGCAGGGCGTACGGACAGTCCTTTGGCTATGTGCTTAAGGAAGGCTTCCTTACCGGTCCAGTTTTCAAAAAAGAAATTCAGCTTCTCGCTTTCGGGAAGGGAATCATAAATCGCAGCTTCGCGCTTGTTAAAAGCGTATTTTACAAGGGAAGGCTTGATCTCGTGGATCTCTTCGATGTCTATGCCCACTGTTTTGTCAGCAAATGCTCCGACAACGTAATTACCGCTGTGAGACACATTGAAATGGACATCGGGATGATCGGGAAGATAGGGCTTCCCGTAGGTGGAATAGGCGATCCTCTCTTCAAAAGGGGAAAGCCCCGCAGCCTCCAGTCCGATGGATATCAGGTATCCCGCTCCCACAGAACGGAATTTCCCCGGCATACGGGCCATGGAATCGGCCTTTCGATTTCTCTCTTCCGAGATGTGACGACGAGCTTCCATGTAAATACCGGGATCATTAAATTTTTCAATATTTAAAAAATAGACAGTATTCATACTTTTATGATAATTGTATTCTAATTTTTGTCAAGAGGTGCATATGGACAATGCAAGCAAAAAAAACATTTTAACCGAGGGTAAAGTACTTCCTGCGATCGTCAGCTTCACCATGCCCATTTTTTTCGGTATGCTTTTCCAGCAGTTCTACAACATGGTGGACACAGCCATTGTGGGAAAGTACCTTGGCATCAACGCTCTTGCGGGCGTCGGATCCACAGGATCCCTCATGTTTCTTGTAATAGGTACGGTAAACGGGATCTGTTCGGGATTTGCCATTCCCGTAGCTCAAAGCTTCGGAGCAAAGAACATGGACATGCTGAAACGCTTCGTTGCAGGCGCCACCTTGCTTGCTGCAGTGCTTTCCGTGGTACTTACGGTGGTTACGGTGCTGTTCTGCAATGATATGCTCGTGGCAATGGACACCACTCCCGAATCCTACGAATACGCTTTTGAGTACCTGGTGATCATTTTTGCGGGGATCCCTTTTACCTTCCTCTACAATCTGACATCCGGTTTTCTGCGCTCCATCGGAGACTCAAGGTCACCGCTGTATTTCCTTTTCATCTCATCTGCCCTGAACATCGCTCTGGACTTCCTTTTCATAGTGGGCTTTAAGATGTCCGCTGACGGTGCGGGACTTGCTACCGTCATTTCGCAGGCAGTGTCGGGACTTGCGTGCCTTGTCTATATGTCCCGGAAGTACGAGGTTTTAAAACTGCGTAAAAAAGATTTCAAGGTAAACGGCTTTGTTCTTTTCCGTCTTCTTTCCGTGGGTATCCCCATGGGCATACAGTACGGCATCACAGCGGTGGGTACCATCGTCATCCAGGCTGCGGTCAACAGCTTCGGAACAGTTACGGTGGCAGGCGTTGTAACCAGCGGAAAGATCAGCAGCCTTGTGGCATGTCCTCTGGAAGCGCTGGGAGCTGCAATGGCAACATTTGCGGGGCAGAACATCGGCGCCGGCAAGCTGGACCGCGTGAACAAGGGACTCTGGCAGGCCACTTTCCTTGGCTTCGGTGTTTCCGTAGTCATGTTTGGCGTAGTCTGGTTCTTCGGCCGGTACATCGCGCTGCTGTTTATGGATGCGGACAAGGTGGAAGCCATGAATTATGCAATGCAGTGCATCAGGATCAATGCGGCATTCTATTGCCTGCTCACCATTGTCCTTACTTTCAGATACACCATTCAGGGAATGGGCTATTCGACCCTGGCCATTTTTGCGGGTATTCTCGAAATGATCGCCCGTTGCCTTATCGGTATCCTCCTTCCTGCGGTCATCGGCTTTATAAGCATATGCATAGCGAGCCCGGTTGCATGGCTGGCTGCGGACCTTTTCCTGATCCCGGCTTATTACCTGTGCTTAAAGAAGGCAAGAAGACATTACAGCGAAGCATTTCATACCGAATCGCTGTAGGTTACGATATATAAAATGTGTTAATGAAAAAAATCATTAAAAACTGTTTGACTTTTTCACTGCATTCAACTATAATGCATTGCATTACAGAAACGCAATGAAGGCATTAAGCATGGATGACTTCGATTTTCAGAGAGTCCGCGGGTGGTGAGAGCGGATAACGAGATCCAGAGCTGTCTCCTGCCGGAGCGGAGTTCCCCAAAAACCGCTGTTTTATAAGGAACTACGGCTAACCCCGTTATCATGGTTTAGGACTTTAAAATGAGTCCGATGAGAGCAGATGGAAACATCTGAATTTCACGGGTGGTACCGCGGTAAATTAAGATTTATCGTCCCGGAAGCGAAAAAAACGCTTCCGGGACTTTTTGTTTGAGATAAAAAACATGAAAGCCGACGGGGGCAATTCTTGGATCAGAAGGAGAAAGATTATGAAAAACATCGGTTTTACTGACATTACCATCAGGGAATGTGAGAAGAGCAACGGAACACTTTCTTTTAAAGAGAAGGTGGAGATCGCAAAGATCATGGACAGAGTGAACTACACCTGCATAGAGCTGCCCGAACTGGGTGATTCAAAGGGACAGGAGCTCCTTGTGAAGACTATTGCGGGAACATTAAAGAAGAGCGGAGTTTCCATCCCCGTAGGCTTTACCAAAAAAGGAGTAACGAGAGCATGGGATTGTATCGCAAAGGCAAAGAAACCCACTCTTACGGTAGCGATCCCTGTTTCCGCAGTACAGATGGAGTACATCTGCAGAAAGAAAGGTGCTCAGATCATCGAAATGATCGGTGAACTGGTTACCGAAGCCGCGGGGCTTTCAAAGAGCGTTGAATTCTCGGCACTTGATGCTTCGAGAGCAGAGTTCCCCTTTGTCTGCACTGCCATTAAGACAGCCATCGAAGCGGGAGCAAACAGGATAACCGTCTGCGATACCGCAGGTGTGATGCTTCCGGATGAAATGAAAGATTTCATAGAAAAACTGATCGAAGAGGTTCCCGAGCTTAAGGAAAAAGAACTTTCCGTAGAACTCTCCAATGAGCTGGACATGGCCACAGCCTGCGCCAATGCGGCAGCTATGGGCGGAGCCGTAAACTTTAAGACTACTGTCTGCGGCGGTGGTTTTCCTGCCATTACCAGTGTTGTAAAGCTCTTTGACAAAAGAGGCGAAGCTCTGGATATTGAAATGAACATCGTAAAGACGGAATTGCAGAGAAGCGTGAGCCAGATGCAGAGAATGCTGGGACACGCCGATAACAGTGCACACATCCTTAAGACCGGAAGCGATGACCAGCTGTTCTTTGATGTGAACGATGACATAAACGTGATCAGGGATGCCTGTGCAAAGATCGGATACGAACTTACGGATGAGGATGCTGCCAATGTTTACGAAGCTTTCATAAGGGTAGCCGGAAAGAAGGAAAAGGTTTCCAACCGTGAACTCGAAGCCATCATCGCAAGTTCTGCTTTGCAGGTGCCTCCGACTTACAAACTGGAGAATTACGTTATAAATTCCGGTAACATCATCTCCGCAAGTGCCAACATCAAGCTCATAAAGAACGGCGAAGCACTTTCCGGAATCTCTGTGGGAGACGGCCCCATCGATGCCTCCTTTAAGGCCATCGAACAGATCCTGGGACATCATTACGAACTGGATGATTTCCAGATCCAGTCCGTTACCGAAGGACGTGAAGCCATGGGACAGGCGGTGGTGAAGCTCCGTGTGAACGGTAATCTCTATTCCGGCACCGGAATCTCCACTGACATTATCGGAGCATCCGTCAGAGCATACATCAATGCCATCAACAAGATCGTATATACCGAAGAATAAGGCAGGAGGGATTTAAAATGAACATTTGTTTTTCCACAAAATACACAGACATGTCATTTGATGAAGTCCTTTCCTATGCTGAGGAAATGGGATTTCAGGGAATTGAGATCCATGACGTTAATGCAGACTGCTTTAAGAGTAACATTTCCCCCTTTTCCCCTGAGACTGCGGGAGTGACCCGGAGAGCACTGTCCGATAAAGGACTTTCCATCGCAGCCATCGACTCAGGACTCAACATTGCCGACACAAAGGCTGACAGTGAGTACTTTGAAGGCTTCGTAAAGCTTATGGACACAGCGAGAGCATTGTCCGTAAGATATGTAAAGGTCCATGCGGCAGGCGGAAGTGATGCGAATATATATGAATTTCTGGACAAAGCCCTGAAATACGCTCACGAACTGGAGGTTGAGATCCTTATCGAGACCACGGGTGCATTTTCTTCCACAAAGAAGCTCAGAGATCTGCTGGAGTACTATGCTACGGATTTCCTTGGTGCAGACTGGAACATGCATGACACCTACTTCTGTGCGGATGAGGATCCGGACACCACTATCACCAATTTGGGTGCCTACGTGAAGCTGGCTCATGTTCTCGATCAGAACGAGAGAGGAGAGATCGAGTTCCTGGGAGACGGCATTCTTCCCTTAAACGACATGATAAATGCCATCCGCTCCGTAAATTACAGCGGATTCATTTCTCTTGAGTGGGATCCTTCTTACATTGAGGATGTGGACACTGAAACCGTCTTCTCACATTACTTTTATCAGATGGACAATCTGATCAGAAATTCAAAGAAGGAAAAGCATTATTATTACAACAACAGGCATACGGGCAAATTCCTCTGGAAGAAGGAGACATTGATCGAAAAGACCTTCCCCCAGCTGCTTGATGATATAGCCAACGAATTCCCTGATCAGACCGCCTTTAAGTACACAACTCTTGAATACGAAAGGACCTATGCGGAATTCCGTGAGGATGTGGACAATTTTGCCCGTTCCCTCATCGCCATGGGGGTTAAGAAGGGAAATCAGGTGGCAGTCTGGGCAACCAACGTTCCTGAGTGGTACATCGCTTTCTGGGCTACCACAAAGATCGGTGCTGTTCTTGTGACCATGAACACCGCCTACAAGATCCATGAAGCGGAGTATCTGCTGAAGCAGTCCGACACCCACACCCTTGTAATGATCCAGGGATACAAAGATTCGGACTACGAAGGAATCATTAAGGAACTCTGCCCCGAGCTTGCGGACAGAAAGCAGGGCAAGCATCTTCATGCCAAGCGTCTTCCTTTCTTAAGAAACGTAATAACCGTAGGATTTAAGATGAAGGGCGCTCTCACATGGAACGAAGCCCTTCGGATGGGAGATTCCGTTCCGGTTCAGGAAGTCTACAGGATGGCTGCAAACGTCGACAAGGACGATGTTGCAAACATGCAGTACACATCCGGAACCACAGGTTTCCCCAAGGGAGTAATGCTCACCCATTACAATATTGTAAATAACGGTAAAAACATCGGTGACAGAATGGATCTTTCCACAGCTGACAGGATGATGATCCAGGTGCCCATGTTCCATTGCTTCGGAATGGTTCTTGCCATGACCGCTTCCGTGACACACGGCGTTACCATGTGCCCCATTCCGTACTTTTCACCCAAGTCTTCCCTTGCATGCATCAATCAGGAGAAGATCACCGCATTTCACGGTGTTCCCACCATGTTCATCGCCATGCTTCAGCACAAGGACTTTGAAAAGACTGATTTCTCACACATGAGAACGGGTATCATGGCGGGAAGCCCCTGCCCCGTAGCTGTCATGCAGGACGTTGTGGACAAGATGCATATGACCGAGATCACCATTGTTTACGGACAGACTGAAGCATCTCCGGGATGCACCATGAGTTCCACATCCGATACCATCGAACAGAGAGTTAACACCGTCGGCAGAAATCTTCCCGAGATCGAATGCAGGATCGTTGACCCGGAGACGGGAGAGGAAGTGGGACCCAATGTTACGGGCGAATTTGTGGCAAGAGGCTACAACATCATGAAGGGCTACTACAAGATGCCCAAGGCTACAGCGGCTGCCATCGACAAGGACGGATGGCTCCATACCGGAGACCTGGCCTGCAAGACCGAAGACGGTTTCTACAAGATCACAGGGCGTCTTAAGGATATGATCATCCGCGGAGGAGAGAACATCTATCCCAAGGAGATCGAG
>JAEFAR010000077.1 GCA_016287675.1 Lachnospiraceae bacterium
AGCTTGTGTCCAACCATATCCTCGGTAACATATACCGGAACATGTCTTCTTCCGTCATAAACAGCGATTGTAAGACCAACCATCTGAGGGAAGATTGTAGAACGTCTTGACCATGTCTTGATGACTGTCTTGTCTCCGCTCTTTACTACAGCTTCAACCTTCTTTAACAAAGGCGCATCAATGAACGGTCCTTTCTTAAGTGAACGTGCCATTTTAATTCTTCCTCCTTCTCAACTATTTAATAGCCTTACCATCACGTCTTCTCATGATGAGCTTGCTGGATGACTTCTTGTTATCTCTTGTCTTAAGACCAAGAGCAGGCTTACCCCAAGGGGTAACAGGGCCGGGACGACCAACAGGGCACTTACCTTCACCACCACCATGAGGGTGATCGTTGGGGTTCATTACGGAACCTCTGACTGTGGGACGGATACCCATGTGACGCTTACGTCCTGCATTACCGATGTTGACAAGGTTATGATCGATGTTTCCTACCTGACCGATGGTAGCACGTCCCTCGATGGGAACCATTCTCATTTCGCCTGAAGGAAGACGAAGTACAGCGTACTTACCTTCTTTAGCCATGAGCTGTGCTGCATTACCTGCTGCACGAACAAGCTGTCCGCCCTTACCGGGTGTGAGCTCGATGTTGTGTACCATAGTACCTACGGGGATATTCTTCAAAGGAAGGCAGTTGCCGATTCTGGGCTCTGCTGTCTCACCGTTTACAACTGTCCAGCCGATCTGAAGTCCGGCAGGAGCAAGGATGTAGCTCTTTGTTCCGTCTGCGTAGCAAACGAGAGCGATATTTGCGGATCTGTTAGGATCGTATTCAACTGTCAAAACCTTTGCAGGGATACCATCCTTATTTCTCTTGAAGTCGATGATTCTGTACTTTCTTCTGGAACCACCGCCCTGATGTCTAACTGTAATCTTTCCCTGATTGTTACGACCGGAGTTCTTCTTGAGAGAAACCAAGAGGGACTTCTCAGGTGTTGTGCAGGTGATCTCCGCGAAATCGGAGCCGGTCATATTTCTTCTGGAAGGTGTATAGGGAGAATATGTTTTAATTCCCATTTTTATAACTCCTTTCAACTGGCGACACGATACCTTTAGGCTCAGCCTATTTTTCCACGCCGCCGCTTATCTTGAAATCTACTAAATTTTACAGGCCAGTGAAGATCTCGATGTCGGCACTGTCAGCAGTAAGCTGAACGATTGCCTTCTTAACCTCGGAAGTCTTGCCCTGTGTCATACCACGTCTGCGATTCTTGCCGTCAAGGTTCATTGTGTTAACCTTTGCAACCTTAGCGCCTGCAAACATCTTCTCAACTGCTTCCTTGATCTGTGTCTTTGTAGCATCCGGATTAACGGAAAATGCATACTTCTTCTCGGACATGGTGTTCATGCTCTTCTCTGTAACGATGGGAGCTAAGATAACGTCATAATACTTTAAATCTGCCATTATGCGTACACCTCCTCGATCTGCTTTACAGCATCCTTTGCGATAACAACTGTGTCATACTTTAAGATATCGAATACATTGATGCTGTTGGAAGCTGTTGTTCTAACATCAGGAATGTTTCTTGCGGAGAGGATCACATTGTTGTTGTCCTTGCTGTTATCCATAACTACAAGTGCCTTGTCAAGCTTAAGAGCATCAAGAAGAGAAGTCATCTTCTTTGTCTTGATCTCAGCAAGTGCAAGATCGTCGATAACTACAAGCTTGCTCTCTGCAACCTTTGCGGAAAGAGCGGACTTGATAGCAGCTGCCTTTTCCTTCTTGTTCATCTTAAGAGAATACTCCTTCGGCTTGGGAGCGAATACAACACCGCCGCCAACCCACTGAGGAGATCTGGTCGAACCCTGTCTTGCGTGGCCTGTGCCCTTCTGCTTCCAGGGTTTTCTTCCGCCACCGCTTACTTCAGCTCTTGTAAGAGCGCTCTGGGTGCCCTGACGCTTATTTGCAAGCTGTCCTACAACAGCCATATGCATCAAATGTTCATTTACTTCTGTTGCGAAGACTGAATCGTTGAGTTCCATAGAACCAACTTCTTTGCCTTCCATATTATAAACCTTTACGTTTGCCATTTTAGTTGTTCCTCCTTTCTTAGAGATTACTTACCGCTCTTAACGGTTTCCTTTAAGGTAACTAACGCCTTCTTAGGACCGGGAACAGCTCCCTTAACGAGGATGAGATTCTTTTCAGCATCTACTCTTGCAACCTCTAAGTTCTGAACTGTAGCCTTAACTGCGCCCATCTGTCCGGGCATATGCTTACCGGGGAACACACGGCCGGGTGTAGTAGCCGGGCCATTGGAACCTGCATGTCTGTGATACTTGGAACCATGCTTCATAGGTCCTCTGGAAAGACCGAATCTCTTGATACCGCCCTGGAAACCTTTACCCTTTGTGATACCGCTTGCATCGATCTTATCGCCTGCAGCGAACACATCAGCCTTGATCTCCTGGCCTACCTTGTAATCCTCAGCATCTTCAAATCTGAACTCTCTAAGAAATCTCTTGTTTGAAACGCCTGCCTTTGCAAACTGTCCCTTGCGGGGCTTGTTGACCAATGACTCTCTGATGTCACCGAAGCCAACCTGTACTGCGGCATATCCGTCGTTCTCTACGGTCTTAACCTGAGTAACAACATTGGGTGTTGCCTGAAGTACTGTTACGGGGATTGCGTGCCCGTTCTCGTCAAAGATCTGTGTCATACCGATCTTTGTAGCTAAAATAGCTTTCTTCATTTTGAATCTCCTTTCAAAAATCTACAGCGGACCACACCGTTTCGCTTACCTTATTATATTAAGTAAGGACGCCATGCGGTCATTCCAGATGGTTGAAGGAACCATCTATGTTCCGGTGTTTCGGAACGTTTGTTTCAGGTGATCACATCTTAATAACGATATGTACGCCTGCAGGGATCTCAAGTCTTGAAAGAGCATCCACAGTCTTCTGTGTGGGATTGATAACATCGATCAATCTCTTGTGGGTTCTCTGCTCAAACTGCTCACGGCTATCCTTGTACTTATGTACGGCACGGATAATCGTTACGATTTCCTTCTTAGTAGGAAGGGGAACGGGACCACTTACTTTGGATCCTGTCTTCTTTGCAGTCTCAACGATCTTTGCAGCTGATGCATCGATAAGCTGATGATCGTAAGCCTTGAGTGTGATTCTCATCACGTTCTTCTGATTAGCCATAAAAAATGTCGCCTCCTTATTCGCACTTAATTGCAGTACGACAAGCGGTGACTGTACACGCTTCCGTGTGTTTCCTGCCTGTCGGAATAACAAACCAAGGTCATCCCTTGGCTGCTTATGATCGCTCAACCTCCCGAATAGGCTGAATCTACACGCTGTTGCTAAAGCAACTTATGTTTGGTACAGTGACTTGTCGCCAGGTATCATAACTTGACATTTGCTCCGCGGAAAACCTGTGTATGGCACACAGCAACCTCCGTTTCATCGCTATCAAGGTCACAACGTTGCGCATTATACACCCTATTCTTAAATTGTGCAAGTGTTTTGTACAATTTTAATTATAAAGTTTTTATAAAGTTTTTTTTGGGGAGAGGGGAATGGATGGCGACCTCGAATCCGCTTCGCCGCGACTCACATGAACCAAAAAAAGTTCGGTCGCAAGTCAATGACTCGCGCCGAACTTTATTGTTTCATTATGTCGTCAGCTTAACTGAGTTTCATCAGTCCGGTTACAAGACGTTTTATAATCCTTCGGATTACTCAACGATCTTAGCTACCTTACCTGATCCAACTGTTCTACCACCCTCACGGATAGCGAAGTTTAAGCCCTGCTCCATAGCGATGGGATGGATGAGCTCGATGCTCATTTCAATGTTATCGCCGGGCATGCACATCTCTGTGCCTTCAGGAAGGTTGCAGACACCTGTAACGTCTGTTGTTCTGAAGTAGAACTGAGGACGATAGTTTGTGAAGAAAGGAGTATGACGTCCGCCTTCTTCCTTAGTAAGAACGTAAACCTGTGCAGTGAACTTCTTGTGGCACTTTACAGAACCGGGCTTGCAGACAACCTGTCCACGCTCGATGTCCTTACGCTCAACACCACGAAGGAGAACACCGATGTTATCTCCTGCCTGAGCCTCATCAAGAAGCTTTCTGAACATTTCGATACCGGTAACAACCTTCTTCTGTGTCTCTTCCTTGATACCAACGATCTCGATTTCCTCGTTGAGGTGAAGTGTACCACGCTCTACACGGCCTGT
>JAEFAR010000007.1 GCA_016287675.1 Lachnospiraceae bacterium
GAATGGAAAACCAGAAAACAAAAACGGCTGATGCTGAATGGAGAAAACAGAAGGCAAAAAGCCTTCGGTTCAAGAAACCCATCGTTAAAGATTTGAATCTTGACACAATCCGTGACGAGCTCTGGAACATGGTTGATGCCTGCGAATCGATCCGTTGGTTTGATAACGACTACGAGTCGTTAGTGAACGCTATGGATGGAGACGAAGACGACGCCTACGAATTCAAGATGACGTTTTCAGATCTGTTGGCCGATCTTGAACAGTTTAGTAGTGACTTGGATGAAGAGTATGTATCACAATACTTTGATATTCTCTTCCCGGCAATCGGAGCTGATTATGCAGGAGGCTTTTTAGGATACGACAATTACGAGGGTGATTACTTTGGCCTTGAGCCCTATGAGTATTCATATGCTGAAAGCGAAGCTGCAAAGAAGTTGATGACGCTCACAAAACCGCAGATTCTGGAGGCTGTCGGACAGTGTTTAAAAATTGCTTATCAGTATTTGGCAATCAAATATCGCTACGACTGTCTTGAAGCGGCAATCGACATTTTAAGAAGTGAGAATGGGAACAAGATCAAGGTCGTGAAAGCGATTGAAGAACAGTACGATATCGCCAATGCTGACACGAACGGCTTCCGGTTAAGTTATAGCAAGGAAGTCGTGAAGTTTGACAAGATGCTTGAAGCTATTCCTCAGGAATATTGGCTTCAGTAAAGCAAAAATATACATGCTGTTGAACCAGCGAAAGGAGATCGGAATGGAGTTTCTCGAAATTGAACGGACTTGCCCGATGTGTGGAAACGTTAGCCATGTAGCTCTTACCGAGAAAGGAACAACGAAACAGCTTGCATACAAAGGCGTGACCGGATTACAGAATGCGAAGTGATAGAAGCCTCAGAGCATTTTGTGATCGTTAAATCAGACAAGTAAACAATAAGTTTTACATTATTCACTTACAGTCGTTGGGAGAATTTCCTAACGACTTTTTTATTTCCTCCGCAATTTCTCAAATTTTAATAATCCCTTGCAGATGACGACAAAGCATAAAATAAGCTATATGTTCCCATAATAAATCAAGGAGGTAGGCAATGACAAAAGTAACAATCATTACAGGAAACAAAATCGACGATTTTGACAGAAAGGAGACCTGCATAGCAGGAGCGGCTTCTCCCACAGTTAAAACAGTGGGTTTCTGCCGCTGAATTTTACTTTATGAAGTGTACACAAAACGACGTCGAAAATTGGACAAATGAATATAACAATGGTAAATCTCAGTGCTCATTGCTGGATACTGGAACTTCCGGCTTTCTCCCGTTTAAGATCAGCTCATCCTTCGCAACTTATTGCTTTAAGGCTTACTTAAAGCTTTGTGTTCCCGAATATCGCTATTCAAAGTTGCCGGAACTCACCGTGGAAAAACTTTATTGTCCTGTGAGCTGCGTTAAAGCAGATTGCGATTTCGATATGCTCCTGTTTAATAAACACGAAGTAAGATGGGATAGTGCCCGAAACAATAGGGACAGATTATCGATAGAACATTACATCCATAAATGTCGTGGGAAATGCAGAATAGAAAATGTGATAACTCCTTTGGTATGTGCTCATAAAGATGAGGCTGATATTGGAGCTATATTTCCGTTTCCCTTTAAAAACCTCTTGAGGAATGAAAACGCCACGAAGGATACGGATGTAACTGCGATCCCACTGCCTGAACAGGAGCTTTTTGATAGGACGATCAGTAATCTCAGGCCAAGTATATTGTCTCGACTGCCTCGTTATTTCATGGGTTCAAATCATTCCCTGGATATTAGCGACAGTTGTGAGATCCTTGCATCAACGACTAAAATAACAGGCGAAAAGAGCATCCTTTATGTTCCAGTATATAAAATAAGCTATGATAATGACAGCGGGGAACATTTTGTGGGTTACGTAAATGGACAAACAGGCAAAAGTAAAGCCCTTGTGAAATTAAAGGATATTAAAACGCCGATATTGATTTCGATTCCCAAGCTTATTATAGCTTTCATCGTAATAACCGCATTAAATAGATACAATCACGACCTTGCGGGAATTCTGGCAGCAATACTTGTGCTTTTGGCATTTTTTTCATTCATTTTGAGCAGGCGGATCCATTCGAAACAGATGGCAAATAACGGAAATCTGCTAAAGTACGTGAAAATTAAAAGGCTACACAAGATTTCTCATAAAAAATTCAAACTGCGGGGAAAATCCTAATAAGCGGACATAACCACATGTTGCTGAGCAAAAATAAAAGATGTATAATTAAAAAAAACCTTAAGAAGGCGGAGACGCACGTATGATGGATGCCAGATTGTACAATTTAATAACGGAAGATTTGGATCCGGATACATTTAAGTCGGAGCTGCGTCATAAATACTGCTTTGACGGTGAAGTGACCTTTCTCAAAGATATCCTTACGTACGACCTCATTGGGGTGTTGTACAATAAGAATTGGCACTTTAAGGCGCTCTACACTCTGTCCCTTCTGGATTATATTTCCCAGAAAAGAGGAGCACCGCTTTACCAGAAGTATAACGACCTTAGGTCGAGAAAACTCGAACGACCGGCGTTTTCTTCTGACGTCATAATCTCTCACACAGAAAAAGAAGCCATACAGGAATGTGCACAGAGCGAAAGTGGCAGGATTTTTATGAGCCATAACATCGTGGAGGTTGTGGACTATGTTGAATAAAGAAAAAATAGATCATTGTCTGTATCTTGTTGCAAAAGAACTTAAGAAAAAGAATAAAGGCGTTGGATCTCCTGAGCTGATTCTGATTGGAGGAGCATCCGTCATCATAAATTACGGGTTCCGCACAAACACAACTGACATTGACAGCCTCATGACAGCGCCATCCGAGCTTAAAGATGTAATCAATAAGGTTGGTGACGACGAGGGACTTCCTACCGGCTGGTTAAATGACGATTTTAAGAAAACAGCGTCGTACTCACCCAAGCTTTACGAGGTCAGCAAGTTCTATAAGACATTCTGCAATTATTTGACTGTCAGAACGGTTACGGGTGGCCCTCTTATTGCGATGAAAATCAAAGCCGAGCGTCGTTACAAACACGACCTTTCGGATATAATAGGAATTATATCCTCGATGAGAGAGAGTCGTATGGATATTTCCACGCACGACGTCATTGAGAGCTACAAAAAGCTTTATGACGAACCGTTACCTGAAGGTTGGAAGGAAAAGCTGGATGAATACTTCACGACTAAAGATATTGAAGAACTGTTTTATGAGACTGTAGCCGAAGAAAGTCGTAATAAAGAAGCGTTACTACGGGCCGAGAAGGAATATAAGGATGTCGTAAACGAAAAAAATGTAAATGAATTCATTGAACATTTTACAAAAGTGCCATCGAAAGAATTTGATCTGAAGGAAATGGAACAGCAATGGGATGCATTCTTTGCGTTGCCGAAGCCTGAACGAAAGGCTATCACCTGGGAGGGCAAGGAATACCGAATAGCGACGTTTGAAGATTTATATCTCTCGAAGTGCAAGGAAAAAGGTGTGAGCGCAGCAGAACGTATTTCTCAGCATTTTTGGAAAAATTGCGTCGAGAAAAATGGGTACGAACCTAAATACTTCAGTCGTGAAATAAGCCGGTTATCTTAACGTTTTTTGGTAAGGAAAATACTTTAGGTTTTAAAAAGAAGCACGACGCAAATTTTTTTAATAAAACATAATTTTTTATACTGCTTTTATCAACTATGAAAGGGAGGACTAAATATGCCTCCCTTCTTTTTATGTTCAAAAAAGGAGGAAAAATTATGAACACAAAAAACACTGTAGCAACTAAAGGGAACGGCCTTGACCGTTCTATTTTTGCAACCAAGTTCGAGCTTTTTAACAAAGAAGGGCTTGGCAGCGTAAGAACCGTTGCAAAAAGCGACGGGACCATTTGGTTTGTCGGAGCGGACGTGTGTAAGTGCCTTGGTATCAATCAGGCTCCCAGGGCTTACATGAGGTTGAAGCCGTACGAGAAGGCCACTATTACTGCAAGTAATAGTGGGGGTAACAATGCGTCCGGCGTGCGCCCGGTGCAACTTGTAGTTATGTCAGAATCAGGCCTTTATCGGCTTGCATTGACATCCAAAGCGGATCAGGCGGAAAAGTTTCAGGATTGGATTACGCAGGACGTTCTGCCTTCCATCCGTAAGAATGGCGGATATATTTGGAATCAGGAAGCTCTCGCTCCTGATAAAGCTGAGGATTTAGCCCGGCAGGTGAGAAAACTTGCGACTGAAAACGGAGCTTTGCACGACTACGCTGAGTTGAGAGAGCAGATGTGGGACACGCTTTATACAGAAAATGTAAAGTTGATCCAGCAGGTTAAGGATTTGAAGGATCAGCTTAATGGCTCCGGTTCTACTGCTTCGACTAACAACCGGACGTTTGATAACGACGTCATGTTTGTGGATCCTTCCGGCTTGGTTTACAGTAGCGCAAACGACGCTCTTGAAGCTGTAGAGGCTGCAAGAAAATAAGACCCGACAACTCAGGAGGAAAAATAAAGTGGATAGAGAAAACAAAAAAACTCTTACAGAGCTGGCTGTGTCTTATTTTGGTGAGGCGCGGGACGTTACAAAATTTCACAAAAAAATCCGCGCTGCTCATATGGCCGAAGTGCTTATCTCGACAGTTAAAGAACTCACGACGGAGATGATTGAGAGCAGTACATCAAAAGTCACGGCTGAAGTCATAACAAAGACTTATCCTGCTACACGCTGGACACCTGCGGATTGGGAAACGGTCGATGTTGACTACACAGTCGGTGAGATTGTCGATTCCATTGGCTCTGAATTTATTGACGACTTCATTGATGATATTGTTGAAAATGTTCTTGATGACCTCGATGAAGACAGAGTTTTTACCTGGCGCGACAACGAGGACGAAGATGAGCTCGACTTCGAGTACATTAAAAAAACTGTAAGCAAGCAGGATTATGTATCCCTCTTTGAAGGTCGCTACAAAGATCAATTCGACGAGTGGGCACAACACGATTATGACGCCGCCTAAGAGGTGAAAAGAGGCATAGTTAATTGCAAAAAGTCGTTACAGAAATGTGACGACTTTTTTGGTGCCGAAATTTCTTTCGAAAACGCTTTTTCTTCATAATAGCAATACAAGCTTTTAAAAAGGAGGAAAAACATGGGAAACAAAAATGAGAAGACTTTACCGCCCCGCATAAACAACCTGATTATTGATTGCTTTGCAGGTGGTGGCGGAGCATCTGTGGGTATTGAAATGGCTCTGGGAAGAGAGGTTGATATTGCGATCAACCACGACCCCCAGGCTATCATCATGCATAAGGCTAACCATCCGGATACACTCCATTTGACAGAGGATATCTTTGCGGTAGACATGATGAAGTATACAAAAGGAAAACATGTGGCGTTGCTCTGGGCGAGTCCCGCATGTCAGGCATTTTCCAGAGCCAAAGGAGCCAAGCTTCCCGACGACCAGCTCCGTATGCTTCCATGGGCGGTGCATAAGCACGCTTCAGCCATATACCCCGACGTTATCATCATGGAGAACGTTTCTGAGATTCAGACTTGGGGCCCGCTTGACGAAAATGGATATCCTATTAAAGAGCGTCTCGGTGAAGAATATAATCGTTTTATAACCGCGATGAATTCTCTAGGATATGTATCCGAAAGTCGTGAGCTTGTCGCTGCTGATTACGCTGCACCCACGACCCGAAAGAGATGGTATGCAATATTCCGTCGTGACGGCAAAGACATTGTTTGGCCAAAACCCACTCACGACAAATTTGGGCGTGCTGGATTAAAAAAATGGCTACAGTGCGGAGACTATATCGACTGGACGGATCTTGGAAAGTCAATCTTCGATCGGAAGAAGCCTCTTGCAGAATCAACTTCGCGTCGTATCGCAAACGGGATCAAGAAATACGTCGTGGATAATCCGAATCCATATTTCGTGGATAAGGATAAGGCGACAGCGTTCCTTATCCAATATCACTCCGAGAAAAAAGCAGGAGAATGCAGAGGACAAAACCTGACTGAGCCGATCAAGACTCTGGATACCAGTAATCGTTTTGCACTGGTTACCGCGTTTATCACCAAGTATTACAAAACAGGTGTTGGTCAGGGTTGTGACGAACCTCTTCATACAATCACGACGTCAGCCGGGCATTTCGGACTTGTGTCGTGCTTTATGATCAAGTACTACGGCACCGGCGGTGGCCAGACACTCGACGCTCCTCTTGGGACGATCACGACTAAAGACCGTTTCGGACTTGTAAATGTCGTCGTGGATATCGCAGGCGAGAAGTACATTATTAAAGACATCTTCCTTAGAATGCTTAAGCCTGAAGAGTTGAAGGTGATGCAGGGATTCCCGAGAGATTACATCATTGATCGTGACAGCGAGTTTAATGATTATCCGATAGCGGAGCAGGTAAAAAGAATCGGCAATTCAGTCGTCCCGATAGTAGCCGAAAAGCTGGTAGCAGCAAATTGCGGATACTTAAAGGAAGGCGAGAGGATCCCCAATCCGACATTCGGCGTAGAAAAGAACGGTCAAATCGCATTCGCATAAGGAAGCAACATGTAATGATTTTGAGCAGAAAGGGAAAAGGAAATGGGAGAAAGAAAGATGGCCAATGGGCCCAGAAAAAGGAAATCAGGCGTAAACCTCGGCATTATGATCGGAAAAAATGTGAATATCACGTTTTTTGATGGTCGTACGGTGTCCGGTATTCTCGAATTCACGACTAAGTTTTGTGAAGAACAGGGATGGAAACGACCGGGATATTACAACGTTAATGAGTGGTCTTTTAAAAAGTCCCATGTAAAGAAGGCAGAGATCATAGCCTAAGTATCTTAGAAGAAAAAAGTGAACTCATGGGTTCGCTTTTTTTCTTACACAAAATAATTTTCCATAATACCTTTATCAAACAAAAAAAGGAGGAATTAAAAAGTGCGAGATTTCTGGGATGATGGTATTCACTATAAGCAGGTGCCGAGGCAGAGAGCCAAGAAGGAATTTCTTCGTGGGAAGGGAATCTGTGTCGTCGCAAAGAACTTGAGACCGGTTGTTCACAATGGCTCATCCACGATTTATCAGGGGCATGTCCTAAGAGATTCTGATAAAAAGCAGTTTTATGTTGATAAAATCGGGGCAGCCAATTATTTTGATGATTATGTGGCGTCTTATGAGCATTATAACTGCAATCAGTCATCCGGGAGGGAGGCAATCTTCTTCCTGATGAAGTGTTAATCTAATCGGAGGGGAAAAATGAAAGGCACTGTTATTGACTGGAAAAGCCGTTATGGCTACGGGTTTGTTGCGACAGAAGATGGTCGTGAATTCTTTCTTCACGAATCGGAAGTCGAGAACACAAAAAAGATAAGGGTCGGAAACATTATTACTTTCGATGTTGTCGATGAAGAGAAGAAGACACCGAGAGCCGTGCATGCAAGGAAGACTGGGCACGGAAAGTGTCATCCTTTTTGCAGGGATCTTGAGGCTTTGTATGCTGATGTAGAGAGATCCAACATCGAAGAACCCGAAAAGGGATACCGCTTAAGAGACATCAAAAAAATGTATGAGTACTTCGAGAAAGTCGAAGATTACGAACAGTACTCCAACATCAGGAATGCCTTTAAAGACTGTAAAGAAGGAGCTTAAAGCTCCTTCTTTTATTTTGTATTATGAATATAAGGGCCAGCGAAGAACAGCTGGTATTTTTTTTGGCTCTGAACTTTTTCTCATAATTAACAGTACCAAATTTAATCGGAGGAAGAAGAAATGAGAGCATTGAAAAAAATGAACCGGGCAAGAGCTCACCAGCGCAAGCAGCTTATCCACGACATTTCGTTGAGAAACCTTACTCACGACGTTTGTGTTGAAGGAGTAAACGACCTAAATTTTGTCAACGTAGCCGGTGAGTTGCTGGACGGTTACCACCTCACGACTCCTATTACGAGAGGAGCGAGAAAAGCTATGCTCGCAGCATCTGCGTGTTGATAGCGACACGACTAAAGGATGGTCACACACGACCATCCTGCTTTAGAAAAAGAACGACTTTTTTTTAAAAAATATCGTTTTAAATATACTAAAACCGTAACTTAAAAATGTGGATTGGAGAAAGAAAGGAACATAAGATATGATTACAGTTGTAAAAAGAGACGGCTCGACCGCCAATTTTGATCTTGAAAAAATAATCATCGCTATAAAAAAGGCATTTGAAGCATGCGAGAAAGCGTATGATGAACAGGTGCTTGGACTCCTTGGCTTACAGGTGCATAGTCAGCTCACAAAGAAACTGGTAGGAAACACAATTGCCATCGAGACGATCCAGGATACCGTTGAAGAGACTCTGGCGAGAGCAGGATACACGGACGTCGCAAAGGCGTACATCCTCTATAGAAAGAACAGAGAAAAGCTAAGAGAAATGAAGTCAACTTCTCTCGACTTCCAGAAAGTCGTTAACGACTATGTTAACGCTAGTGACTGGAGAGTTAAGGAGAATTCGACGGTTACCTACTCAGTAGGCGGCCTTATCCTTCATAACTCCGGAGCCGTGACGGCAAACTATTGGTTGTCCGAGATCTACGACCAGGAGATTGGCGATGCTCATCGTAACGCCGACATCCATATCCATGATCTGTCAATGCTTACAGGCTACTGTGCCGGATGGTCGTTAAAGCAGCTGATTAAGGAAGGGCTTGGCGGCGTGCCCGGAAGAATCACATCTTCTCCTGCAAGCCACCTCTCAACTCTGTGCAACCAGATGGTAAATTTCCTCGGCATCATGCAGAACGAGTGGGCAGGAGCTCAGGCATTTTCGTCGTTCGATACATACCTTGCTCCATTTGTTAAGGTTGACAACCTTACTTACAAGGAAGTCAAGCAGTGCATCCAGTCGTTCGTATATGGTGTCAATACACCCAGTCGTTGGGGCACACAGGCGCCTTTCTCGAACATTACGCTTGACTGGACAGTTCCTCACGACCTTGCGGAGCTACCTTGTATCGCAGGCGGAAGAGAACGTGATTTCTGTTACAAGGATTGTCAGAAAGAAATGGACATGATCAACAAGGCGTTCATCGAGATTATGATCGAAGGGGATGCCAACGGTCGTGGGTTCCAGTATCCCATTCCGACATATTCCATCACAAAGGACTTTGACTGGAGTGAAACAGAAAACAACAAGTTGCTGTTCGAAATGACGGCGAAGTACGGTACACCTTATTTTTCGAACTACATCAACTCTGATATGGAGCCCAGTGATGTACGTTCCATGTGCTGCAGACTTCGTCTGGATCTTCGTGAGCTCAGAAAAAAGACAGGTGGATTCTTCGGATCCGGAGAGAGTACCGGTTCTATTGGAGTTGTTACCATCAACATGCCGAGAATCGCTTACCTTTCAAAGAACGAAGAAGAATTCTTCACACGACTCGACCGTATGATGGACATTGCAGCTCGCTCACTGAAGGTAAAGAGGCAGATTATCACGAAGCTTCTTAAAGAGGGCCTTTATCCTTATACACAGAGGTATCTGGGAACGTTTGACAATCATTTCTCAACTATCGGTCTTGTGGGAATGAATGAGGCGTGCCTGAATGCCAACTGGCTCGGAAAGGACTTAAATCATGTTGAATCACAGGAATTCACTAAGAAGACCTTGAATCATATGAGAGAGCGCTTAAGTGATTACCAGGAGATGTACGGCGACCTTTATAATCTGGAGGCGACCCCCGCAGAGTCAACAAGCTATCGTCTTGCAAAACATGATAGAAAGCATTTCCCTGACATTATTACTGCAGGTAAAGCCGGTGACACTCCTTATTACACAAACAGTTCGCATCTTCCTGTTGACAGTACAAGAGATATTTTTGAAGCTCTTGATATCCAGGACGATTTGCAGACTCTCTACACATCAGGAACAGTGTTCCATGCGTTTCTGGGAGAACGTCTTCCCGACTGGAAGGCGGCTGCAAAGTTGGTAAGAACAATTGCTGAAAACTATAAGCTTCCATACTATACAATGTCACCTACATACTCAGTATGTGCGGATCATGGATACATTTCCGGTGAGCATTTTACTTGTCCGAAATGTGGTAAGAAAGCGGAAGTTTACAGTAGGATTACCGGTTATTATCGTCCTGTCCAGAACTGGAACGAAGGGAAGAGTCAGGAATATAAGAACCGTACGACTTACGACGTAGTGGGGCAGGACTTTGACGACGATAAGCCAATGCTTTCATCAGGCATCGAAACGTTTAAAGAAGCCAAGGTTTCTACTCCCACGACTGTCAGTCGTAAGATCTTATTCACGACTCAGACCTGTCCCAACTGCAAGATGGTCAAGAAATTCTTGAACGACGCAAATGTGTCGTGGGAAGAAATTGACGCAGGAGATGAAAAGAACCGAGAGATCGTTGAAAAGTATGGCATCTGTACAGCTCCGACAATGGTCGTGGAATTGGACGGCGAAAGCGTTACAATATACCACAATGCATCGGAAATCAAAAAGGCTATCGACGATGGTTCAATTATCTGATCAGTTAACAACATAATTTTGTTCCTCATTTTTACCCCTGGACTTCGGTTCAGGGGGTTTTTCTTTTTTAATTGCACTGTACAGAATAGACTCTATGAGATAATGGAAGAGTGTTATAAGACAACATGTTAACTGCGATACATCGGCCAAGTTTTGTAAATTGGAAGACGAAATTAAAAAAAATCAGTAGCCTGTTCCCATCATATAATATAAATACGACAAACAGTCGTGTCCAGATAGGGAAAGGATAAAAAAATGAAAAGGAACAGAAGGGCAATAATTCTTTCAATAGTTATCACCGCGGTCGTGATGATGATTGCGGCCGGAAGTCTTGTATTTTTTGTGTGGATTCCGAAGACAAACGAACTTAAAAAACAGCTGGATAATTACCAGACAATAGTAGGAGATAACCTTCATTCGGTATATGTTTCAGCAAAAAGCTTAAATGCCGGTGACGTTTTGAACGCGGAGGACGTGTACGTAACGTCGGTGTATCTTACAAATCCTGAGAATGTAATTAACGACAATGATATCGGGAAGACATTGCTGATCGATATTCCGGAAAACGAAATCGTTTATCAGTATAACCTGGTGCACGAGATTCCAACCGAAACCGAACGCCGTGTAGAGTATTCATGTTTTACGATTTCAAAAGGCATGACGGCCGGATCATACATCGATGTGAGAATTCGTTTCCAGAACCGCGAAGATTATGCAATCTTGACACATAAGATGATATCTGAGTTAAACGAAGACAATCATTCGTGCTTCCTTACCGTAGATGAGAATGAGATCCGTCGTATGGCGTCTGCGATCGTTGATGCCAATGTCTACGAAGGCCACATTTATGCTACGGCATATACTCTGGGGGTAGCTCAGAGTGCGACGGAAGTAACGTATCTTCCGAGTTACAGTGATCCTGACTTCAAAGAGTCGTATTTCACAAATGAAATGGTTGAGGCGCGCGACGCAATGGTGAGAAGATTGATTGACTATGCTGAACATAAAGTTACGTACACTTCAGGAATTGACATCAGAGACTTGTCAAAGCCTCTTGAATCAGATGTGTCTGATACCTACGGTTCGGGAAGCGAGTCGGACAAGAACAAAAAATAGCCTACAAGTTGATATTTTGCACCTCTATATATTTGGACAGCAAGATGGTCGGTGGAAACGTAATTGTTTCGACCGGCTTTCTTGTATTTTGTGATTTTTACACACTGTAGAAGACTAAATATAATGTTTATTTTTTCATAATATTAAGCAGCTGAAAGAGAGGTGCATTAATGGCAAAGGATCAGGAAGAAAGATTAAGCGTTGACAGAAAAAGAATAAACGAAGGCTTACTTGGTGCTTGCTACACTCAGAAAGGTTGGTTCGTTAAGATTAAACCCTGCTTGAGTATCGATAAAGTAAAGTTTGCTTTCGTTAAAATGAATTCAAAAGGATCCGGATTTGATGTTTACTGCGACATTCCGAAATTTGATTTGCTCTGTGACGACATTCTGGCATTCAGGCTCGAAAGAAAGATTGAACAGGAAAAGGCATTGCAGGTAAGTGATCCGAAAAATCATCAGAACCCGACGTCGTGGGTGCACAAGACCGGTGAAAAGGCCAGCAAGTTTGTACGTATTGGTGCCGGCAAGAGCGGAGTTCTTATCCAGGGCGGAAAAGCAGGGGAAGATAATCAGTTCGCAAACGTTCCTTGCGCTTACGACGATCTGAGAATCATTGCAAAATGGTTTAAAAGAGTGTCCGCACGCTGGTTCGATGAGGCAACAAGTGTTATAATCGAGAATAGCAACACCGACCGTTTCCATAATGTAACAGCGGAAGACGAGAGCGCGATCGGGTACGAAGATGCAGATACTGACGAAGCTCCGGTGGTCGAACCTGTTAAGGCTTCAATCAAGATCCTAAAAGAATTCAGCCGTAACGGTAATTCATACAGAGCAAGCGCTTACGACGAAGGAAATAAGAGAAATGTGACTGCGATTTTTGGACCGGACGCCGTGAAGATCATTGAAAAGAAACTGCCTATGGCTGAGTTCACAAAACGTTACGTCGGAAACAGCCTAATCGTTAAGGCTGACATGGTAAAAAGTGGAAATGAGTATGAATACGACGTAATTGGACTGGGACGGTAAATATCTGTGGGCAGCAGAAATCGATACGAACATTCCGACCTAAAAAAGTTTTAAAGGAGAGAGAACATGAACAGAGTAATACTTATGGGCAGACTAACCAGAGATCCCAACGTATCCTATGCACAGAAAGACAATTCGGCAATAGCAAGATTCACCCTTGCTGTTGATCGAAGAGTTTCCAGAACCAATGATCAGAACCAACAGACAGCTGATTTTATATCCTGCGTCTCATTTGGAAAAACTGCAGAGTTTGTCGAAAAGTATTTGAGACAGGGCACAAAAGTTGCACTGGAAGGGAGAATTCAGACAGGTAGTTATACCAACAGAGACGGACAGAAAGTATATACCACAGATGTCATGGTTGATAATGTTGAATTCGCCGAGAGCAAGAACGCTCAGGGAGGAAACGACGGTCAGTCGTATGAAAGACCTCAGCCCAGCGGTAACGGTTCGGGATTCATGAATATCCCTGAGGGCCTGGATGAGGAGCTTCCCTTTGCTTGATTTAACACGGATATCCGGAGACGACTTGGAAAATGACTTATACCGACTTTAAGAAAAAATACAATATTTCGCTGAATGAACAGCAGGACGCAGCAGTGCAGGCCGTAACAGGCCCGACACTGCTTCTTGCGGTTCCCGGCTCCGGTAAAACGACTGTGCTTATAGCGAGGATCGGATACATGATTTACGGCTGCGGGATCCGCCCCGAAGAGATCCTGGTAGTGACATATACAAAAGCTGCAACAGCTGATATGAAAAAGCGCTTTGTAAAGGTTTTCGGCGAAGAATATGCGGACAGGTTGACGTTTTGTACAATTAATAGTCTGGCAGATAAAATACTCACGTACTTCTCGAGGATAACCGGAAAGAGCCGCTTTGGGGTAGCCGACAAAGAAGGTGCAGCAATAATCAAGGAAGCGTTTCGGTATATAAATCACGGCTTCGCAACTGAGAATGATATTAAAAATATACAAACGGCTATTACATACGTCAAAAATATGCGTTATACTAAAGCCGAAATTGATAAGTATGAAACGGAAGTCGAGAACTTTCCCGATATCTATGAAGCTTATAATAATGGCTTAAGGAATAATCAGATGATCGATTATGACGACCAGATGGTATACGCGTTAAGAATCCTTGAAAAATATCCGGACGTACTGGAACACTTCAGAAAACGTTATAAGTACTTCTGTGTGGATGAAGCTCAGGATACCTCGAAAATTCAGCACGACATTATCGGGCTTCTTGCGGCTCAGACAGAAAATCTCTTCATGGTCGGAGACGAAGACCAAAGTATTTACGGCTTCCGTGCAGCTTACCCCGCAGCCCTTATCGGCTTTGAAAAAGCACATAAGAATGCAAAAGTCCTGCTCATGGAATCCAATTACAGAAGTCGTGCAGAGATTGTTAGGGCGGCTGATAAGCTTATCCAATACAACAGAAACCGACACGAAAAGCACGTGAAGGAAACCAAGTCTGCAGGTGGCGAAGTTAAGCAGATAAACGTCGTGAGCAGGAAAGACCAGTATGGTTATCTGGCAGCCGAAATTGAGAAAAGCAATAAGGAAATCGCGGTATTGTACAGAAACACCGAGAGCGTGATTCCGCTCATAGACATATTTGACCGAAAGGGAATTCCCTATAACATCAAGCAGGGGGAAGTATCCTTTTTCACACATCCGATCGTATCGGATATAGTGGATTTCATTCAATTTGCGGAAAATCCTTGTGATGTTGATATTTTTATGAGAATCTACTATAAGTTGGGCGCCGGTATTTCAAAAACCATGGCTCAGGCAGCTTGCTATTCCTGTAAAGGTGACACTCCGCTTCTTAAGTGGATTATCAGGCAGGAAGCAGCTTCGAAATATACGAAGCAGGAATGCTCGATGCAGATAAAAAATTTTGATTCGCTTAAAGATGCAAGCGGATCCAGAGCAATGGGCATCATATTAAACCTCATCGGTTACAGTGAACAGATCCGTGAAAAGAAAATGGACAGCGGAAAAGTCAATGTGATGAAGATCATCGGTGAACAGGCGGAAAGAGCAACCCTTATTCCCAAACGCCTGGATGAACTAAAAGACTTGCTTCTTGCCGGCTCTGATAAGAAAGCAAACGTAATTCTTTCTACCATACATTCAAGCAAAGGCCTTGAGTACGATACCGTATATATGCTTGATATGTGTGACGGTATCCTTCCCGGCTGCGAAGAGCCTAAGAGAAACGCCACACCTGCTGAAAAGGATGCGTACGAAGAAGAACGACGTCTGTTTTATGTTGGAATGACCAGGGCAAAGGAAAGCCTTAACATATTTACATTCCAGAAAGACACGATGTCTCCTTTTTCAAAAGTCGTGTTTGGCACACCTGAAAAGGCAAGTAAGACAGAGCTTCATAAACATTCTGCCGGGCTTAAGCCTTCGTTATTTAGGCAAAGCGTCGTGTCGGAAGTATCTGAATCAGAAGTGCAAGAGCTGATGGCAAAATGCGTTGAAGGCGTAAGGATAAGACACGAGAAATACGGCTCCGGAATCATCGTTAGGAGAGACGGAAAGAAGGCCGATGTAAACTTCGAACTATATGGAAGCGTAAAGACTTTGCATTTGCCCATCGTACTTCAGACGAAAATGGTGGCTTTGGAACAATAGGCAGAGAGGAGAAAAAGGTGGTTATGGATTATTTACTGCCGTTTGCTGCGGCAGCTCAAAAAGTAGGTAAGCCCTTACTTACGACACTAAGTATAGCCGGTATCGACAAAGACACGACTAAATGTTTTAGGCGCGGTCTTCGGCCTACCAACCTTCAGCTTAAGAACTTCAACAAGGCGCTCAATGACGACTTACCGGAAGAAAAGAGAACTTATGTAGTTTATGCGCCTTCAGGATTAGAGCTTATGACGACTGATAAAGTTCCTGAGGGACTTAACGATGTAAAGATGGAAACATCCACGACTGAAAGTGATGAAAAACAGACGAGGGAAGTTTCTGAAAAGCCGGAAGTCGTAAAAGAGGTCGAAAGGAAGAGAAGCGCCGTAAGAGGAGCAAAGCCTTCTCAATCGGAAGAGAAGGTAGTGAAAGCTGCAGATGGTTTTATGGAACCTCCGGTCGTAGAGGATCCGAATGCAGAAAAAGAAAAGGCGATTGCTGAAAAGCCTGTGAGGCAAAGTAAAGAGGTCGTGAAGGCCGAAAATAAAAACATCGTAAAAGGGGTCGCAAGTGCTTCGAACGAAAAAGAAAAGGAGAGGAAAGCCATGAACGAGAAAGAGCATAAAGAAACAATAAGCGAAAAGGCTTCTGTCGAGAATGAAACTGCAAAGAACGGAAAAATGACTGTCAAGAAGGAAAAGAAAGAAGCCGAAGGTAGCGCAAAGATTACAGGAAAGGATAACGTCGTAAATGATGCTCAGAACGACGTCGTTTCGGATCCTGGTAGCAGGAAGAAACCTAAGGTCGTAAAGAAAGTGACGGTCGAAGACCTTCAGAAGCAAGTCGTGGTACTGGGAGAGCTTTTAAACGATCTGGAAGTCGGGCCGGAACTCACGCAAAAGCAAAAAGAGTTAATGGATGCTACAGTAGGACTCAACGAAAAGGGCATGCAGATGCTAATTGACATGGCGAAAATGATAAAATAAACAGCCGTTTTTGGGGACTCACAGTCCTACTATTTTTTCGAGAAAACATAATCTCAATCCGGTCGGAAGTTTGACCGGTTTTTTGATTTTTACACACTGTAGAGAACAAAACTCCTATAATATTTTTACATAATGTATAATGTAAGATAAAAAATTTATCTCTCGAAAGGAGATCAGCAATGAATATTGTAGACGTTTTAAACACAGCAAACGAGACTATGAACTGGTGGACGGTGGATGACGGCGAATTCAATCGCATCATCGCAGCACTCAAGACTTATGTCGGCCTCAACAAAGGCTATGTTGATGATGCAGCCCCCGGTGATGACATTGGCATATTCCAGGGCGAAATTGATTCAACAGAAAACATAATTAATTTCCTTATCGATCACGCAAAGTTTGTTTATGATGAAAAGAATCCCAACCTGCATTTGTGTGAATTTGGACTGTACCCGTTTGAAAGCACTTTTTTGATCAATGCCATTCTCATGGTCTCAAGTCTTGTTAGGGAAGACACGACAGACTACTTCCACACAAGCATTTCATCAGACGTGCGTCGTAAGGAAGAACTAAAGAAGGATCGCGTGGATGGGCTTGATTTTATCAAAGCTGCTCGTGAGCTTGTGAAGCAGGAGAGGGAGATACGGGCTGCAGAACCTGGCGAAGTAGAAAAGCCCAAGAAGAAACACTTCTGGTCAAAATAGAGGTCGTGAGTTTCTTCTGGCACGGATGAAGTGGACAAGGCAAACAAAAAACCAGAGAGCTTTTGGCTCGCGGCATAAGGGGCGGTATATGTCCCATGACGTCTTTATTTTTGGAGGATATTCATGTCAAGTTATAAAGAAATGTTTGAACTTAAGCCTGAGGAGTTGTTTGAACGACTCACGGATACTTTCTGTTTTCAAATACCTGACAAAATCGAGTCAAAAAGCGATATGGACGAAGCTCAGAGATTGATGCTCCAGCTTTCATCCGGCATTTCATTCTTGTTGTCTCTTCAGTCGTATGCGAAGATTAAAAAGACAGAAATCAAGCGTTACGGCGATAAAGTTGCTGTGCAGGATGCTGTTGATAAAAACGAAATAATAGAAAACGCCGTGACGGCTCTTAAACAGCAATACAGCGGATTAAGTCGTGCGGTAACAATAAGACAGGCGAACCTTGAAGAGATCCGGCTGGGTGGAAGAAGTCAGACGGCGTGAGAGCAATGCCTTCCGTGATGGCGCCGGTGCCGACCTGCTCGGTAACAGCCTCATGCAGGATAGAACATCATCCATTCAATAAATTAATCATTCGTCGTCAGGCCTCAGACCTGACGACTTTTTTCTTGTCTTCTGACGACTTTTTTAAGATACTTCTGATTTTTCCCATACTTTTTATCATAAAAATAAAAAGGAGGAGAAAATGAATCGAACACAAAGAGCTGTTAAGAAAGTCTGTCACAAAGCTTTCGACCACGCCAAGCGCGAAAAACGTCAGGCGTTATACGAGAGCAAAGAAGTTCCGTTTTATGTCGGAACCGACGGCTTCGGCAAAAAGGCGGAAAAACTTAAGTCCGCAGTCAGAAACGAAAAGTCTTTAAAAGTTTGGCACCGCAAAATGGTGCAGGATTACGCTGGAAATAACTCCATTAAGGAGGTAAGGACAGCCTGATCTAATGTCAGAGAGACATACCGCATGTTACACGTGGAGAGGCCCACAAGCAGGTATTGGCGACGTGAACCCGAAGCCCTCGAAGAAGGTGATGTTTGGATATCAACATGTTTCGGACTACATCCGTCAAGAAGATATGATTCGGGAGATCAGTTCTGTCAGTCGCTATGGGACAGTATATTGCCATTGGGCAGTATGCAGAGCCTACAGGCGACAACAGCAACACAGCCGTAATCCACACACAGGCAACACTGTTTGATGCGCTGGAGACACTGCCTATCAACCAGACAGTTGCTGACAATTTCACTATCGCATGGTCAAAGATCAACAGCCCGCTATACAAGAAGATCCTATGTACTATAAGCGGGGGATCCGACAGCGACGTGATGCTCGATATCCTTACCAAATGTGACAAGGATAAAAAGATCGAGTATGTATTTTGTAACACCGGGCTTGAGTACCAGGCGACCAAGGACCACCTTGATGAGCTTGAGAAAAGGTATGATGTTAAGATCCAAAGAGTAAGACCTAAATGGCCTATTCCCGCAGCAGTAAAGAAATATGGTCAGCCGTTTCTCAACAAAAGACCGGTTTCTGAATACATGCAAAGATTACAGAAACATGGATTTCAATGGGAAGACAAACCTTACGAAGAACTGATACAAAAGTATCCCCAGTGTCAATCAGCTTTGGGTTGGTGGTGTAATAAACACCAGAGCGATCGGTTTAATATCAGGAACAACAAGCTTCTTAAGGAATTTATCATCCGGAATCCCCCGACATTCCAGATATCACCCAAATGCTGTAATAAATCCAAAAAGAGTATTGTGCACGAGTTTATGGACTCTGGCAAATACGATCTCGACGTGTACGGTGTACGTAAAGCTGAGGGTGGCGCAAGGTCTACTGCGTACCACAATTGTTTTAACTGTTCAACAAAAGGTGATTACGATGAGTATCGTCCGCTGTATTGGTATAAGAATAGCGATAAGGAGGATTATTGCACCGCTTGCAATATCAAACACAGCCGTTGTTATACCGAATACGGACTCAAGCGAACTGGATGTGCCGGATGTCCTTTTGGAAGGGACTTTGAAGAAGAATTGAAGGTTATGGAGAAGTTCGAACCCAACCTGTTCGTGGCAGCTAATAACATCTTCAAGGAGTCGTACGAATACACGAGAGCTTATCGTAAATTCGTGGCGGAGCACTCAAAAGAACACGCGAAACCGGATCTGACAGCACAAGGTGGTTATCAGATGACGATCTTTGATTTCCTGAAGTAAACCAAACAACCTCCCGCAGAGGTATCATTACCACACCCCTGCGGGATAGGGTGTGGTGGAAAATCCGAAATTGTTAGAGAGTTTGCTCTTATTTTGTCCGAGGTACATTTTTAAAGCTTGTTGCCAATGCAATAAGCATTTTTTTTGCAATAAAAAGGAAGCCGCAGAGGACTTCCTTGATCTCTCTTTGTAATAAACCTCGCATTTACGGTAACGAAACCTCGGGGAATCATATTCCAGCATACATTGATGAAACGTCTGCGCATAGTAAAATACTTAGGTACTTACTCGTCGGCATCCATTAAAAATCCTATCTCGTCTGCATATGCGCCCACAATTTCGTCGAAGCCATTGTCCTCATCAGGGCTTTTAAACCTTCCTCCCTGGAGCGCAAGCTCAAGATTCGGGAATATATTTCTCGCCAGTCGTACGTCAACTTCTGCTCCGGGATATGATCTCACGACGTTATATACGGTTTGGCATATATATTTGTCATCACTTGACTCAATGCTGTTTTTGATCGCAGCTGCAAACAAGAAAGGAATATTGTATTCCCTGCATAAGCCTATGAGCTTATTAAACGACTCTCTGCATTTTTCAAAAGCTTCTGTTTTGTCAAATTCCGTATAGTCGTCGGGCCTGAGCGACGTGGTGTAATGTATAATGCGGTCGTCAGTGATTTCACAGGATTTTCCTTTTAAGTCGTCGTTTTGATTAATCTCAAGATCAAGACCTCTTAAAGCAGCAACCGCGGGAGGGAAGATATCAGTGCAGAGTTTCATATCTTCCATGGAGCCGGTAAGGCAACCATCAATCTCATACATCGTATCAAAACGATCGGGGCTTTTATCTCTTGTCTTGCCAGGACCGGAAGTTTCGATGTTTTCCAGTGCAGCTGCGAATATAAATGGAATGTTGTTAATCTTGCAAACTGTTTTAATGTCAATTAACAGCGCAGTACAGTTCTCTCTGAACAGCCCTTTCTTATCGTACTGTGTAAGAATTGTAAACTCTGCATTGTTGGAATGCATAAGAGACTGTGTAATCATTAGACGTTTAACCCTCCCTGTTTAAAATCTCATACAAATAGCTACTTTGCCGCGCTTCTCGCCGACCGTTGTAGCTGTATTTTTTTATTATGACCACTTTTTCGTCCGGTGGCGTCTTTAAAGCATTGCTCCTCTTAAGCAACGCCATCTGCAATGGTATCAATGCTTCATCAGCTATGTAAGATGCCATGTTCTGGACTGTTAGAGCGTTTCTGAGAACTGCCTTACAGAACGCGTTACGGTAACGTTTCTTTATTCCTTGCAATAAAGCACAGGTTTTCCTGTCACCGTTAGGAATAAGGACTGCCAAATGCATGTTATAACTATGTTCCAAATCGATTTCAAGTGGCCTATCGTATTTTATGGAATATGCTACTCCGTTCGCATACGACATAAGGGAATCCTCGAACATTTGCTTAAGGGAATACCCATTAGTGGCGAATGCGATCAAGTCGGCATCAAATAACTTATATAATCGTATGTCGATGCGCATTTTAATGTTTTCCCTCCTCTGATTTTTTCGAAGTTTTCACGACATGAGTAATTCGTGGCTTTTTAACAGGCCCAAAGACTCTGGAGTCGGATGAACAATTTCTGTTGTCTCCCAAGAGAAAATACTCGTTTCTGTCGAGAACCAACGGCTGATTTCTGAGAAGCCCGGGATTGTAAATATCATCGTAATTTTCGAGTAGCAATTCGCCGTTTATGTAAACACGTCCGTTGGAAATGGTGACGGTCTCTCCGGGTAACCCCACGACTCTTTTTATAAGTCTTTTGCCGTCAATACGTACGATGACGACGTCGTTTCGGCAAATATCAGAAGAGAAGAGAGTGCTTTTTACAGGCACGATCTGCATATTATGATATGTCGGCTCCATAGAAGATCCGGAAACCACGACGAAAAACATGTTGAATACGAATATAACGAATAACGTCGTGAGCATAGAGACCAGGATCTTGCCGTAAGTCGTGTGGAAAAAGCCTTTGAAAAAATCTTTGAGAGTCATATTTATCCACCTAAGACAGTCGTGTTTTTCACGGCAACCTTGATTTTGCTCTCGGAATGCTTAAGAATCTCAACGTTAAGTGACTGTCTTTTCCCTCTGAATCTGAATTTATAGCCGGTGAGATTAATGAACGGATCCTCGGCAATTTTCTCACTTATCTTATCCACGATACCCGTGAAGTCGTCTATGTTCATTCTGTTCGCGCAGTGTGCAGTCTCCTGTTCGGGACATACATAAAACGCAGCAGAAAAACGCTCGGGACTTTGGACGATGTGCATCTGCTCGCCGCAATCGGAGTGTAGGGAGCAATAGATTTCTATCATATCCCACACACCTGTAACTGTGATCTTTGACATAGAAGTCCTTCTTTCTAACGTGACGTATTTTTTTTATTCACGCTCTTTGTGCTCATAATGTATTTTGAGCACGTAAAGGTCGCTTTTTAAAAATACGTTTCTTGTGCTTTAGCGACGTAATCATTTCTCTAAAAAGAAAGGAAAAACAACATGGAAAAAACAAAGCAAAACAACGTCGGATTCATCAACCAGGTAACAGCCATTGGTCGTATAGGCCGTGGCAGTGGTGGGGGCATATTATACCTCATAACCAAAAAAGCCCAGAAGGTGCAGATCGTAAAAATCAAGTGCGCGTCCACAGCTCTCACTGGATTCTCTGAAGGCGATTACGTAGAAGTAGCCGGTCACATCGGAAGCTTCAGAAAGAGAGTCTCTCCCAAGGAATATTCCTTCAGACAGGTTATCATGGCGGACAAGATTACCAAAGCCAAGACATTGATCGAAGATGCCTTTGGTGAAGAAGTAAAAGGCAAATTCGGGCCTGAAATGATGTTAAAGTTAGCCCTGTCAGGCAAGGTCACTTATCTTAAGAATGACGGTGACTGGGTAAGAGCGGGCGTGAATACTTCCTCTGTCAAAGGAAAAAGCAATTCGGTCATCCTGAGCGTCCCCAAGAAGATCGTATCAAAAGATATGCCTGTGATTGGCGACAATGTAATGGCCGTGGCGACTATCGACTGCAAGTCAAGAAACTACACGACTGGGGAACTGGCTGGATCAAGACGCCATTATCAGGATATCATCGTATCGGATTTTGCAAAGCGCCGTGCTTGATAAAACCATAATAGCGTAAAGGTTAAGTGCAGACATATAGCTGCACTTTTTTTTACGACTCTTTTTTCCTTTCATATTTTGAGCCGGAGAGCGTCTTTAAGCCCTGTGACACGACTCTTTTCCATATAGTTACCAATAGTCTTTTTTAAAGCGTTGCCCTCATATAAGAGTTTCACGCTTTTCTTTGCTCTTGTCACTTCAACGTACAAGAGTTGTCTGAGCATTAACGACTTCGGGTTGTTAGGACAGACAATAATAACGTCGTCCCATTCGCCGCCCTGGGACTTATGGGCTGTCTTTGCATAATTCAAGTCTATGTCATCTATTTCTCCTCCTGAAAGTGTGATATTTGAGTCGTCGCTTCTAAGCGTTACGTAGAAGTTACGACCTTTTTTCTCGATTTTTGTAATCATGCCTTCCTGCCCGTTAAAGTATTTCTTCTCATAATTATTTCTGTTAAACAGGATTCGGTCCCCGACAACAAAGCGATAATCGCCGTAAACAATAGAATCCGGATTTTTCCCAGCTTTCATACACGACTTTTGGATAAGCCTGTTAAGATTTACCGATCCGGAATAAAACTTTGGATTTCGTGAAGGCGTGAACACCTGGGTGTCAAGGCCAGACAAAAAGTCGTGAGAGGACAAAGATACAGCGGTTTCAACCATTACCTTTTCATCCTCAAAGCGCATGAGATGAAAGTTTCCGGCCTCGGTGAGATTGGCATCGCCTGCCAAAATCTTTTTGCTGTTACTGATAATAGCAGAGCGGGAGTCGTCCTGTCTGAATATATGTGTGAAATGATAAGTTTCGATTTTTCCACTCTTAAGAAGATCGGAAAAAACATTCCCGGGGCCTACTGATGCGATCTGATGCTCGTCACCGGAAAGGATGACCAAGGCTCCATTCTTAACGCATCTTAAAAGATAAGAAAATAATTCCTCATCAACCATTGAACCTTCGTCAATAATCCAGATGTCTGAAAGCAACTGCTCCGTGATCATATTTTCCTTTGAAAACGGCGTAAGCTTAATTGTTTTGTGGCAGGTTTCCGCAGGATATCCTGTGGCGTCTCGAAGCCTTTTGGCAGCATTGCCCGTAGGCGCACAGAGAGTGACACCATTATAGACATAGTTTGTTCTGTACATGGCAAGAAGACCGCGGATGAAAGTTGTTTTTCCTGTTCCGGGTCCGCCCTCCAATATCTTGATGCCGGATCTATCAAGGAGTTTAAATGCATTACGTTGCTCATCTGAATAGGATATGTTAAGTGCTTTTTCAACAGCATCAATGGAGCAGTGCGACATATCGAGGCTTACCGCTGACTGTTGAATACGGCCGATATTTTCGACGATTGCATCTTCATAAACGGCGTCGTCGGCCAAATAAGCATAGATCCCTCTATCGGTGAAAGATAAGCTGTAGGCCGACGAACACAGTTCTTCAGCAATGAATATCTTCTTGCTTTTAAATACTGTCTCTTCACTTTTTTCGATCCATTCTATAAGTTTTACCAGCTCATGAAATTCGATACGCGTATTGCCACTGTTTCTGTTTCTCCTCATGGCGTTTAACACGACTGCATGCATTCTTTTTTTGTCATACGACTTAAGGCCGTATTCGGAAGCAACTTTATCGCATATCTTAAGTGGCACTTCGCCAAATATCAGCATCGTATAAGGATTGTTTTCTATCGTCTTGAAAACGTTAAGGGCAAACTGATCAAAAAGACGGGATGCTGAATAATAACTCCCGCCGAGGGATCTGATATTATCATATGTTTTTTCCTGAACCTTGAGCCCGTATATATCGAGAAGACATTTCTCAACGTATTTTGATGTTTTTGACACCCTTTCGGACATGCTTTTCACGACGTCCTCGGATGTAAGCTTATCCATAAAGTCGTATCCTAATTCTTCAACCATTTTCATCGCCATATCTTCTCCAATGAAATCGAAACGGCTCTTGGCTAAAAAGACTGATGTCGTGTCGGAAGAGATTGGTGTAAGGTTTATTTGCTGCACCTTAAAAACGTCGTTAGTTGTATAGGAACCCACGATCTTAAGAGGTGTATAACGAGAGTAGAAGATGCAGATGCCTTCACACAACACTGCTTTCTGGGAGTCGGGAAGATCCAGGTAAAAAGTACTTTCACCGGTTTTCTCATTACGTTTTATGAAGTTTTGAAATGTGCCTAAAATTTCCATACCTTTCGCCTCTAAAGATTATTCTTCGAAAATAGGATGTTTTAAATGGGGTTCTATGGTGAGAAAAAATCTAAAATGTGATTTTTAGACACTGTAGAGAACAAAAGATAATAAATCATTTTTATACAATATATAATGTTGAAATGAGAAAGGAATTTTATGCTTATTACCGGAACCGTAAAGAAAATACTTACCCAAAAAGAAAACGACTGGGGCAGATTCGAACTGGATTGTTCAGGCAACACCGTTCTTGCCGTCGGCATTGTAAGCGGTGCAGGCGTCGGAACGACTGTTACGCTTGATGGAAACGACGTAACGAACCAATACGGCAGGCAGTTTGTGATCAAAAACGTTGTAAAAGTCGAAGCAGACAAGTTCGCCGGCGTTAAATCGTTTCTTGGAGATGGATATATAAAGGGAATCGGACCGGGAAAAGCTGAGAATATTATTGCGATGTTTGGTTCTGAGTCGGCGGATCTCTTTGACACAGAAGAAGGTCGTGAGATGCTGACACACGTAAAGGGCATCACGAGGTTGACGATCGGAAACGCCATGGAGTCGTATGAGGCGAATAAGAAATTCAAGCCTCTCATCGTTTTCCTCAATGGAATGGGTACGAAGGGACAGGTAATGGCAATCTTCGAAAAGTATGGAGAAAGAGCCATTAAAGTTCTTAAGGACAATCCCTACAGGCTTCAGATGGATCTCGACGGTTTTGGGTTCGTGAGAGCAGACACAATAGCAATGGCTGCAGGTATTAAACCCAATTCGCCATATAGAATTATGGCGGCGGTTAAATTCGAACTCGAAGAAGCTGCATCCAAAGAAGGACATTGTTTTCTCACAGTGGATCAACTTCAGAACAGAGTGATCACGATGCTGGTTCCTGTTCCGAAATGCCAGGAAGTATCAGAGACGATTTGTAGAAACGCTCTTGCAAAATGGCCCGATGCCAAGGAAAAGTTCATAAAAAATCACGAGCCTTCCGCAGCAACTGTTGATGCAATGTCAATAGCATGGGAAACAAGATGTCTGATCGAAGATACCTTTGCAGAAGCTCTGCAAAAGGCATTTGATAACGGTGACCTTGTGAATGACGAAGGTCGTATATACACGGCCAAGATGTACTCGATAGAGAATGAAATCGCAGAACACATTGGAAGGATGCTAAGTCAGCCGCCTTTAAGAAAGATTTCGGATTCTGATGTAGAGAGAGCGATTGGCGTAATTCAAGCAAGAAAGAATGAAGAACTTAAGAGACAGGGGAAGGACTTTAGTTTTGAAATTACCGATGAACAGAAAGCCGCTATCATGATGGGAGCAAAGAGCAGGTTTGGAATTATCACCGGCGGCCCCGGTCGTGGCAAAACGACTATATGCGAAGCGATTTCGGAGGCGTTCCTTTCCGCAGGAACGACCTATGACAAAAGGGATATTCTCATGCTTGCATCTACCGGAAGAGCTGCTCAAAGAATTAAGGAATCAACAGGCTACAGCGCCATGACTGCTCATAGAGCAATCCTTGAATCACAAAAGGGCCAGTTAAAACTTGAAGGAAAGCTTGTCATATGTGACGAATGGTCAATGGCAGATGTATATTTGATGATTTCCTTGTTAAAATGCGTCGGAAGCTGTAATGTTATATTTATCGGTGATGTTGACCAGATTGCATCGGTCGGTCCGGGAAAAGTACTCAGGGATATGATTGCGTCGGAAGCTGTTCCTTGCGTTATGCTTAAGAAAGGACATAGAAACTCCGGTACCATTGCCCAGAACGCAGAGAAGATCAGGAACGGAAACAAACTTAAATATTTCACGTTTGATGACAGCTTCAAATACTTTGGATTCCACGAAGATGATAAAGACGGGCTATTAAACTCGTTAATCAACGACTATATAGCAAACGTTAAGAAATATGGTATAGCTGACGTAATGCTTTGTGTGGCTATGAAGGAAAGGGGCGTAACCTGTGTCTCAAAGCTCAATAACATGATCCAGAACAGAATGACGACGGGCAAACCCGAAGCTGTGTACGGAGATAAAAAATTCCGTGTGGGCGACAGAGTTATGTTTACAAAGAACAATTACGACTTTGTCAGAATAACACCGGATATGAAACAGACGCTTGGGTTATTTAACGGAGAAAGAGGAATCGTTTGCAAGATTCTTCCCGATCCCGAAAACGACTCCCAGAAAATGATTATTAAATGGGACGACGGAACAATCGGTGGACTTACGAAAAACACTGTGGTCGATCTTGTGCTTGCATATGCGACCACAATGCACAAATGCCAGGGATCTGAAGCAGCATGTGTAATGATAGCAAATACTTATGCGGATTATATTCTCCTCCTAAGGTCGTTGTTTTACACTGCAGTGACAAGATCAAAAGGCGTTTGTTGTATATACGGCGAAGAAAAATTCCAGTATGGAAGATGGATGTCGGCCTTTGACGTCGCCATCGGAAAAACGGAAGACGTCGTAAGACAGACAATGCTTGCTGAAAGGATACGAAAAAATGTTAGATGAAAACAAAAATGCAAAGCAGATGGCTATGCAGAAGCTTGAATTTTTCCATGCGTTGGAAGATGCAACGAGAGTACAGGACACGGAGAGGAAAGTCAGAACGACGTTTGCAAACCCCATGTGCATCTTTATTTATCTGGGCGTGGGCATAAGTTTCTGGGCAATCACTCATGACCTCGCATATTATTTCCCTGCTTACAGAGATGTACCGGCACCGTTTATTGTTGCTGCTGCCACATTTTTAGCCGCTTTACCTCCTCTGGTTTGGGTGAAAATCTTGAATATAAGAACTAGGGAACTGTATTACGACCTTGTTAAAAGTGCAGTAAATGTAGACATTGAGTTGAAGGATGAAGCTATAAAATATCTGGAACTGAATTCAGAGAGTATTGACCGCTGGGCGGAGATATACACAGGTGTAACGCTCAGTAAAGCTGTTAGTCAGGAAAAGAAAGAAGACGTGGAAATTCCGGATGAGAGCGTTTTCATTCATGAGGCCAACGATGTACAGGAAGCAATTGACATCGTAAAAGGTATTAAAAAGGGAAAAATCAGAATGTGGGAATATTTCCCGGCAATCATCTCTACCGGAAACCAGGACGTAAAAGCCGCATCTATAACGTTCAATGACTCTGTCAAAATGTATATATTAAATGCAGAGTGGATGAAGGAGTTCAAAGAACTGTGCGAAGCCATTCTTTCACTGGAGTCGTTAGACAGTGTCTTCGATTATCCGGAGCAGAGGATCCTTCAGTCGAGCATGACAATCTTTGCGAATATGGCGCCCCTTGCTATTCCTGAGAGAAACGTTTATAGGGAGATCCTTGACAAATTCTTCGAGGGAGAAGAGGACGCGGACACTGCTGAAGTCATTGCTGAAAGTCGTGAGAAATAATGTTTTGGCAAAGCGGAATTTTGAGGCTTTGGAGTTCTATATCCATGATTCAAGAAGGGCAATAATATTGACGACATTCATAAAGAAAAAACAAGATAAAGCGCTGTACATACGACACCTCGTATTTACGACTCTATTAATAGTCGTAATGGCAGGCGTTTTATTTGGCTGCGGGGAAAAGCAGGAAGGAGTGCCATCGACAGTTGATATAACTCCAACCAGAGCTGTAGGGACACCTAAAACACAGATAACTCTGACGAATAGACCGGCGAAGACTTCAACGCCTACGCCAACGAAGAAAACAACACCGACAGTCGTGCCTACGGAAGGACCGGAAGTCGTGAGTGGAATGGAAACACCATTCCCGTCATTTTCTCCTGTGAATCCTATTACACCTGTGCCCCCGGAAGTGCCTACGTTAACTCCAACGCCGACGTGTTCACCCACACCAATGCCTACCGGTACTCCGACTCCAACAGCAACCAATACCCCGACCAATACACCCAGTCCTAAGCCGACAAAAACTCCGACACTGACTCCGACGTTTACCCCAACTCCTGTCCCGCTCGAAGTTCTTGAAAAAGGTGCCACTGTCTGGTTAAACAGATCAACATCTTATTACGATAAGAAAGACGACAAGTATTTATATGCGGGGACTGCATCCAAAGATAGCGATGCTCGTATCATAAATACAGAGAATTATCCGTATGTAAACTGCGTTATAAATAATAAGAAAGTCGTATTCCTTTACTGGCCGGATCTGTCATACACGGCGTTAGCGCCGACACCTACATTTACACCGACACCAAAATTCACGCCAACGCCTGGCGTGAAAGTTCCCACTCCGACACCACATACTCCCGAACATGACTATGAGTCGTACAAGACGGAATTCGAGATACCGCCGTCGTTGCCTAAGGTGCCGAAGCTCAATGATGCCGAGGCGACTATCAACAGGGATATAAACTACCTGGAGTCGGAAGATGCTGTTTACGAATACGACATATATACGTACCCTGATGGTTCCATAAAGGAAGAATTTCAGTGGCTTGATAAGAGAAATAAGGATCATTCTGTGGAAATTCATTATGCGAACGGAATACAGATGTTATATTGGAACCAAAACCCGTCAATATACCGACTTATATTGAAAGATGGTGTAACAATTGACGTGAACGCAACAGGGACCTATCCGACAGAAGTCTGGTTCGACACGGCAGGAAAGAAGATGTATGACATAAGTTACCGCAAAGTTGATTACGCATCGTCAAGGTCGGATGCCAGATATGTCTTTAATCATCTTGAGAAAAGAATAAAGGATTACACGACATCATCATCCGGGGAAAGATACACTTTATTTGTTGATAAAAATCTAAATGTCGTAAGTGGTTTTGAAGGCTTCAAATTTGCTTATGAGCCGGGAAAAGTCGAATGGAGCAATGAATGGAGCATCTATTATTTCAACGCGCGGATGGCAGATGGAAGGAACTTGCCGTTCTTTAAGGATCTGAAAACATATTATTGAGTAACAGACTAAAATACGTAATTTTTTTTAAAAGAACATAATTTTTTATACTGCTTTTATCAACTATGAAAGGGAGGACTTAATAAATATGCCTCCCTTTTTTTATGTTCAAAAAAGGAGGAAAAAAATTATGAACACAAAAAACACTGTAGCAACTAAGGGTAACGGTCTTGACCGCTCGATTTTTGCAACCAAGTTCGAACTCTTTAACAAAGAAGGTCTTGGCAGCGTAAGAACGCTTGCAAAAAGCGACGGGACCATTTGGTTTGTCGGAAAAGATGTATGCGATATCTTGGAAATCAAAAACTCAGGTAACGCATATACAAGGCTGTTGGACACTGAAAAGGCCATCATCCATTCAACGGATGATGGGGGTAACAACACGTCGAAAGTGCATTCTGTGCACTTTGTAGTTGTTTCGGAATCCGGACTTTACACCTTGGTTATGGGTTCCCGTAAGCCTCAGGCTTTGCCCTTCCAGCGTTGGGTAACACAGGAAGTTCTGCCCTCTATCCGTAAGAATGGTGGATACATATGGGGACAGGAAGCTCTTGCTCCTGATAAGGCCGAGGAATTAGCCCGGCAGGTGAGAAAACTTGCGGCTGAAAACGGAGCTTTGACCGACTATGCGGAGCTTAGAGAGCAGATGTGGGACACCCTTTATGCTGACAATGTAAAGCTGATCCAGCAGGTTAAGGATTTGAAGGATCAGCTTAATGGCATCGATTCTGTTGCTTCGACTAACAACCGGACGACTGATAACGACGTCGTGTTTGTTGATTCTTCCGGCTTGGTTTACAGTAGCGCAAACGACGCTCTTAAAGCTGTAGAGGGCAACCGACGTTAGGAAACAAAAAAAACAAACCCCAAAAGGGGAACAGGCTGTGAAAGGCAGCCTTTCCCCTTCGGGGGATAAAAGAAGGCAAAAATGAGCAAACAGTGGATCACCACCTGTGGTGGAAATGGATACTGGAGACTCTCGTTGAACGGAATCACGATTACTTGTGACGATTCTGAACTCAACGATGCAATCGACGAGCTTAATGCAATAGTCGAAGAAAGGGCACAAAATGAGAATTAAAAGTATTATCATGGAAAACTTTATGGGTTTTTCAGGGAAGAAATCAATCAATCTGGGAGATGATGTCATCGTTGCTCTTGTAGCTGCCAATGGCTCCGGAAAGACGAGCTTGTTACAGGCGTTAAGATATGGTCTTACCGGTGAAGAGCCCGCGAAGGACATTATAAATGCTGCAGCAGATACCTGTTCAGTGACACTTGAGTTACTTGACGACGAAGGCGACATTACGACCGTTACAAGGATCAAGTCCCGCCAGTGTGGGAACAAGTTCCAGATAAACGGAAAGACGTCTACGCTTAAAGCTCTGAACGACCAGATTGAAAGGCTGGCCGGCGCACGACTTGAGTCTCTTAAGATCATGTCAAGTCGTGAAGTTGTAGAAGCGTTAACGCCTACGGAATTTGGTAAGTTCCTGCTTAGCTATGTAAATAAGCAGATGACCTTGGAAGACATTAGGTCAACTGTTGCGTTAACTGACGACGCCAAGGCAATTCTGGAAGGCATGGTCCCTGAAGCTGGAATCTCCGTAAAAGGAATCGAAAAACTTCACGACGTTTGCTTTGACAGGCGACGTGCACAAAAAAATCTTCTTCAGACAAAGAAAGGCGTGCTCGCAGGAATGATGCCTACAGGCGGGTTTGTTCCATACGAGGGAAAACCTATGAATGAGCTGGAAGAGGAACTGAAGGCCATCCATGAAGCTGATGCCAAAAGAAAGAATTATGCTTCTCAGAAAGCGGCTCACGACGCTGCGGTAAATGCTTATAATAACGAAGTTAAGGCGTTTAACCAGGCAGTGGAGAGTGCAAAGAAGTACAATGCAAATCTCCAGAGCATTATGACAGAGATTGAGGCAAACAAAGCGTCTGAACCTGACTACGGATTAAGAGACAAGCTTAACAACGAAATCCGCGACTTAAAGTCGTCCCTTAAAAATCTGACAGAGGCGAAGATAAGCCAGGAAATGTCCGTTAAACAGATGAGAAGTCTGCTTGATGCCATTGAAAGTAATGTTTGCCCGATTCATAAGGATATCATCTGTAAGACTGATAAGTCGGCTTACAAGACATCGACTGCGAATGCCATAAGCGACGCTGAAGCAGGAATCAAAAAGCTGGAGGCAGAGATTAAGGGTGTCGAGAAGAAGATTGCTCTTAATGAACAGAAAGTCGTAGAATTTGGTGAAAACGAGTCAAAGTGGAAGATATATCAGAACACTTTACGGCAGAAGGCCCAGCTTGAAAAGAGTCGTCCGATTATCCCTGAGCGTCCGGTAAAGCCTACACTCGAAGAAGTGAAAGAACCTGATTCTACAGAATTTGGTTCGCTCAGATCAGAGAGAGAAGTTATGGCTGATATACAGAGACTTAACGCTGAAGCTGATAACAAAAAAAAGCAGGAGGAGTGCGAGAAGGTTAAGGAAGAGATTGCAGCTCTTGAAAAGGAGATTGCAGCTCTCGATTTGCTTGTATCTGTATCCGGCGACAAGGGTGAAATCAAAAATGCTTTGATATCCCTGTTTGTTACCGCATTGGAGACAGCTTGTAACGAGGAGACGCAAAAATTCAAAAAGGGTTCATGCTTCAAATTCCTTGTGAACGACGGCGTGTATATCTTCTTTGATCCCGGCACCGGCGAACCTTTACCGTACCAGAATCTCTCGTCCGGAGAAAAGGCATATGCTACACTTTCAATCATGCATATGTTAAATCAGCTCACATCGTCAAGGATCATGTTCTTGGATGAGATGAGTGTTATGGATGCAGAGAATTTTGCTGTTACGATAGGATTTGCCAAGGACGTTGAGGATGATTATGATCACATCCTGATTGCGGGTGCGAATCATGATGATACTCTTGACATTTTGAAAGAAGAGGGCATTCACAACGTTTTTAATTAACATTAACTAAAGAGGTCGTTACGCGACCTCTGTTTTTTTGGGGACAAATTTCTACACATTTGCGCTTTGTTTCGGATAAATTATAAATTATAGAAATCCAGATATTTATAAATCCTTCTTTATTTCCTTGCGACAGCGTGTTATAATGAGTTGTCATAATAGTGCGCCTGATATTTTAATGGCACTATATAATCATGGCTTGATTACAAAAAAACGCGATTTTTTTTTACACGCGTCGTTTTCCTCCATACTTTCCATAAAATAAGGAAAAAAGGAGGAGAACATAATGAATACGAAAACAAAAAATCCTCCTGTTGCATTGATCGGCAACGACTGCGTGAGGACATTTGACACTGCTTATAAAACCGGTGAAGTCACCGATTTTGATGAAGCGTGCCGAACCTTAACAGCCATTGCAACAGTAAAGCAACATCCGAAACTTCTGGATGCGTGCTTCAATGTACAACAGGGAGGTAAACATGAAAAATCGCAGGTGGAATGAGGACGAAGATTACGACTATGGTGATGGTGACTATAGCCGGTACGAAAAACCCGAGTACTGTGACGCGGACGAATCGGACTTTAATAAAAGTTACGACGATATCGCTCCTGTCGGAAATCAGGTTGATGTAAACGAATTCAAGTATACAGACGTTTCTATCGATTTAGATTTTTCGAATGTATCGAACCGAGACCTTGCACAAGTTATCAGCGCGATGCATAACAAAGATTGCGGGTATGATGCAAAAGAAAGAGCAAAGTGGCCCATTGAAAGAATTCAGGCTTTTTACAAGGAAACCATGGCGCGCGGTGGCTTCGATAACGATGAAGCATGGGAAAAGTGGTCAGACTTTATACTCAGGTTCTTACATAATCTAATTATAGCAGTTGCTATAAAATTCAACAGATTTAGAGGGCAGGGGTTCGAAGACGTTCTTCAAAATGCACGAGCAAGCATTTGTTTAAATCTGCGAAAATACGATCCTTGCTTTACGAAGAAACGTGACGATGGAACAATAATAAATGGTATTGTCCCTTCAACCTTCTTTATGCCTTCGATTAAAAGTGTTATCGTAGGTTCTTTTGGACCTGAAATGAACCAGTATTATAGCTCCATGTGGCGACGTGTTGAAAGGTTTGCAATAGACGAGCTTGGATATCAGGAACTCAACGAGAAGATCCCCATTGACAAGCTTTGCCTATGCCGAGACAAAAATGGTCGGCCTTATTCTTCCACACAGATCAATAACATGTTTGATGCCAAGAAGTATGGGGATGCAGTTTCCTATGAGAAATGCGAGGAAGATGGAGTGCAATTTGTTGCACCTCAGCATTCCGAGGACGAGGGCGAACTTTTAAAGATTCTCGATAGAGTGTTAAGCCCGATTGAGTATTATATTGTTGAGCAACTGTGTATGCAGCCGAAATCCGCAGGTGTGACCACCATGGATGTTCTTAAATGTCTGAATTCACCTGAAGCGAGGAAGTACTTCGGCCGTCCGGAAAGGGGTTCGGCTCTCACGCAATACAAGCTGCAACAAATGCTTGAACATGCGATCGCAAAGATTGAATCTGATCGTGAATTTAGAGAGTTATATCCTCATGAATGTCAGGCTCTCATTAGACGGGTCTCGAACGAATTTACAAATGGCGTGGATATTAAACCCAGCTATGTTGCGCCATTAAGCGATGAAGACTTCGAAGAGAATTTTTTCGGTGACTATGATGAGGAAGATGGAAAAAGCAAATAACAAAACAAATGCAGGGAGTCGTGTTTGGCTCCCTGTAATAATGTAAAGGAAGGGGAAACAAAAAAATGAACGTTTTACAAAACATTGTGGTTTTAGACTTTGTGCATTGGCTCAAGTATGACTGCCCAAACTGGCTCATTATCCTGGTATTTATACTTATATTCATAGGCGGACCGATTGCGCTGTCTATAGTTGTCACACATCGTCATCCTATGATGTTGCTTAAGAGAACTAATGCAGAGCTTGAAGGTGAAAGATATGAAAAGGTTCTTGCTAAACACTTAAGTAAAGCCTTCGGAGTAAAAGCACTCCCCAATGTAATCTTTTCGAAGGCTGACGGCGAAAAGACAGAAGTTGATATAATTTTTGTAACGACCAAAGGATTGTTCTGCGTGGAAGCAAAACACCACATGAACGGAGACATATGCAATCCTGAAGCTGTCGGAGAATTTAACGGGTCGGCTTGGAAATACAGGAAGACAAACGAGGTATATACTGAGAATGTAGTCAATCCCATAAGGCAGAACAAAGGCCATATTGATGCTCTCTATGAAATGCTTCAGGGAGTCGTTCCCAAAACGGCAATCAGAAATCTCGTTATACAGAATGTGGCCAGCTGCGTTATTTACGAAGGAAAACTGTATGGCGCAAGCCTCAATCCTATATGGTATGGAAGCATTCCCAGTCAATATCCTGAGCTGCAGTATTTCAGTAGTGAAAATTACATTATTAATAGAAGTATAAATCTTCTCAAAGAAGCCAACACGGAAGTTGCACTTTACGATAAGCATATATGGAAAACATGCATGAAACCAATCGTTGGGGATCTCAATGCCCTTCCGGACGTGCTTTCTCCACGTGAAGTCGAACAGCTTACCGGACTCCTTCAGAGCTTTGTTGCGAACGAAGCTGAAAGATATGTTTTTGCTTGCTACATGCGTGATAAGCAGCTGAGACAGCAGGAAGAAGAATTCAATCGACTCAACCAGTAAGTTGTAAGAAGCAGACACAACATAATTTTATAAAAAACATCGTAAAACATCTGTTCAATTTTGGGCAGATGTTTTTTCTTACGACTCCAGTTTTTTCTTATAATACCTATTATCAAATACGACTGGAGGAAATGAAATGGAAAACAAAACGGAATTTGACCTTTTCTGCAAGAACTGGCAGAAAACAAATACAGAGCTTCATACACTCGAAAAATCTGAAAAAGGAACGCTTTATAGAACTGTGACCAAACGACTCGTTGGAAATAAATATATTAACGACGTCACGTATCAGATCTTTTCGAACGTCGGAAAGCGAGTGTATGTTAACCAAAATTACCTCGTAGCGCTTGCCGCATTTACTGGCGACGTTATCTGGCAGTAGGATCGGAGGAGAAAATGGCGGAATTTACCATTCGCGATGTTTTGACAATTCATGGCCTTGCGGGCCGGAATAAAGGGCAGGCTGTAGAAATCATTTTTCCTTGTCCTGAATGTGGAGCATCCGATGGTGCCTGCTCCGCAACAACAAAGAAGATTAAACGCAACGGTAAGGTTGTAAAGAATGTGTACAACTGCAAGCGTTGCGGTTCTGAAGGCTCTATGTTTAAGCTGCATAAGCTTTTGACGACTAAAGAGTGTGAACAGAATGGTCTTCCCGCTCCCGACTTCAGCGGTCCAAATGAACTGAAAAAGTTGGCGAAAGATATCCATGTCAAGTTAAATGATAAGGATTATTCCCCACTGCCGGTTCATTCGCTCACGACCCCCTGTGAAGATAACTTCTCGACGCAAATTTTTGAAGGAGCTTCCGACGAAAAGTGTTCCATTGCATATCGCGCAATGATAAGACGACTTACGTTAAATGAAGCGCACAAAAACGACTTGCTGCGTCGTGGATTGTCTGACGAATTTATAAAAAGATTTGGATTCAGAACAACTCCTGATAAGCCCTGGGATGTATGTTGGGGAATAGTAAGTTCAGGAGTTCAGCTTGACGGCGTGCCGGGATTTTATCGTGAAGGTAAGAAGTGGAAGATGGATCTGAGAGAGAGTGGTTATTTCTGCCCGGTTTACGACGGAGAAAGAAATCTTATTCTCGGCGCCCAGATTCGAAGAAACGATTCGGATATGGTCGGTAAAAAGAAGAAGATGAAGTACGTATGGTTTACATCTTCAGGAAAGAATGAAGGCACTTCGTCAGGATCAAGAGCCACGTATCTTCCTGGTAAGAACATGAAAGTGATCATTATAACTGAAGGTGTTCTGAAGGCGACTGTCATATGGTATCTTTTACAGGGCGAAGTAACGGTTATCGGGATTCCCGGAATATCCATTCTTAAGAGTATGGATCCGTACCTCGAAAGGTTCGAAGGGAATGCATTTGTATATCTTGCCTTTGACATGGACAAATTCTTAAAACCTCTTGATAGACACCTTGAAAAGGAAGCTTATGAAGAGGCAAAAAAAATGAATCTTAACATTGATGACTTCTGTCGTGAGATGCAAAAGAAAGCTGCAAATGAGCACCTTGAAGACTACTATTTCAAGCCGTTTGTAAAAGCCAGGCACATTTTTACGTCAGAAGATGCCCTTGAAGAGCACGTCAGAGAGTTTAAGTGCCAGACGCACAGACTCAGATGGGATGTTGATAAGGACAATCAATGGAATGGAAGTCAAAAGGGTCTCGACGATTTTTTAAATGAACGTCGTGACATGATAGAGCCGTTTAAGAAATGGCTCATTGAAAAGGCGACCAGATCATTGGCGTTAAGAAAGTTTTTAACGGAAACGGAATAAGGTCGTGAAAAGCAAATCCCGGGTGCGAAAGTGCCCGGGATTTTTGTAAGAACTGATTGGCAAGTTCACTTGTTTTGGCCACTTTCTCAGAACTGGCCTGTGATAAAAAAAGAATAGGACATCCCGTGAGATGCCCTTTTGATGACGACCTTATGCTTTGTCTTGCGCGACTTTTGCACTCCTGCATTTACTTAAAGACGCAAACGCGGCGTGTTATCGTAAGTTGAGACCGAAAGCTCAAGGCAAAATACTCCATTTATTTTCTCGTCTTCCTTATTCTAAAAAAATACATAAAGAAAATCAAGTATTTACCAAAAGAAAACAGATATTTTTTCCTGAAGCAGTTTTTCCTCATAATAAGAACAAGTCATTTGAAAAACGGGAGGAATTCTTTATGAACATAGAAAATATAAAAACAAAAGTACCACGTTTTACTGCATCTTTACATACCCACGTCAGGTCGCTATTTGATGCTCAGATTGATGCCGGAGAGTTATGCGATAAGATCAAAGAACTTGGCGGAAAAGGATGTGCTATTACCGACCATGGTGTATTGTCATCTATCGAAGACTATCGCCCTGCGTTTAAGGAGAAAGAACTTAAGCTCATTCCGGGTGTTGAGATGTATGTGGATGGTGGCCCAATCCTCGGCCGTGAGCATCTGATCGTACTTGCAAAAGACGACTTGGGATATAAGACATTGTCAAAACTGGTAACCGAATCCAACAGGACTTTGCAAAAAGGCATGCCTGTTATATCAACTGAAACGCTGTTCAAATTAACCGAAGGCGCAGAAGATCATCTGGTTGTGACCTCTGCCTGCATGCAGGGAGTCGTATGTGCGGTCTTTCGCTTGAACGACGATATTGAGAGCAGTATATCAAGACTCACGACATCGTTGGATAAGTATATGTCCCCTGACGACGACAGGTATAAAAAAGCAGTCAGCGATGTTGAAAAGGCTGAAGTTGCGAGGGAAAACGCGATCATACGCCGTGACGATGTTAAAAGGACCGCTGAACAGAAGTTCGTAAGTCGTGAGAAGCAGGTTGAAAAACTTGAGAAAAACGGCGATCCGAGCGCGGAAGAAGCAAGGAGAAAGTTGGAATATGACAAGGTAGCTGCTAAGGAAGCTGCGGAGATCCTTGTTTCTGCAAAAGAAGACACTGAAAAAGCAGATCAGGCTTTAAGAGAAGCAAAGAAAATCCTAAAGGACATGTCGGAAAAAGTCGAAGGGCATAAAAAAGTTGAAGAAGAGATTGAAGCTCTTAAGACACAAATGAAGTCGTTCGACGAGTTGTACAAAATGGCGTACAATGTAGCGCTTATGTACAAGAAGAAGTTTGGTAAAAACTTTTATGCAGAGGTTCAATATCACAAAATACCTGCAGAAAAGATCTGTTATCAAAACCTCGTTAAGATTGCAAAAGAGCTTCAAATCCCGCTTGTAGCAACTAACGACGTGCATATCCTTACAGGAAGCCCTGAGGATAGGCTCAGACGGCGCATATTAAGAAGCATGCGCTTTGAAAAAGCCAATGAGCAGCACTTTGAGCCGGAGAACATAGGCGACAGTGAGTTGTATCTTAAAGATAATTACGAACTGGCAAAAGCATTAAGTGAGATTCTTCCGGATGATGCTGTCGAAGAAGCTATAAGAAACATTGATGCCATTTTTGATATGTGTAACGTTGAGTTTAAAACGTCTCATCATTACCCCAAGTATTATGTGGGTGGTGACGCTGACAAGATCCTTGATGAAGCTGTCGAAAGGGGCATTAAATGGCGTTTCCCCAACGGCCTTGATGATGTGAGGAAGAAGAGAGTAGAATACGAGCTTTCCATAATCAAGTCAATGGGCTATGCCGACTATTTCCTGGTCGTGAAAGATTTTCTGGAGTACGGACGACTGTTGGGATATGTTCCTGACGACTGTCTGGACGCAGCACCGCTTGACATTGACGAGTTAAAAGCATTCATTCGTGATAACGGCTGGAAAAACCCCGGATATACTGTCGGCCCGGGAAGGGGTTCAGGTGTAGGTTCTTTGGTAGCTTATGTTCTCGGTATCACCCATCTGGATCCGATTCCTTTTGGATTGATCTTCGAGCGTTTCTTAAACCCCGCGAGAGTATCAATGCCTGATTTTGATTCAGACTTTGCTTTCGGTGTAAGAGAAAAAACCATTGAATATGTCAAAGCCAAGTACGGAGAAAATGCCGTATGCGGTATTATGACCACTAATGCCTTGGCTCCCAAAGGCGCGATCGATGTGGCAGCAAGATTTTATGGGATCGAAAAAACCGGCGAAACTGATTCTTCAACTCCCGGACGTCGTAAGTATGCAGCTCTGGCAGCAAAGATCAAAAAGGATATTCCGGATAAGCCCGGCTTTTTATTCAAAGATCTGGTCGATAAAGCAGGAAAACCTGTGACAGATGAAACAAAAGATTCAGGTATCCCTTTGTTCGACCACCTGTTGTCACTTGCTGCAGACAAAGAGACAAAAGAAATTCTCAAGTGGGCTCATGTAATGGAGGGTTCATTCACGGCTTACGGGATGCATGCGGCAGGCATTGTCATTTCGGATAACAACGATGTCTCCGATTACATTCCCCTGAGATGGAACTCTAAATCCGGCATGATGAGTACGCAGTGTGACATGGTCCAGACTGAAAACAATGGACTGTTAAAGTTTGACTTCCTTGGATTAAGGACGTTGAATATTTTCACTGACTGCCTCAGACTGATAGAAGATAACCACGGGAAAATAATCATGCCGTTGGACATTCCGCTAAATGAGAGTGCCGTGTATAAAATGCTCTGCCAGGGAAAAACCAAGTCTGTGTTTCAGTTGGAAAGTGTCGGCATGACCAAGGCACTTATGCAGTTCAAGCCGACATGTATGGAGGACTTAATTATCCTCATTTCAATATACAGACCCGGCTCGATGCAATTCCTTGACAACGTTGTTGCTGTTAAAAACGGTACAAGTGAAATGACATTTCTGCACGATAAACTTAAGCCTATACTCAGCCCCACGTATGGAGCCATAGTGTACCAAGAACAGGTAATGCAGATAAGTCAGGTGTGTGCAGGCTTCTCTTTTGCAGAGGCGGATAATGTCCGTCGTTACATGTCGAAGAAGAAGAAAGATAAGCTCGCTCACGAGCGGGATGCCTTCATCTACGGAGACAAAGAGAGAAAGATTTCCGGATGCGTAGCAAACGGTATCCCCGAAAAAACGGCAGAAACATTGTTTGAGCAGATGGAAAAGTTTGCAAGCTATGCTTTTAACAAATCGCATGCCGCAGCATATGCTCACAATGCTTACGTGGCAGCATGGCTTAAGTATCACTATCCGAAAGAGTTTTTCGCCGCCGCTCTTAAATGGGCGACGCCAAAGAAAGTGCCCGGATTTATTTACGAAGCTGTGTCCTCGGGGATCAGCATTTCCGCTCCTGATGTCAACCTGTCGCTTGCAAACTTCAGTGTAAGTAAGGACGGGATCGTTTATGGCATTGATGCGGTTAAAAACGTTCGTAAAGGTGTTTCGGAAGCTCTCATCGAAGCAAGAAAGACACGCCCCTTTACAGGAATGGCTGACCTTCTTGAAAGATGCAGAATTGAATCCCGTTCTCTTGAGAGCCTGATCGACGCAGGCGCGTTGGATAAGTTCGGAGACAACCGCCAGGCATTAAAAGTAATGGCGAAGGAACTGGACGAACCCATTAAGGCGCTACTTGAAAAGAGAGCAATAGTAGAAAGCATTACAGCTCTGTATCCTGTTATGGAGTCTCTTCCGGACGACGCGGCAGTCGTGAATTATCAGCTTGAAAGAGGCCTTAAAGCCGTGATTACGAAAAAAACGAAGGCGTCGTCATTGGAAACAAAACTTGCCAATGCAAAAACGTCGGTTGAAAAGCTTGAGCAGGATATTTCGTTTGTGAAGCCGCATCTGATTGCGGAGAACAAATCTGAAAGAATGAGGAGAGAAAAGGAAGTTCTCGGAGCATATGTAACGGATAATCCGATGAATTTCTATCCCTCTAATGCTGAACTTAATGTGAAGCCTGTATCTGAGCTCCTCGACGGCGACACAAGAGCCTACGGTATAGTGTCAAACCTTACTGTCAAACAACGTAAAAAGGACGGTGCCGAAATGGCTTTTTTCACTCTTGAAGACAAGAGCGGAAGCATCGAAGTGTGCGTGTTCGCAAAGGCGTTTGCAAAGTTCGGTAAGCTCATCGAAGAAGGAAACGTGTACGTCTTCATCGGCGATGTAAAAGAGGAAATTACAACGATCATAAACGAAGAAGGTGAGGAAGAGGAAGAAGCGGTCCTTAAAATGTACGTAAATGACATTGCGAGGATTGAAGAACAAAAAATGGGGATCATTATGGAAGTCCCTTCGTACGCAATATTCCATCTGTCATTCGAGCGGAATTTCAGGGAAGATTACGAAGACGAAAACGGAAGAGTGTTCCTCATATTTGACAGGACCCTGGGAGAAATCAGAAGGGCCGTGTACAAGGTAAATGAGAAGGTTTTGAGTCTTCCAAGGACGAAAGAAACCGTGTACTAATGTTTAAAATGGAAAAGAGATGTCAGATGTCGTGTCGGCATCTCTTTTTTTTTTGGTAAAAAGACGAAATTCAAAAAATTATGTTAGCCGTTCCTATAATACAAAATATCTGAAGGGTGTGGTCGTGCTTTTTTTTGCGGAGGCGTGAAAAAATGTAAAGGCATTTGCGTCGAGGACTCGCAAAACGAATTAAGGGGACTATTGACACTGTGAGGAGCCATATCCTGGTTTCTCATAACGGTAAGGTCGTTATTGAAGAAACAAAAGATGAATTGCTTAAAACCCTTGTTACAAAGGGATTTGAGAATAAAACACAGATAAAGGAGAAAAGTAAATGAGTGATTTAGAATTTGGACTTGAGGTAATGTCAAAGATGTTTGGCATCTTCAAGGTCCTCGGAGTGCTTGGCGTCGGGCTTACAGCTTTTGGGATCTACATGATCGTAAGCCGTTCAAGAAGTAAGCACAACAATGAACCTACGGTTGACGGCAGTCCCCGTAAGAACTACAAAAAGTTCCCGATTGTCGGTATCGTCCTTGCTATGTGGTTCGGAATATCTTGGATGATTTCGGGGCTTGTGGGAGCGGTGCTTGGCTCGACAATGAACAGCCCGTACTTTAAAGAGAGGTTACAGGAAGAGGTGGCAAAGGGGAACGTTACTGTGACAGTAAATGGAGAACAGGTTCCGGTTGCTACACCTACTCCCGAACCCACAAAAGAGCCTGTAGCGACTCCTACACTTACTCCTACGGCAACACCTATCGCAGAGACTCCTGTTCCTACAGAAGCAGCGAAGCCCACGGATATGCCTAAACAGACTGAAACGGACACTAATGTGGATGTTTCCGATAAGGAATTGTTTGAGGCGACTCTTAAATTCGGTATCCACGGCGAAACCCTTACCTTGAAATTCCCCAAAGAATGGGAAGAAGATGCTTATGTATCGGAGGATATGGTTACCATCAACTACTTTGAGGACATTAAGGTTGATTACACTTGTTGCTTCTACAAAAAGGGGCAGAGTGACTGGATTGAAGACAAGATGGAAATGTGGAGTAAAATCTACGATATTTCCGAGTTTGCTTTTGCAAACGAACTTGAACTCGAAGGAGCATCTGATACCTGCTACATCTTCGGATGGGACACGACATACGGTACAAAGAAGATACAGGTTTATATTGCAGGAAGCCTTGATTACTACCTTGAAATCTCAATCAGTGATTATAGCAATATGACTTGGGATGAATGGAGAGAAGCGATCAACCTTTTCGTTGTAACATTCTAAAAAAGCATAAGAGACAGGCGGGTTTGTTTACCCGCCTTTTCTTGAAAAAAAAGGAGCAGAGGTATGGGTTCATATGGGTACAGAAAGGAGTAAATATGACTTTAAGACAGAAAGCACTTATAGTAGTTTGGGTAGAAAGAGTTATCAATTTGTTTGTATCTGCCTTATTAAGTGGTTTAGGACAAGTTGTTTCTCGAATTTCAACGGAGCAAAAACCGTTGGTAATCAAAAGTATTGTTGTCGAATTTATATATAACCATCCATACACTATAGGACAATTTGCAAATGCACTTGGAATGATAGGTGTATGGGTGACTATTGCAATATGTATTATGGATATAATTCGTAGAGATAAAAATAAGGGAGAGGAAAGATAGCAATGCTTATGTACAAATCAGAAATAGCAGAACAGGCAGAGAGGCATACAAAAGAAATGGAAACTCACTGTCATGATCGGATTGAATATTGTATTAACAATACCCAGATTTTTACCGGAGTGAACGGTACAGCTCATAACTTCGCAAAGAAGGGTGACGTGTTCTCGGATCATATTTCTTTTATAAAAAAAGAGGCTTGTGTAAACCTGATGCAAGCCACAACCACAGACGCCCTTGCCTATCTTATATCAAGTAAAGATGATGACGTTACCATTCTTAACTTTGCATCCTATAAAAATGCGGGTGGAGCGTTTCTTAGTGGTTCTATGGCGCAGGAAGAAGCTCTTTGCCATGAAAGCTTTCTTTATAACGTACTTCGAAAGTTTCCTGAATACTATAAAGAAAACTGCGAGCATCTGAGTAAGGGATTGTACCTTGACAGGGCATTATATACGCCCGAAGTAATGTTCAGAGGAGTCCTCAAAGCGAACGTAATCACTTGCGCATGCCCCAATAAAATCCCGATGGAAAGATATGGAGCGTTTACGGAAGAAGAAAACTATGAGGCATTAAAGAACAGGATCACTTTTCTACGGGATATTCTGCTTACGAAGTGTTGTGATCATGTTATTCTGGGAGCCTGGGGATGCGGTGTGTTCAGGCAGGATGCACGAGAAGTTGCTGAACTCTTTAAGGATACATTTGAAAACACGGGGATGAACATAGTCTATGCTATCCCCGATGACAGGAACTTTGAGGCTTTTGAAGAAGTGTTCGGGAAGGATAAAGTTATCGAGACCGAAAAGAGCAAAAATTATTGAAAACAGGAAGAAGTAAACAGGAACATTTCCAGAAAAGATTCTACATATGGATGCGTCCTGCTTGCTATGGACGATATTAAAAGCATTGAGCTCTGCTAGTAAATCAAAAAATTGATATGTTAAATTAGGGTTCAAAGGAAGGAATTAAAATGGCTTCAACAAGTAAATGTCCGTATTGTGACGGAATGGTTACATCAAATGAAAAGATATGTCCCCACTGCGGAGCGAGCAATCTGAACTATGTGGAAGATAGACCGAATGTAGTGATGGCCCCCAAAACCATTGAGGAATTGAAAGAATTCTGCGCCGAAAGAGGAATGCCTCTTCTCCGCATGAGATTTTTCATCGGTGAGGATTTCAAAGAACCGTGTGCATTCGGTATCTTTAAGAGAGAAGATGGCACGGTTGTAGTGTACAAAAACAAGGATACCGGAGTAAGAGCGATCCGCTACGAAGGCCCTGATGAGGCATTTGGTGTCATGGAGCTGTACCTGAAGCTTCTCGATGAATGTCATAAAAGGAACATATTCCCTGAAACGGTAGATGGTAAGCCGCCTGCTGAATATCTGGAACGAAGATCGGAAGAGGGAAAGCAGGGCTTCTGTTGGATTGGTGGTATTGCACTTTTCTTTCTGAACGCAGCTATTTCAACATTAGCGGGAGAAACGATACCCCTGATAATTACTATAATCATCGCTCTAATTCCGTTGTCGCTCACGTTTCTGTGTCTGAGAAGAGTATGGAATAAGAGGAAGACAGCTCCTATAAAACAGGAAGATGTCAAAAAAGACTGGCGCTATACAATGACTCGGAGTGGTTACACCTTTGCTGCGATACTCTTTTGCGTATATCTGCTGATCGGTACTGTAAACACTGTTAATCTTATTAAACACCCTGTCGGATACTATAAGACCTCTGACGACCTGTACTATAGGTTAAACAACAACTGGTATCGTTACGATTCCGGTGATTGGAGATATGATTCGTCCTATGACGGCTCTGACTCAACCTATAAAGGCACAGGCTGGTCTTCTTCCTGGGGGGATAGGAGTGATAAGTTTACTAATTCGGACGCTTATTCCGATTACTGGGAAGCACATCATTCGAGCAGTTCGTCCGATTACGACTCCTGGGATAGCGGAGACACCGATTGGGGCAGCGATTGGTGATTATTTCAATTTTGGGCAATTTCTTCCACAATAGGAGCTAACAATAACGTTCTGGTAATCGGGCCTGCGGGTTCGGGCAAAACATATGCATATGTACGCCCTAACATCTTACAGGGCGACACAAGCTTTGTTACCACCGATATCAGTGGTGATCTGTATAATACCACACACTAAGCCTTAGAAAAGAAGGGTACAATTAACCGTCTTTGCAAAAATAAAGCAATTGCCTACCATATTGTTTTTGAATATTTCCATAGGAGGATGAAAAATATGAAAGAAACAACGATCATAATTCCCGAGATACAGAATGATACAGACGTCAGAAAGTACGCAGCGGGACTTCAGGTAACTATAGATGCGGCGCAGGGTGAGTCATTACCGAAAAATAAGGATCCTTTTTGGGAGAATTGTGAGGAGTATCTCCTCTGGCTGGTATGCCTTTATGTTTGCAGACTCCCTAAATCTGAGAGGAGCCTCGCCAGCATAGAGCATTGCATAGAGATGCTCGCAACTGAATCCTTGGATGAAGATCTGCCTACTATCAAGGCTCTCAAAGGAAAACCCGAATCCACGCAGGAAAAGTGTTACAAAAACTTTCTTTTAATGACAGATAAGATCCGCAAAACAGCGTGTCTTGGCGAATTAGCAAAACTGAGTCTTTTAAAAAAGCAGTCGAGATCAGAATGAGCAGATTAAAAATCGCAGCCGTTACGACTATTTTTATTCTCTGTACACCTTTTGTACCGAGAATAGAAGCTTTTGCCGCCGGCAATGGTGAAACTGTCAACGTGATCATCGACGCTTGATTAACTCTTTCGAATAGCAAACGTAATTAAAAAATTCAAGCAGATTGTGTTAAAAATATTTATAAAAGATCAAAAGAAAGGCGAGCGGAAGTCTCCGTATAAAGAAAAATGAAATTAAATGAAGTATTTTTAAGAGGTCGTGTGCAGCAGACACCCAAAATTGTAAAAGGTCCTGACGGCGAGTATGCGTTCGGTTATGTAACGCTTGATGTCGTGCGTGGACTCCGCTCAGTCGGAGATAATGCTGACAAGCTTCAGCACAATTATCCCATTGTTCTTTCGAGAGAGAAGGAACAACTGGACGAAATATCAAAGTGGGAAACCAACGACGTTGTGCTGGTTCAGGGAGTTTTATCGACCAAAAACGTACAGAAAACCAGAATCTGTCCTTATTGTACAGATGCCGATGGAAACCAGACGCAGTTCAAGACGCCGTATCTCACTGTTTATGTCACACCTAAGTATTGTGAAAAAATCAGAAGTTACGGTGATGACGAAGCAGCTAAGATCAAGGCTATGGAAGATGTGGTTGAGCACAGAGAAATATCTTGCAAAGCTTTGGTTTATGGTGTAATCTTAAAAGATCCAAAGTTCCTGGTCACAAAAAATAAGACACAGATTACGCAGTACCCCATTGCCACAAACAGGAAGTTCCTAATAAGAACCGACGACCCTTCGGTTAAGACCGACTATCCGTGGGTTAAAGCATATGGCGAAAATGCAAGAAATGACAAAACATTCTTACATTACCAGTCAGAGATTGAAATTGATGGTTTCTTACAAACACGTCGTACGCATCCCGTAGTCACTTGTCCGATGTGCGGAAAATCGTGGAAGATTGATGATACGTCAATGGAACTTGTGCCTTATGCAACAGAGTACATAGCGAACTTCAGAACGCCGGAAGACGTCGAGAACGAAATGCGTCTGAAGGTCGAAGAGTATAAGCAGATGCTTTTTGACAGTGCTGAAGAGGACGAAGGGGATATGTCTGAAGACCAGACTAACGATGAAGCTGCGAAGTGATACTAATCTTTGAGGCGTGCGGAATAGCAGCTTATTTACAGGAATATTTATGAAACCGTGCGTTCTTGCACGGTTTTTTTTTCAAGGGGCTTTCCTTTTCACATACTAATCTTAAAACAAGAAAAAGAGAGGAGGAAAAAATGAGGCACGAAATTCTACGAGATGACTTTAGGTGTACCGGAAACGATTACGCTGAATTTAGAAAATGGATAGAAGAGTTTTCGGACGCAACAAAGCTTTACAACATTTCGCAACGTAAGCAATTTGGCAGTGGCGAATTTTATATGCCATGCACAAGACCTGACTGCTGCGAAGAGGGTGCATATGCAGGTAAGACCACCTATTGGAGACTGGATCCCATAAGTCTGGATGATTTTGAGGAAAGTCCAAAACGAAGCGGCGCATTGACATATTCGCACATATTGCCGCTAATGCCAAAAGATCTTTTTGAAGAGATGAGTAGGAATCAGTCGATGATTATCCAGATGAGAACTTCAACTTCAAGGCACGTTTTTATGATTGCAGGTCTTAAAAGTACTTACGACAGTCTGACGAGTTACTTAGGCTGCAAGGACATTGCGACAAAGATGCCGGGACTTATAAGAAACATAGTAATAAGTCGTGCTTTTTATGAGTGCCAAGAGGCAAAGATGAAGCATTATCCGTTAAGTGTTCTTTGCCGTGAAATTACCGATGAAAACGGGCGGACATATAAAAAGATAATTCGGTTCTCAGGCAGCTCATATGCTACAATACCTCAGAGTGCAATCCTCGAAGTGTGTGACTCTATCGGGGATTTTGAATGTGTCGAATGGGAAATAACGCAGGACATATCAAAAATACGACTTGTCCTTCCTAAAAAGAACTATCTTTTTGATGGTAAAAATCTTAAGACGACCATCGAGATTTGTACATCCGACACTGGTGTCACATCCTTTGCGACCGATGTAACACTGTCGGATGGAGTCTTTTCATGGCCGGTAGGTAATGTTCCAATAAAGCACGAAAAGTGGTCTGATCCGGATTCACTAAAAAACGACGTATTGGAGCTTATCGAAAAAGCAGACCGGGTTGGTACATTTCTCACGACGCTTGGCGAGAAGCCGATCGACGACGCTTTTAAAAAGCTGGTAGAGGAAAGTTTGAAACCTGTATTCGGGAAATTCCGGATGAAAATGATCGGAAGAAGAAAGACCTTGAAAGCGCTGCCGATGCAGACGAAAAAGGACCTGCTTTTGTACTGGTTTGAAGCTATGAAGCTTTTTAGGGATGTGGACAATACGACCGTATTAAGCGAGGAACAAAATAAGGTCATCTTTAAAGTCTTAAGTCGTTGTTTCGAAAAGTGAATGATTTAAAAGGGAACTTCATGGTTGAAAGATACCATGGAGTTTTTTTTACGAAATAAAAAAAAATAAGTACCTTGTTTCAATAATAGAAATGAAAGGATTGAACAAATGACGTTCAAAGGGCGCATTTAACTCGGATTAAAAAATATATGTGGCTCTGGTATTTACTATATGACAAACAAACAGAATTTTGAGCTGTTGCGTATGGCAACAAGAAAGGCATCAACGGCCGAGGCAAACGAATTAAGCATAAAGACAGGCCTCGATTACAGAACAGTAATCGGACTTGTAAAGATTCTTAAGTATGCAAACTTAAGTGAAGAAGAGCAGGCAGTAGCGAAATATACGGATCCTTCTACATATACGCTCGAAAACGTCAAAAAGTTGTATGAAGCGGGCCTATCTGACATCATACCTTTTGAATACTTTGAAAACGAGGCGTTCGTAAGAGAAATGGGAATTACGGAAATCCCTGCAGGCTTTCTGGCCGGCTGTACCGGAATTACAGAGTTTAAGATTCTGCCCCAGATTGAAAAAATAAGCGACTATGCTTTTTATGATTGCAAGAACTTAAGGTGCCTGTCCGTGGATCAGGGAGAACTTAAGGAAATCGGGAACAATGCATTCAGGGGCTGTACAAACCTGGAAATCACGGAAATCCCCGAGTCGGTAGAAATCATCGGTAAGAATGCTTTCAGAAATTGCGAAAGTATCGTGACTCTTAAGTTACCCGAAAACATCATTCATATCAAGGCAGGAACATTCCAGAACTGTTTCTCCCTTACCGAATTGACGACTGCCAAAGAGTTATATGTTGGCCACTGCGCCTTTTATAATTGCAGTAACCTTGTAGCGATCGGCGCCGTCATTCGTGAGATTGGCGAATCTTCCTTTGGAAGGTGTCTGTCCTTAAAAGGAATAAAGCTTTGCACAACTACTGTTCCCGGAAAAGCCTTTGACGGTTGTGCGTCATTGCAACACATTGTTTTTATAACGACTCCGTTTGTGATTGGATCAAACGCTTTTCGCGGTTGCGTAAGTGTTGGGAAGATCGCAGCAAGAGGGCTTCAGCATAACCTCATGTCATGCACGGGATACGATGAAATGCTTGACTGCATCCTGTCCGGGCCAAGAAGATGGAGAGGCGGAGGTCTCTCTGTCGCTTGCGAGGATAATTTCTGTAAGATTGAAGAGAGGCTCGATTTATGCGAATAGTAAAAAACGCGCTACTTTTTGGGCTGATGGCGGCGATGTTCGTTGGCCCGACGTTTAATATTTTTGCGTCGGAAATTACTTCTCAGGAAGTTCCTGAAATCGAAACAGAAGATGACAAGATTCTCGGCGCTGCCAAAAGTGAGCTGTCACGATACAAGTGGGATATTGATTCCACGACTTCCAGAACGTGCATCATAAACGTAGAAGACGCTCAGTGCAGAATAGAGATTTTTTACACGACTGAAGCCGGTGCCCCTGAAGTATCATTTGTTTCATCCAAAGGTGACATTATCAGTTCTGCCGGAAGTACAAACAGTAAGGTAAAAGGAACATACAAAGAACCGGTTACAACTGCGAGCGGTATCTCAATGCTTCCTGTTTATATAAGTGGAGATAACGCCAAGCAGGAATGGGTATGTAATATTAAGCTTGCATCCGGCACAACGGAAGTCTGCGTCGTAACGACTGATAGCACGAAAGACATGGAAAAGATTATGAGAGAGTCAAAAAGACGTGTGATGAAGCTTTACCTGTACGGTTTCAGTACAAAATCTTCATATACGGTAGACGATCTCAGCATGTTCGATCTGTTCAACCAGGGCGAAAATAAGGATCCTGACAGTATGCAGTCGTCGGGCGACGCTTATATTGTTTCCCCTACACCTACGCCTCTCCCTTCCGAAGAAGTAGGAAAGGAACCTATCTCAGGCTCAATGATCTTCGCAATAGTTCTTGTTGCCGGTCTTATTGTTTTTAAGATTTATCAGAAAGTGGGTTCCGGCAAAAAGAAAAAAGAAGACAGGGCTGCGCAGGCTGCTGAAGAGAGACGACAGAAAAGAGCTGAAGAAGCGGAAAGACGTCGTGAGATAGAAAACATCGAGTTATACAATGAAATGCACAAAGATGATGACCTCTATTATGACGACGACACTTCTATAGTAGAAGCAACAGAGTCAGAGATCCGTGAAACTGAGGCAAGAAAAGCCTATGAGATGGGAGAAGAAGAATACACGGAAGACCTGGAAGATGAGTTGGAGATCGTAAATACAAGTGTTGCCGAAGAGGAAGAAAAGAGCAGAAAAGAACAGGCAGCAAAGAGAAACGTTTACGATAATGGAGAAGACCGTGAAACATCCGGTGACACCGATCGTGAAAATAACAACAGAGAGTCGTCGGAAGTCGCTTGGATGAAACAAAATTCTGCGGATGACGATAATGATTTCTTTTAACTTTTAGCAGGAGGTTAAAAATGACAAAACTTGCGATAGTGGGACATGATGGCATCGACATTGCATTGTATGCAGCATTGGCCCTTAATCGTATCGGAGAGAAAACAATAGTCGTTGACCGTTCGTCTGATTTAAGACTTATGGAGACAGTGGATATTCCAGTCAACCTGAGGGAAAAAACTGCAACTGAGTACTCTGACATTCATATCTTCTCAGAAGGCAGTGAACACGAAGATAACGACTCTGTGCATATCATATACTATTATGGTACGAACACGGACAGCGCTTCTATAAATGAGTGCGACGGTATTATCTTTAACACAGATATGAAAACGGAGCACGTAAAGAGAATTGCAAAAGTCGATGTACCCGTCGCCGTTTCCGAATCCAAGAAGGAAGGTAAGAAGACAGTGGAGGAGAAGTACATAGACAAAAATGTACGGCTTGTAATCACCCATTTTATAAGCGCCAGGTATGGCAAGGAGTTTATCCTCGACTTGTTCGAGAAACCCATAAAAGACAAAGAAGTTATAATTCTTCCATACAACGAGGCAGATTACAGACTGAGACTTTCTATCGGCAATGGACGGCTTAGACTTGGAAAACTATCGGCAGATTTTCGCGCATTTATAAACGACCTTCTTGAGAGCTTCTTTAAAATAAACGTGGACAAGAAGCTTATTAAGAAGATCTACGTGAAGTGAGGCGTTTAATGGGTAAATTATATACAATCTGGTCACCTATGCATCGTCAGACAGCGACGGCGTCAATGGTTGCAATGGCATTTGGACTTGAAGATGCGGTTCTCACGCATACTCAAAGTCAGATGTCACAGCTGGAGACTATGCTGGGCTTGAACCAGGCAGCAAAAAACAAAGTCATGGACAATGCCGGCATGAATGCCATTCTCTATGCCATTGATAACCATAAGATAAGCGACGAAGAAATCATTTCTTCCACGATCAAGGTAAGAAAAAGTGGCCTTCAGATCCTTCCCGCTCTCGGTCAGATCCAGAACGGTGACAGAAACCAGCTCCTTAAGTATGTTATCTCCGACAGACTGCCGAAGATTTACGACTATGTGTTTGTAGATCTCGCGGCCGGCGACAGAGGAAACGACTTTGAGCTTACCAAAGCTCTCTGGAACGACGCCTCTGTTAATTTCATCGTATTAACCGACGGACACTTGTGGGAACCTTATGCAGAGAAGTATAACATCCCCAATGCGGTGTACATTCTTGGAGCATATCATCCTGAATCAAGGTTCAACATTTCGTCGTTCAAGTTCAATATTTCGAAGAATGTTGCAACAATTCCCTATTGCGTGGAATACTACGATGCCATTTCTGCTTATACGGTGCCTGAGTTCCTTATGAGAAACAGGAACGCAGCACAGGAAGTAAAAGGCAATGTAAACAAGAAGCACTTCGCTGTTAAAGCATCAAAGAATGACAGTATAAGCTACTTCTTTAAGGCAATATCGGAGGTGAAATCTTTCTTATGATCTTTCAGATTGTAATAATCCCTCTTGTGCTTATTGCTGCCGGAGCCGGATACTATTTCTTTTCAATAAGAAATGTAAATAACACGGAAAACATTGAAGTAAGAGACCGAAACCTTTCGGCTCTTGAGCAAAGAATCAAAGATGATATCTTTAGATCAACGTCGTCCGGTATTCTGGGAAGCGGTTTGACTCTGGAAGCTACGATTGAACTTATTAAGATAAGAAGTTCTCAGAGAGAAAGTTTGAGAAACGCGGGTTCCGGAAACATTGGTGCCAGGAAATCAGCTAAGCGTATGGTAAGAGCTGCGCTTGAGGCGGAGCTTAAAAGGCAGCATTGTGACATTGACAGATATATAGAATTCAATCTGTCAAATGGAATGGAGCCCAGAACCATGCATGAAGTTCTTATGTATACCATGTGTACGGAATATCAGAACAAACTGCACGGTAACACGCCCTCTGTCGAAGCAGTGGGTTTCATGACGCTCACGGAACTGGACCGCAAAATGCGCAACCAGAACGATGCTTTCGCAAATATGGTCCATAAATATAACATCAGAAATCAGATAGACGAGATCAAACTTACAGAAATCTATGAGAAAGAGAAAATTGTTTTATCTGATGATGAGAAGATGGATATTGCGACACAGATCATCTTTTCGGATCTGTTCGGCTTAAGAATCATAGATTCTCTGAATTACCAGATGGTAGGTCTTGAGGAACTGCAGCTTGGAACCAACGGGGTTGCGACAAAACTCTATAACGTTGATGAAGAGGTTAACGGCATTTCAAATGCCATTAAGACTGCAAAAGATTCCGTAAGCGTAATGTTTGAAGGCCGTCTTATCTGGCTGAGCTATTTAGGCTTCAATACAGAAGTCGAGTATATGAATTGCATAGATACTACGATTGCAAATACCGGGGCAGGAGACTTGACCGAAGCTACGCCTAATATTCTCACCCAGACAGTAGATAACCGAAGGATCCAGGCAACAATTTCGCCCAAATCTGATGCGCCCATTTGTATGATAAGAAAGTTTGACAACATTCCCGAAACGAACATTTATAAGCTTTACAGTGTTCGTACCGATAATCCGCGTGATACAGAACTTGTGATTGGAGGGCTTATCCAGATCGCGCATTCTTTCCATACGACTGCAATCATTGGCCCCATGGGCGCAGGTAAAACGACAGGACTTAGAGTCATTGGGATGCAGACACCCAATAACTATGCAATCGGCTCAGTCGAGTATTATTCGTTCGAGTTAAACATGAGAAAGTATTGTCCTGACCGTAACGTCGTTGCGTTTAAGATTTATGGTTCATCCGATGAAGATGAAACGCTCGCCATGACAAAAAAGACTACCCGTCCCATCTGGATGATCGGTGAAGTTACCCAACCTAAGATGGCAAACATGGCAGTCGAAATGTCAAAGACGTCGTTCCTTTTATTCACTGCTCACTATACAGACGCGGAAAGTCTGCTTCGTGCGTTTGTAACAGCAAAAACGACAGTTGGTGGTTACAACCCCTCTGCGGCACTTGAAGAAGTCGTGCATGCTCTGCACTTTAATGTCGAGATCATGAATAAGGACGGCAACAGATACATTAACCGTATCACGGAGATCGTGCCCACGACTTCAGTAAAAAAATATGAAATCGTTGAAATGCTTTCTTACGACCCCGATAAGAAAGAATACGTAATCGGCTGCAAGCCTTCTCATGCTGTTTTTGACAGAGCGAAACTCATGCTGTCGGACGACGACTATAGGGCATTTGTCGAGTATTATGACAAATATTACGATGGTAAGTATTATGCAGACGAAGTAGCCGAAAATCCCGATCTGCTTAAAGCACCTGTCGAAGAGGTAGATGAATTTGCAGATGCATCATGGATTGCAGACGGCGCAAACGATGATGAAGATCTCGACGAAATCTGAGGAAATCAAGATCATGGCCTTATTTAAAAGTAAAACCAAAGAAAAGAAAGTAGTTGTGAATGAACTTCTCTACAAGCTTCTTTTGAACACGCCGTTCAGAAGAAGCATAGAGTTCATTCATCAGAAGCTCCTGCTCATATGCCCGTATGAGCCTGCGATTCTCCAAAATACAGCGGCAGATATTGTAAACAAAGCCGCCATTGTGGGCTCTATCGCCGCCTATGCAGCATTTGCGGTTAATACCTGGGCAAGTGGCGGAATCACGACTTACAGTATTGCCAGCGCGGCGTTTGTGGCTTATGCGGCCTGCTGTCTTGTGACACACAGTATTTTAAACAAAATCCAGAAAGAAGTGAACGAAGATTTTCGAACATATATATCAAGAGTTGAAAAGACGTACGAAAACACTCATTCAATGATAAACAGTATCCCTCTTGCCGCAGCAGAAATGAGCGGATCCGGTATCGACCGCAGAAGAGTGTATAATATCGAACGTTTTGCGCAGGAGATCAGTGAACTCCTCTGGGCTGAAAATGCTGCAGAGAGAGTTAAAGAGTATGTGTCAGACAGACACCGTCCGTCTTATGTACGACTTTTTGTAACCCAGGTGTATAAGTTCAGAGAGAAGGGTGATACTTCCGAAAAAAGCGAACTAATTAAGAAGAATCTGGAAAAAATACGACTGGACATTAAATCGGACGAGATCAAACAGACACGACGAGCATACTCCCTTAAGGGCATGGAAATGATGCTTATAATTCCGGTCGTGGGTTTTAGTTTTCTCGGAAGATGGGGAAAGTCGTTTTCGCCTGAATCGGAAGGTTATTACAGAACGTATGGACTGATCCTTCAGATAGCAACACTTGCGACGGCATGGCTTTTATTTCAGATAGTTAATCGTTCGAAGGACATAACATCAAAGATCTACAAAAATACGACGTCGTTTTATTCAAAACTCTCCACAAAGTTAAAGCTGGACACCTTCACTCAAAAACACGGCAGTGGCATAGCTCATATGTTGGCCGTGACCGGAGATAATACTCCTGTTCCCGTATTTGTTACTAAAATGATCCTGTGGGCCGTAACTGGAGTCGTAGCTGTATCCATAATATTCGGATACACATCCGTCATTACAAGGCATAAGATCCTTACGACAGAAACCGTCGAGGAACTTGCCGTAACAACTCAGCAAAGAAATGCAGTCGTGAGTGCAATTGTCGATCTGTCGCTTAAGCATAAGTCGGAAGATATAACCAATTATTCTGATGATGTGTTGCTTACGGAAATAAACTCCGTTTTACAGCAGAACGGCGTTCGGATAGCAAATAAATATGTGCTGGATCAGATAACAGCGGAACTCATTAAAAGAAACACTGAATATAGAAATCAAAGTATAAGCATTGCCCAACTTTTCGCAATTCTTGCAGCATCAGCAATCGGGCTTATACCATACTTTGAGCTTAGGTATTATTACAACCTATGTCTCAGCGAAAAAGATAACGAGATCAAGATGTTCCAAAATCTAATCCTTATGGAAAAAGATTTCCCATCCACGACTGTAGGTGGTCTTCTTAATGAAATGGAAAGTCATTCGTTGATCTTTAACTCGGTTCTTTCCAAAACGACCATGGAATATCTCTATAACAGAGAGTCGGCGATCAGGCTTCTTCAGGTCAATCAGCCGTATGAGATCAGTGACATAGCAGACAGTTTTCTTGCTGCACGTAAGGTCGGAATAAAAAGCGCGTTTAGCTCAATCGAAGCGGATATGGCAATCCATGAGAAAGAATTGGATCTGGAGAAGGAAATATCTATAAGCAAGGAGCGGAACTATCTGTCTGTCCTTTGTTATATACCGGCAGTCATAGCAGTAATCGGAAACTTCATCCTGCCGTTCCTTGTTACTTCTTTGCAAGGTCTGGACGGCGTGTTTGAAACGCTTAAGGAACTGGAAGGATTTGGCTTATAAAAATTTGAAAAGAGGGTGTTGATCACGACGTAATTTGAATTCTTAAGTGCCTGGGTCCAATAATATTAAATGGGTGCTTAGAAAGTATGTGAGGTGATTAACATGTCCAAAGAATTCATAAAGTTAGCCGCTGGCTTAATGATGACGATTACGCTTATAGCCGTAGGGTACACAATCCTGGAAAAAGTAGGCGTATTCAGCGATCATGTCGTGCAGATCGGCAACAAGACTATCCAAAGTATGGAAGAAGCAGAGATTACAAGATATGACCAGTCTGTAATCCAAGGAACTCAGGTAGTCGGGTACATAAACAGTATTAAAGAATTAGTACCTAACGTAAAAGTCAAAACACTAGACGAACCCGAGGGCTTTTACGTAGTACAGAACGGCTTTTTCGTAAACTCAGGAGATTCAATAGCAGAAAGCGAGGTTAAAGGCGTGTCCGTGAAAGTTACCCCGATTTCAAAACTCAAAGACATCGACGAAACTAATTTTTATATAAAACCGTTGGGGACGTTCAAGGTGGAAGTTGAACGTAACGGTAACGGGGTAATTAGTAACGTGGAGATAACACAAAAAACATAAATCTAATTTGGAGGAATAATTATGACTATTCAGGACTTTATCAAAATTGGTGTGGGCATTATTCTTGTGGTAACGCTGGTTGGCATTTCTATCGGCATCTACCATAAATCAAAGCCGATGATCGACAAGGGAACCGGTCAGTTTGAAGCCATGGCAAACATCGAAGAGAACGAACTCAAGAGTCAGAACAACAAGACTGTTTCAGGCCAGTATGTGATCGATACGATCAAGAAGTGGCAGGATGGCGAGATTACCGCTACTATCAGTTATACCACCGGTGAACAGACATCGGCCATCACCGTTGAGACATCGAATGTTGCTAATGCGTTTGATCGTTCCGACAAGGGATATATCAATCCTTCCAAGACATTCAGTTGTACGGTTACAACCAATAAGAACGGAGTTGTTAGTTCGGTATTATTCGATCAGAAATAATTGAACGAGGTAACGTGCCATGTCGGATAATGTTCGTACCTGGCTTGCATACACAGCAGATCTTGCAATGTTTATTGCCGCATTGGCATTAAGCATCGGAGGAACATTAGCTCTGATTTCTTCCACGATCAGAGCTTTTGCTGCTTTATTGTAAGCTTTTTATGACCTTTTATAACCTATGAAAACATTCGAAGCATACATATGCATTCTTCTAACGACGATATTTCTTTTTATAATACCGCTCGCTCTAACAATCAAATATAATAACCTGTCCAAAGATTCTCAAACGTCGTACGAAGCTGACCGTCTGGTCTGGGAGATCGAAACCGTTACGTATCTTTCCGAACCTTCCGACACGACCTCACGCCGTTATCACGCTATTAACTTAACGACCATAAACAGAGAATTTGATTTTCGTGTTTACACGACAGACGGTATTGATGTCACGACTGAAGTCTATGAAAGTCCATTCACGACTGACGGCCTGATTGCCCTTGACGACGAAAAGTTTGCGTATGTATACATCGAATACGGCAAAGAAAAGAGGTGGGCGGTCATTGCCTAACGCAATTTCTGAATATCTTTCAAGGTTTCTCATGATGTTACTTTTCTTATCTCCCGTCGTGATCGCACTTACCTGTGGTCGTTATTATAAAGCCAAAACAGCAGAAATAATGGCTCAGAGATTTTCGGATACGGTAAGTACCGGATATATCGACCTGTCGGAATATGAGTCGTACGCAAATGAAGTGGGAAAGCTTGGCTATGCTATGACTATAAGTATAACAAGAATGACTGACGACGTCGTACCGAGGGAAGAACATGTGACTTTGGATGATATTTATTTCGGAGCTGCAGATGTTAACGGGATCAGAAAGTACAAGTTGAGAAATAAAGATTTTGTTCGTGTGATCGTGAGAACAGGGGATTCATTCCTTCAGTCCACCGCGGTATTTTTTGGAGAAGAAGAGAGGGGTGACATAGAGTGAATAGATTTCATCTGATGATGATCTTCAGCATTATTATCGCCGGAACTCTTTTTTCTTTGTACTTAAGAGCTGCACGGGTAAACGCCTATCAGAAAGAAAAAGAAAACTTAAAGAAAAACGTTGAATTTGCAACACTTGCAGCAATGCATGAATTAAAAAGCGAACAGGGTTCGCAGACTGCTGTCAGAAATGTCGTTGATAAATATTTTACCTGCTTTGCCCTTGCCAATAAAACAATCAAGGAAGAAGGTTATTTCTTCACGCCTGCAATTGTGATAATGGAAAATAACGGCTTTTACATATGTTATCCCACGGACGAGGGATATTATATCCCAAAGACGAGTGAACTGGTTCCTTATTCTTCTGCGAATCCGACAGTTAAAGAAACCATAACTCTTGATGGCGAAGTCTTTATAAACGGTCGTTACGACCACGTTGAGTCGTCAAAAGACAGGATAAGGTCGTACGTGCAGTATTCAGTGGAAAAAGCCGTAAGAGAGAGAATGGATATACTTAACGACGTGCTGGAACGACCGAGATACGCTTATGAGCTGACAAGCGATATCATAGTCGAGCCGAACCGGTCGATCGTCGTGGTTGTTCAGGGATATCCTTCGGTGTTTGAACACGAGTACTATGACATGGTCGTGCAGACCTCAGGACAGATCAAAAGGTATTAGTCCCCGGATAATTGGAAATGAGATATTAACCTTACATTTGATCTAACGTCGTAAGTGGAGAATCCTTGCTACGCATAACCCGCTGTGATATAATACACAACCGAAAGTGCGTAAACATGACGAACATTTTTTCATCAATCATCAATTTCCCATAATGTTTTTCAACAAACATTATGAAAGGAGCTTTTCTTATGAGGAACTTAAAAATTTCATCGATCATCATCATCGTTTTAGGGGTTGTGATGGGTCTTGCGGGCTGTGCGAAGCTGATACCGGACGCAAGTGATTATGCAACACCGACGCCTTACCCTACAAGGACACCGATCCCTGTAGCGACGGCAACTCCTACGAGCACTGTAACCCCCACACCGACGGATACGGTAACGCCCACGCCCACACCTACGGCAACGAATACCCCAACCCCCACGTGGACACCTATCCCGACACCTACAAGCACACCTACCCCCACACCGACGGATACACCGACTCCTACACCGACCCCTACTCCGGATCCCGTGAAGGAAGTAAATGACTATGTGTGGACAACGAAGAAGGCAAACCTGAGAGCAGATGCCGATGCGAACAGTCAGCTTCTCACGACGGTTCCCGCCAACACAAAAGTGCAGAGGATCGGGATCCATGAGAATAAGTGGAGTAAGGTAAAGCTGGGAGGCTACGTGGGATATATCGGCCCTAACAGCGTAACCACAACAGAACCCACACCCACACCGGTTCCCACGGCAACGCCCACACCTGAACCTACAAAGCTTAATTCCCATGGAGCAGTGTATGGAGACCCTGATTCCGTAGGATGGAGTCGCAACCTGTTCTACGACCACCCGGAGATCTGGGATCTGACGAAGAGTCACAATCTAAACATTTGCTATTTCGTTAATGGAAAGCCGCAGTTAACTACGATCAACGCAATGTACAGCCTTGACGGTACATTAGCAAGATTCTGTGGCCCGAATGCTCCTGAAGAGTGTGACTTTACATTTATGTATGACTATGTTCCTAATGGAGCTGTTCGAAGGAATGAGTTGGGAGATCCCGCTGTAGCTGACTGGACGGACCCTGATGATGGTCACACTTATCATTTCACAGCTGATACATTCATGTTCCTTAAGTTAACAGACGGTAGATATGTAGAAGTAACAGTTGATGAGTACCTTGCACATCCCTTTGGATACGACAGACAGTAAGTGAAAGTGTTTGAACGATGGATGATTCCCTTGGACGGGAAAGGATGAAAGATGAAAACAACAAAAAGCAGCGTTTGATCTTCTTTGACAGATCAGGCGCTTTTTTGCTTTATAGGAAATTTCGTCCCGTTGTTCTTTGGAAAAAAAGGGGTCAATTTCTAACCTAACCGCAACCCCCGGTGAAATCTGACTGTTTCTCAAATTAACCGCAACATGTCGCCGTTTTTGCCTAAAAGGTTGCAGTTCCGATGGGATCAGATCGTATAAGGAGAACCTTAGCGTTTCGGATTGGAATACCGGGAAACGGTAACTGAATTAAGAGTTGCGCTTGGGCAGGAGATTGGGCTTTAAGAATACTTCGTCCGCAGGTATCTTTTCAAGCTTGCAGACTTTATGGAGTTTGTTATCCAGACATCCGGAATTATCCGAAACGCTTACGATATGATTTTAGCAAAAAGAAGCTAAAGAAGGTAAAGAAACAGTAAAGATGTTGAAAAAAAGGATTTTTCAATGTATAATCAAGTAAAGATTAATGCTTAAGTTTGATGATGCGTTTGCATTGACCCGGGTATGAAATATATATTGGGGTTTAATGCATGGCTTTGAGTACTTGCCTAAGACACAGGCGTATAGGATATGCCCGGTTTGCATCAAAGGGGAGTACTTTACGATAAATTTTATTTTCTTCCATATATGGATTAATTGGTAATTATCAATGGAGGAACTTGTAAACGTTTTTTTCTTAAATTCTCTTTTTCTTGCATACTATATACGGAATTGAGTATTAAGGGAGAAAACATTAAATAGTGGGCGCTTTGCCCTGAAACAGATGTTATCAGGAAAGCGCCGGTGGTTGAGCCTTTCTTGATGATATAAATATTATTAAGAAAGGAGAAAGGCTTTATGAAAGGAGAATGTTATATGCGAGGCGATGAGGTAAGATATGCAATAGAACACGCAAGCCCCGAATTAGCACGTGCTATATGGGAAGAATTAATGACTCCCAAACCGTCGAAAGACAAAATTCTTAAGGCAAAAGCAAGAGAAGCGGAAATCAGAGCAATTAAGGCCAGAGCTGAATATGAAAAAACTGCCATCCAATAAGCTCTATTATTGTGAACATCTTGTTTTAACGCCAGAAACTAACGAGGAGATCAATGCTTTCGTTGTTTCAACTCATCCCGAAGGCAAGGGACTTATGGACTATTTGCAACAAGAAGCAGTCAGAGATGAGCACAATGGAGTAATGAGAACATATTTCGTCAGAGACAAGAAGACCAAGGAATTGGCAGGTTACTTCTCACTTCGAGCGAGTAGTCTTAAGCTGGAACTGATGTATGATAATACTCAGGGTATGTACCCATGTGTGGAACTGGCATATTTTGCGATGAATGATATCTACCTTGAAGCACATCAATACAATAAGGGTACTGGTATTACCATTTTTTATAACATTATCGTTCCAATCGCTCAAGAAATTTCAGAATCTGTTGGCGCTAAAGGCATTATAGGGTATGCCTTAGATATTCCATCGTTGCTCGACAGGTATATAAACGACTATGGTTTCTCAAGATTAGAAGCTAAAAAGGAAGAAGAATTACACAAATTATACCGCCCAGCTAACGATAAAGGCTGCGTCTTTATCTATAGGGATTTTGCATCTTAAATCCTTTATTAAGCGTTATCAACCACACACATAAGCTTAAAAACCTCTCACATGGAGAGGTTTTTTTTTGTAAAGATTATATTAAAATAGGGCTTTGCCTTGTTTTTTTATTATTTAACACGCTTACAAGTCTCCCCCTCAAGACTGAGGGGCAGGGGAGCTGAATTGGCAAAGCCAATTTTTTTTTTACGTCTTTTCATTTTCCGAGATCCTTTTTCACATAATACATCTTAGAGAATGCTTGTTTTTTAAAAGCGGTTTGGGCATTGTATGTCGACTTTTAAAAGTGAAATGTACGCTTATTATGCAACTTTATATATAGACAAAAGAAAGAAGGACAACGAAAAATGAAGAGGTTTAAGAAACTAATATTTCCTTTATGCCTTGCAATGGTTCTCTCGCTCCTGTCGCCTGCAAAGGTAACCTATGCCGGGTTTGGAAAAGAAGATGATAGTTCCACCGAATTAATCGATGAGAGCTACCATGGTTCCCATATCAGTGACTTTTCGTTCCAGACATTCTTAACGGACATCTGGCTGCAGAGCGGGAGTAGCGTGTGGTGGATAGTTAAGGGAGGTGTGGGGACAAACGGCTGGACCATAAAGACGCCGAAAGGAACGAAAGTAACGGGAAGCCAGACGGTCCCCGGTAATCAATATGCCGGAAAGTTTTACGTATTTTATACGGAAGACCCGATGTACGCAGAAACGATAGTGTTCACTTACGATAACTCAGGAAACAAGTCAGTCGTTACAATGTCCCAAACGGAAGCTGCCCAGGCGGCATTAAAGGCGTGGGGAACAAAGAATAACGTAAGAAAGGGCGCAGCAGTCCATGCAGCCATGAGAAGAGCCCTCTTGTGGAGGAGAGAGATAAAACAGGATCCTGAAACAAAAGAGTGGAAGGTAACAAAGGATAACTTCAGTAACACGAGCTACTACATGGCCCTGACATCCACCGAACAGATGTATGAAAGAGGCGACAAAAAGTACCAATATGGCACTGATCCGTCAACAGGCCAGCCCCTCAAGATGAATGAAGACCAGTGGAACAGTATCTATAAACACCTGGATATCATAGTCCCCACGGGAAACTATACGGATTCCGAAAACACGGAAACCGGTACGGGAGATACCTATAACCCTCCCGATACCGTAACGACCCCTGAACCTACCCCTACCATAGCCGGTCCGAAAGTAACGCTAACCCTAAAAGGTAACGGAGGGATAATCGACGGCGGGTATACGGAAAAGAAGATCGAAGTAGCGAAGGGCGTGGAGCTCGTTCTTCCCGATGCCGAGAAGGAAGATGAGATCTTCTGGGGCTGGTCAGGCACCAACTATACGACCACCGATAAGAAGCTTAAAGCTTATAATGACGGCAATATCTTCCTGACCTACACCCCTACCATAACCAGGGCATTGTATGCCATCTTTGATAAGCAGGATCCGGATGATATAGAGTGTGATCATACATGGAGAAACCTGACAGAGACCTGCCCTGATTGTGGCCTTACCTATGTTTATGCAAGGAAATGCACCAAATGTGGGGAGGAAGAGGAGCTTTACCATGATTGTCCGGGTCCTATAACGATCATCTATAAACCTGAAGCCTGCCACTGCCATAACGCTCCTCCCACAGGAAAGGAAACGACCTTAACGTATAACAGACAGTACTTTGTCATTGGGACATCCAATCCCTTTACATTGTTTGCTCATGAAATATATGCCTGGGAAGACCAGTATGGCCATATCTATGAAAACGACTATAACTATAAGTTTGACGATGAAGGAGGACGGCTTCCCGCAGGATCTACCCTGGAGCTTAGACCTCTGTGGAGAGAAAGGACTTCTGTCACGTACTTTGATTATAACGAATCCGCAGTCTATGACCCGACATCGATGACAAAAGGCATCACCTCAAAGAGCGTTATGTACGGAACGACTTACGACCCTCTGCCGATTCCTTCGTGCTATGGATATATCTTTGATGGCTGGTTCCATCCCCGGTATAACAGAGTGATCGATAATACCGACGTGAACCCTTCTTATGACGACGTGACACTGACAGCCAAGTGGAGAGGTAAACCCCATCACTATATCATCGACTTAAAACGCCCCATAACGACGGATGAGGACGCCATGTGCTTTATGGATGGCAGAACCTATAACGCGGTCTACGGTAAACCATTTAACTACGACTCTTGTGACCTTGGCCTTGAACCCTTTATCCCAGGCTATGAGTTTTTGGGCTTCTACCTTGACGGTACAAACATCCGCCTGACGCCCGAAACAATATTTGCCTTCGATGCAGATGTAACCGTAGTGGGAAAATGGAAGGTTAAGGAATACACTTACGACTTTGAGCTTGAGGGCGGAACATACGACGGAAATCTGTCCCTTCACCTTGAATATGGTAAACCTTTCTCAGGCCTTCCCGACGGAACAAAGATAAGTAAGGACGGCTACGATTTCGGAGGCTGGTACACAGCGCCAAACGGAAGAGGAACGAAGTATGAAAACGGCGATACAAACACTTACAGTAAGAACGGAAAGCTATACGCCCACTGGATCCCCAGGGGCTATACAATAACCTTCGATTATTGCCTTAACTGGAAGCTGCCGGCAGTAAATGCAGCCGGAACCGAAGTAACGACAAAAGCCGTGTCCTTCGGAGAAGCGGTTGGAGAACTTCCCACTCCCACAAGAGAAGGCTATACCTTCGTTTGCTGGGTAAAGGACTTCGTAAACGACCCCGAGCATGGAAACGCAGTGATCGGAAAAGAACGGATCGTCGAAGAAACAGCGGATAACATAAAGACCAACAAGGTCACATCAAACACAAAGTATGACGTAGCGGGAGACTGCACACTGTATGCCGTCTGGAAACCACTGACGTTTTACATAACCTATGACTATAACTATGACTACACGGAAACAATACCGCTTCCGGAAGTGGAATAGGGGGATACATGCAGAAAGATTATGGCCGAAAGGCAGTTAAAAGAATAGTAAGAGGCATGAAAAATGCCTTCTCTATTATGCTTGCAATGTCATTTTTACTAAGCATCATAAATCCTTCCACCGTAAAGGCGACAGAAGTCGTGAGTGGAGGTGGCACAGGGCATGTGCACACGGAAGCCTGTTATGCGGGAACAGTACACACCCAGGAAGAGCATGAAAGAGAGTGCAAGTACAGCGAAACCGTAACCCATTATTGTGACGGATACTGGCGGTTTTATGAGTGGTATAACAGTGGGTATTACAAAACAACTACTCGTTATTATTATTGCAGCAAGCACGGCACCTACACGGGTCAGATGATAAACTATTCCATGTCAACGCCTTCCGTTATAAACGGGCATTATATGCAAAGAAATAACATGTCCTACGCTGAAGACCTCCGCTGGCAATGCTACGAATATTTGACCACGGATAGTAGAGGTAGGGATAGATATTGCACAAGTAAAGGCGCACAAAACTTTTCTGAAACTGAATCGTATACCGATCGAGAATGGACATATGCTATATTGTACTGCCCGAAGTGTGGTTCTTATACTGTTGATTTTCAAAGAGAGACAATGGAGTTAGACCGTTTGGAAGGCACTTATCACGGTTCTTATAACACCACCGAAACACGATATGACTGCCACGGCCGCGAAATTGGAAAACGCTATGTTAAAAACCCCGACGGAACATACACCGAAGGCGGCTGCGTATGCGATAAGGTCGTAACGAGCATGACCCTTGACCGTGATTCCTACACCACGACTCCCGACGTAAGAGCACAGATCAAAGCTACCATCACACTTCTTAATGGCACGACTAAAGTCGTTAACTGCTGGTACAACGAAGGTACAGGATCCGGTGAGCTTGACACGACCAAGATCAATGTCCCTCAGACCGTGACGGTTTACGTTGATACCAATTATCCCTATTCCGACACCGGGGCAAACAAGACATATAAATCGGCTGACGTTCAGATAATGGTATGTAACACATTTAACTGTACAGGAATTTCCAACGGAAACGGCTCTGTAACCATTAACGACGGCACACAGACTGAATTTGATCCCACGACTCCTATGACTGTAACCATCGTCCCTGAAGCCGGCTACCACACCGCTTCACTTTCAGTTGTGGGTTTCCCCGCTGACGGTTCGACTGTTATTCTTCGTGACGTTTACGACACGACCAGGAATACAGTCGTGAATAATAAAGGCACGTGGACCATTGACGGCTCAGGACGGATAACATATAACTTCGAAATGCCGACAAGGAATGTGGTAGTTCTGGCCACTTTTGGGCCAAACGTGTATCGACTCACTTACGATGCAAACAACGGTCATTGGGGCGGAAACGATTCTTTAAGCGGAACGGTGAAGTACGGATATGCATTAACCAAAGCGTCCGTTTCGCCGCCGAACCCGCAAAGAGAAGGCTTTGTGTTCGGTGGCTGGTACACAGCCCCCACGGCAGGAGAAAAAATATCTCCCACGGACATCTACCTTTTCACAACAGACATGACTCTTTACGCTCATTGGTTTGAAGCGGCATCGGAAGAAAAGCACGAACAGCCCTACGACGACGTCGTGTATTATCCGTCCCCCGTACCCATCGAAGGGTTTACAACAAGTCCCAATCTTTTCTGGAGAAGATCGGAAAAGAACGGGAACGGAAGCGGAGAAGCGCTTATAAAGGGAGTCGTGTTTAAACAGCTGGCTGATGCGACATATTACGGACATTGGGATGCAAACCACTATAAGATCATCTTCGATGCTGCCGGAGGAACGATATCGGAAACAATTCCGGATGCTTCGGAAGACGGATACATGGACAGTACCGGCAGTCGTGCGGAAAAGGAAGTTATATACCATTCGTCGTACGGAGAGTTACCGACACCCGTGAAGGCGGGACAGAACTTTGTCGGTTGGACATCTGCAGACGGGATCAATGTGTCCGAGTATGTGACCATACCGAAAGACATAACGCTGATAGCCAATTATTCAAGCACTGCTCCACCGACTGATGCATTTAAGCTGGAAGGTGTGCGCATTACAGACTCCGGCGGGCACTACGATGCGGAAGTAGCAATACCTTCTTCCGAAAGTGTAAATATTGAAGCTGACGTTGTTCCTTGGAATGTACGCCTGGCATATCATACAAACGACGCCGGGAAAAAGAAGCTTGTATCTGTCGATATCTTCGCCGTCCAGGCCGTATCCTTTGATCTAAAGAATAAAGACGGTCAGTCGTGCATTAGTTCAAAAAACACTGATCTGAGCGATAGGTTATATGTGACGGAAACAAACCTTGGCGATTATATTGAATATATGACTTCAGACGTGACAGAAACAACCGGCGTCACGATCCGTCAGTATGCGGACACAAATCGCGATGATGAGGTATATATAGGAAATACTCTTGTTTCCTTGCAGGAAGAGCTTGAAAATATTCCTTCCTATCATCTGGTTGTGACTGCCGACTTATTGCCGGGTGCCGATAATGGAAGATATACTTTGTCGTACTTTATAGAATACGAGTTGCTGATTTCAAGGTAAAAAGTCCCGTAGTCGTGAATACACGACTATGGGCATTATGAGGTAATGAAATGCCTAAGTTTATAGCAAAAAAACTGATACATGCATTTGTTTTAGCGTTGCTGCTTATGATCTCAATCATCCCCAAAACGAACGTAAAAGCAAAGACCAACGGTACAGGTGTTGAAGTCGTTGACGACGCAAGCATAAATATATTCACGCCTGTAGCCGCGAATGCTACAGATATCGATCTCACAACTGCCAATAACGGTCCTTATGTGGAGTTCACGCTCACGCCTGATAACAGAGCAACATTTCCGTATATAGGATACGGGAACAGCAATTATGTTTTTTCAAAGAGCGGAAAGGCATTGATGGGCTCGACGCTTCTTAATGTAACCAACGGCCAACCCAAAAGTTATGCAAATTACGTCGTGTTCCCGTTTGATGTGTGGGATAAAGCAACCGGGAAGCTTTATAAAGCCGGCACAAGCATAGCATTCGGAACGACTTACAACAGCTCTGGAGAGGCGAACGAACCCACGACTTTTGTCATCCCTGCATTTATAGGGAAAGGTTTGAACAGTACAGATCCTCCAAGGGCGTATGGTTATGCGATGTATTCCATGGCTGTAAATACAGCAGACCTTAGGCTTGTAAAGATGTTCAGATTAAGCGAAAACAAGAGGTCGCTTACCGCAGATCCTCTGGTCCTGGCATATATGAAAAACAAGTCGAACGACATAAAGGCTGACAGTACATCAACAAGAGTCGCCTATGACACCGGCTCAATAAAAATACAACCCGCCGTCGTAAAAATGGAAATTATATCCGACTCGGTAAAGGACGAGGGCGAGTTATACATGGGCGAGAGCTTTGCATTCAAAGTCTATACATCGGGGAATTTGACATCCGATGCTCATGATGTAAAGCTCATCCCTCATTATAAATGGGTAAGTGACCTTAATGCTCCCACAAGTTCAGGAAAAGATGTGACGCTTCATACCTATATCCAATCCGGAGAAAACGTGAAGCTCATAAGACAGGGATCGGCTTTCGATACCTTGGATTTAACGACGTTCTTCTTTAACCAGTTACCGAACATCAGGAATATTAGCCCTCTGTCGATCGCATTTACCAATAAATATATGGAAAGCAATTACGACGTCAACTGGTCATATAAGGTTTCCGATCCGGAAGAGTACAAGGCGCTTTATAAGGATTCTCATGGAACAGAATGCGACCTTAATAGTGTTTACGCGGTAAGATACGGGCTTTCTGAATTGAGGCTTGGAGATTCGTCAAGAGTCTTCAACCTCGATGCAGAATACAGAACGTCGTACGAAAACCTGTCAGGGTATGTTGATGTAAACGGCGATGATATGGACGACAGAATACAGTCGTCGCAGGCTGTGTGGTACGGTACATTCAACATCCCCTCTGATGTCGTGATCATCGACAAAGATATGAAACAGGGTTACTGCACAACCTGCAATCACACCCGTTGGTCGTCAGATGGGAAGTGCCCGACACATAGGACGTCGTTAGTGAGGGTACAAAATATGGATGAATCGTACGATGAAGAAGATCTACAGGGCCTGTTATTCAATGAGTACAACGAATTTGTTGAAAAGGACGGCTATCTGGATTTATCCTTCGACATCATCATTACAGATGATGAGGGATATGAAACAAAGTACGAGGATGTAAAGCCAGTATATATGAATAACCTTTCGGAGCAAGTAGAAACAAGGCTTCGTTACAACATCGCTCAGAAGGTTGGAAATAAATACTACATTGTTTATTCGCATTAAA
>JAEFAR010000078.1 GCA_016287675.1 Lachnospiraceae bacterium
TCCTTTGAAAAGAGCGGTGCCAACGGAAGAATAATCCGCTACATTTTTAACCAGTTTGACCGCCCCGGAAGATACATCTATCTTCGAGACAACGATACGAAGGATTATTGGTCAGCCAGCTGGCAGCCTGTGGGAAAGCCTCTTGATACATATAAAAGTGAGTGCAGACACGGTACCGGCTACACTGACATCAAAGCCGAATACGCCGGGATCACCAGCTCGGCACTGTACTATGTACCTGAAAACAAGACCTACGAGGTTTGGAGGCTGAAGGTAAAGAACACCGACAGTAAGACAAGACAACTGTCCGTTTTCGGATATTGCGAATTCACAAATGAATGTAATTACGAACAGGATCAGGTCAACCTTCAATACACTCAGTTCATCACAAAGACCTTCTTTGAGAAGGACAAGATCGTTCAGTGCATCAATGAACACATGTCCGGCGGACCTTATCACGGAGATCCCATGAAGACCCGCTTTTTCGGACTGGCGGGAGCTCCTGTTGCAAGCTATTGCGGTGACAAGGAAAGCTTCATCGGTAATTATCATGATTACGGTAATCCTGTTTCGGTTGAAGAAGGAAAGTGCCCCAATATTTTAAATTACAATTCCAACGGCTGCGGAGCTTTGTCTGCGGATATTACATTACAGCCCGGCGAGGAAAAGGAGATCGCATTCATCCTCGGAATGAAGCTTATCCCCGAAGCTGAGAAGATCATGGCTTCCTATGCGGATGTAAAGAATACTGTCAATAATGAATTAAATGAGATCATCGGCAGATGGCATGCGGAACTGGATCACCTCAAGGTGAAGACACCTTCCGAGACGTTCAACGAGATGGTGAACACATGGAATGCATACCAGTGTTTCATGACCTTCACATGGTCAAGAGCTGCCAGCTTTACCTACTGCGGTCAGCGAAACGGCTACGGCTACCGTGATACTGTTCAGGACATTCAGGGTGTCATCCATCTTGACCCGGAAATGGCCAAGAAGCAGATAACCTTCATGCTTTCCGCTCAGGTCGACAACGGCGGCGGACTTCCTCTTGTAAAGTACACTCATAATGCGGGACATGAGGATACGCCGGATGATGACAGCTACGTTCGTGAAACCGGACATCCTGCTTACAGAGCCGATGATGCGCTGTGGCTTTTCCCCACGGTTTACAAGTACATCGCGGAATCAGGCGATCTGGCCTACGTTGACACCGTCATTCCTTATGCCAACAAGGATGAGGGCACAGTCTACGATCACCTGAAGAGAGCTATCAATTTCTCCATGGAACGTCTCGGACCCCACGGACTTCCCGCAGGTCTTCACGCTGACTGGAACGACTGCCTGAGACTCGGCAAAAAAGGAGAGTCAAGCTTTGTGGCAATGCAGCTTTACTATGCGTTTACGGTCATCAGGAAATTTGCCGAATACAAAAATGACGCTTCTTATATAGAATACATCGACAAGACTCAGAAGGAGATCGGAGACAAGATCCAAAAATTCTGGTGGGAAGATGACCGCTTCATGCGCGGTTTCAAAGAGGATGGAACGCTGATCGGAAGCAAGAAGGATCCGGAAGCAAACATGTGGCTGAACCCTCAGTCATGGGCTGTGATCTCCGGTCTTGCCACAAAGGATCAGGCTGAAAAAGCACTGGAATCCGTTCACAGAGAGCTGAACACAAAGTACGGAGCGAGAGTCATGGCGCCTTCCTACAAGGAACATGCTTTTGACGGAGCTCTTGCACTTCTTTTCAACAGATCCACAAAAGAAAACGGCGGTATCTTCTCACAGCCCCAGGGATGGATCATTCTCGCGGAGGCCCTTATGGGACACGGAAATCGCGCTTTTGAGTACTTCTCCGAAAGCTCTCCCGCAAACATGAATGATAAGGCTGAGATCAGAAAACTGGAGCCTTACTGCCACGGTCAGTTCACTGAATCCGTCGATTCTCCTTTTGAAGGAAGATCCCACGTTCACTGGCTCACAGGAACCGCATCCACGGTAATGGTTGGCTGTGTGGAAGGTATTCTGGGCCTGCGTCCCGACTTTAACGGTATCAGGCTTTCTCCTTCGATCCCTTCGGACTGGAAGGAATTTGAAATTGAAAAGGATTTCAGAGGAAAGCATCTTTCCATCAGATACGTAAACAACAATGGTTCCGAAAGCGGAGTAAAGAAGATCATTCTTAACGGAGAAGAGATCATGGGAGATTACATCCCGGCATCAAAGCTCCGGGCAGAAAATACCGTGGTTTGCGAAATGTAAAACATACAGGTTAAGTTGTTGGTTGCATGATGCGGTAATGAGCAATCGTTGTGTATCTACACTAACCGATTAGTATTACTGATGATTTGTATTAAAATTAAAAAATTGATTAAAGTAAGAAACAATGCTACTCTTTTTTAAGGGCAGCATTGTTTGTCTTTGAACCTTAAAATTATCATATGGAGGACCACCATGAAAAGTGTATCATTGTTTGATTATCTTCGCAGCAACACCTATCCGGGAAGAGGTATTCTCATCGGACGCTCCGAGGACGGCAAATCAGCCGTAACAGCTTACTTTATTATGGGCAGAAGTGTAAATTCACGTAACCGTATTTTTGTAACGGAAGGAGACGGCATCAGAACCGAAGCTTTCGATCCTTCAAAGATGGTAGATCCCAGTCTCATCATCTACAGACCCGTTCGTGTTCTCGGAAACAAGACCATTGTAACAAACGGAGATCAGACAGATACGATCTACGAACTCATGGATAAGCAGCAGACTTTTGAACAGGCCCTCAGAACCAGAGAATTTGAGCCCGATGCACCCAATTACACCCCCAGGATCTCAGGCATAATGCATGTTGATGACGGAAAGTTCAATTTTGCTCTTTCGATCCTCAAGAGCAATGACGGCGATCCAAGCACATGTAACCGTTTCACCTTCGCTTACAACGCACCTGCTGCAGGCGAGGGACACATCATTCACACATACATGGGTGACGGAGATCCCCTTCCCAGTTTCAGCGGTGAGCCTGTAAAGACTGACGTTACGGGGAACATTGATTCTTTTACTGAAAACGTATGGAATGCATTGAACGAAGAAAACAAGGTTTCTCTTTTCGTAAGGTTCATTGATATTGAAACCGGAAAAACTGAAACAAGGATCGTAAACAAGAATAAGTGATATTAAAAATCCAACATCCAACATCATATTTTATTGCTGAACAGGCATATATAAGGAGAACGAAATGAAAGAAATGGAATTAAAATACGGCTGTAACCCCAATCAGAAGCCTTCTAAGATCTTTATGAACGAGGGAGAGCTTCCCATCACCGTACTTAACGGAAGACCCGGATACATCAACCTTTTGGATGCATTCAACGGCTGGCAGCTGGTTTCCGAACTTAAGAGAGCAACAGGACTTCCCGCCGCAACATCCTTTAAGCATGTTTCACCTGCAGGCGCTGCTGTGGGAAAGGCACTTACGGATGTTGAAAAGCAGATCTACTGGGTGACCGAGTTCGAACAGCTTTCGCCCCTGGCGTCCGCATATGCTCGTGCAAGAGGCGCTGACAGAATGTCCAGCTTCGGTGATTTCATTTCACTTTCAGACGTTTGCGACGTTGATACTGCAAAGCTTGTAAAGAGAGAGGTTTCCGACGGCATCATCGCACCCGGCTACGAGCCCGAAGCACTTGAGATCCTCAAGGCAAAGAAGAAGGGAAATTATTGTGTTATTGAGATCGATCCTTCTTACAAGCCCGCACCCATCGAGCACAAGGAAGTTTTCGGTGTTACCTTCGAGCAGGGCAGAAATGAACTTGTTATCGACGAAAACATGCTCACAAACATCGTTTCCGAGAACAAGAACCTTCCCGAGGAAGCAAAAATTGATTTGATTATTTCTCTTATTACGTTAAAATATACTCAGTCCAATTCCGTTTGCTATGCAAAGGGCGGTCAGGCCATCGGTATCGGAGCGGGACAGCAGTCCAGGATCCATTGCACACGTCTTGCCGGCCAGAAGGCAGACAACTGGTGGCTCCGTCAGGCTCCTCAGGTACTTGGTCTCAAGTTCAGGGACGACATCGGAAGAGCTGACAGAGACAATGCCATCGATCTTTACATCGGCGACGAGTGCGAAGATGTACTTGCAGACGGAAAATGGCAGAACATCTTCAAGGA
>JAEFAR010000043.1 GCA_016287675.1 Lachnospiraceae bacterium
GGATACCGACATGGAAAAGCCCACGGTCTATGTTTACGTGGAAAAGGACGGCAACGTGGTACGGGAGGATTGGAGCGAACGGTTCTTCCGGGCGTTGAACCGCGGCGAGTTTGAATTCGAATTTGTTGCGACATTCAACTCTTACGAACGGGTGCTGTACAAAGGTTATATCTGGTCTGAGGCGGCTCCGTACCATAGCGAATGCGAGATAGAGCTGCATACGGCCGAGATAAAATATGCCTGCGAGCCATGTCAAAAGTGACCATTTGGGGACGGAGTTAAGAGGAAAAAGGGGGAGACAAAAAAATGTCAGACTTTAAAGACCGCAAGGATAATCCCTTGCACAAGGAATTCGGAATCTGGAGCAATGTAAGGTATATGCTCCGAAAAATGGCGCAGTACGAGCCGAGCACTATTTTTTTGATGGGGTTGGGAGTCGTGTGTACTTCCGTAAACTCGGTTTCATTCGGCGTTGTAACAAAATACGTGATCGACATCATTACCGGGGGATACGGTAAGGAAGAGGCTGTGGGACGTTTGATCAAGGCGATGTGCATTCTTGCTGCTATTTTGATCTTTTTCACCATCGGTAACACGATCTCGTATTCAAAGAGCTGGTATCGCCACATTTTCATCAGAATGAGGATGATAACCGAGAGGATATCGAGAGTTCTGAGCCTCAGATACGAAATGCTCGAAAAGCCCGACGTGCTGGACATAGCGGAGAGAGCGAATCAGGCCACGGGCGGAAATTACGACAGCGTCGAAGGCATGATCAAATACATGGGCTATATTGCAACAAACATCTTTACCGTTATCGTGACTTTTACCGCCGTTACGGTTTTGGATTGGCGCCTCATTATCGCACTGATCCTGCTGGGAGTCGTGCAATTCCTTTATTACAGGAAGGTCGTGAAAAAGGACAAGGAAGAAGTCTGGGACCGTCTTTCGCCTGTTTGGCGCAAGACTCACTACATGGAGAGAGTGACTCAGGACTTTGATTTTGCAAAGGACATCAGGCTTTTTTCCCTCAGCGGCTTTTTGGCAGCCAGGCAGCAGAAGATCTACGACGTCAGGGCAGAGAGGATCGATCACCACGAGGAAATGTGGTTCAGATACGTCTTTTTCACCAGGATCGCCTATGTCGTCATTCGGGCATGCATATACGGAGCGCTTTACCTTGCTGTTTTCCGTGACAATTTGAGCATCGGTGATTTCAGCATGTTCATGTCTTTTGCCGTCACTTTTTCGGGCGCATTTACCAACATGCTTCAGAACTTCGGTAATCTCAAGCAAAATTCGCTTTTTGTCGACGATTTCAGGTCATTTATGGAGCTTGATATCGGGGACGACGGGCAGACAGGCATATGCCTTCCGGACACGGATTCATTTGAGATCGAATTCGTAAATGTTTCTTATCGCTATCTGAAAGCCGAGAAATACGCCTTAAAGAACCTGAACCTTAAGATAAAAGCAGGTGAAAAGCTGGCAGTCGTAGGACTTAACGGAGCGGGAAAAACCACGATGATAAAGCTTCTTTTGAGGCTCTACGACCCTACGGAAGGTTACATCACGCTTAACGGAACAGACATCAGGGAATTCAGGAGAGAAGACTATTACAGGGCTTTCGCTCCTGTCTTTCAGGATATTGAGGTCTTCGCTTTCCTTTTTGGCGAAAACATCTCACTTAAGACAATGCAGAACACTGACAGGGAAAAAGTTTTGAAATGCGCTGATGAAGCGGGATTGAAGGAAAAGATCGCATCGCTTGCAAAGGGGATCGACACTCCTCTTACGAAGATCGTCGAAGACGACGGAGTTGATCTTTCGGGCGGTGAGAAGCAGAAAACCGCGCTGGCGAGAGCTCTTTACAAGGGGGCGAAATTTGTGGTTCTGGATGAGCCCACATCCGCGCTTGATGCGATTGCGGAGCAGCAACTCTACAACCGTTTTGATGAAATGATCGGTACGAAGAGCGCCGTGTACATTTCTCACAGACTGGCTTCAACCAAGTTCTGCGACCGTGTGGCCATGTTTGCGGACGGCGAAATGAAGGAGTACGGGACGCATGATGAACTGATGGCGGCTAACGGAGAATATGCCCGCATGTTCAACACGCAGGCTCAATACTATCGTGAGGGAAGCGAGGTGAGCGTGAATGCTTAAGAAGATATTTGCGGTCATCCGCGTTCTTTTCGGAACAGCATGGAAAAAGTACCCCATGTTTTTTGCGGCGGAAACACTCAGAATGCTGGCAAATGTTTCGCAGCCCTTTGTCGGGATCTTCATTTCTCCGCTCATTATCGATGAATTGATCGGAGACAGGGATCTAAAAAAGATCTTTATTTATACGGGCACATTGATCATCGGAGAATTCCTGCTGACAGTGATCGCTGACAGATGCGGAACCGTAATTGGCAAGTATCATCAAAGGCTGAACAATTACTTTAGCATTCTGATCGGAAAACACTCTATGGAACTGGATTTCCAGCTCACGGAGGACAAGGCGGCGCTGGAACAGATCGAGCGTGCAAGGACCGGAATGGACTGGTACTCGGGAGGCGTTGTCGGTATCGCCGATCAGGTCTTCCCCTTTGTGGGAAACATCATCAAGATAGTGGGACTGGTGGCAGTCATTGTGACAAAAGCGCCGCTTTTGATCGCCGTGATAGTGGTTTACGTCATCATCAGTACACTTATGACTGTTCGAAAGAACAAGATAGAGGTGGAAGCCTTCGGAAAGCTTTCAAAAGTGAACAGACTGTTCGGATACTTCGGATGGAACGTTGTCGATCCCAAGTACGGTAAGGAAATAAGACTTTACGAGGCCCGGGATACCATGGTGGATTACTGGAAGGATAACACCGAGAAGAGCAATACTCATTGGAAAAATCAGGCGGACGGGCAGTTCCCTTATGTTATGGCGGAAGATATCCTGTCATTTTTCAGAGAAGTTTTTACCGTGTTTTATGTTGCTTTACTTGCCGTTAACGGAGTATACACCGCGGGCATATTTACGCAAATGGTTGCGGCGGAAGGAAATCTGAGCAACTCCTTAAGAAACATCATGTGGAATGTTACCGAACTTGTGAAACGCTGTAATTACGCCTATGAATACGTTAAGTTCATGGAGTACCCCGCAGCTCTCGAAAAGGGAGATGTGAAGGTGGAGAAAAAGCCGCATGAGATAGAATTCAGACATGTGACCTTTGCTTATCCCGGAACGGACAGAAAGATCCTTGAAGATGTAAACATAAGGATAGCGCCCGGTGAGCATCTTTCAATCGTTGGCCTTAACGGTGCGGGCAAGACTACGTTCATTAAGCTGCTCTGCAGGCTTTACGATCCGACTGAGGGCGAGATACTTATGGACGGCCGTAACATTAAGGAATACGATTATTCCGATTACATGGCTCAGTTTGCACCCGTGTTTCAGGATTACAAGCTTTTCGCACTTTCCGTTAAGGACAACATCACTTTTGGAAAGGATGATGAGGATCTCGACGGATTGTTTGAAAAGGTGGGGCTTTCCGATTTTGTTAAGAAGCTTGATAAAGGAACAGACACCAACATATTCAAATTCTTCGATGAAGAAGGAGTGGAACCCTCCGGAGGCGAACAGCAGAAGATCGCTATTGCGAGGGCTCTTCACAAGGATGCTCCGATCGTCATTTTGGACGAACCCACAGCGGCGCTGGATCCCGTGGCGGAATATGACATCTATCGTCAGTTCAATACACTTGTGGGAGGAAGAAGCGCGTTCTACATTTCCCACAGACTGTCAAGCTGCCGTTTCTGCGACCGTATCGCAGTTTTTTCGGAAGGACGTATCGCGGAATACGGCACTCACGACACACTGGTGGATGCGGGCGGCCTCTATGCGGAGATGTTTGAGGCTCAGGCCAAGTACTACAGATAACCCTCTGAAATTCACACAGGAGCAAATGGAGGCAATATGAAGCTTTACCACACAAGTAAAGTTGGAATACAAAACCCTGATATTCACCGAGGGCGGAAAAATGCCGATTTCGGCCCCGGGTTTTATCTTACGCCGGATAAAGAATTTGCCTGCCGTTGGGCAGGCAAAGATTCGGTGATAAATGTTTATGAACTGGATACCGGTGATCTTGACATCCACACTTTTAAAAGGGATCATGACTGGTTCCGTTACATCTTTGCCAACAGAAACGCAGACGACAGGGTGAAAGCGGACATCGTGATCGGCCCCATTGCAAACGACACAATCTATGACACTTTGGGCATTTTAACCAGCGGACTGATCTCCGATGAAGATGCCCTTAAGCTCCTTATGATCGGCCCTGAGTACACACAGGTCGCGATCAAGAGCGAAAAGGCGATCCGCAGATTGAAATGGATCGGTCTCGAAGATCACGTTGACTCTGAGAAGTTTTCTGCTCTTTTAAAGAAAGAGCAGGAAGCCTACAGAGTGCAATTTGATGCGGCCATTGACAGGATCGCGGAGGAAATGTGATCCCCGATATCTTTAATAGTCCCTTTTTTCCAGCGTTTTCATTGATAAAAACGCAGAGACACAGATGGCTGCCACTATAAGCAGGATTTCTGCCGCAGTGAGGACAGTCGACGGGACGGAAGCTATCAGTCCCGCTATTCCGCTGAGATCGATCCCCAGCTTCAGAAGAAACTGCTGTCCGTAAACTGCGATCACAAAGCACAGGCCGCCTGCCAAAAGGATCACGACCCTTGACCTTTCGGTACCGAAGCGGATCTCGACAAAAGTAACTATAGATGTGAAGGCCAGAAACAGCACCAAAAACATCAGGTAGGTGGGGAACTGTTCCACAAAATCCATATCAACTTTCTGGATCATGTTTGCAAAAAACTGCATCCCCAGCCCCAGCAGCCAAAAGATTGCTACTGTCATCATCGAAAAAAGATGTTTCTCAACTGCATATGCCTTCCGTGTGGCCGGCAGTGTCATGATGAAAGGCATTCCGTTATTGTTTTCGTCATAGTTGTAAGCGTTTAATCCAAGGATCATGCCGATCAGGCACAGGTAGGACACGATAAAAGTCGCATCCATTTTAAATGACAGCATGAGCGAGATCCCGATGAACAGGATAATGAACTTCTTTCTTTGCGCAAATACGACCATTGCATCTTTTACGAGCAAACCCTTCATTATCTTACCTCCTTTTCATTGCCCAGCATGAGCATGATTATGCTGTCCAGATTTGTATTCTCAACGGTGATTGCCGGATAATTTTCCAGATAGAACTGTTTTTCGTTTGTCAGGCAGTCGAAGCCGTAGGGGCGCTTCTGAGCGCGGATCACGTAGCTCTTATCGATCTTTTCGTAGTCCTCTTCGCTGATCTTCAACAAGCCGTATTGTCCCAGGAGCACATCGGTGTCCTCCCTCAGTACGATGTGTCCGTCCTCGATCATGACGATTTCGTCGCAAAGCCCCTCCAGATCCGTTGAGATGTGGGAACTGATCAGCATTGTCCGTTCCTCGTCCTCAAGCATATAATTTCTCAACATGTCCAGAACATCGTTTCTTGCCATTACGTCCAGGCCGGCGGTGGGCTCGTCAAGGATAAGGAGCTTGCTGTTGTGACAAAGAGCGCACAGAACGCGGAGCTTTGCGGACATTCCCGTTGAAAAGCCCTCTATGGGCTTGTTAAGGGGCAGGTTCTGCCTGTTGCATTCATCTACGAACTTCGCTTCGTCAAAATCGGAATACATGCTTTTCAGAATGACGATGATGTCTTTAATGTAAAGGTGCGGACAGAATCCCGAATCTGACATGCATGCGCCGATCTTCTCCTTGTCTTTGGCCGAGAATTTTAACGGATCTTTGCCAAGTACCTGTACATCGCCGCTTGTGGGATGTATAAGGCCCAGAATAGTCTTTATGGTGGTGCTCTTTCCCGCACCGTTCTTTCCGATCAGGCCACAGATCGTTCCCGGCCTGATCTCCAGCGAAACATCCAATCTGAATCCCGGATATTCTTTGGTTATATTGTTTAATCTGATCATTTAGTTGTCCTCCAAAATCATTTCAAGGATCTCACGAATATCTGCGTCGGTCAGCCCTGCCAGTTTAGCCTTTGAGACGGCAAGTGACATGTCGTCCTCTACGGCTTTACGTCTGGCTTCCGCAGCCATCTGCGTGTTGGCGGAAGAAACGTAGGTACCTTTACCGTGGACTGTTTTCACAAGTCCGTCTTCTTCCAGCCGGTCATATGCTTTCTTGACAGTCAGTGCGCTGATCTTCAGCTCCGCCGCAAAGCTTCTTACAGAAGGCAGGCCTTCGCCTTCAGATAACTCTCCCAACATTATTTTTTGTCTGATCTGCTCCACGATCTGCTCGTATACAGGGATCATGGAGTTGTTATTAATGATTACGTGCATGCATATTCCTCCTGAGGATGCAAACAGTATATAACAGTATTAAACAGTTGTCAACAGTGTATAACAGTTTTTTTGAAAAATGACACCATAACCCAATCCTTAAAGGTTCAAAACTTTTTCTAAACAATTGGGGAATGTGGTGTTTTCTCGAGCATAAAATGGTACATTGAAAAAAATAAAAAAAAATTTTCGGATATGTGTAACCTGATAGATAAGAATTTTGCTTTATAGGGTGAGGCCTTTAAAATCGAAAGGAGAAAAATTCGTGGATGACAACCGGATTGTAGAGCTCTACTTGTCCAGAAACGAAGAAGCCATTAATCAGACAGCGCTTAAATACGGTTCTAAACTCAGAAGGATAGCCGACAATATTCTGAATGACATTGAAACGGCCAAGGAGTGCGAGAATGATACCTATAACGAAACATGGAATCTGATCCCGCCCCATGAGCCCAGGACTTATCTTTTTGCTTTTGTCGGTCGTATCGTGAGAAACATTGCATTGAATGTTTGTAAGAAAAACAGTGCACAAAAGAGATATGCCGTGCATTGTGAGCTTACACAGGAGATGGAGGAATGTCTTCCTGCGGGCAACGATCCCGAAGAAGAAGCAAATGCCGCATTTCTGACGGAACAGATAGATGCGTTCCTTGAATCCTGTCCGAAAGAACAGAGGATCATCTTTGTCAGAAGATACTGGTATTTTGATACCGTACAGGAGATCTCGGAAAAGTACGGATTTTCCGAAAGCAAGGTGAAGGTTGTGCTCTTCAGACTGCGCGCTGCCTTAAAAAAACACTTGGAAAAAGGAGGTTATGCCATATGAAGGACGATGATCTTTTGAAAGCCATCGGAGGCATAAACGAAAAGTATATAAATGAAGCCGATCTCCCGGCAATAAGGCCCGTAAAGTACAGACGCCGCATAATGCAGACGGTTGTTGCAGCTGCAGGCATAGCGCTTGTGGCGGGTACAGCCTTAGTCATCCCGAGGCTTTTAAGAAATGAACCTGCGGATCAGATTAAGCCCCTGAGTACAGACTATCAGCCGATTGATACAAGGATACTGTCCTTCGGTGTTGATGTTCCTGCGATCGATCTGGCGGGACTGACTGAGGAAGAAATCACCGAAAAGTTCACATCAGTCCTTGTGTATGAGGGGAATGTCTACACCCGCAGTGACACGGGTACGGGCATAGAGACTGATGCAGCGGAAGCATTACTCGATCAGAACCTCGGTACGGCAAAGAACCTTTTTGAAACTTCATCCGAGATAAGGTCGAATCTTAAGGGAGATGTTTATTCCCTTAAGGGATACGGCACGGATTTCAGACTCTGCGTAAAACAGGTGAACCGTAATGATGCAGGAGGAACGGGTTATGCTTATGAGATCCTGGAGCGCCTTAACGGTATATCTTTAAGTGTCGGAAGCGACCTATTCGAGTACAGGCTTCATCTTTCGGAGCTGACGGAACATGCTTTTTACGAAACAGCAGATTCGAGAACGAAAATTGAAAGAGAAACATGGAATGATGTCCTTGATGCGATGGACAGTGCCGCATTCACTGCTTTAACTGAAAGCGGAGAGGTCAATGCACGCCTTGTGCTCACCATGAAGGACGGAACGGAAGTACGCCTTATCCTGACAGAAGGCGGATACGTGGGATACGAGAACCTTGACGGTTACTTCGTAAAGATCCCCGAAGAAACAATTAACAAACTATATGCTCTACGGAAAGGAAATATTAAATGAAAAAATATATTGCTCTTTTACTTGCTTTAGCTATTATTGCCTCGATCTTCGCCGGATGCGGAAACAAGGCAACGGATGACTCGAATGCAGTGCCCACCGGATCGCCTGCTCAGGAAGAAATTACGGGTCCCATCGACATGGAAGCCTTTCTTAAGGAGATCGCAAAAGCAAATCCTGAAGGGAATCTTGAAAAGATCTTCTCCGACATAGTGAAGAACCCTTATTTCAGGCTCTTTGAGAAGGAAAACACGGAATGGTACTTCCCGGGTATGAACTATGATTTTAAGCCCGCGGGCGTTAAAGACCTTCTCTGCATCACAGACAACGTCAGCAGAAAGGGATCCCTGGTTTACGTTTTTGTTCCGGAAGAGGGAACAGACCTTAAAAAGCTGGAAGAGAGCCTGCTCGCAAATGCGGATCCCAAGTGGATGGACTGGGAAAACGGTACTGATGGAACTGTCAGCTTCGTTGCTGACGGAAAGCTTTATTTTTCGATGTATGATACGAACATGAAGCCCATAACCGGAAAGATCGCGGAAAAGGCAAGAGACTTTGTCGAGATCTTCCACGATTACCTTGCAGCTCATCCCGAAGCAAAGATGACGGATCTGGCTGAGTATTTTGTTACTCATCAGAAATTCAACGGTCTTGCCTCAAAAACGGTAGAACCCGGCCGTATCGCAGGTTTCGGCGGCTTTGACAAAGATGTTGAGATCACAGGGTTTGCCGAAGCAGCCGGTTTTGTACCGCTCATCAGTCCCAACCTTTTTATCGGTTATGTATTTCGCCTGGATCCCTCCGCTGATGCAGAGGCCTTTGCAAAGATGCTGAAAGACAATGCCAATCTCTCATGGAACGTTTGCATGACGGCAAACACCATCATTACGGAAACGGACGGTAACGTCGTATTGTTCATGATGTGTAATGAAGAAACGGAAAAATAACGGTTTATGGTATTTTCAAGTCTGACATTTTTATATCTGTTCCTTCCGGCAGTACTGCTCCTGTATTTTCTTGCCCCGGCGAGACTCAGGAATGCAGTGCTCCTCGGAGCAAGCCTTCTTTTCTATTTTTGCGGCGAGCAGATCTACCTTCTGCTGATGGTGGGGGAGATCCTTGTCACCTATGCTTTCGGAAGGCTCATGGAGGCCTCGGAAGGAAGAAAGAAAAAGCTGTTTCTGATCGTTTTTTTGCTCCTGAGTTTTGGACTTTTGGGACTTTTCAAGTACGCTGATCTGATCCCGGAAACCGTGAATTCTCTTGCGGGAGAAGAGCGCCTGAAGCTTTTGAAACTGCCTCTTCCCATCGGGATCAGTTTTTATGTTTTTCAAAGCGTGAGTTACGGGATAGACGTTTATCGCGGTAAGTATCCCGCAGAAAGAAGTCTCCCGAATCTTGCTCTTTACGTTTCGTTTTTTCCGCAGCTTATCGCCGGACCGGTTGTGCGCTTTGAAACCGTGAAAGAAAATCTCAGGGAACGTACATACAGCATGGAACGTGTAAGTAACGGTCTGTTCAGATTTACCGTCGGACTCGGAAAAAAAGTGCTGATCGCAGACAGGCTGTATGCCTTCTGCGATGCTGCTTCAAAAGGCAATCCCTCCGTCATTGTTGCCTGGGCGGAAGCTCTTGCTTTTCTTTTGTACGTTTATTTCGATTTTTCGGGTTACAGCGATATGGCTATCGGTCTGGCACACACCTTCGGGTTCGATCTTCCGGAAAACTTCGATCATCCTCTCGTAAGCCGGAGTTTTCGGGAATTTTGGAGGCGTTGGCACATTTCTTTGGGCACCTGGTTCAGGGATTACCTTTACATCCCTCTCGGGGGCAGCCGTAAAGGGCTTCCGAAGCACATTGTAAATCTTCTTGTAGTCTGGGCTTGCACCGGGCTTTGGCACGGAGCATCATGGAACTTTGTCCTTTGGGGGTTAAGCTTCGGGATAATGCTCATGCTTGAAGTTATTTTGGAAAGGGCGGCAGGTAAACGGACTCACGATAATGCAGCTTTATCCGTGTTTAAAAGGGGCTTTGTTCTTGCCGTTACTGTTCTGTTGTTCGTGTGGTTCCGCTTTACGGATCTTTCCGAAGCGACGGCACAGTTTAAAAAGATGTTCGGCGGTGCACCGCTCTTAAGCTCTGACAGCGGTTATCTTTTGAGTGGCGCGGCTCTGCTCCTTGCAGTCGCTCTGATAGGGGCAACGCCGTTACCTTTGAGCCTTGCAAAAAAGCTTTCGTTATCCGGAAAAGGCCGGGCACTCGTGCCTGTGTTAAGATCCGCTCTTATCCTTTTTGTACTTGTTTTTGCAACCGCTTATCTCGTGGACGGCAGTTTTTCACCGTTCCTTTATTTCAGGTTTTAAGGAGGGATGATATGCCAAAAAGAATAACAGCTGCTCTCCCTGCGGTGTCCTTTGTTGCGGCATTGGCACTGGGGAGCATTTCCCTCTTCGCGTCTCCCAAAGAGACATGGTCACTGTCAGAGCGACGTCCGCTTGCTTCTGCGCCCGAACTTTCAGGGAAAACCATCATGGACGGGAGCTGGTTCGGCGAGCTTGACGGATGGATGGCTGACCATTTTGTTAACAGAGAAGAATTCAGGCACTTACGAATGCTGTTTCAGACAAAAATGCTGAGAGAGCACGAATATAACGGCTTCATAGAATACAACGGCTATCTGATCAATCTTCAAAAAGAGATCAATGAGGATTCTGTGGGATATGCGGCGGAAAGATTCGGATATGTTTGGGAGAAGTACCTGAAAAAGTCCGGCGGAAACATTTATTGCACGCTTGTTCCCGATAAGAGCAGCCTTGTGGGAAAGTACGGTTATCCCACAATTGACACGGCAAATATGGACAAAATGTACGAAGAGGCGCTGCCTTTTGCAAAGGCTTTTTCTCTCAGAGCTGTTCTTGAACTTGAAGACTATTACTTTACGGACACCCATTGGCGGCAGGAAAAGCTGATACCCGTTGCAAAATATATGCTTGAAACAATGGGAAGAGACGTTTCGCTTCTTGATGAAAGCTTTGAAACGGAAGAGATCTTTCCTTTTTTCGGAGTATATGCGGGACAGTCCGCAATGAAGCCCGAAGGGGAGAGCATCAGGTGGCTCACGGGCGGATTCATCGATCGGCTTAATGTGACAGATCTTGAAACCAGAGCGCCTATGCCTGTCTGCGATCCGGAAAATTGTGATGAAAAAGACCTTTACACCTTGTTTCTCGGCGGGGGAAAAGGACTCGTAAGGATCGACAATCCGGCAGCTCCCGAAGGGGAATTGATCGTTTTCAGAGACTCTTTCGGATCGTCGATGGCACCGTTACTGGCTTCAGGCTACCGGACGGTGTATGTGGTCGACCTGAGATATGCTCATCCCGATGTACTTGGGAGGTACATTCGGTTTAACGGTCAGGATGTATTGTTCATGTTCAGCGAAACTCTCCTTAACAACAGCCGGGGATTAAGATAAAAGGTTTAAGATAAAAGGTTTAATATAAAAACTGTTTTCATAAAGACAGGGACAAGAATAAGTGTTATTATGGTGTGCAGGAGAAAACTCCTAAAATATAAAGAGGGAGATGTATTATGACGGAAAACAGACCTTTTGTACCTTGGGAAATGATGAATTCATTTATGATCGACGTGTTTGAAAAGTACGGAGTTCCGAGGGAGGACGCCGCTATCTGTGCGGATGTTCTTCTTGAAAGCGACCGCAGAGGCATAGAGAGCCACGGCTGCAACAGATTTAAGCCCATCTATCTTGACAGGATCAAAAACGGAACATTGCTTCCCGTTACAAAGACGGATATTGTAAAAGAAACACCTACCACTGTCGTTATGGATGCGAACAACGGTATGGGCATGGTTGCGAGTCATCGAATGATGAAAATGCTGATCGAAAAGGCGAAGAAGTACGGAATGGCAGGAGGAACGATCTTTAATTCCACTCACTACGGTATCGCAGGCTATTGGACCACAATGGCGGAAAAAGAGGGCATGATCGGAATCTCCGGAACCAATGCGAGACCTTCCGTTGCTCCCACCTTCGGTGTGGAGCCCATGATGGGAACTAACCCCCTGACCTTCACTATGCCCACCGACGAAGAATTTCCTTTTAATTTCGACTGCGCCACAAGCATAGTTCAAAACGGCAAGATCGAGTTCTACGAGAGATCGGGAAAAGACACTCCCGCAGGACTTGTTGTCACAAAAGACGGCGGAACAATGACCGATTCGGGCGAGATCTTAAAGAATATGCGTGCGGGAAATTGCGCACTTTTATCCATCGGAGGATTGGGAGAGGAGACCGGAGGCTACAAGGGCTACGGCTTCACTACCATAGTCGAGATCCTGTCCGCTGCACTTGCGGGCGGCCCTTATCTTAAGGAACTGAGCGGAGTGGATGAAAACGGAAACAAGAGAATGTACCGGCTGGGGCATTTCTTCTTTGTGATAAATCCCGAGTTCTTCATGGGACTTGACACATTCAAAGAAACAGCCGGCGGGATACTGAGAGGCTTAAGAAACTCGAGAAAGGCACCCGGCGCCGAGAGGATCTACACTGCGGGTGAGAAAGAGTGGATCGCGTGGAACGAACGAAAAGACAAGGGCGTTCCCGTGGGGGAGAGCATTCAGAAGGAACTGATCTCCTTAAGAGATGAGTTTGGACTGGATTACAGATTCCCGTTTGAGTCATGATCACGGTTGTAATCGCTAATATCATCGAGTTTATCGCATCCGGGCTCCAGGTGGGGACCGGTGCGATAAAGAAAAAGTCAGGCATATTGATCCTGCAGACCATCCAGCTCCTTTTGCAGGCTGTAAGTCTGCTGCTTCTGGGGGCTGTAACAGGCGCTGTGAGCAACGTGATATCCTGCTTCAGAAACTACCTTTGTTACAGGGAGAAGCTGAATTGGATATGGAAAGTGATCATCATCATCCTTTCCGTCGCCATGACTGTGGTCCTGAATGATCAGGGAGCATTGGGGATCATCCCCGCAACGATCTGTACCGTGTACATTATTTTTATGGACGTAAAGGATCCCGTCAGGTTCAAGCTGCTGGTGACCCTGTCTTTTATCCCCTGGATCTTCTATCATTTCATGATCAGGTCCTACGTGGGGGCTGTTTTTGATGCCGCTACGGTCATTACCAACGGTATCACTCTGGTACGGATGCTAAAGGACAGATGATACCTTTGAGCAAAAAAAGGACAGGGCTAAGCCCTGTCCCGAAGAATGATCATTAACGTGCAGTCAGTTCACGCACAGCGCCGTGTATGCTGTCCAGAACATTTCCCATGTTGCTGCAGGAAGATACCGCAGCCATGGACGAATCCTCGCCCTCCTTTGTAAGATCGGCGATGGTTCGGCTGTTGCCTGCCAGGTTGTTTATGCTTTCGTTGATCTCCACAGTAGACTTGGATATTGCATTGATACCTGCTTCAAGTTCGGAGAATTCGGAAAGAAGGTTGGTTACGTTCTCGTTGATGTCATCAAATCTTTCGCCTGTGGAAACGATCATGTTATTCTGCTCTCTTACGGATCCTGTCATGTTTTCAAATTTTGAAACCGTTACTTCCACATCTTCTGTCAGTTCTTTTATTATCTGAGTGATCTTATCGGATGCTTCATTTGTCTGTTCGGACAGATTTCTGATCTCTTCCGCAACAACCGCAAAGCCGCGACCCGCATCGCCTGCTCTTGCTGCTTCGATGGATGCGTTAAGTGCAAGAAGGTTGGTCTGCCCGGAAATGGCAATGATGGAACCTACGATGGTCTGGACATCTTTGATCTTTTCGTTGACCTTGGATGTGGCTTCCATTGTAGCCATGCTGTCCTGTTCAACTTCCTGAGCTCTTTCTTTCAGCTCGCGAAGTACCGCATTACCGTCGGTGATGGTCTGTTTTGCCGATTTCGTAGCCTGTATCATGCGGTCTTTACTTACGTTTGTTTCTTCCGTCTGGTGGAGTATCTCACGACATCTTTCAGCCTGGACGTCGATGTCACGGGCTGTGGTCTCTGTGTTCTGCGCGATCTTGACCATGGCATCCCTGTTTTCGGAAACCATGAGCTTCAGATTGTCCATATTTGAATTAACGGTCTGGAAGAATTCGCCGATCCTGTTGGCGGTCTCCACGATGCTGTCGGAGGTCTGTTTTTGCTTTTCCGAAGCCGCTTCGATCTTTTCAGTGTTCTCCTTGTTGAAGGCTACAAGCAGCTTCACCACATAGTACACTGTGACAAGAACCAGGACAAGAACAACCGTATCCACCACAGTTTCTTTAAGAACTGCCGTTCCGGAAACTATGTTCCTGATGAAGAGGATAAGGTAGGTAACACCCATTTCGGCCATTCCCGCTTTTACTACTTTAAGATTCAGATAAACAATGGCTGAAACGAGGATCGGGATACCATATGAGAAAAACACGAACTGGTTCTGGACAAGGATGACCACCAGATAGACAAAAGCAGATGCCGTGAGGATGGTCATAACACCAAGTTTATTGTCCTTACCCTTTGTAATGCCCACCATAAGGGAGCAAAAGGCTAAAAGTGTGGCGATGATCTCCACGATGATGCCTGCGCTGAAACCGATCTCCAATCCCTGAAAGATCATGAGGAGCAGTGCAGAGATCAAAACGAACAGATTAATGATAAAAGCCATTTTGTTCGCACGTATGAATTGTTCTTTGTTCATAGAATATCCCTCCGATAAGATAATTTTGTATACAATTTATTAGTTATTATACAATATATATGCCTATTTCGCATATTAAATATATATTAAGATGTGCTCCTTTTCAGCCTTGAGAAGGAGCAATATTTTGTGTATAATTCGTGAAAGAAAAGGTTGAGTGCGGAAAAGCTTTCAAAAGGAGGTATTATTGTGAATGTAGCGATCTTGGGCGCAGGTTCCATTGCGGGCACGGTTTCAAAAACACTGGAACAGATGAGCGAGGTCACCTGCTATGCAGTGGCTTCAAGAGATCTGAAAAAGGCAGAGAAGTTTGCATCGGAGCACGGATTTAAAAAGGCCTTCGGGAATTACGAAGAGATGCTTGAGGACAGCGAAGTGGAACTGGTTTACATCGCAACACCCCATTCCCACCACTTTGAGCATATGAAGATGTGCATAGAGCACGGGAAAGCAGCGCTGTGCGAGAAAGCGTTCTGCGAGAATGCTGAGCAGGCGCGGGAGATCATGCGCCTTGCTGCGGAAAAGAAGGTCTACATTTCCGAAGCAATCTGGCCGAGGTACATGCCTTCAAGAAAGATGATCGATGACATCCTTGAAAGCGGGCTGATCGGGAAAGTTTACACCATGACGGCAAATCTTTCCTATCCCATTTCAAATGTCGAAAGGATCATCAGGCCCGAACTTGCCGGCGGCGCACTGCTTGACATCGGAGTTTACGGGATCAACTTCATGCTGATGCATTTCGGTCATGACATCGCAAGGATCGAATCTTCCGTACGCTTCACGGAAACAGGCGTGGACAGTGACGAATCCATCACTGTATTCTACAATGACGGCAGGATGGCGGTGCTGACTCACAGCATTTACCCGCGCTCCGACCGAAAAGGCATATTCCACGGTGACAAAGGCTACATGGTTGTTGAAAACATCAACAATCCTTCGGAGATCAATGTTTTTGATACCTCAGACCGTCTGATCCGGCACTTTGACATCCCAAAGCAGATCAGCGGCTATGAATATGAATTCCTTGAAAGCATGGAATGCATTCAAAAAGGCGGTACGGAAAGCATTTCCATGCCCCTTGATGAGTCGGTCAGGATGCTCGAGATCATGGATCGTGTGAGGGAAAACTGGAGAAAATGACGCAGGTGAGTCGATGGGGACAGGTCATTTTGACTCACCGTGGGCGAGTCAAAATGACCTGTCCCCATCGACTCACTTTAAATGTTTTAAAAAGTATCCTTGACAAAAAAGGGGAATTATCGTAATCTATGTTAGCTATCAATGATTACTTTTTTGATACATTGAGGTTTTTATATGCCGAGAGATAAGACATTAAGCCACGAAAAAGTTAAGAAAGCTATCAAAGAAGAGTTCCTTGAAAAAGGTTATGAGGATGCTTCGATCAGAAGTATCGGAGCACGGGCCGGAATGACATCAGCCGGACTATACAGACACTATGCGGATAAAGAAGCCATGTTTAATGCTATGGTGGAACCATTGGTCGAAGGCATCAAGACGTGGACTGCAAGGCACACTGAAAAAAAGTTCAGCCTTGCTGACGCAGGAATGCTGAAAGAAGAGTTATGCGGAGAGACCTTCGTTGATATGATCAAGGAGGTTATTCTTCCGCGCAGGGATGAGTTCATTCTTCTTATGTCTCGTTCAGGTGGGACGAAATATGAGAATTTTATACACGATTATGTTAAGGGAAATCAGAAAGAGTTTCTGGAAGCCATAAGATATATGAAAGAAAAGGGGTATCCGGCTGCAGAACTTAGTGAGGAGGAGATGCACATGCTGCTTTCCGCGTATCTTACAGCATGCTTTGAACCGATCATACATGACTATGATGAAATAAAGATTGAGAAATACCTTAATACGGTCCGGGAATTCTTTATGCCGGGGTGGCTTAAGATAATGGGAGTGAAGTAGAAAGAGCCTTAGGGCTCTTTTTCTTATGTAAGTTATCGGTTTAGAGTTAGCGTTAGCTAACCCAAACGCCTGAACGATAACTGAATAGCGGCATGGCAAACACGCTTTATTATTCAAAACGGGAAACGCTTATAACTGCGTTTCCCTAAAAAAAGGCAGAATGGTTAGCTTACACTAACTTTAAAATGCATATATTCACCAAAAATTAAAAGGGATTAAGGAGGAAATACACAAAATGAAAAAAAGAGGATTGGTATCCTGGGTGCTTGAATTCGCGGGGCGAAAGAGGGCGTATTTCGGAGGGAGTGTTTTGCTTGCTATGCTTGGCGTGGCGGCATCATTTGTTCCGTATCTGATCATTGCAAGGATCGTCGGACAGCTGCTTGCCGGCAACAGGGAGTGGGATTATTACCTGAAGCAGGTGCTACTTATGGGATTGTTCTGGGCGATCAGAGTGACGCTCCATTCACTGTCGACAGGACTGTCACATGCTGCAACATTTACGGTTCTCGGAGGTATCAGAAAACAGCTCTGCGAAAAACTTTCAAAGATCCCTCTTGGATCCGTGCTTGATGACAACAGCGGAACTTACAAGAACATCATCGTTGAGCGTGTAGATTCCATGGAAACGACACTTGCACACATAGTTCCCGAGTTTACTGCGAATATCGTGCTTCCCATCGTCATGTTTGTTTACATCATGACCATCGACTGGCGAGTGGGGCTTGCCAATTTTGTCGGTGCGGCGATCGGACTTGTATTCATGGCGGCCATGCTGTACAAGAGCCGTGGCGGATATGAACTTTCGGTACAGAAAACAAAGAAGCTGAATGACACTGCCGTTGAGTACATTAATGGAATTGAAGTGATCAAGGCCTTCGGAAAGACCGGCAGTTCCTACGAGAAATTTGTGACAGCTGCAAGAGAAGGCGCGGATGTGTTCATAGAATGGATGAGAAGATGCATATGGCCCCAGACCGGAACCATGACATTTCTGCCCGCTACATTCCTGGGAGTGCTTCCGGTAGGACTTCTTCTTGTGAAAAGCGGATCTTTGTCTCCCGAAGGTTTCATAACTTGTATCATCCTGTCAACGGGACTGATCACGCCTTTGGTCGTCGCTTTCTCCTACACGGATGATCTTTTGAAGATGGGGACCATCTTCGGTGAAGTGACGGAGATACTTGAAAGAAAGGATATGGTAAGGCCGGAGTCCATCACACAGAAACCGGAAGGATCGGACATTGTTCTTCGGGATGTGAGATTTACCTACAAGGAAAAGGAAGTTCTTCACGGTATCAATATGGAGATAAAGCAGGGTGAGGTTGCGGCTATTGTAGGCCCGTCCGGATCCGGAAAAAGCACTGTCGCGAGACTGATCGATTCCTTGTGGGATGTGGATTCCGGCACGATCACATACGGAGGCGTGGACATTAGGAAACTCCCGCTTGAGTATTACACGAGCCGCATAGCTTACGTAGCACAGGACAATTACCTTTTCGATATGTCTGTCAAGGAAAACATAAGACTCGGAAAAGCCGGGGCAACGGACGAAGAAGTCATTAATGCAGCCAAAGCCACGGGATGTCACGAGTTCATCTTAGGGCTTGAAAACGGCTATGACACGATAGTCGGCGGCGCGGGAGGTCATCTGTCGGGAGGTGAAAGACAGAGGATCTGCATTGCAAGGGCCATGCTCAAGGATGCACCTGTCGTTATCCTTGACGAAGCCACGGCATACACGGATCCCGAGAACGAGGCACTGGTACAGATGAGTGTTGCAAAGCTTGTAAAGGGCAGGACACTTATCGTTATCGCGCATCGTCTCTCAACAATAGTGGATGCGGACAGGATATTTGTGATAAATGACGGAAATGTAGAGGCACAGGGCACGCAGGAAGAACTTCTTAAATCCTGCGACTTGTACAGAAAGATGTGGGAAGCTCACAGTATGGCAAAGGACAGTGATGGGGAGGTTACATATGCTTAAGATGGTACGAAAGTTTTTTGATTTTTGCAGTAAAAAGAACAGAAATAAATTCTACGTTTCGGCTGCGCTTGGCGTCATTGAAGCCATGTTTACGGCCATGAAGATACCGGCTGCATTCTTTGCCATTAAGGCCGTGCTTGATCAGAACATAGATGTAAAGACCATGCTCATCGTCATGGGATTTATGCTGATCAGCACCGTGGGAAAGATGATCGTGAACCGTTTTTCTTCCATGCTTCAGACTGAAGCGGGATATGACACCTGTGCCCTTAAGCGTATCGAGATCGGCGAACATTTAAGATATCTTCCCATGGGATATTTCAATGACACAAGTCTTGGTCACATTACATCCGTTACGACCAATACCATGGAACAGGTCGGGGACATTGCAACCCGTGCCATTATGATGGTTCTTCAGGGAAGCATCACAACTGTTGTGGTGGCGCTGTTCATGTTTGCATTTGATGTGAGGATCGGACTTGTTTCTCTTGCGGGCATCGGTGTTTTTCTTTTGGTAAATCAGTGGACCAACAGAAGTGTGGAAAGAGTGGCAGGCGAAAAGCTCTCTGCAGATCGGGAAATGGTCGGTGTGATCTTGGAGTACATCCAGGGAATAGCTGAGATCAGGAATTACAACATTATCGGTCAGAATCAGTCCCGGGTGCAGAAATCCATTGAAAGGAAAAAGAAGGCCGATATCACTGCGGAACTTGCAGCCATACCGGCAGTGGGCGTTCAGAACCTTGTCGTAAAACTGATCGGCGTGGCCATAGCCGGAGTCTCTCTGGCATTTTATCTTTCGGGAACGATGGAACTTGTGTATACCATCACTATGCTTCTTTGCTCCTTTATGATATTTGAGTCACTGGATCTCGCAGGTGTATACACGGCACTCTTAAAAATCATCGGTAAGGGTGTGGATCTGGCCAATGAGATCCTTGACATTGAGCAGATGGACATCGACGGAGAAGACATTAAGCCTGCAAACAGGGACATCCATCTGGAGCATGTGGGCTTTGCATATGAAAACAGAAAGATAATCGATGATGTGACTCTGGACATCAAGGAAAAGACCACTACTGCCATAGTGGGACCTTCCGGCGGAGGAAAGACGACCATCACTTCCCTGATCGCCCGCTTCTGGGATGTTCAGGAAGGAGAGGTCACTCTCGGGGGACGAAATGTCAAAGACTACAGCTTTGACAGCCTCATGGAGAATTTCAGCTTTGTTTTCCAGAGAGTCTATCTTTTCGAGGATACCATTGCCAATAATATCCGTTTCGGCAAACCGGAAGCTTCAATGGAAGAAGTGGTTGAGGCAGCCAAAAAGGCTTCCTGTCATGATTTTATCAGTGCACTTCCTAAGGGATATGATACAGTGATCGGAGAGGGAGGAGCGACACTTTCCGGGGGAGAAAAACAGCGTATCGCCATTGCCAGAGCCATTATGAAAGATGCTCCCATCATAGTGCTGGATGAAGCTACCGCCAACATAGATCCCGAAAATGAAAAGGAGCTGACGGAAGCCATCGAAAACCTGACAAAGGAAAAGACCATCATCATGATCGCCCACAGGCTCAAGACGGTCCGCCACGCTGATCAGATCGTTGTGATCGATAAAGGAAAGATCGTGCAGCAGGGTAACCATGAGAAACTGATGGCGGAAGACGGTATCTATAAGAATTTCATTTCCGGCAGAAAACAGGCAGTCGGCTGGAAGATAGGATAATGGCAAAATCCATTGTTCAGCTTGTTTTGACTATACGTAATCCCGTTGCTTTTGCCAAGAATTATGTTAGAATAGGGGATAAGGATGATAGAAAAGAGAATAGCGGCAATTAAACACAGCCTTTTTTGAAAAAGAAAAGAATTTTTTTGTTAAAAAGTGTATTGACTCTCACATTATGTGAGGGATTATCGTTGTAGTGAGCTCAAGAGAAAAACATCCATGGAGGTAGGAACAAATGCTTAAAATAGGCGAATTTTCAAAACTATCCAGAGTAAGCATCAGGATGTTACGTCACTATGATGATATCGGACTTTTGAAACCGGCTGAAATCGATGATTTTACCGGGTACCGCTATTATCGCGAGGAACAGCTTTTTGTCATCGGAAGGATCACATCACTCAAGGATATGGGCTTTGCCCTTGCAGATATTATCAAGATCCTTGACAGCTATGATGATAAAGAAAAGATGGATGCCTTTCTGTCAGAGAGGCAGATGGAACTATCAAAGCTTTCCAAAGAAACGGAGTACAAACTGATGCTTCTGGAAACAGCCAGAAAGAGGCTGAGGAAGGAGCAGAATATGAGTTTTGATGTAACTGTAAAAACAATACCTGAGAGATATGCTGCCA
>JAEFAR010000044.1 GCA_016287675.1 Lachnospiraceae bacterium
GTTCTCCGGATGTGTCCTCCCGTTGAAAAGTCACGGCTTTCGATCATGCTGGCCATGCCCATTACGATGGTCTGACGGATCCTGTCAAGGCTTTCCGTCTTTTCCGCAACCTCTGCCTCCAGCCGTTCACGGTAGCCCCGGAGCATTTCTTTGTATCTTGCTTCCGCGGAAATGTCACGGATCTCCACTACTTTGCCACGATCCCCCACCTGTCCGGGGGCTTTGATCTCTCGTACTATCACCCTAAGGTAATAGCCGTTGTTCTCCACCTCTTCCGAAAGATTCTCATCTTTCGAAAAAGCGGGTTCAATGATCTTTTCGCAGAAGCAGGTGTTCTTTATCTTTTCAAATTTATCATCAATACCGAGTCCCGAAAGCTCCGGGAAAAACTCCGCAGCTTTCCTGTTCAGGCCCATAAGCCTGTTGGAGTAATTGACGACTACGTATCCGTTTTCCTCTTCTCTTTCCTCGATGTTCAACATGTTTGTGTTCATGCTGAGGAGATTTGCTCTTCTGAAGAAAGCAACGAAGAAGGTCATTCCCACAGCCAGTGCAATGGGCATTATCTTGACGTTAAGGTTTAAAAGCCTTTCGCCGTAGTAGGTGAAGTAGATCGTTCCCCAGATGACGGTAAAGATGATGACCATCCTGTTGGAGTAGTTCCTTCTGTTTCTCACGCAATGGATGATGACCACGACAGTTACCGCAAAGTAGAGCGCAAGATAGAAGTAGTAAAAAGCATGCCAGGGACCGTAGACCTTGTGCAGGATCGTAATGCCGTTCACGATCTCTATGCTGTAGTCCGAGTAGTAGTGATCCACATATCCCGCGGACCAGGCCAGAGCCATTGCGATGATGCCCACAACGGAGATCATGACATAGATCCACATTTTCATCTTCAGATTGCAAAGGTCGGCTCCGATCTTCAAGACCACGATGGGCAGAAGACAGCCGCCGAGATAGGTGACCTTGTTTGCTTCCAGCGCCACCTCGGCATTCTGCGCGTTCATCATGACCATGTAGCCCCCCACCGTCATAATGACCAGTGCGCAGAGCAGCATGTGATAGACGCTCCTCTTTTTTCTGCCCATGATAACGATGATCTGTTCACCGATCAGCAGACAGTAGAGAAAATATATGATGTATTTGTAGATCTGATAGCCCATGCTTCCCTCCGAATGATCGGCTCAGTGCGTAGCTTTAAACTCAAAATCCAACATCATCAAGGCTTCCACCTTGTGTGCATCCAGTCCTTTTAAAACATGGACGTCCTTGGGTACCATGTCCCAAAACTCCGTCCAGTAATGATCTTTTTTTATGGAAGAGCTGTAATTCTGCTCCAGATAAATGTCCGTACCACGGACCGCGTCAATGATCTTTTGGCTGAGCTCCGCCATTTCAGGCGTCCAGCTCGTGCAGTTTCTAAAGATCCGGTCAGGGTGGGCCACCACATCAAAGAAGCCCGTTTTTATCCCCATGATCATGCCTTCGCATTGACCGAAACGCTCGTTCATCACATCGTCGCCCAGCTCTTCCTTCGCAAAGTATATGCTTCCGTCGGCACGCTCGTAAAAGTGCTCTCCCAGAACAAGAACGTCATAGATCCCTGATTCCCTGGTTTCTTTAATGTAATCGTGGTAGGAAGGCAGGTACTCCATTTCAAGGCCGATCTTCAGATCTATCTCCCGGGCATATTCTTTCTTCAGCGACTTCATGGTTTCAACGTATTCCGGCAGATCGGTATAAAGCATGCGTTTTCCGATCTTATCACCGGGGTAAGGAGCGTGATCCGTAAACCAGATCTCGTCCGCTCCCAACTCAATGGCTCTTTCAACGTACTCCCTGTCCGTACCTGTGGCATGCTTGCACCTGTAGGTGTGGACATGGAACATTGCATTTTTTGACAGCTGTATCATTTAAATCCCTTACTTCTTTTCAATCTTTTTCTTTGCAAGTCCGATGAGAATATTCACACACTTTTCCATGGACTGGGTGGTGACATACTCGAACCTTCCGTGGTAGTTCGCACCACCGGTGCAAAGGTTGGGGCAGGGAAGTCCCATGAAGGAAAGTCTCGCACCGTCCGTGCCTCCGCGGATCGCGCAGACCTTGGGCTCTATGCCCAGTTCCTTCATCACGTCCTTTACGTTGTCGATCAGGAACATGTGAGGCTCGATCTTTTTCTTCATGTTACTGTAGGAATCCTTGATCTCAATGGCAAAGGTTCCGGCGCCGTAGACCTTGTTCAGGTAGTCGGCGGTCTCACGAACAACACGCTTCTTTTCTTCAAGCTTTGCTTCGTCGTGATCTCTTAAGATGTAATGCATCACGGCTTTATCCACATTTCCTTCCATATTGGTCAGGTGGTGGAAGCCTTCGTAGCCCTCCGTATGCTCGGGAACTTCGTTCTCGGGAAGAAGTGAATCAAACTTCATGCCGAGAGTGAGGGCATTCTTCATGACATCCTTTGCGGAGCCCGGATGAACGCTCTTTCCCGTAACGGTCACTGTGAGGGCCGCAGCATTAAAGTTCTCGTACTCGATCTCTCCCACGGCTCCGCCGTCAACCGTATAAGCAAAGTCAGCTCCAAACTCCTTAACGTCAAAGAAATCCGCACCGCGTCCCACTTCTTCGTCGGGGGTGAAGCCGATCATGATCCTTCCGTGCTTTATCTCCCTGTTCTGAAGGAGGTACTCTGCCATGGTCATGATCTCAGCAACGCCTGCCTTGTCGTCGGCTCCCAGAAGGGTGGTGCCGTCGGTAACAATGAGATCCTCTCCCTTTCTGGTAAGCAGGTCGGGATACTCTTCAGGTCCCATTGAAAGTCCCATCTCCTTGTTGATGACAACGGTTCCGCCGTCGTAATTCTCAATGATCCTGGGCTTTACATCTTTACCCGACACGGCATCGCTGGTGTCCATGTGTGAAATGAATCCGAGGGAAGCCCACTTTTCTTCCGTCGTAGCAGGGATCTCAGCGTAGATGTAGCAATTGTCGGAAAGTCTCACATTGTGAGCTCCCATAGCGATCAGTTCGTCCACAAGCATATGCGCCAGGTCGAACTGCTTTGATGTGCTGGGCACCGCCTCAACTTCTTCCTGAGACTGGGTGTCCACCTTCACGTATCTTAAAAATCTTTCAAGTACTGTTTCCATTATGTTTCCCCTTTCAAATACAATTGGTTATTATATCACATCAAGTCCAACAAATCGAAAAAACTTGATCTCTTTGTCAGGCGATGGCTTCGGTAGCAGGTGTTCCCTGCATTTCAAGCTGGGCGGTCACAAGGCCGTAGTATATGCCCTTCTTTTCCATCAATTCGTTGTGGGATCCCACTTCTGCGATACCGTGACCGTCGATCACCACCAGACGGTTTGCGTTCTTTAACGTGGACAGCCTGTGGGCGATGGCAAAGGTGGTTTTCCCTTCCGTCAGACGGTTTAGGGCGGTCTGTATCAGGTACTCGCTTTCGGTGTCAAGGCTCGCCGTTGCTTCATCCAGGATCAGGATCCGTGGATCGTTCAGGATCGCCCTTGCAATGGCAATACGCTGTCTCTCTCCGCCGGACAGATTGTAGCCCTTTTCTCCCACATAGGTATTATAGCCGTCGGGAGTCTTGCAGATGAAGTCGTGGGCGTTTGCCATTTTGGCTGCCCTTATGACTTCCATGGTGGTCGCTTCGGGACGCGCAAAACGGATGTTGTTCAGGATGGTTCCCGAGAAAAGGAAGGTTTCCTGCAGAACCACACCTATCTGTGAATGATAGTTTGCAAGCTTTATGTCTTTAATGTTGATCCCGTCCACAAGGAGCTCTCCGTCATCCACATCGTAAAGATGCATGATGAGATTTATGAGAGTGGATTTCCCCGCACCGGAAGCTCCCACAAGGCCGATCATCTCTCCGGGCTTTACCTTAAGATCGATGTGCTCAAGGATCGGTTCGTAGGTCTTGTAGCCGAAGGTTACATCCCTGAATTCAATGTTTCCCTTTATCTTGTGTTCCACGGCCCTTTCACTGTCCGCAATCTTGGGTTCCTGCTGCATCACATCGCTGATACGCTCAACGCTTGTGACCAGATTCATGAGCATTCTCGGCATGTTGGAAAGCCATCCGACGTACATGTACATCATGGATGTGTAATTTACAAACTGTGTCAGTTCACCCGGTGCCTTCGTCCCCAGCAGCACGCTTTTTCCGCTGAAGTAGGTCACAAGGTAGATCCCCACTCCCATCATAAACTGCATGAGAGGGAAGAACACAGCCCAAAAAGTTTCATTTCTTCTTTGTGTCTTGGCGTAGTCATCCGCAGTGTCGTTAAAGTGCTCCGATTCCTCCTCTTCCTTACCGTAGGCTTTTACCACCGACATTCCGGAAAGAACGTCACGAAGATCGCTGTTGATCTTGTCGTCCTTCACCCACTGCATATGGAAACGCCTGTGGATGTTGTGTCTGAACGCGATGGAAATGAACACCGAAAGAGGGATGAACACCATGGAGATCAATGTGAGCTTTGTATCAAGAAAGAGCATATAAGCCACATCGCAGATCAGGATGATCGCCACCGTGAAAAGGTTGCAGAAGGTGTCCCCCATGAAATCACTGATCCTCTGAGTGTCTCTCGTAATACGGTTCATGAGGTCTCCGGGCTTTCTTTCGTTCACATAGGAGAGCGAAAGCAGCTGGATCTTTGAATAGAGTTTTTTTCTCAGATCCATGCTGATCACGGAGCCAAGCTTGGCGCAGAAATAATTCTTTAACAGATTCACCACCGCGATCCCCACGCTCATGGCCAGCATGCCTCCCAGGCACAGCATTGCAAGGCGGATGTCCCCTTCTTCTTTTCTAAGCACATCGTCGATCAGATGCTTCTGGATCTCGGGATTTAAAAGCGTAGTCAGTGCCGCCAGCAGCATGAGGATGAATATCACAAACAGCTGTGGCTTGTAGGGGGACATCATTTCAAAAAGCTCATGGATCAGGCCTTCCTTCTTCCCTGCACATCTGGGGCAGGTCCTGGTTCCGGGCAAAGCTCGTCCGCACTTCGGGCAGTACTTTTCGTACTCTTCGCTCACAACCCTGTCTTTTCTTCCCTCCACCAGGAAGCGGCAGCCCTTTGCGATGTAGGCATATCTCGCCAGATGGCTTGATGAGTACTTTACTATGATCTGAGCCCCGGATTCGTCAGCCCCCTTCGGGATCCCGTACAGGATACCGCAGGAAACTCCCACTTCTGCCTTAAAGGTATCGTAATCCGCGATTTTAAAGGTTTTTGTGAGTTTTCCCTCGTTCAGGATGTATATGCCTGTATCAGAGACAGCCAAATAGGAGTCTCTTAAAAACTTCCCGTCTTCTCCGATGTCGTAGGGTGCGCAGTAGAGCACCCGGTCAAAATCAACGGGAAGGAGTTTTTTGTTTTTTTCGGATAATGGGATTCGCAGTTCCACGTGGTGCCCCCTTTACAAGAACAGATCGAGCTTCTTTCGCTCTGCCGGCGTGAGTTGCAGGATGTCGGGGATCTCAAAGCGGTTTTCATCGATGTCCGTGATGATGATCCTGGTTTCCGTAAGATGCACCACATCGCTTCCCCCCATGTGGATGGCAAAGCGACAGCGGCCTCTGTCCGTCATCACATCGAAGTAGGCATAGCCGTACTCGTCCTTAATGCTGTTGATGCCCGTGATCACAGGGGTGAAATACCTGAGGGAAAGCTGCTCCTCGATGATCTCCCGGACTTCCTTCGAAAGGGACTTCATGTCCTCTATGATACCGATCTCCTTTGAGTGCTCGCCTGTGGTGCGGATGGAAATGTACCTGTCGGGATCCGTGAAAGGAAACATCCTTACCGCCAGGACTCTGGGGTAATCCTTTTCTTCCGTTTTAAGGCTCAGAAAGCCCCCTTCCGTTCGGGTGAATTTTGCTTTTTTTTCGTCCAGGAGGTTGATCTTTAACATCTCCTCCGTCTCTTTTTCCATTTCGGCAAGATCAAATTCTTTTTCTTCCATAATGTCCTCACTTTATGTAAACGGTCGCTGTTGTCATTCTTTTAATGCCAGTGCCTTGGTCTGAAGTTCCATGAGTTTGTAGTAGGTTCCGTGAAGAGCCTCCAGTTCCTTGTGAGTGCCCCTCTCCGTGATCTCTCCGTTATCGATGACACAGAGGAAATCCGCGTCTCTGAGTGTCGAAAGCCTGTGGGCGATGGAGATGGTGGTCCTGTTCTTTATCAGATAATTGATGGCTGCCTGAATGGCTCTTTCCGTCTCTGTGTCCACAGATGCGGTGGCCTCATCCAGGATCAGGATCTTGGGGTTCGCGAGTATCGCTCTGGCGATAGAGATCCTCTGTCTCTCTCCTCCGGAAAGCTCTCTTCCCGAGCTTCCGACTATGGTGTTGTATCCGTCGGGCATACGCAGAATGAACTCATGGGCACTTGCCAGCTTTGCTGCCCTGATGATCTCTTCCTTGGTAGCTGCGGGATTTGCGTAGGCGATGTTCTCTTCCACGGTTCCCATAAAGATGTAGGTCTCCTGGGACACCATGGCAACATTACGGCGGAGATCGCGGAAGGAAAGCTTTTTAATGTCCACGCCGTCGATCAGTATGCTTCCTTCCTGAGGATCGTACATGCGGGAGATGAGATTTACGAGAGTGGTCTTTCCGGCTCCCGAACGTCCCACTATGCCCAGCATGCTGCCTGCGGGGATCTTAAGATTCAGATCCTTGAGAACAGGGCGGTTGATCTCGTAACCGAAGGTCACATTTTTAAGCTCGATCTCTCCCCGGGGCTTGTCCATCCCAAGAGGCTCATCGTCTTCCCTGATCTCGGGGATGGCGTCGATGATCTCAAACATACGCTGTGCAGCGTTCATGCTGTCCGACCACCATCTGAAGACTCTGGATGCAAAGTTCATGGGGCCGTTCAGCTGATCCACGTATCCGATGAAAGTGATGAGCACACCAAGGGTCATGCTACGGTTCACAAGGATCATGTAGACGCCCAGGATCCATATGACAATGGATGAGACACTGTGTGTAAAGTTAAATGTAAAGTAGAGGAAGTTTGAAACGCTGACTATGGACATTTCGGAATCCTTAAGGCGCTTGTTCACCGAGACGAAACGCTCTTCCTCTTTTGCTTCCTGACCGAAGGATTTTACGACTCTGGCTCCCGTAAGGTTGTCATTTACACGGCTGTTTAAAGTCCTTTCCGCTCTGTGCCTGTGTCCGAAGGCTGTCCACATTTTGGGTCTCATGAAGAACATGAAAACAAAGGCAACGGGCATGAGAACCAGGGCACACAACGTCATCTTCCAGTTTATGGAAAACATCATTACGACTGTTGCTATCAGAGAGAAGGAATGGATGAAAATGTAGGGGAAGCCGTCGATAAAGAAGCCCGTAACCCTGTCCGCATCCCTCAGGACTCTGGTCATCAGTCCGCCTGTCTGGCGGTTTCTGAAGAAGCTGATGGACAGCTTTCCCATGGAGCTGAAAATGTCTTTTTTTATGTCACGCACCACGTAGGAAACGATGTGGGCGGTGAAAACTCCCTGTATGATCGTGAGGATCTGTAATGTCAGCCTCGCCGCAAACATGGTGAGGATCACAAGCAAAAGCGCCAGTATGAAATCCCCGTTTTTGATCCCTACGGAAAGAAGAAAATCGTTGTTCTTCTCCAGAATGTGATCATAGAGGACAGTACCGTTCAGATAGGGCCATACGAGGTTCAGAGCCGCCACCGCCACATAGATCAGCATCATGATCACCATCTTGCAGGCATAAGGCTTAAAATAGCCAAAAGTGCGGATGAAGATGGATTTTCTGTCCATGCATCTGGGGCAGATCTTTCTTTCGGGCTTCGGATACATCATCCCGCAGATAGGGCAGTAGATATCATCGTCGTTTCCGCCCTCCGGCCCTCCGTGTCCGCGTCCGCCACGCTCTTTCCCCTTCTTTTCTTTTCCTTCACCCTTTTCTTCACCCTCACTCTCTTCGCGTTTTTCGAAGGTGTTGGCAAAACTCCTCGCAAGAACGTGGACTTCTTTTCTGTAAAGGTTAGAAAAAACAGCGACGGTTCTTTCAATACCGTCGCTGAATTCCACAACAAGAATACCGCAAGCAACCTGCGGCTCCACTGTCATTTTTTTGATCTCTTCAACGGGATATCTCGTACATTTCCAGTCCCGTTCTTTTTCCGTGTCCCTGTCCTTACGGTTCAAAAAGCCCTTAAATGAATGGACTGCATTTTTGTCAGCCTCGCTTTTAAGCACATACATGGCTTTTTCCGTAAGAACAAGGTATCCGTCGGCGTATTCACCCTTTTCATTCATGTCTGTGGAGGAAAATGCAAGGATCTCCTCTTTTTCTCCCCCAAGTTCGGCCAATACTCCCTTAACAGCCTGCGGAACCCTGATCTCTTTCTTCGGTTCCGCAGGCTTCATCATAACCAGATTAATATCTTCCATAACCACCTTCCGATTCCACAGTTAAAAACTGCGGTTCACTCCCAATCTTAAAGCCTTGTTGCTTACTTTACGGAACATTCTGCTCCGAAGAAAAGGGGCAGGAAATTTTCCGTGTCAATTATCATGTAAACAAACGGTCTTTCAAGGAACACTTCCTTGGGCTCCTCTATGATAAATGCCGTATTTTTCATCATTGCAACCAGTGTTGCGGCCCCTGCCTTTGTTCCCTTTTCATCTACCTTTATGTAGGTCTTCTGAATGACTCTGTCGATGCAGATTTTGCCGTTTCCGTCGTCATAAGCCATATTGCCGAAATCCGCTGCCATACCGTCAAAAGCCGTGGGCATTCCCATAGCCTTGAGACCATCATTCAGCGTGAAGGAACACTCCGTTTCAAAGGAAGGCATCCTGGTCCTGACTTTCGTACAAATACGGTTGTTCAAAAGCTTCATGACTTTTTCTTCTGTCAGGGAAGCCACAAACTCGTCTATGGAAACGCCCTCGTCGGGAAGAAGTGCCACAAAGGCGTATCCTCCTGCGTAATCCTTCATAAAGCCTTTACATGTATCGTCCTCAAGATATGTGCCTTCCTCTGAAGCCATCATCTTGACTGTTTCTTTCTTACCTGCCGCATTTGTAAAGGTACCGTCAAAAACACCCGCTTCGTCATAAGGCTTTTTCCATTCCGCATCGAAGGAAATGGCGTTGATGAGGTACATAACGTCCTCTTTCTTGACCTTTTCCAATATGCTCGGGATCATGCCGTCTGTGTTTTTGTTGACCCAGTTGTTTACGTCCTTTAAAGTCGTATCGTCAAAGGGTGCTTTATAGATCTCGGAATTAAAGTATTTTGCGTTGGTTTTAAGGAAATCCTCCTTCACGCGGATCATGTCCGCATCATCCGAAAACCAGACAGAATCCGCAATGTGTACCTTGCATTTTTCATTTGTGTCCAGGGAAGAAACAAAGGAAAACAGCATTTTGTCAAGTTCTTCGATCCCTATCCCGCTTCCCAGAACCTTTTCCATCTCCGAAAGAGTCGTTCCTCTTGCTCCGTTTGCTGTCATTGCCAGGGCAAGCATAGCGGATACGGGGGAGATCATGGTGTTCTCTCCGCTCTTATACTGGGTTTGCAAAAGCTTTACGGCAAATCTGTTCTGGGCATTAAGAAACTCTTCGGTGAGTTCCGCAATTTCCGCTTTTCCCGCATCAACGTCCGCCATGAGGTTCACAGAAGTCGTGAGTTTGGGCTCGGCTGTCGGCGCATTTTTTACGTTTTCCGCGATCTTGGGAGTGGGAGTCAGTTCCGGTGCCTGATCTCCGTTAGCCCCTCCACAGCCAAATGCAGTAGTCAAAAGTGCTGTGCAAAGTGTCAATGCTACATTCTTTAAAACTCTTCTCTTCATCTTTATCTCCTTTGCATCGTTTTATTATAACATAATAGAATTAACGGTAAAAGTACCTTACCTTATAAGCCGCAAAAAAAGTCGGGAAGTTTTCGCTTCCCGATCTGTTTTTTAATTTAATTCATCTGTTCGCTTTTTTTAAGGATCTTGGGCTGCTTCGGCTGCTTTTTGACACTTTCCGTCTTTACCAGATGGTAAATGGGAACGAAGGGAAAAAGAACCGGAGTCCTGTTTGCGTAATCAACGTAGATCCTGTTTCTTCCGTAAAACTTAATGTGCTGCATTTCGATGCGCTTTGCGCCGTTCAGCATCATGTGAATGATGTAGGCATAACCGAAGAGCACGATCAGCCACTGAAATCCCACCGTGGTCTTGATGCCCGTTACGCAAACGCCTGTCCAGACAAGGATTTCTCCGAAGTAGTCCGGGCAGCGTGAAATCTTGTAGAGTCCCTGCATTGCAGGAAGATTGGGATTTTCTCTCTTTTGGAAGAATTTCTGGAATTCTGCCAAAACTTCAATGCCGATCCCGGCAGCTACGATAATGATTCCGATGTACATGCTTGCGCCGTTGTTCTTCGTATGCTCGTTCGCAAGTCTGTAAAAGACGGGAGACATGATAGCGTAGTAGACAACCGAGTCAAACAGCCACATGAAGACGAGCCCCGTGGGGGAAACGTTCTTTTCAAAATTGTCCATGAGTTTTCTGTTGGACGGCGTGTTCCTCTTGTCACGAAGAAGAAAAGTGAAAACGAGACGAAATCCGTAGAGCATGAGAAGAAGGCAAAGTGTAAGATACCACCCGCCAAACTGCCCCTTTACTATAGACATGACCAACAGGCAAAGACTGATGCCCCCAACAGACAAGCCGTATCCGATAGTCATGAACCAGACATATTTTTTAAACCCAACACTGTTAAAGACAAGAGCGACCAACAATATGATCCACCATTGCTCCGGAAACATAAGCTTTCCTCCCTCTGCGGCTCCCTCAGCCGCGCCTGATTCTCCAGAAAAGTTTACAAAAATACAAGTAAATCTATTTTATATGCACAGGCGATTTTTGTCAAACGGAAACGGCAGTGAATCGTCAAAAAATCCTCAAACGTCTTTCGGGCATAAAAAAGCCGGGAGTACACTGCTCCCGGCTCATCTTTTTGTTTAATTTTCGTCTTATTTTACCTGTGCCAGAAGATCCTGTAAAGGAAGAGCTCCCGTGTGTCTGAAAGCAGGTTCGCCGCCCTTGAACACGATCACTGTGGGAATACTCTGGATCCCGTACTCGGCAGCAATGTCTTCGTTCTCGTCAACGTCGACCTTACCAACCTTAAATTCACCGTTGCTTTCAGCGGCAAGCTTGTCAAGAGTGGGAGCGAATGCACGGCAGGGGCCGCACCATGTTGCCCAGAAATCCACAAGTACAGGTACATCGGATTCCAAAACTTCTTTCTTAAATGTGTCGCTATTAAAATGTAAAACTTCCATTGACTTGTCCTCCTGAATAATTTATTTGATTGCATTATATCCGATTTTTGAGGAAAGTATGTTGCATTTACAACATTTTATGATTCTTTTAGTTTTTCAAGTTCCTGGGTGGCAATCTTGATGTTTTCAAGGATGCCTTCACTCATGTTCTTTACTTCAATACTCATGGAAGCTGCATTTTCCGCACTTGCTGTGATCTCTTCGGTAACCGCCGAGATGTTGTTGGACTGCTCGGAAATGCTGTTGTTTGCATCAGCAACTCTGTTGATCTCTTTATTGATGTTATCGATACCGTCAGAGATCTGTCTCATGGCAGCAGCCTCATTCCTGATGGAGGAATCGATCTCGGTGATACTCTCCGTCTGGCTGTTGATGGCGATAACACTCTCTTCCATGCTGTTTGCGGCAACGTCACAGGACTCATTGAGCTGAGTGATGCTGTCCTCGATCTCCACAACGGAACTGTTGGTACTTTCCGCAAGTGCTCTGATCTCTTCCGCTACCACTGCGAAACCCTTACCTGCTTCGCCTGCTCTTGCAGCTTCGATGGAAGCATTAAGCGCAAGGAGATTGGTCTTGCCGGAGATCTGTCTGATGACTCCTATAACTTCCGTAACCTTGGTGGCCAGTTCCTTAACGTCGTCAACCTTCTGCTTTGTGATGCCGGACTTTTCAAGAAGTTCGCCGGCCTGAACGTTGATCTCGGAGATCTTTTGAGCGTTTGCATCGTTGCTTTCCTGAATGAGCTTAACATTCTTTGAAAGCTCGTCCGCATTCTGCTTAATGCTGCTCATTTCACGATTTGCTTCGCTCATGGCATTTGCTTCGTCCTGAACATTATCGGAAATGCTGAGAATGGCCGAGCTGATGTCCCGGATACTCTCGGACATGTTGCGCATGCTGGAAGCGTTTTCATTTGCCGCATTCTCAATGTCCACCATCTTCTTGTCGACTTCAGCACATGCGATAACGATCCGTTCGTTTCTCTGCTTTGCTTCCTCCGAAAGTTTATTGACTTCATCAAGCTTTTTCTGATTGTTGTATTTTATATTTTGGATCGCAACTATAACGCCCACTGTAGAAATGAGCAGCGATGCAAAAATGATCTCGTATTCGGTGATAAGGATCGCTCTTCCGTCCCCCGCCTTCCCAAGATGGACAATGAGCACCGCAATGTTCCAGACAGCGCTGATGCCGCTTAATATGCAGACCATCCTAACGTCAAGGTAAAGAAGCACAAGGACAAAAACAGGGTAGAGGTACAGGTTGGAAACACTCGTATTTGCCTGTAACTGACAATAGCCGCAGAACAAAGGGTAGCCCACAGCCACAAAATACTTAAAGATCCTGCTCTCACCCCTGGTCCTTACGAACTCTACAACTCCGGGGGCGAAGGTTACAATCATGACTCCGACAAAACCACCGTACCAGCCGATGTCATGATTACCTTTAACTACTTCAAGGAAGTTGGCAGCAACAAGAATAAACGCCACAATGCCCCAAACTACAAGTACTGCTCTGTTGTTTCTAAACTGTTCACTTTTTTTCTTCATCTCTTCGTTTCCTTTAATGTTAATTATTTGAATAACGCAGAAATAAACCCTTGTACCGTTATTTTACCTTTTCGTCTCCGTTTGGTAAAGTCCTTTGTGGAAGATTCTCTAAAGTTTAACTGAAATTTAACGTAAAAACCATTTTTTACTTGTTGTTTTTCCCCGGGATACATGTTACAATACGCGGACGGTTTTAACTGTTTTTTTCAGAAACCGCATAATATCTGTATTTGAAGGGGTTTTGCCCTCAATAACACTGATAATTTGCGGTAGGGAGTGCAAATTTAAAATTTTAACTTGTGAGGAGCTTTTATGGACAGTACTACTTCCAAAGCAACAGCGTCCATTCCTTCCAGGGTCACCTGGGTCTGGACCAATCTCAAGGGGAAACGGGCATTTTACGGTTTGGGAATCATGGGATCCATAACATTCAATGTTATGCAGCTTACCATTCCCTTTTTTGTTGCCAAACTCATCGATACATTTATCGATGGTGAAAATGCCGCTTACAACCTTGAACACAACCGCAGTCTCTTTTATTTCTACATCGGAGCGATGGTGGGACTCACACTGATCCGTACGATCATAGTCTACGGAACGGGAATGATTTTTGAATCCGCATCCCAGTGGTTCCTTTATAAGATAAGGAACGAACTCTACGACAAGGTGCAGCGTCAGGACATGAATTTTTACAACACCTATCGTACCGGCGATCTGATGACACGAATGACGGGAGACCTTGACGCAGTCAGGCATATGATTGCCTGGGTCATCAAGACCATTATCGAATCAGTCACCCTCTACGCAGCCACCATGGTCTACTTCTTTTTCATGGACTGGCAGCTGGCCCTCATCCTTTTGGTCATCTCTCCGCTGATCTTCATCGTCATCCTTCGATTCCGTAAGGATGTGGGACCGAAGCACGCTCTTCTCCGTGAAAAGCTTTCGGGTCTCAACACCAACGCTCAGGAAAACATTTCCGGTAACCGCGTGGTGAAAGCCTTTGCTCGTGAAAAGTACGAGATCGAAAAATTCGACCGGGGAAACACGGAATACAGCGAAACAAACAAGGTGACAGCTCTCACATGGCTCAAGTACTACCCGGCCATTGAAACCTTCGCTAACCTTATGCCTATCATATTATTGGTAGTGGGAGGCATATTCATAATAAACGGCAGACTTACAAAGGGTGAGTTTGCCGCATTCTCGGGACTCATCTGGGCCATTGCGAACCCCATGAGAAACCTGGGTTCCATAATGAACGAATTTCAGCGTTTCAAGGCAGCATCCGCAAAGGTCATGGAGATCTACTACTCGGAGCCCAAGATCAAGGATGCGCCCAACGCAGTTGACAAGCCCGAAAGATTCAAGGGCAAAGTGGAATTTAAGAATGTAAGCTTTAAGTACGAAGACGGAAAGCTTCCCGTTCTGGAAAACCTGTCCTTTACGGTGGAACCGGGTGAAACCCTTGCCATCATGGGAGAGACAGGCTGCGGAAAAACATCCCTCATACACCTGATCCCCAGATTCTACGAAGTTACCGGCGGACAGGTGCTGGTGGACGATGTTGATGTTCGGGAGCTTAAGCTTCAGCAGCTCAGGAAGAACATCGGACTTGCTACTCAGGAAGTCCTCCTCTATTCGGATACCATCGACGGTAACATCGCCTACGGAGATGACCACCTTCCCAAGAATGAAGTGGTGAAATTTGCCCGCTACTCGGCAGCATCAGACTTCATCGCAAAGATGCCGGAAGGCTACGACACCATCATAGGAGAGCGCGGTGTGGGACTTTCCGGCGGTCAGAAGCAGAGGATCTCCCTTGCCCGCGCCCTTGCCATCCGTCCTGCCATCCTGATCCTGGATGATACCACCTCCGCGGTGGACATGGAAACGGAAAAAGAAATCCAGGAAAGCCTCAAGCACCTTGATTTCCCCTGCACAAAGATCATCATTGCCCAAAGGATCTCCACCACAAAGACCGCAGACAAGATCATGGTCCTTAAGGACGGTCACATCCTTGAAATGGGCACCCATCAGGAGCTTATCGAAAAGAAAGGTTACTACAGGAGTATTGTAGATCTTCAGACAGGAGGTGATCAGTAGCATGGCAAGAAACACATACAAAGAAGACGAAGTGCTTGAAACCCCTTTTGAGATAAGGCACCTCTTACGTTCCTGGGTCTACATTAAGAAATATGCAAAGAAGATGCTCTTCGCCCTGACCTTAAGTGCCATGGGCGCAATAGCAGGTCTTTTTTCACCCAGATTCCAGCAACAGGCGCTGGATGAAGCGATTCCCAACGGAGACGTTAAAATGCTCTTCGTTCTTGCGGGAATGCTTGTGATCTGCACAGTTATCAGCGTGTTCTTCACCACCGTCAGATCAAAGATCATGACAAAGGTGGGACAGAACATCGTTTACGACATAAGAAAGGACCTTTTTGCCCACCTGCAGAAACTGTCCTTCAAGTACTACGACAACAGGCCCCACGGAAAGATCCTTGTCCGGGTGGTAAACTACGTGAACTCCGTTTCCGACATGCTGTCCAACAGCCTGATCAACCTGATCCTGGAAACCTTTAACCTGATCTTCATCATCATCTTCATGTTCATCATGGATGTGAAGCTTTCACTGGTGGTTCTGGCAGGTGTTCCCTTCCTTGCGGCTTTCCTGCTGTGGATCAAGAACAAGCAGCGCCGCGCATGGCAGCAGGTTTCCAACAAGAACTCGAACCTGAACGCCTACCTGCAGGAAAACATCGTAGGTGCCCGTGTTACCCAGATCTTTGCCCGTGAAGACGAAAATGCGGAGATCTTTTCCACACTTTCGGGCCGCTGCAAAAAGACATGGATGAAGGCCGTTTCCTACTCCAACCTCATCTGGCCCGGAATCGACAACATTTCGGTCATCATCCGCGCATGCATATTCATCTTCGGCCTGATCGTCTTTGCAAACGGTCATTACACCGTGGGAACCATACTCGGTATCTCATCCTACGCAGCTCGTTTCTGGCAGCCCATAATGAACTTGGGAAACATTTTTAACAACTTCCTGAACAACATGGCGTACCTTGAACGTATCTTCGAGACTCTGGACGAGCCCGTGGAGATCCATGATGCGCCCGACGCAACAGTCCTCCCTCCCATTAAAGGCAAGGTAGAATTTAAAAATGTTACTTTTGCCTACGAAGAAGGTCATGATATTTTAAAGGATCTTTCCTTCACCGTAAATCCCGGTGAAAGCGTGGCTCTCGTCGGTCCTACCGGCGCAGGAAAGAGCACTATCGTAAATCTGATCTCCAGATTTTACGATGTTCAAAAGGGCAGTGTCCTGATCGACGGTCACGACATTTCGAAGGTTACCATAGAGTCCCTTCGCTCCCAGATGGGCATAATGCTCCAGGACAGCTTCATCTTCTCCGGAACCATCGAGGACAACATCCGTTACGGAAAGCTGGATGCAACCTCCGAAGAGATCAAAAAAGCAAGTGAAGTCGTCTGTGCGGATCCTTTCATTGAAAGGATGGCAAACGGCTATCAGACCGAGGTCAAGGAGCGGGGCTCTCTCCTTTCACAGGGACAGAAGCAGCTGATCTCCTTCGCCAGAACCCTCCTTTCGGATCCCGCGATCCTGGTTCTTGACGAAGCGACCTCCTCCATCGACGTTCAGACGGAGCGTGACCTGCAACAGGGCCTTAACAATATGCTTGTGGGACGTACTTCCTTCATCATCGCCCACAGGCTTTCCACCATCAAAAACTGCGACAAGATCATGTACATCTCCGACGGAGGCATACAGGAATGCGGCACTCACGAGGAACTGCTGGCAAAGAAGGGAGCTTACTACAAGCTCTACACAGCTCAGATGGAAGACATCGCGTAGGGGATAAAAGCAACAGCATAGTGTTAAGCTCATATGCTTAAATGTGTCTGACCTGATCGATGCAGTATTCTTAATACCGAAAAAGTAAGGCAGAGTGAACCGCTTTGGAACACTCTGCCTTGTTTCGCTTCCTGACCTTATCAAACCTGCTTGAACTGTGCCATGAAGCACATTTCGCCCTCTTTACGGAAGATAATCTGAAGACTGCCGTCTTCCGTCTTTGATGTGAACACCTCGGCCTTTTCATCCAAAAACAGCATTTTTTTAAAGATGTAAACGCAGCCTGTAAACCTAAAGTCCTCGGGAAGGAATTTTTCCGCGATACGTGCGTACGCTCCGTTATTCATATGCCCGTTTGTGTCTATTTCGGCTTCGGAAACCGTGAAGGATCCGACTCGTTTTTCTTCTCCTTCGGGCTTTGCTTTTACGGTCGCGGGCGAAAAATCCGGGCAGATGAGGGGATCGTAGGCCGCAAGCATTTCATCCGTGACTTTCACGGGCTTCATCTCTTTAATGTTCATGAGGGCCCATGAAGAGATCACTTCTGCGAAGCGCTCACCCCTCCCGTCAAGCATTTCAAAGGTTCTGAATGCCACGCAGGCTCTCATGGAATGAGGGTAGGTCCTGATCGTGATCTCCTCACCCATTTTGGGAAATTCCGTGATGTTCATGGTGTAATTCGTGACCACCCAGCCCAGGTCTCGCTCGGCAAGATAGGAAAGTCCCACGTTTTTGTCTTCGGAGTGAAGCGTGGCAATGTCCTGCAGGTAGTTGATGACGCCCGCTATGCTGAGGCGGCCGAACCTGTCGCACTCGCTGTATCTGACCCGTCCTTTGTATTCGTACATTTTAATTCTCCTTTACCAAAGCGATACGGATCTAAGCAGCTCGGAGCTGCCAACAGGAAACCCGTAAACTTAAAGCATTATATCAGAAAACAAAGATACATATGTTAAGAAATTGTTGTGTTTTATATTTTTTGCCTTCGTATATCTCTTCGAAATGGTGCCCGCAAAACACAGAAGGCAGGTGAAACGCCTGAAAGATCAGACCTCCACAGCTCCACTTGACCGATTTGAAATCCTGGGTTATAATTAACTGTTTCACTTGCAAATTTTTTTTCAATTGTTTTCATATTATAAGGAGAATATATGTCTGTTAAAAAAATACACAAGACAAACTTTATCATCATCTGGGGCGCTATTCTTGCTCTCATTGCATTGGCAGTTTTAAATTTCGGAATGTCGCATACCACGATCATCGAAGTCATTACCATGCTGACCTGCGGTGCAGTCTCAACGGTTGCGTTCTTTATCCATATGCCTGACATGCAGAAAGCAATGTTTCTTGTAATGCCCGCAGCTGTGGGTACATTGGTATTCTCGTGGCTTTCGGGCGGAAACGGAGTCGCTTTCTTTGCGGATTTCGTACTGCTGGCCATGATCTCGACCTACTTCATGAAGAGGCTGGTGCTCTACTTTTCCGGTCCTTTCATTCTGATCTCGATCATATCACTCTTCATCGACGCAAAGATCGTCGACGGGTCCACAGGCAGCTTCGGCGGCGGAATGACGAAGATCGCGCTCTACATCATTACCTCGATCCTCATCTACAACTGCGTAAAACGTGGATCTCAGGTCGTTGATGAGACTGAAAAGACGCTGGCTATCGTTCAAAAGAACGAGAAGCTTGCTGACAATATCGCACAACAGTTAAACGCTTCCATCATGGGTTCGCAAAACGTTTTGAAGGTGCTTGTGGACGCAGGCAAAAACGTGGAGAATTCCACAGGAAAGATGGGCAGACTCATGGAAACAACGACTCAAGCAGCTTCAGACGTGGTTGTTTCCGTAGATAACGCAAGCAAAGACATAGACGACAACCACAACCTCGCAAAGGAAATGGATGCAGGCTTCTCGGATGTACTTAACGCAGTCGAGAACGGCACAGAGACCGTTGTGACCGCCAAGGAATTCATCAGCGGCATGGAAGAAACCGTATCCGGCGCGAAGACTTCCACCGAGTCCCTCCTGGACGAGATGAGCAGGATCACATCCATCCTTGATCAGATCAACTCCATCGCATCCAAGACCAACCTGCTCTCGCTTAACGCTTCCATCGAAGCAGCGCGTGCGGGTGAGCACGGCAGAGGGTTCGCTGTAGTTGCCGAAGAGATACGCCAGCTCTCTGAGCAGAGTGCCACCGCCTCCAACAACATCGGGAGCATTCTTGAACAGCTGAAAGACCGCATAAACAATGTTGCCAAGGAGATCACCGCCGGCGCAGAAGCCGCAGGAAGCAGCGTTCAAAAGGTTGAGGACATCCTCACCGTTTTTGAAAAGATAACTGCCACCACAGGCGCAGCCAAGGAAAAGGTGGACCGTGAGTACACTATCATCGAACACATCCGCAAGCAGTTCGGACAGATCCGCAGCAACATGGATGCCATGGTTACAGTCACCCGTGACAACGCAACCACCATCGACGAGATCACCGGAACCGTCTCCGACCAGAACAACGCTATTGCAAACATCACCACTGAAATGAACAGGATCGTGGAACTCTCCTCAGAGCTTAAAACACAGTTTGCAAAGGAAAATTAACTATACATCAGATTTAAATTAACCGAATAACATTTTTAAACCACTATCAAACAGGTCCTGACCGTACCGGTCAGGACCTGTTCGACATGTTCTTGGGCATGCTGTTGACTTTGCTGTAATGTCTCTTAATCTGAATCCGGATACCTTCGGAGATGCATTCATAGTTTCAAACGCTTCCAAACAGTTTTCCAGTGGGAATCCGCGTTATATTGCGGGAATGAATGGTTGTGAGCTTGCAAGGATGGTTCTGTCAGATACTCACACGCCTTTCAATGACGCCGGCGATGTCATGTATCTTGACAAATCTCCGGAGTATTGGGCCGGTTGGGCACTAGCCTATTATCAGTGGTATTCTTCACGCTCTTTCACTGAAATAATCAGCTATATTCCACTTTCACAGCTAATCCGGATGTATCCGGTCTACCATGAAATGGACATTTCACATTTCACTGATCAAATAGAGGCTCTGATCGCAAAAGCCAATCCCTACACACGCCTCCGAAGCAGACGTATCAGTTGCGGCTTTTCCCAATCACAACTGGCATTTGCATCCGGTGTAGCCCTCAGGCAGATACAGCTCTTTGAGCAAAGACAGAGAAATATAAATAACGCTTCGGCGATCACCTTGCTGCAACTGAGCAAACCGCTTCATTGTCAAATGGAGGATCTGATTGAATATCGGTGATCAAAAAAATCCATAGAGAAATCGTACGCTCATGCAGTAATTGTCGCACGATTATTTTACTTCATCGTCCGAACATGTTTTAATACGCAAGCAAAGAAAGATCGTTTATGTCCATAGCAGCAACAGAATTAACGCAAAATCTTCTTTTTGATCGTCTCGATAATATCATTTACACTGTTTTCATTCACAACTCCGGGGTAATTCCCCTCTATGTCTATCAGTTCCTCTTTAACTGTGTTTTCTTCATTTCTTATGTCATCATACAAACGAGACAATGCATTCTCGTCCATTTCTGCATATTCTTTTACCTTTGTTCTAACCTTCTCATTCGGCGTAACATCACCGTAGAGGAACTCCACTGCCTTAATGATCTTCTCATATGAAATAGTTACTCCGTTCTTCTTTGAATATGCCAGAATACCTACTATGTCCGAAAGATCATTTCTGTATTCTCTTGAAGAGACCATTTTCATTGCAATCAGGTACTCATCCGTCACCGTTCTGATCTCAAGGCTTCCATGATTGTACGAACAAAAATGCCTCGAAATCTGCCTCAATTTATCCGAGTAAGAACTTGTCTTTGTGAAATCTGTGTTCATCCAATCCTCAACCAGATTGTACTCATCAGCAATTTTATGAACTATTTCATCAAAATCACTCATATGATTTATCATAACATCAAAATCCTGAGTCATCTCGCGGAA
>JAEFAR010000045.1 GCA_016287675.1 Lachnospiraceae bacterium
CAAGGTCATCGAAGTCTCCAAGGAGATCGAACCCGAAACGATGCTGAAACTCAATCTGATGCTTAACAGCTTCCTTCAGGGACTTGATCTTTCAGAGATCAATCTCGAGATCATAGGAAAGATGAAAAAGCAGTCGGAGGGACTCGGCGGCGTTGTAAATGATGTACTCGATGCGGTTGCCCAGGCACTTTCCGAAGAGGAAAGGGTAAAGGTTTACACCAGCGGAGCGACCAACATCTTAAAGTACCCGGAGCTTTCTTCAGGCGACAATGCTTCCGACATCTTATACGAGATCGAAGAAAAGAAAGAGCTTACGGAGCTCATGAAGAAGGATGACGGGGACGGAAATCCCATCAGGGTTTACATCGGTGATGAAGTGACCGTAGATTCCATGAAAGATTGTTCCGTTGTGACCGCCACTTACGAGCTGTCCGACGGTATGTACGGAAAATTCGGTATCGTAGGTCCGAAGAGAATGGATTACGAAAAAGTGGTTTCCGCACTTACAACGATCAAAAATCAGATCGATGAACTGATAAAGAAATAGCTTAAGGAAGGAGCCTGAGAACAAGGTGAAGAACAAGAACAAGACGGAAAACATCGAAGATATAAAGGTTGATGCTTCCGCTGAAAAGGCTGAAACAGGAGAAGAAAAGGCCGAAGAAAAGGCTGAGGAAAAAGCCTGTGAAGAAGCTGAAGATAAAGCCGAAGATAAAGAAGAAAAGGACGAGGATCCCAAGAAAGAAAAGAAAGACAAAAAAGATCTTGAGATCGAAAGTCTGAACGACCGCATTCTTCGCCAAATGGCCGAGTTTGACAATTATCGCAAACGAACCGAAAAAGAAAAGAGTGCAATGTTCGATATGGGAGCAAAGAATATAGTTGAAAAGATCCTTCCCGTTATCGACAATTTTGAAAGAGGCTTTGACGGACTTTCGGAAGAAGAAAAGGCAGCACCTTTCGCAGCCGGAATGGAAAAGGTTTACAAGCAGATGATGACCGGACTTCAGGAAGCCGGACTCAAAGAGATCGAAGCATTGAACTGTGAATTTAATCCTGATCTTCACAATGCAGTGATGCATGTTGAAGATGAAAACGTAGGCGAGAACACCATCGTCGAGGTTTTCCAGAAGGGTTATTTTTATAAAGACACCGTTGTAAGACATTCAATGGTTAAGGTGGCAAATTAGAAAAAACATTTCAGACAGGCTGTCATTTAAAGGACAGTCGGGGAATAGAATCAGGAGGAAAAAGAAATGAGTAAGATTATCGGTATTGACCTTGGAACGACAAATTCCTGCGTCGCAGTTATGGAGGGCGGTAAGCCCGTAGTTATTACAAACCCTGATGGTGGAAGAACAACTCCTTCCGTAGTTGCTTTTACAAAGACAGGCGAAAGGATCGTAGGTGATTCCGCAAGACGTCAGGCAGTTACAAACTCTGAAAAGACCATCTCTTCCATCAAGAGACACATGGGATCCGATTACAGAGTTACAATTGATGACAAGAAGTATTCTCCCCAGGAGATTTCCGCAATGATCCTTCAGAAGCTTAAGGGTGATGCGGAAGCTTACCTCGGCGAGCCCGTAAAGGAAGCTGTTATCACAGTTCCCGCTTACTTTAACGATGCTCAGCGTCAGGCTACAAAGGATGCGGGCAAGATCGCAGGTCTTGATGTTAAGCGTATCATCAACGAGCCTACTGCAGCGGCTCTTGCTTACGGCCTTGACAATGAAAAAGAACAGAAGATCATGGTTTATGACCTTGGTGGCGGTACATTCGATGTTTCCGTTATCGACATCGGTGACGGCGTTATCGAAGTTCTTGCAACAGCAGGAAACAACAGACTCGGCGGAGATGACTTCGACGATCGCGTTATGAGATTCCTTATTGATGAGTTTAAGAGAACAGAAGGAGTCGATCTTTCCGCAGACAAGATGGCTGTTCAGAGACTTAAGGAAGCAGCAGAGAAGGCAAAAAAGGAACTTTCCACACAGACACAGACAAACATCAACCTTCCTTTCATTACGGCAACTGCAGAAGGACCCAAGCACCTTGACATCAACCTCACACGTGCTAAGTTCGATGAACTCACAAGAGACCTTGTAGATGCAACAAGAGAGCCTGTTCAGACAGCTCTTCGCGATGCAGGACTTACAGCAAGCGATCTCGGTAAGGTTCTTCTTGTAGGTGGTTCCACAAGAATCCCCGCAGTTCAGGAACTTGTTAAGCAGATGACAGGTAAGGAGCCCTCAAAATCCCTTAACCCTGATGAATGTGTTGCTATCGGTGCAGCTATCCAGGGTGGTACACTTGCAGGTGAATCCGGATCCAAGTCCGTTCTCCTTCTCGATGTTACACCTCTTACACTTTCCATTGAGACCCTCGGCGGAATCGCAACTCCTCTCATTGAGAAGAACACAACGATCCCTGCTAAGAAGAGCCAGGTATTCTCAACTGCCGAAGACGGTCAGACAGCAGTTGACATCAACGTAGTTCAGGGTGAAAGAAAGTTCGCAAAGGACAACAAGTCCCTCGGACGTTTCAGACTGGACGGCATCCCTTCAGCTCCCAGAGGAGTACCGCAGATCGAGGTTACATTCGATATCGATGCAAACGGTATCGTAAATGTTTCCGCTAAGGATCTCGGAACCGGCAAGGAGCAGCACATCACGATCACAGCAGGTACCAACCTTTCAGACGATGATATCGCAAAGGCTGTTAAGGAAGCTGCTGAGTATGAAGCTCAGGATAAGAAGAGAAAGGAAGCCGTTGATACAAAGAACGAGTGCGATTCCTTCGTATTCCAGACAGAAAAGAGCTTAAAGGATATCGGTGACAAGCTTTCCGAGAGTGACAAGGCAAATGTTCAGAGAGACCTTGATAACCTTAAGGATCTTGTGAACAAGGCAAATCCCGAGGTTATGACAGAGAACGAAGTGAACGATCTGAAGGCTGCCAAGGAAAGACTTATGGAGTCCGCTCAGAGCCTTTTCTCAAAGCTTTATGAGCAGAACCAGGGCGGAGCACAGGGTGCAGGTCCCGACATGAGCGGTGCAGGCTTTGGCGGTAATGCCGGAAATGCAGGCAGCACAGGTTCTAACAATAACAACGATGATGTTGTTGACGGAGATTTCAGAGAAGTATAATATTTCACCTTACAGGGGCGTGAACAACGCCCCTTGTGGGTTTTAATCAACTATAAAAATGAGGATTTTTTTATATGGCAGACAATAAGCGTGACTACTATGAGGTGCTGGGTGTAACCAAGAACGCCTCCGATGACGAGATCAAAAAAGCATACAGAGTTCTGGCTAAGAAGTATCATCCCGATCTGAATCCCGGCAACAAGGAAGCTGAGGAAAAGTTCAAAGAGGCTTCCGAAGCATATGCAGTCCTTTCCGATGCCGACAAGAGGAGAAAGTATGACCAGTTCGGTCATGCAGCCTTCGAAAACGGCGGCGGAGCAGGTGCGAGCGGTTTCGGTTTCAGTGATATGGGAGACATCTTCTCCAATTTCGGAGACATCTTCGGAGATCTCTTCGGTATGGGAGGCTTTGGCGGCAGGAGAAGTTCCTACGGCGCCAATGAACCTCAGAAGGGAGCCAACATCAGGATCGGTGTTACCATTACCTTTGAGGAAGCTGTTTTTGGCACCAAAAAAGAGGTCACCTTTAACGGACATGACATCTGTCCCGAATGTAACGGAACCGGTGCCAGAAAAGGTACCAATCCCGAGACTTGTCCCCAGTGTAAAGGAAGAGGACAGGTGGTATTTCAGAGACAGTCTTTGTTCGGCATGACACAGAGTGTTCAGGTCTGTCCCGAATGTCGCGGTAAGGGAAAGATCATTAAGGACAAGTGCCCCAAGTGTTACGGTGAAGGATTTATCTCCAGAAAGAAGACCATTGAGGTCAACATTCCCGCAGGTATCAACGACGGTCAGGCAGTTCGCCTTTCGGGCGAAGGAGAACCCGGAACCAACGGCGGACCCAGAGGAGACATTCTTGTTGAGATCCGTGTCAAGGACAGCCCCATCTTCCAGAGAGACGGAATGGACATTTATTCAAATGTTCCCCTTCCTTTTACAAAGGCGGCTCTGGGCGGTGACATGAGGATCACTACCATTGACGGAGATGTGATCTACACTGTTTCTCCCGGAACACAGACAGATACAAGGATCCGTCTTCGCGGCAAGGGCGTTCCTTCCATCAAGAATCCCGCCACAAGAGGCGATCATTATGTGACATTTGTTGTTCAGGTACCCACAAAGCTGACCAAGGAACAGAAAGAACTTCTTGAAGCATACGACAGAACACTTTCGGATGTACAGAATGCCGGTGACTCAGGTAAAAACAAAAAGAAAAAATGATTTATGATAAACAGGGGTGCATCCCCTGTTTTTTTGGTTTACCGATAAAAACTTTTGTGTTAAAATCAACTCTTGCGAGGGTTTTGAAATGTACAGATTTTACATCGATGAAGAACAGCATACAGGTGATGAAGCGGTGGTTACGGGAGAGGATGTCAATCACATCAGAAATGTACTGAGATTGACCGAAGGTGACCGGATCGTTCTTTGCAACGGGCAGAATGTGGATCATCTGTCCGTGATCACGGACATGAGTAACAAAAACGAGATACGGTGCCGTGTACTGGAAAGCAGAGCATCCGAAAGCGAATTACCCGTAAGGATAGTGCTTTATCAGGGACTTCCGAAGAAAGACAAGATGGAGCTCATCATTCAAAAATGCGTTGAACTGGGAGTCTCGGAGATAGTCCCCATAACCATGAAAAGATGTATCGTTAAGATAGAAGACGAAAAGTCCGAAGCGAAAAAGAATGCCAGATGGTCGGAGATCTCAAGAGCTGCCGCGAAGCAGTCCGGCAGGGGAGTTATCCCTGAGATCGGAAAAGTGATGAGCTTTAAGGAAGCATTAAAAAGGGCGGTAAATGAGGACCCGGATTTCCTTTTGGTGCCCTACGAAAATGCGGAAGGGATCCTTTCTTTAAAGAATTTTGCCAAAAGACTGAAGGCTTCCCTTTCGGAAAACGGAAAAAGAACCGTGTCTGTATTCATAGGCCCGGAAGGGGGCTTCGATGAGAGCGAAGTCGAAGAAGCAAAAAAAGCGGGAGCTGAAACCGTTTCTCTCGGCAAAAGGATCCTGCGCACGGAGACTGCAGGTTTCACAACCGCAGCAATCTTAATGTATGAAACGGAGAATTATTGATGATAGCCTACCTTGATAATGCCGCTACGACAAAAGTGTCCCGGAGCGTTTTTGATAAAATGACATCCGTTTACCTGAAGGATTTCGGAAATCCTTCATCCATGCACAAGCTTGGAATGGATGCTGAAAACTATATAAAAGAAGCTAAGGACATTATTTCAAAGATATTAAAATGTGAACCGAGAGAGATCATCTTCACTTCCGGAGGAACCGAATCAAACAATACCGCTCTGATCGGTGCCGCACTTGCAAATTCCAGAAAAGGAAAGCATATAATCACAACCCGTATGGAGCATGCTTCGGTCTACAATCCGCTGCTTTTTCTGGAGAGTATGGGCTACGAGATATCCTTTGCGCCGGTTGACGGATCGGGACATGTGATACCCGATGAATTGACCGATATGGTACGGGATGACACAATTCTCGTTTCCGTCATGCTGGTAAACAATGAGATAGGAAGCGTCAATGACATCACAGCCCTGTCAAAGGCAGTAAAAGCAAAGAATCCTTCGGTCCTTTTTCATGTGGATGCCATCCAGGGATTTGGCAAAATGAAACTCATCCCCAAAAACATGGGAACAGACATGCTGTCAGTTTCGGGTCACAAGATACTGGGACCCAAGGGAAGCGGATTCCTGTTTGTAAAAAAGGGTGTTAAGATAAAGCCCATAATTTACGGCGGGGGCCAGGAAAAAGGCATGAGATCGGGAACCGAAAACGTTCCCGCCATCAGCGGTCTGGGACAGGCGGCTTTTGATGCTTACAATGATCTGGACAAAAACAGAGAGCATTTATATGCTTTAAAGGAAAGGATGATCAGGGGGCTTCTGGAACTCGATAATGTGCACGTTCACACCTTCGGAGACAGCAAAGAGGAAATCCCCGATCTTCACGAAAGGATACTGCAGACAGCTCCTCATGTGGTGAGCTGCGGTTTTGAGGGACTCAGCAGGAGCGAAGTTCTGCTTCATGCGCTCGAAGAAAAGCAGGTGTACGTTTCATCGGGATCTGCCTGCTCATCAAATCATCCCGCCATTTCGGGAACATTAAAAGCTATCGGAACGGATAACAGGTACTTGAATTCCACTCTCAGATTCAGCTTTGCTCCCACAACGACGGAGGATGAGATCGACTACGCCCTTGAATGCCTTAAGGAGCTTCTCCCTGTATTAAGAAAATACACGAGGCATTAAAATGGAGTACAGAAATTACATCTTTGACTTTTACGGAACACTTTGCGACATACATACGGATGAGGGAAAGCCTTCACTTTGGAAGAAAACAGCTGAAATATACTCAGCATTCGGAGCCGGGTACTCCGGAACAGAACTGAAGAAGGCATACAGTGCCGCCATAGCATATGACTGCAAAAGGAATGCTAAGGATGAAAATTACGAACCGGACATCGGCAGGATCTTTTCGGGGCTGTTCAGAGAAAAAGGCGTGAAAGTTTCGAAAGATACCGTTAAGACTGTCGCAGTGACTTTCAGGGCATTGTCCAGAAGTTACATCCGGTTGTATCCCGGGGTGGAGGAATTGCTTGGATTTCTTAAAAAATGTGATAAAAAAATCTATCTTCTCTCAAATGCGCAGGCGGACTTTACAAGGCCTGAGATCACTATGCTCGGTATTGATCGTTTTTTTGACGGCATTTTTATTTCGTCGGAACAGGGAGTTAAAAAGCCCGGCAGGCTTTTTTTTGAAAGACTTTTGGAGGCGTATTCGTTAGATCCGAAAGAAAGCATAATGATAGGAAATGATGAAGAGGCGGACATTGCGGGGGCGCAGGACGTGGGTATGGATTCGCTTTACATTCATTCAAACATATCACCTTCCGTGTACGGTAAATTAAAACCCACATACTCGGTTACGGACGGTGACTTTACAAAGATCAGGGATCTGATCTTATCTTAAGGAGGATTTATGGCAGAGAAATTACTTAAAAGAAATGAGGTTCCCGTTGAGGAGACTTGGGACCTTTCCCTTCTCTACAAAACAGACGAGGAGATGAACAGGGATGTTGAAAAGATCAAAGATCTTGCAGGGAAGATCGTAACGTTCAAGGGCAGATTAAATGACCCCGAGGCAATCAACGAATGCCTTTCGCTCTATGAGGAGTACAGGATCCTGAGAGATTATGTGAACAATTACGTAGGGCTTGCGGTGGAAACGGATCGTACCGACTCCGAGCTTCTTGACAGAAACGACAGGATCGACAACATTTTTAACGAGCTTTCCACATCCATTACCTTTATGGACAATGAGATCGCAAGGGCTGACGAAGAGGTCCTGAAAGCGGCTATGGCTGCTTCCAAAAGTCATGCCCGTTATCTTAAGGAAGTTTTGAGGTTCAAGCCTCACATGCTCTCGGATGAAACTGAGGAAGCTCTGACAAGTCTGAGCCAGACATTATACGCATCTTATGATACGTATCTCACTGCGAAGCTTGCGGACATGAAGTTCCCTGACTTTGAAGCAGACGGTGTAAAGTATCCTTTGGGTTATTCACTTTTTGAGGATGATTACGAGTATGATTCCAGAACTCCCGTAAGGCGAGCCGCTTTCCGTGCTTTTTCGGACAAGCTGAGAGATTACAGAAATGTTACTGCGGAAGCCTACAACCAGTGCGTAAGATGCGAAAAATCCATGGCCGATCTCAGAGGCTTTGACAACGTGTTTGATTCCCTGCTTTATGATCAGAAAGTCACAAGGGACCTTTACGACAGACAGATCGATCTCATCACCGAAAATCTTTCGGTGCACATGAGGAAATATGCGAGACTCATAAAAAAGCTTTACAGGCTGGACAAGATGACCTATGCCGATCTGAAGCTTCCCATCGACCCTGATTTCAGCCCAAAGGTAACCATTAAAGAAGCACGAGAGTATTGTGTTAAGGGGCTTTCCATCATGGGACCCGAGTATGTGAAGATGGTGGAAGAAGCTTTTGACAATCGCTGGTTCGATTTTGCAAACAATGAAGGAAAATGCACCGGCGGTTTTTGCTCAAGCCCTTACAGGAAGAATTCCTACATCCTGCTTTCCTTTAACGGACGTATGTCGGATGTGTTCACAATGGCTCATGAACTGGGGCATGCAGGCCATTTCAGAGCCTGCGGAGAAGCACAGGGTGTTCTGGATACCGACGCATCCACCTATTTTGTTGAGGCACCTTCAACTATGAATGAGCTGCTTCTGGCTCATTATCTGGTTAAGACAAGCAATGATCCCAGATTTAAACGCTGGGTGCTTGCCAACATGGTAGGAAACACCTATTACCACAACTTTGTGACTCATCTCCTTGAAGCGGCTTACCAGAGAGAAGTCTACAAGATCGTTGAGGACGGAGGAAGTGTTCAGGCGGACACTTTGGACGGTATTTTCAAGGATGTACTGACCAAATTCTGGGGAGAGGATGTGGAGCTCACCGAAGGAGCGGAACTCACCTGGATGAGACAGCCTCACTACTACATGGGGCTTTATTCCTACACCTACAGTGCAGGTCTTACAATTGCCACGGAAGTGTGTGAGAGGATCGAAAAGGAAGGCATGAAGGCGGTAGACGACTGGAAGAAGTGTCTTGCCATGGGAGGCACCGTTACACCTCTTGAGTTTGCTAAGAATGCAGGAGTAGACATTTCCACGGATGCACCTCTTCTTCACACCATTGAGATCATCGGCAAGTACATCGATGAGATCTGCAGACTCAGTGAAGAGTTGGATGAACAGTTACAACAGTACAGTTAAGTAATAAATTATTTACATTTATGATATTGCATCTTTTAATTTGCGGTGCTATCATTACTGCGGTTTTGGAGAAGGCTGATAATTTTTTAACACGTAAAAAGCGAGGTAGAGAAATGTTTACATGCAGATGGTGCGGAAAAGTTCTTCTTGAAGCTAAAAATGAGTCCGAAGCGATTTGCGGCCCTTGCAGGATCAAAGAAGCGGAGACCTTGAGATCTCTTGCGATCGCCATGTCAAAGAACCCCGGTATGAATGCCATGGAGCTTTCACATGCGTCGGGAGTACCGCTTTCAAAAGTCAGCTATTTCATGAAGAACGGCATGATAAAGAAAAGATAGCGGATCGATAAGATCATTATCCATACCGGAACCTGTTCCGGTATGGATTTTTTATGCTTTTTTCACTACTTTTTGCGTAGCGTTGTGGTATAATACCTTCCGCTTATCAAATGTGAGGTATATTATGGTTAAAATTCTAATGAAAAGCATCCGCGAATACAAAGCCCCGTCCATAGTGACGCCTCTTTTTATGTGCGGAGAAGTCAGCATGGAAACTATGATGCCGTTCATCATGGCTAAACTCATTGATGAACTTGAAAAGAATAACCTGAAGCTGGTTCTTTCTTACGGCGGTATTCTGATCTGCATAGCTTTGCTCAGCCTGTTCTTCGGAACAATGGCAGCAAGAACTGCAGCTACGGCAAGCTGCGGCTTTGCCAAAAACCTCCGTCACGACCTTTTCCATAAGGTTATGGATTTCTCGTTCTCCGATGTGGATCTGTTTTCCCCTTCGTCTCTTGTAACGAGACTTACAACAGATGTTTCCAACCTTCAGAACGCCTATGCAATGATCATCAGAATGGCGGTAAGAGTTCCGCTCATGTTCCTTTTTTCCATTATCATGGGATGTGTCATCAACTGGAAACTCACGCTGATCTTTGTTGCCATCGTTCCCCTTTTGGGCGGAGCGATCCTTCTCATTATCACCAATGCCCATAAGATCTTTAAGAGGATCTTTAAAAAGTACGACGCACTCAACAATTCCGTTCAGGAAAATGTTTCTGCGATCCGTGTGGTAAAGGGCTTTGTAAGAGAAGATTACGAAATGAGTAAATTCCATGACAGATCGGCGGATGTGAGAGATGATTTCATCAGAGCCGAGAAGCTCATTGCTCTTTTCTCCCCCGTAATGATGTTCTTCATGAACGTGGGAATGCTCCTTATCTGCTATTTTGGAGCAAAGCTCATCATCACGGGAACGGGAAATGCTTTCTATGTGGGAAAGGTCTTCTCCACAGGTGAACTTTCCTCACTTACCAACTATGGCGTACAGATTCTTTCCGCTCTTATGATGCTTGGCTTTGCCTTCATCATGATCACCATGGCATCCGAAGCGGGTAACCGTGTGGTGGAAGTCCTCAAATATGAACCCACCCTTACAGGCGAACCCAACGGGTTGACAGTCGTTCCCGACGGAAGGATACAGTTTAAGAATGTTTCCTTTAAGTATTCCGACAGTGCTGCGAGGAATTCACTGGAAAAAATAAATCTGAATATTGAAAGTGGTAAGACCATCGGTATCATCGGCGGTACAGGTTCTTCCAAGACGACACTGATCCAGCTGATCTCAAGGCTTTACGATGCTACGGAAGGTGAAGTCCTTGTGGGCGGTCACAACGTCAAGGCATATGATCTTAAGTCGCTTCGTGATCAGGTGGCTGTTGTTCTTCAGAAGAACATCCTTTTTGCAGGCACCATCAAGGAAAACATGAGATGGGGTAACAAAGAGGCTACTGACGAAGAGATCGTTGAAGCATGTAAAGCAGCATGTGCGGACGAATTTGTAAGGAACTTCCCGGATGGTTACGACACCTACATCGAGCAGGGCGGAACCAACGTTTCCGGCGGTCAGAAGCAGAGACTCTGCATAGCCAGAGCACTCCTTAAGAAGCCCAAGATCCTGATCCTCGACGACTCCACTTCGGCTGTGGACACAAGAACTGATGCCCTCATCAGGAACAGTTTTAAAAAGGCTATTCCCGGAACCACCAAGATCATCATCGCTCAGAGAGTTTCTTCCGTTGAAGATGCGGATGAGATCATCGTGCTTGACGGCGGTAAGATCGTAGAGCGTGGAACCGGTGCGGAGCTCATTGCTCAGAAGGGCATATACGCCGAGATCTACGAAACACAGACAAAGGGAAAGGAGGAGTAGAATATGCCGGGACCAAGACAGTTGGGACCTCGTCCCAAACTTAAAAAGGGAATTTTCGGAAGACTGATCAAAACGATCTTCGGTTATTATCCCGCTCATTTGACAGTTGTTGCGGTTTGTCTGCTGATCTCCGCAGTTTCCTCCATCTCCATGAGTGTATTCATGCAGAGACTTATCGATGACAGCATCATCCCAGGTCTTAAGGAAGGCTGGGAAGCAGTTGCCGCAAAGGTTCTGGGAACCATCGCACTTCTCGCGTGCATATATGCCATCGGTGTTCTTTGCTCCTTTATCTACACCAGGATCATGGCCATCGTCTGCCAGGGCACTCTGAAGCGTTTCAGAGACTCCATGTTTGACAAAATGCAGACATTACCCATCAAATACTTTGATACACATGCTCATGGCGACATCATGAGTACCTATACAAACGATGCGGATGCTGTCCGTCAGATCATCGGACAGAGTATGCCTTCACTTTTTTCCTCTATCATATCCATCTTTGGCCTGGTAGTGGTAATGCTTTCCTACAGCCTCTGGCTTTTCCTTCTCGTAATGGTGGCTCTGTTCATCATCGGAAAGGCAGGAGCTTACTTCGGCGGCAAGAGCGGGAAGTACATGGTGGGACGTCAGAAGTCCCTGGCAAAGGAAGAGGGCTTCATCGAAGAGATGATGACAGGCCTCAAGGTTGTCAAGGTCTTCACCCACGAGCAGGAAGCAAAGGATGATTTTGACAGGCTGAACGCACAGCTTTTCGATGATTCCATGCTGGCCGACAAGAACGGTAACGTTCTGGGCCCCATCACCAACAACGTAGGTAACATTTTCTATGTTGTGCTTGCGGTATTCGGATCAGTGCTGTTTTCGTTGAATGCGCCCAACCTCGTGATACGCCCTCATTTTCCTCTCTTTTTCATTGAACCGCTCACTTTGGGAATTGTTGTTACATTCCTGGGCATGTTTCGTCATCTTTCCCAGATGGTGGGACAGATCTCACAGCAGATCACCATGGTAATGATGGGACTTGCAGGCGCGAGCCGTATCTTTGACCTGATCGATGAAACACCGGAAGAGGATCATGGTTATTGCGAACTTGTAAATGTTAAAAGAGGGAAGAATGGGGAACTCGTTGAAACAGATGAGAAGACCAACCTCTGGGCATGGAAGCATCCTCATAAGGAAATGGGCACTGTGACCTATACGGAACTCAAGGGAGATATCGAGCTGGAGAACGTGGATTTCGGATACGTTCCCGAAAAACTTGTGCTTGAAGATGTTTCCCTCCATGCAAAGGCAGGAGAAAAATTTGCCTTTGTGGGCGCTACAGGTGCGGGAAAGACCACCATCACAAACCTCATCAACAGATTTTACGATATACCCGACGGAAAGATCCGCTTCGACGGCATCAATATAAACAAGATCAAAAAGCCGGATCTCAGAAGATCTCTGGGACTGGTGCTTCAGGATGTAAACCTTTTTACCGGAACGGTTATGGACAACATCCGTTACGGCAGACTTGACGCAACGGACGAAGAGTGCATAGAAGCAGCAAAGCTTGCAAATGCCCATGATTTCATCACCCGACTTCCGGAAGGCTACAACACTATGCTCACAGGAAACGGGGCATCTCTTTCCCAGGGACAGAGACAGCTTCTTTCCATTGCAAGAGCAGCTGTTGCAAACACTCCCGCAATGATACTTGATGAAGCCACAAGCTCCATCGATACCAGAACGGAAGCTCTTGTTCAGGACGGTATGGATCGTCTCATGGAGGGCAGAACGGTATTCGTTATCGCTCACAGGCTTTCCACTGTCAGAAACGCAAAATCCATCATTGTTCTGGATCACGGACACATTATCGAGAGAGGTTCACATGATGAACTCATAAACAAAAAAGGTGTTTACTATCAGCTCTATACAGGAGCGTTTGAAATGGAGTAAGATCAGGGCACTTCCCCCAGAGGAGGTGCCTGTTTTATTATATGAAAAAAAAGAATTATTTTTTAAAAACCTATTGACATGATGGTAATTTTAGTATATAGTTAGCCAAGGCTAACGGTAAGCCTATTATTGATACAAAACGGTTAGCGGAGACTAACCTTTAAAATTGCCTTTCATCCTTTATTTTATAGATATGTTGTTGGTTGTATGGGTTATCCCAAAAAAATTGCCACGAGCTTAAGCTCGTGGCTGTTTTTGTTAAAGAAGGTAATCCGTTCCGTAATGAGAGATCAGAGCATCTGTGATCACGTGGGCTGCCAGAACATCTATGATGGCGGGAACCCTGCGCACAATGGCGGGATCGTTTCCTACGGAGAGCTTGATCTTAACGTTTTCTCCTGTTGCAAGATCTACCGTTGACTGCTCTTTTTCAATGGAAGGAGAGGGCTTTACAGCTGTTTTGAAGACGATGGGCATTCCGTTGCTGATACCTCCGTTGATGCCGCCGTTATTGTTGGAGGATGTTACGATCTTTCCTTCCGTTATCCTGAATGCATCGTTGGCCTGAGTTCCTGTCATGTCAGCAAAAGCAAAGCCCATACCGAATTCTATGCCCTTAACGCCTCCTATGGAGAAAACTGCGTGGGAGATGAGACTTTCAAGTGAATCAAACCAGGGCTCCCCGAGTCCTGCGGGAACTCCGTCGATGACTGTTTTTACAACACCGCCTATGGTATCGCCGTTTGCGGCAGCAACCAGGATCTCGGAGTCAAAATGCAGAGGATTGTTTGATGTCCCCATTTTCACTATTCTGGATTCAACAGTAATGCCTTTTTTTGCCAGAGCGGGGATAAGGATGCCTCCGGCTGCCAGGAGTGCGGAAGTGATCCGGCCGGAGAAATGACCGTCGTTTCTGTAATCCTGAAAATTATGGTATTTCTTCATGGCAGCGTAATCTGCATGAGAGGGTCTGGGAGTGTTTTTCAGCTTATCGTAATCCACAGGTTCATCATCCCTTATGGGAACTATGATACACAACGGAGCGCCTGTTGCTTTGCCGTTAAAAACGCCGCTGATGATCCCGAAATTGTCGGGTTCGAATCTTTCTTCCTCAAGAAGAGGTTCAGGATTTCTTTTTGCCAGATACTCCCTGATGGTCTCTTCATTGACCTCGATACCGGGAGTCAGACCGTCGATCACTATGCCTGCAGAAGGTCCCTGACCTTCACCGAAAAGCGTTAAAATAATGTTGTTTCCGAAAGTGTTTTTCATGGGTTTTTGCTTCCCTTTCCGTAAACGATGATCAAGTAAAAAAATTGTATATATAATAAGTATATCAAAATTTAAAACATTAACAATAGCTAAATTCATTAAAGGTCTCTTTACAAAAACCGACCCCTCTGATATAATTGTACAAGAATAATGTTTTAAAACAAAAATATTAAAATAAACACCGAATGTGAGGTAAACATATGAAAGAAAAGCTATTGGAAGAATTCGAAAGAGTCTTTGGCGGAACCGATGACTGCAGAGTTTTCTTTGCTCCGGGCAGAGTGAATCTCATCGGCGAACACACAGATTACAACGGCGGACACGTGTTCCCCTGTGCGCTCACCATCGGAACCTATGCGGTTGCAAGAAAGAACGGAATGGACACCTGCAGATTCTATTCAATGAATTTTGTTAATCAGGGTATCAAAGCCGTAAACCTTGATGAACTCGTTTATGACAGAGAAGAGTACAACTGGGCAAATTATCCCATGGGAGTCATCGCCATGCTCAACGAGAATGAAACAAGGGTTGACGAAGGCATAGATTTCCTTGTCTACGGAAACATTCCCAATGCATCGGGACTTTCCTCTTCGGCATCATTGGAGGTACTGACCGCCTATGCCTGCAGGGAACTTTTCGGTTTTGAGATGAGCCTTGTTGACATTGCACTTCTTTCTCAGAAGGCAGAGAACAGGTTCATCGGCGTAAACTGCGGCATCATGGATCAGTTCGCCATCGCTATGGGTAAGAAGAACAACGCCATCTTCCTGGATACCGCAACCCTTAATTACGAGTACGCACCCATCGAGCTTAAGGGAGCAAAGATCGTCATCACCTGCTCCAACAAAAAGCGCGGCCTCGGGGATTCCAAATACAACGAGAGAAGAAGCGAGTGCGAGGATGCTTTAAAGGCCATTCAGACTGTTAAGAAGGTTAATTCTCTGGGTGAGCTCACAGAAGCTGAATTCGAAGAAGTCAAGAACGTCATCGGAGACGAGACGAAGATAAGACGCGCAAAGCACGCCGTTTATGAGAACATGAGGACTGTAAGGGCTGTGGAAGCTCTTAAAGCAGGTGACATCAAGACCTTCGGAGAACTCATGAACGCTTCCCATCTTTCTTTGCAGAAAGACTACGAAGTTACGGGAGTTGAACTTGACACCATCGTGGAAACTTCATGGAAGGTGCCCGGTGTTATCGGTGCCAGAATGACAGGCGCGGGCTTCGGCGGATGCACAGTAGCCATCGTGAAGGATGAAAACGTGGATGAGTACATAAAGACCGTTGGCGACGAGTACCTTAAGAAGATCGGTTACGCTGCGGATTTCTATACTGTTGAGATCGGTGACGGACCGAAGGAATTATAATAATACTGCTTTTACAGGAGGCAAAATGACAGTTTCCGAGTGCATTAACTGGCTGGTTGAATACGGCCTGAAAACGGGACTTGTAAACGGGGAAGACAAGATCTACACAACAAACAGAATAATGGAAGCCCTTCGCCTTGATGCTGTTGAAGAAGGCACAGGGGACATTCCCATAGAAAGAGAAAGACTGGATGATGTTTTAGGGATCATCCTGGAGTACGCGATAAAGTCAGACATTATTGAAGACGGTATCACGGAGCGCGACCTTTTCGATACAAAGATCATGGGGCTCCTGACTCCCGTGCCCAGTACGGTGATCGCAAGGTTCAACGAACTCAAGGCAAAGGATACAAAAGCCGCTACCGACTACTTCTACAAGCTTTCCGGTGACTGCAATTACATCCGCACAAACCGTGTAAAGAAGGATATGAAATGGAAGACTGCTTCGATCTATGGAGACATCGACATTACCATCAATCTTTCCAAACCGGAGAAGGATCCCAGAGCCATCGCAGCTGCAAAGCTCATGAAACAGTCCGGGTATCCCGCATGTCAGCTCTGTTTTGAAAACGAGGGCTATGCAGGTAGAACGAATCATCCTGCGAGACAGAACTTAAGGATCATTCCCATCACCATGAACAACGAGGACTGGGGCTTTCAGTACTCACCCTACGTTTATTACAACGAGCATTGCATAATCCTTAATCGAAAGCACACACCCATGAAGATCGACAGGGCAACCTTCGTTAAGCTTCTGGATTTCGTGGAGCAGTTTCCTCATTACATTCTTGGATCTAATGCCGACCTTCCCATTGTCGGAGGTTCGATCCTCACCCACGATCATTTCCAGGGCGGTAATTACGAATTTGCCATGGCAAGAGCGGAGATCGAAAAGAAACTGCATTTTGAAGGTTTTGATGATGTGGAAGCAGGCATAGTAAAATGGCCCATGTCCGTCATCAGGCTCACATGCGACCACAAGAACCGTCTGATCGAACTGGCTGACAGGATCCTTAAAAACTGGCGGGTTTACACCGATGAAAAAGCATTTGTCTTTGCCGAAACGGATGGTGAAAAGCATAATACCATAACCCCCATTGCCAGAATGAAAGAAGGACGTTTCCAGCTGGATCTGGTCCTCAGAAACAATATCACCACCGAGGAACATCCTTTGGGAGTTTATCATCCTCACAGTGAGCTTCACCACATCAAGAAGGAGAACATCGGACTGATCGAGGTGATGGGATGCGCCATCCTTCCCGCCAGATTAAAGAAAGAACTGGCAGAGATCAGTGAGATACTGATCTCGGGAAAAGAGATCGAAGAGGATTCGCCTCTTTATCAGCACGCTCCCTGGGTCAGGGAACTCCGTGAAAAATACGATGTTTTTAACGAGGACAACACATCAGAGATCATCCGCAATGAAGTGGGACAGGTATTCGTAAAGGTGCTTGAAGACGCAGGCGTTTACAAGTACAACGATGAAGGTAGGAAAGCTTTCATGAGATTTATAGAAAGTGTAAAATGATAAAAACGAAGCCAATGGCGGCTCAGGCTGCCGGCGGCTTTTTTGATATAATGATTAATGGCTTTCATAAGAAGTTTTTACTTGCAAAATGGTGGGTTAACGTATACACTAAAGCTACTCTGAATTTGTAATTTGTGGGGGTACAACGATGGAAGAAGAGTTGTTTGAGAAAAAAGAAAACGGAGAAGAAAAAGAGGAAGAATCTTCGCTTAATAAAGCAAAGAGAAATCTTAAAGAAGCGATCAGCTGGCTCGTTACTCTGATCATAGTAGTCATTGCTTCCTACGTGATCACCAATTTTATCATTCTTAAGGCTGAGATCCCCACGGGTTCCATGGAGAAAACGATCATGCCCAATGATAAGGTGATCGGCTGGAGATTGTTCACAAACATCAAAAGAGGCGACATTGTGATCTTTCCCGCATTAAAATATTCCGGAGAAGATTGCCTTTACGTGAAGAGGGTGATCGGACTTCCGGGAGAAACCGTAGAAGTGCATGACGGTGCGGTTTACATTAACGGTGAAAAACTGGAGGAGGACTATCTTCCGGAGGTGATCGCAAGAGACAGCGGTCCTTATGAAGTTCCCGAAGGATGCTACTTCCTTTTGGGGGACAACAGGAACTACTCGGGTGATGCACGGGAATGGACAATAAACAAGTATGTGTCCAAAAAAGACATCAAGGCCAAAGTTTTATTCAAGTATTACCCTTCGCTTGACTGGATCGAAGCACCGGAATACTGATGGGACTTTAGCCGGAACAACTAAAAAACAGGAGATCGATCATGAAAAACACTACAACAAATGACGTGGCAGAAAAAAAGAAGTCTGATTTAAAAAGCACTGTAGGCAATTATGTTCCGAGGATTTCCACTCAGATCCTTGTAATAATGGCTCTTATGGTAGCGATCCAAATGGTTCTGGAAAGATTTTTCGCCGTATTTGAAACACCCTTCACAAGACTCAGCTTCACCTTTGTGGGACGTGCCGTCAGCGGCGCGATACTCGGCCCCTTCTACAGCGCCATTGTGGGAGTTACCGCCGATGTTCTCGGATGGTTCATAAAGCAGAGCTATCCTTTTAATCCCGGCATCACTTTTGCCGCAGCTTTAAGAGGGGTGACCTTTGGTATCTTCCTTTTCAGAAAGCAGAGGATCCCCAACATTCTGGCAGCAGCTTTCTGCGATCAGTTCATTGCAGGACTCATCGTAACAACACTTTCTCTTTACTGGTTCAGCGGTATCCCTCTCACAGGCGAGACGATACTTCCGAGACTCATCCAGTGCGCATCTATCTTTGTTCTTGAAGTTATTTTCTTACTTGTGACCAAGGATAATCTTTTCAAACAGATAAAGAAGTTCATGTCTTCGAACGTGAACGACAGGATTTAAAGAAAAAAACGGGAACGGTCCCCGATATTTACTTTGAAACTTCCCTAAAATGTGAACAGCAGCCTTTCGGCTGCTGTTCGAGGGGGAGTTATGAAAAAATTTATAAAAAGTAAATAAGTAGGGGAGAGAAAAATTACCATAAGGTGATTTTTCATACTGAACGTACTTCCCGTTCAGTACAAATATATAATACACCAAAAATGTGTTTTATTTGTGTTCGCAGAGTGAATAAAATATAAATATTTTGAAAGAGGATAAAAAATGGCTACGATCAAGGCATTTAAAGCATTCAGACCGGAAAAAAAGATCACGGACAGAGTTGCGGCTCTTCCCTATGATGTGTACAATCGCGAAGAGGCGAGAGAGACAGCTCTTAAAGATCCTCTTTCTTTTTTGAACATAGACAGGCCTGAAACACAGTTCCCCGAGGATCACGATATGTACGCACCGGAGGTTTACGAGAAGGCAAAAGAGTTGCTTGACACCGAGATCCGGGATGGGATCTTTTTACAGGACGAAAAGGCCTGCTACTATCTTTATGAACTTACGATGAACGGAAGAGCCCAAACCGGGATCGTTGCCTGCGCTTCCATCGACGACTATATTGACGGCGTCATTAAAAAACATGAGAACACCAGAGCCGACAAGGAACTTGACAGGATCAGGCACGTGGACACCTGTTCAGCTCAGACGGGCCCCATCTTTCTGGCTTACAGGAGCGATGAGGAGATAGAAAAGACTGTTAAAAAGGTGAAGGAAAATGCTCCCGAAGCGGATTTTACATCCGATGATTCCATAAGACACAGAGTCTGGAAGATCGACGCAGATGAGGACATCGCAACGATCTGCTCACGTTTCGACTCCATTAAGAGCATATACATCGCCGACGGCCATCACAGAGCGGCTTCTGCCGTAAAAGTCGGACTCATGAGAAGAGAGCAGGAGAAGCAGGCCAAAGGTACCTATGACAAGAATGCCGAGTACAACTTTTTCCTGTCTGTCCTTTTCCCGGAAAATGAACTTATGATCATGGATTACAATCGTGTGGTCAAAGATCTTAACGGCCTGTCCGACGAGGAGTTTTTGAAAAAGATCTCCGCAAAGTTTGAAGTGACAAAGATCGGTAAGGAAGCTTTCAGACCTGCCGCGAAAGCGGAATTCGGAATGTACCTGGACAGGGAATGGTACAAGCTTACCGCAAGGAGCGGCAGCTACAATGAGAAGGATCCTGTTGCAAGGCTTGATGTATCGGTTTTACAGAGCAATCTTCTGGCACCGGTCCTTGGGATCCATGATCCCAAAACCGACAAGAGGATCGATTTTGTGGGCGGTATCAGAGGACTTAAGGAACTGGAGAGAAGATGCGAGCGAGAGATGAAGGTGGCATTTTCTATGTATCCCACATCCATCCTCGAACTCTTTGATGTGGCTGATGCAGGCCTGCTCATGCCTCCGAAATCCACATGGTTTGAGCCCAAACTCCGTTCCGGCCTATTTATTCACAGATTTTAGAAAAATTTGTTTACAAACCCCCAAAATTGTGTTATAGTTTCTAAGCTTGTGTAAACCGCAGGTTAATATAGTCACCTGAACTCAGAGGACGGAGTACACTCCAACCGCTTCTTAGTTTATGGCGTATTTAATAATTTAGGAGGATAATCTCATGATTACAAAGGAAAAGAAAGCAGAAATCATCGCTGCTTACGGCAGAACCCCCAATGACACAGGTTCACCCGAGGTTCAGATCGCTCTTCTTAC
>JAEFAR010000046.1 GCA_016287675.1 Lachnospiraceae bacterium
TTGTAGAACCGGTCGTCGCCGTGCAGAATCGTCATGAAACCGGCCACCTCGGTCCTGTGACGGATGTGGTATGGCGTGTATCTGGGCTCTCTCTGGCCGTTCACGATGCTGTCAACACCCGAATTTATCAGGCTGAACGAGCCAAAGAAAAGATTGTTTACACAGGCAATGCCCTCGCTGGGAATGGTCACGCTGACCTTGGAGAGCAGGAGATTGTTGTCGATGAGCGTGGGGCCGTGTCCCACTTCCACAAAAACGTCGGTGGAAAACATAACGCCGGGCTTCGGCCTGACGTCGGACGGCCTTGAGTTGTCGTGGAGGAGGTTTGCCGTGACCCTTGCGCCCTGTGCTTCCCAGTCGAGCCAGATACCCATGATGCAGTGGTGTATATGGTTCCGCCTGATGGTGACGTCGATCGCGGCATGGAGCTTGATGCCTGCGGTCTCGGCGCCCGCAAGCTGTGCGGAGGTGCACACGTCATGGATGTGGCAGTCCTCGATGGTCGAAAATACCGCGCCCATGCGTCCCACAATGCCGGTCTGTCCGCAGTCGTGGATGTGACAGCGCCTTACGATGTGGCTTCCCACTCTTTCCTTTACCCAGCCGTGATACTGTCCGCGGCATACCGCGTCACGCTCCATCTGTGTAGGGCTCTTTACGAATTTCCTGAAGAAATACATGTCGTTTTCGGGATCGAGGTATTTCCCGAGAGAAATGCCGCAGCAGCGACTTCCGTAGATCTCGCAGTCCTCGATTATCCAGCCCTTGCTCCAGTGAGGCCCTATCATGCCGTCCTGGTAGGCCGCGGGCGGAGCCCAGGTCGTTGCGGCTTTGTTGATATTGAAGCCGCTCACGGTGATATAGTTCACATAGTTCTTTGCAGGCATGAAGCAGTTGCGCCGCACGGTTATCTCAACGTTTTCCTTGTTGGGATCCGCCCCGCCGAAATTTGCATAGATAACTGTCTTTTTGCCCTTCTGCTCCGTGAAATATTTAAGCTTTGAAGCTTTTTTGTCCCATGAATATTCGTCGACGGTGCCCTTTATGCAGTCATCAAGGCTGTCGGCTTCATAGAGCATTTTGTCGTTCATAAAGACCGCACCGGCATGGCGGGTCTTGTCGGAAAAATACCAGTCGCCGTCAACTATGGTCGTATAGGGATTGTAAGCGCCGAACACACTGTTGTCTACCGAAACTGTCCACGTGCTGTTTTTATGCTTTTTCCAGGTCTTTACCTGCTCTGCGCCTGTGATGACCGCCCCCAGAGGCTCCTTCGACCTGTAGACTATCCTGTTTTCCTCAGTACCCGCATTGACCGGGCATACCCACTCTCTGTAGATACCCGGGAGGACGATCACCTCATCTCCCGCTTCCGCGATCTTTGCCGCGTCATTGATGTTCTTGAACGGACGTTTTTCGCTTCCGTCGCCCTGTCTTACCGCATTTGCGTCAACATAATACACTTTTCCCATGTTGTCTTCTCCCTTTGATCTTTCTTTGGTCTTACTTTGATCTGATATACGCCCGGATGATAAGAATAATGTCAATCACCAGAAAAACAGCTATAAGGCAAAAAGGAATAAAAAACGTAAGAGACGGTCCGGCATGACCATTTATGACCTCACCGCGTTCAGCCGCCTGCCTTTTAGCTATATCGAACATCACAACGTCAAGTTTCATTCCCAAGAAGAAACTCCCAACCGTGGCCAGCGCCTCTGATATCAATATTAAAATCGCCATAAGTATGGTTATGACCGCTCTTTTCATAGATTTCCCCCTGTCCAAGATGTGAACGCCCGATGCCTTCCCATGACTATGGTATATTGTTTTGATATCAAATGCAAGTATTTGTTTGGAAGTCATAATGACTTGTGTTAGCGATCACCTGCTTTAGTCTTGGATATAATCTCGGACGTAATCAAAAAGCACAAAAATAGCCGCCCTGTGTCCAAACATCGACGGCTATTTAGCTAAAATGTATTTGGGCTAACCGTTTACTGGTGATACCCTTTTCTATGGTCATATTAACACAGGAACGGATTTCTGTCAACGTGAGCTTTTTGCAACAGAGTTGCAAGTAATGAGAGTTTCTATATACTCAGCCTGTTGCATAAAGATCCATCTAAACTAATAATTTACAAACATTTTGCTGTTTGCATATTTTATTACTTCATAATCTTGTATCTCAAGAGCGATTGAAGATACAAATATCTCCATCGCTCTTGCTAATTTTTTGATAGTCACTCAAGTGCTCAATGTAAACTTAATGACAATGGCGCTTTACACGCCTGCCGCAATTTATTTAAGCAATCCTTTATCAACCATTTTTATGATCTCATCATCGGTAAGCAACGGCTTTTTCATAACAACTCTTCCAATTGCTCGTGGGAACCAATAAAACATGCCGCCAAAATAACCAACCAATAAACCAATAATTCCGGCGATCACGATACCAATGACAGGAAGAAGTATCGTCCATGACCATCTCCTTATAGGATGAAAACAATGCATTCCAAAGATTGTGGCTATAAACGCATATATGACAATTATGTACGTTATAATTTTTGCAACAGTGCTTATATCGTCCTGCCCTGACAAAAAAATGATAGCACCTAAAGCGCCTCCGATAACGGATATCAGAAGCCACTTTTTCTCACTTGCTCTTGTTTTTTCACAGAATTCATCCGTGACCTGCTGAATCTCCTGTTGCAGAGCCTCGCTCATTACAGGCCCTCCGCAGTGCGGACATTTGTCCAACTTGTCATACATTTCCTTGCCGCAATGCGGACATGCAATAGTGCTCATAAAAACTTCCTCCCTATTTGTATAAGTTTATTTATTTGCTTCGGAATTGACGGTAAATGTATACTCGCCATTTCCGGAATAAACGTAAACATAATATGTTCCGGCCTTAAAAGATATCAGATCGGATGTCGCCGTTGAACCGACTCCGACAGTCATGCGCACTACATTTCCTTGCCAATAGCTACTACCCATAGAGGGAGAGTACCATGTCGGATTCTGATATATCCCCATTTTACATGATGAAGCATCTCCTCTGTGCTTCAATGTACCTGTAATACTTACGACACTGTCTTTATCGAGTTCGAAAACGAACCAGTCTCCTAAGAGACTATGTTCAAAAGTTTCGTTTTTCAACTCTCCGGAGTACTCTTTCCCGATTTCTATCTCATTTGCGGCTGTGGGATTATTATTATACTCTATCTCTCTTCCGAGCTTCTTTGTGTCAGTCACTTCCGCATTCACGGTAAATGCATACTCGCCGTTTCCGGAATAAACGTGGACATAGTATGTTCCGGCCTTAAAAGATATCAGATCGGATGTCGCCATTGAACCGACTCCGACAGTTACGTCCATTACATTTCCATCCCAATAGCTGCTACCCCAAGAGGGAGAGTACCATGTCGGATTCCGATATATCCCCATCACACAAGATAAAGCATTTGTATTTGCCCCCATTGTTCCGGTAATACTTACCACGCAATCCTTTTCAAGTTCAAATATATACCAGTCACCCGAACGTTCCGAACTTTCATTTTCGAGGTTTCCTTCGCAATTTATGCCGCATTTTATTTGCGTTGCGTTATCAAGCTCATCATTGCTTTCTATTTCTATAAAAGAATAGTCTCCCGAAACCTCTGTGATTGAAAACGAATATTCCCCGGGAATCTGATCAGATTTTTTGACAGACTGTGCCCGCAAATAATATGTACCTTCGGGAAGCTGATACGCTTTTGTCGCTACGCTGGCATCTGTTGATGCTTTCAAAAGCTCCGAAGACTTGCTCCCGTCCTTTGACAAAAACAGAGAAACATTCTTCTTATCGTTCTTCAATTCAAATTTTAAGATCGCTTCCTTTTCAAGTTCGATCTTATACCAGTCAATATCATCAGTCGACGATATCTGCATTTGGTAGTTTTGATTTACTTTAACTTCCGTAGCTTCCGCATAAGTTTCATTTCCGCCGTTTTCATTTGTTATGCGATCTATCTGTCGGTCGGAATCCTTGTAGCCGGGAATCTTCTTAAAATACTCAACCGCTTCGGAATCTTTTCCCGCTTGCAGCTTTGCTACCGCATATTCGTAATTGAAACGCTGATAACAATCTTTACCAAGCTTCTCGCTATCCTCGTAGTCGCCCACTTCCTTAAATGCATTATAAGCGTCTTCCAGCCTTCCGTCGTTCATATAGAGCACAGCACATCTGTATCCGCTTTCGTCGGCATAATATACGCTGTCTTCAAAATCTCCGAGTTTAAGGAAAAGCTCCCTTGTACTTTTATAATCCGTGGGCTTTTTAGACTGTTCTGCTTTTTCAAACTTCAAAAGAGCCTCGTGGTAGTCTATATTGTCCTGGCACTTTTCAACATATTCCCTGCTGTCCTCATATCCGCCGAGGATTATAAAAGCTTCCATTGCTTCCTCATAATCCTCTGCCTTATACAGCTTCTTTGCGTCAGAGTATACAACATCTTCACATTCAGCTACTTTTTCTTTGGCATCCTTATACTTTCCGAGTTTCAAGTATAATTCAAGCGCCCTCAGCAAATCTCCTTCGGAATACTTCTTCTCAGCCGTCTCATAGTATTCCTTTTTTTCGCTTGATGACAACTTGGGCGTCGGGGTGTATTCCGATTGCATTTCACCACTTTTTGCCTCCTCGGTGTCCTTAGTTCCGCAGGCGCAAACTCCAAGTAATGCCAGCAAAAACGCTCCAAGCAAAACTCTTTTGACCTTTCCCATTTGTTTTTTCAAACCTTCTTTCTTTTCAACAGGTTGAAATTGTCTAACTTCCCCTGTCAACTCTTATGTAAACATGCATCATTATACATTATTTCCCAAATATACGCAAGTGCGTATACGCGATTGCGCAATTTTCCGTATTCTTTCTAAAAAATAAAGGAGCGCAATTATTATGGATGTAAAAGAAGCTGTTGTTTTGAGATTTTCAACACTATGCAAAGAAAAGAATATTCGCATTAATGAATTAGCGACCCGCTCAGGCGTCACTCCTTCAACGGCATATAGCATGTTTGACAAAAACAGACACGATGTTTCAATCGTTACCATAAAGAAGTTCTGCGACGGGCTTGATATTTCCTTAAAGGATTTCTTTGATGACGATCTTTTCATATCATTGGAACAAGAAATCAAATAGAGCCACCACAAAATGGTAGCAAGCTGGTAGCGTTCCGCATACGCAAAGAAGCCCTGCAAGTGCAGGGCTTCCAGCCACTTTCATCTCCGCCCTTTCTGCGGTTCAGTCCTTCCTCCTTCTTTCTTGGAATTACTGTTTTAGGGTGGATTACCTCTGGATTACTTTTAAAAACAGGGACAAAAAAAGCCCGATTTTATCGGGCTTATAGCAGGGGACGAGAGAATCGAACTCCCACCAAAAGTTTTGGAGACTCCTATCATACCATTTGACCAGTCCCCTATGACTGCTACCGCAATAATTTACTACGATTTAAGGCATTTGTCAACCCTGTTTTTTATCGATATCCAAAATGTTACTGTCTCCCCGCAAGCTCCCTGATGTTTCCCACTTCCACAAGCTTCACATCTGTAGGGAGGGAAAGTTCCTCCTTCATTCGCCTTGAAGTCCCTTTGGGGATGATGCAGGTTTTGTACCCCATTTTCACCGCTTCGCGGATCCGCTGCTGGATCATGGATACGCTTCTCACTTCTCCCGTAAGCCCCACTTCCCCAAACACAATGGTGTCCTCGCCGACGGGCTTGTTCCTGAAGCTTGAGAGCAGCGCCAGGATAATGGCAAGATCAAGACCGGGTTCGTTGATCTTCATTCCGCCCGCGACATTAACGTATGCATCGCAGCCCGCAAGCGATATGCCCAGGCGCTTTTCCATGACAGCCATCAAAAGGCTCACGCGGTTGTAATCCGTTCCCGCTGCCGTTCTTCGCGCCATCTGGTAATTCGTCTGGCAAACAAGGGCCTGCACCTCCACAAGGATCGGGCGTGTGCCCTCCATCACGCACGTTACGACGCTTCCCGGTTCGTCGGTCGGTCGTCCCTCAAGCATATATTGACTGGGGTTCGTGACTTCCTTAAGGCCGCCTCCCGTCATTTCAAAAACACCGATCTCGTTTGTTGAGCCGAAACGATTCTTGACTGCGCGAAGTATCCTGTAAACTGCGGAATTGTCACCTTCAAAGTAAAGCACTGTGTCCACCATGTGCTCCAGCATTCTCGGGCCCGCCACCGTTCCTTCTTTCGTAACGTGACCTATGATGAAGATCGTGATCCCGTTGTCCTTTGCAATCCTCAGAAGCGCTGCTGTTGCTTCCCTTACCTGTCCCACGGAACCGGGCGCGGATTCCACCTCATCTCTGTACATTGTCTGTATGGAGTCTATGATCACAATCTCAGGTTTTATGTCCAATAGGATGTTCTCTATATCATTCAGATTTGTTTCCGCAAGGAAGAGCACGGAATCCGAAAATGTCCCCAGCCTGTCCGCTCTGAGCTTCGTCTGCTCCGCCGATTCCTCGCCGGAAATGTAAAGGATGGAGTGATCCCTCAACTCTCTGCACATCTGCAGCAGCAGTGTGGATTTTCCGATGCCCGGATCTCCGCCCACAAGTACAAGAGAACCTTTGACAATGCCTCCGCCAAGGACACGGTCCAGCTCGCATATGCCTGTTTTAATGCGCTCCTGTTTTTCGGGCGCGATGGCAGAAAAGGGCTTGGGAGACTGCAATGGAGCCGCCGACCTTCTGTGCACTGCCCCTGCGCTTCCGACCCTTTTGTCCTCAGGAGCTTCAACGCATGTATTGAATTTCCTGCAGGAAGGGCAGTTTCCGAACCATTTCGCGGACTCGAACCCGCACTCCGAGCAGAAAAATTTGATCTTATCCTTTGTAGCCATGTCTTTACCTCTCAAATCGTCACAGATCGCCCTGTTACAGCCCCTCTGCGATCCGACATTCATTTACACAACGTGATTCTATCACATCCTTAAGTTTCTGTCATTACCTGATTCTGCAGGATTTCTCCGATCAGGGACTCGATCTCGTCGGTCCCCAAAGGGCATTGCGCCGTCTCCTCGCTTATGATCAGGTTTTTCCCGATGACAATACCGTTTTTCATCATCATTTTGATCCGCACAACGGTATTTCTTGCGTATTCCTCATCATCCATCATGCCTCTGTGTTCCCAGTAGATCTCCCTTCTGTTTTTCAGGTCAAGTATCGTAAAGTCAGGGTGGATCACTACCCCGTTTTTCAGCGCCAGCGGGCATTCGTACTTATATGCTATGCCGTGATCGTTTAAAGCATTTGCGATGTTGATCTCCGATTTGGATCTCACCCTTTCGCCTCGCTTTGTCTCATAGAAAGGCATATTTTCCGCAATCTCCTTCGCCTTGAACGTTTTCTCTGTCCATTGTCTTTTGTAGTCCTCATCGCTCATATCCACAGGATTCAAGTATTTCTTTATGTCTTGGGTTTTTGAAGAATATGCCTGTCGGATCTTCTCGGAAATGTTTTCGGATGCTCTCAAGTGTGTTTCCAGATTTTTGATCTCTTTCTGCAGATATTTCACGATACAGCGGTCATATGCCTTCTGTAAATGCGCCCTTATTGTTGCTTCTTCCTTTTTGGATATGTATTTTCCGCTTTTTTCTTTTTTTGTGCTTCTCAGGTAGAATTGGGTCCGCCTTTTTGTTGTCAGGACATGGATCTCACCCTCCGGCGCCCCGGCGAGCAATGTACTCCGCTCAGCCTCAGTCTTTTTCAACTCTTCCAATCGCCTTCTCATTTCCTCATACAGAAATGTAGGTTTCAGCAGGGCGCGTTTTGATGTCGTTCTTGTAATACCCGATACTTCTTTTTGCCTTGTTTTTTTGTCTTGTAACATTTTTCCTCCTCATAATACTGTGAATTAACATTAACTTATTTGGTTTTTTTGCTTTTTGCATCGGAAAGCTTCATAAAATGTGTTTCCGATGCATTTTTCACTCATCCTTGACCTTATTTGCCCGCTTGGGGCATCGGAAAGCTTCATAAAGTGCATTTCCGATGCTTTTTTCTCCCCTCCTTTCGATTATTTGTCCGCTTCAGGCATCGGAAAGCTTCCCGGAACGTAAATCCGATGCTTTTTCCGCCATCCCACCGCTTCTTTCTCCCGCTTTGGGCATCGGAAAGCTTCCCGGAGCGTAAATCCGATGCTTTTTCCGCCATCCCACCACTTCTTTCTCCTGCTTTGGGCATCGGAAAGCTTCATAAAATGCATTTCCGATGCTTTTTCCTCAAAAGCCACTCAAAATCCATTCAAAATCCCGGCAATAAAACAAGCGAAACCCGGCAAAAGCCACACATACCCCGACAAAGGCTTTACGACAGCGTACTCCCCCTCGTACACCCAGTTTCAATTAATATAAAATAAGGAATTTTGATGCTCCTTCGCCTTTAAGCAGCGAAAGCCCGCATCTTTAGAATAAAAGAAAACAAGAATAAATACACCTGCACAGCCCTTTAAAGGCTGTGCAGGTAAAGTCTTTTAATAACACACGTTCAAACACATTGGATCTCACGTTTTTACAACGCGCAGATCCGACTCATCCATTAAAACTCTTTCATTAAGCCCCTTCATCAAGACTCTTTCATTAAGTCTCTTTCACTAAATCTCTCTCAATAAGGCTCTTTCATCAAGCCTCTTAATCAAGATTTTTACCATTAAGACTCTTTGATCAGACTCTTTCAATAACAACTTCCTGTGCTTCGCCGGGGCAAAGCTCTACGGCGATGATCAGCTTTCCGCCCATGTTTGTGGCCATCTTGCCGAAATCATTTCCGTTAACGGAAACCTTGTACTCTGTATCATCCTCAAGACCCAGGGTGATCTGTGTGTCTCCGTCGCCTTCAACCCTGAAGCTCACTGTGTTTGCTTCGCATTTAAGCCCTTCAACGCTGGTTCCGGGCTCGGATTCGTAAACAAACATCTCGTTCTTTTCGAGCTTGGTCATTTCCTTGAATGTCTTTACCTTGTAAACATCGCCCTTGTATTCAAAGTCGGAAAGCTTCGACTTCTCGGGAAGTGTGTAATCACCGAATCCCAGGCTTCCGTCTTTCGCGGTACGAATCAATTCTGCCATGATAACTTTTCTTATCCTCCTTAGGGAATGAAATCTGTCCTCATTATAACAAAAGTAGTCCCTTTTTCAAGTTAAGGTTTTCTAAAAAATCCTTAACCCTCCTTCGCATCTTTCAGCCGTTTAAGCCTCTTTTAAAGGCTTTTGTCACCGACCGGCCTCAGTATTTCCTACTTTACTTCCGCCACTGCTTTTCCGTCCTTAACATCCATCGCTATCTTCTTAATGCTGCCGGTTTTCAGGAATTCTTCCGCCAGCATATCCTCTATCTCGGTCTGAACTGCGCGACGGATGGGCCTTGCGCCGAACTTCTCGTCGTAGCCTTTCTCAAGCACAAGATCTACCACTTTGTCTGTGTAGACAACTTCCGTTCCCATCTGCTCCCTGCAGCGCTTGCAAACGATGTCCAGCTGCATTTTTGCGATCTCTCTCAGATCGTCTTTGGACAGCGATCTGAAGACGATGGTCTCATCGATCCTGTTCAAAAACTCCGGCTTAAAGATGTTTTTGATCTCTTCCTTGATGCCGTCCTTCATACGCTCGTAGGTGGCCTTTTCGTCATTTCCGCCCACAAAGCCCAGATGCTTTGGCGTCATGATGGCCTGGGCCCCCGCATTGGAAGTCATGATGATGATGGTGTTCTTAAAGTTCACCTTTCTTCCCTGGGCATCCGTGATGTGGCCGTCTTCCAGCACCTGAAGCAGGATGTTGAAAACGTCGGGATGAGCTTTTTCCAGTTCGTCAAAAAGCACCACTGCATATGGTTTCCGTCTGATCTGCTCGGAAAGCTGGCCCCCTTCTTCGTGTCCCACATATCCCGGAGGGGATCCGATGAACTTGGAGACACTGTGCTTTTCCATGTACTCCGACATGTCCACTCTGATCATGGCGTTTTCGTTTCCGAACATAGCTTCCGCCAGTGCCTTGGAAAGCTCTGTTTTTCCGACACCTGTGGGGCCAAGAAAAAGGAAAGAACCGATGGGTCTGTTGGGATCCTTAAGTCCCACCCTGCTTCTTCTTATGGCCTTTGTGATGGCTTCCACAGCTTCTTTCTGTCCCTTTACCCTCTTTTCAAGGATCTCGGGCATTTTAAGAAGCTTCTCGCTTTCCTGCTGCATGACCTTTTCAAGCGGTATGCCTGTCCAGCCTGCAATGATCTTTTCTATGCTTTCTCTTGTCAGCTCCTTTTCGGAGCCTTTTCTCTTTGAGGGTTTTCTGAGCTTGGCAAGCTTTTCGTTGAGACTGTTCTGTTCTTCCACAAGAGCCGCTGCCACGTCCATTTTGTTCTTTATCAGTGCCGTTTCAAGCTCGCCCTTGATTGCCTTAAGGCGGGCATTTATCTCCGCTGTCTTTCCGGTTCCTTTGTCCGCATCAAGATGAAGCTTGGATGCCGCTTCGTCCATAGCATCGATAGCCTTGTCGGGAAGGAAACGGTCGCTTACGTAGCGGGCAGTGAGTTTTGCGCACGCAATGATTGCCTCATCCGAGATCCTGACACCGTGATGCTTTTCGTAAGCCGGCCTGAGTCCTTTAAGGATCTCGATGGTCTCCTCTTCCGTAGGCTCTTCTATGGTTATCGGCTGGAATCTTCTTTCCAGCGCCGCATCTTTTTCAATGCGTTTTCTGTATTCCTTGGTGGTGGTCGCTCCGATGAGCTGCAGTTCGCCTCTTGCAAGGGCAGGCTTCAGGATGTTTGCCGCATCCATTGCTCCTTCGGAACCTCCCGCTCCAACGATCGTGTGTATCTCATCGATAAAAAGGATGATAGAGGGATCGTTGCTGACTTCATTGATCACTCTCTTGATCCTCTCTTCAAACTCACCTCTGTACTTGGTGCCCGCCACCATTCCGGAAAGGTCCAGAGAAAGGATCCTTTTACCCTTCATAAGGTCCGGGACCTCATCATTTGCGATCCTGGCAGCCAATCCCTCCAGCACCGAAGTTTTTCCGACTCCCGGCTCTCCGATGAGGCAGGGATTGTTTTTCGTCCTTCTGCAGAGCACCTGGATCACACGCTCGATCTCCTTCTGTCTGCCTATGCACGAGTCAAGCTTCCCTTCCGCTGCCATCTGAGTGATGTCCTTGGCAAAGGATTCGGTAAAGCTTTCCTCTTCGCTCATCCTGTTCCTGGTCATGGCTTTTGCAAATTCCATCCTGGCGGTTGCGGCATCGATACCCATGGTCATGATACAATCTGCATACAGTTTCTGGAGATCTACCTCGAGTGTATTAAGTATCCTGTTTGCAAGGCACTCCTCCACTTCCACCATAGCCATTACAAGATGCTCGGTTCCGATCTTTTCCTTGTTATAGTAGGAAGCGATCTCCTCTGCCTTGTCCAGAACCTTCTTAAAGGCCGGGGAGATCACCGAAGGCTTTTCTTCAAAACCCTCGTTTTCCGTGAGGAAGACATAGTCATCGAGAACCTTTCTGACCTTTTCTCCGTAGACCTTGTTTTCCACCAGAGCCTCAAATCCCGAGCTCTCCGGTCCTTCATAGCAAAGAGCCATCAGGAGATCGTCGGTTCCCACATATCCTTTTTTGCGGTAAAAACCGTCCTCCGCGCAAGCGTTTTCAACTACATTTAATGCTGCTTTTGTAAACCTGTCTTCATTTCCGAAGACACTGTTTTTATTAATTCCCATTATCTTACCTGTCTTTTCTACTGCTTTGATGCATGGATCCTGTAGATCCGCACATTTCCGTTTTCGGCTTTTACCCTGATCTCAAAGACGTCACTGTTGGACGTTACAACCACGGTTCCGTTACCGCCCACGGTCGCTTTACCGCTGACCGGAACAGCCACGATCTGAAGTATGTTGTTGCTTTCCGTTGTGGTTATGTAGTAATCCGTCTCGTTCAGAGTGTTAAATGCCGGCGAAAGCGTGAGCCTGTTGCCGTCCATGTCGTAAACGTTAAGACTTGCCAGAACGTTGTTGGGGCTTCCTTTGGATGTGGGCTTTGAAGCCGCTGTCTCAGGCATATTCTCATAGACCGGTATCTTGAAAACAACCGTTGTGTCCAGTGAAGAGTATGCCTTTGCCATCTTCGTGCCCTCGCTGTAGGGCGCCTCAACATTTGCCATATACTGATGGCTGAAGGTGCTGATGTCTGTCACATTGAATTTCTGCAGATAGATGGTGTCCTGTCCGCGCATGATGTACTGCTGGGCGATAATATATGCACCGCCTACGATTGCCCTGTATGGATTGTTCCATGGGATCAGTGATGCATCGTTGTAGGCATCGTTGTTCGCAGAACCGTTCTTGGCGTACTTTAATCCGTTGACGATGGCGCCCCCCGATGTGGTCGAGTGGTACGCACCAATATTATAGAAGTTGTAGTAGCCCGTGTAGCCGGAAACCGTTCCCGAAACACTGTTGGAAACGGATCCGCTGCTCGTGACAACTTCCTGTCTTACTCTTGTTACAAGATGATAAGGGCTGACTCCCGAGTACTCCGCCGCCTCTATGAATGCCTGGGCATAGGAGATTGTCCTTTTCTTTCCCGTATCGTCCGTGAATGTAAATGTCTTGTTGGCAAAAGGTGTTCCCTTAAGGAGTTCTTCCACCTGTGCCTGTGACTGGTACTTCGATTTGTAAGTCAAAGTCTCGAACATGAAGATCGCAGAGGAGTTTAGCCAGTTCCTCGGATCCATGTAGTAGGCCGTCGCTTCCTTTGAAGCCGTTACCCAGGAAGGACTGTCAAAAACAATGTATTTGTCCGTCATCCAGTCATATGCACCGTTTACTGTGGACAGCATTCCGGAGATCGCAGTGTTCGGTATAAGGTTCACTCCCGCTTTCCCTTCTTTTTCAAGTACCGTCTCCCAGTCAAGGCCCGTTACGTCTGCCTCAAACACCCAGTTGGGGTGTGTTTCGTGAAGCATAAGGAGCGGATCGATGTAATTCAGAGGGAAGCCTTCCGCTATCATGAGTTCTATGAACTCATCGCTTTCCAGTTTCGACATGTCCGGTATGGGTGTGGGCGTCACCATGAGCTTCGCGGTTGCCGCATCCATTACCTTGATGAGACTGTCTTCTATGTATCCGTAGTAAACCTTATCGTCGTAAACAAATCTCACATGACGGAAGATCGTACCGTCATTTACGTACCTGTCGTAAAGCGCGAGACTCACATTTGATCTGATGTAGATCGTTCTGCCGTATTCGTCCGTAAGGAAGCTTCCGCCCCTCGGTTTGTCGTTAACTGCAAGGGAGTAATTGACATCCGCGTATCCGTAGCCTGTGATCACATTGCCCGCATAGTTGTACGGATAGCCCTGTGATGCCTCCCTGAGTACGGGAGTGGGCGTTCCTGACGGTCTGGGTGTTGATGTGGGTCTTGTTGTGGGCGTAGGTGTGCTCGTGTATCTCGGCGAAGGAGTGGGTGTGTTTGTGGGCTTGGGAGTGGGTGTGGGGGATGTTAGAAGAACATTTCCGCCCCAAAGTTCGGTCTCCGTGCTCTTTAAGTAGCCCACGGTCCCGTCATCCAGCCTTACTTTAAACCACTTGTCGTTTCCGACTTCCTGTTCTCCGATCAATAAGATCCTGTCGTCTTCGGCGAAAGTCACCTTCGTTCCCGCCCTGTTGACCGCAGTGTCGGAGGAATCGGATGCCTTGGCTTTAAGCAGCGTTCCCGTCTTTGTTATCCTTCCGTAAACTTCCGCATCATAATCCAGTTTTACGTAAGATGCGGACACAAAGCCTGTAAGCACTTTTCCGTTCTGCTTTGCAGCCACCTTATACCAGTGGCCCGATGCAGTCAGGTATCTGTCGACCACTATGATCTTTTCGTTCTGCTTGAGTTTTCCGACCGGAACCCCTTCGATGGACGCAGCGGAACGCAGGTTCAGCACATCCGCATTGACCGTTGCCGCATAGTAGATGCTTCCCCTTGCGTTATTGGGTATCTCAAAGTACCTTATTATATCTGCATATGGATCCCGGGTGGGAATGGGAGTAGGAGTCTTTGTGGGAGTGGGAGTACTGGTGGGAAGGGGGGACTTGACCGAAAGGTAATCGCTTACCACGTATCCCGTATACTCTGTGGTTCCCTTTTTGAATTTTACTTTGTACCACCAGGTTCCCTTGCTGTCTTTTACCGCATCAAGAGTAGTAACCTTGTCGCCTTCAAGAAGGATGGCGACTCTCTGGGAAGAAGTGCTTGCGGTGCTTCTTACGTTCAAAGCATCTGCCACGACTTTTCCTTCCAACGGGAAGCCGTAGGTTCTTAAAGTAACGTCATTTGCGGAGGGAGTGGGGCTGGGAGTGCTTGTCGCCCGGACCTGGACCGCAATATAAGTTGCGCTTGTGGTTCCGGTGCACTGCTTTCCGTTCTTTATATAGTTAATGGTGTACCAGTAGGCTCCGACGCTTGATTTCTTTACGCCGGTGACCGTCACCTTGTCTCCGTCCTTAAGAGTGTCGATTATGCTGTAATTTGTTCCCGCTCCGTCACGTATGTTCAATGTCGTTGCAACGACCCAGCCTGTGTAGGGGAAGCCGTCCGTAAGGACCGCAAGTGTTGTTCCGTCGGGGATGGCCACTTCACCGTTTGCCTTTCCCGTAGGTGTGGGTGTTGCAGTGGGCTTTCCGGTGGGTATGCTCCCCTTTGCGGAAATGAATTCCTTTGAAACGTATCCGTTGATCTTTTTCCCGTTAAAACTCGAAGTGATGTAGTACCAGCCCTTTTCTTCCCAGGAAACCGCAACGTAGTCTCCCTGAGCAAGTCTGACCTGAACTCCGTTCAGTTTCATTATGTCGTAATTTGTTCCGGGCCCTTCGCGGACAAAAAGAGAAGACGCCGTTACGGTTCCCGTAACAGCCGCATCAGCCGTCTCTCCTTTAAAAATGAAAAGTACGGACACGATCAGCAGAGGGAGCACCATCAGCATCGCCCTTATTATTTGCGCTATATCGGTTCTTCTTTTTCCCATCATCATAAACCTTCCAATGTCTGTATGTGTAAGTGAATCCCTGTTTCCGTTCACATTATTTTACGTTATTCAGAGATTAGTATACTACATCGGTCTCAATTATTCCATATGTTTGCAAAAAAAGACCGACACCCGTTGTCCGGTGCCGGTTTTTAAATCCTTATATCATAAGCCTATATCATGACGCATATATTTGTTTTCAAATTCGATCCATTCCGTTGCTTTGTAAGCGTTTGCCCGTGCTTCTTCGGGAGTCTTACCGAGAGCCGTGATACCCAGAACTCTTCCTCCGTTGGTCACCACTTTTCCATCCGCAAACTTTGTTCCCGCATGGAAGCAGTAGTAGCCCTCCTTACCCTTAAAGTTCTCAAGGCCTTTTATCTCTTTGCCCTTTTCGTACTTTTCGGGATAGCCGTCGGATGCAAGGATCACGCACTGGGCTGCTTCGTCCTTAAATTTCAGGTCGATCTCGTCCAGCCTGCCGTCTATGCATGCTTCAAAGACATCCACGATGTCGTTTTCCATTCTGGGAAGCACCACCTGAGTTTCGGGATCTCCGAAGCGGGCATTGAATTCCAGAACCTTGGGGCCCTTTGCTGTCAGCATGAGGCCGAAGAAGATAACGCCCTTAAATTCTCTTCCTTCCGATGCCATGGCATCAACAGTTCTCTGATAAACATTCTCTTTGCAGAATTCATCTATCTCTTTGGTATAAAAGGGATTGGGGGAAACATTTCCCATTCCGCCTGTGTTGAGTCCTTCGTCATTGTCCTTCGCACGTTTCCAGTCCCTTGCACTGGCCATGAGCTTAACCGTTTTTCCGTCAACAAAGGAAAGCACGGATGCTTCTTTACCGATCAGGAATTCCTCAACTACGATCTTATCGCCTGCGCTTCCGAAAGCCTTGTCGGTCATGAGTTCCTTTACTCCAGCAACAGCTTCCTCCTTTGTATTGCAGATCAGCACCCCTTTTCCGAGAGCCAGTCCGTCTGCTTTTAATACAATGGGATAATCCGCTGTCTCAAGGTACTTTATCGCATCTTCCGGCTTGTCAAATACTTCATAGGCTGCCGTGGGGATGTTGTACTTCTTCATGAGGTCCTTGGAAAATGCCTTGGAACCTTCAAGAATAGCCGCATTCTTACGGGGTCCGAAAACTCTTAAGCCTCTTTCCTCAAACACATCGACTATGCCTGCAACAAGAGGATCGTCCGGTCCCACAACCGTCAGGTCGATCTTTTTTTCTTCCGCAAAATCCGCAAGAGCCTTGAAATCCATTGCTTTAATGTCCACACACTCCGCAAGCTCGGAGATCCCGGCATTTCCGGGTGCACAATAGATCTTTTCCGCTTTTTTGCTCTGCGCTATCTTCCAAACGATAGCATGCTCACGTCCGCCGGAGCCCACAACCAAAATCTTCATTTATCTACCTGCCTTTTTATCGCTGGTCTTCTTTCGAAGATGCCCTACTTACCGCTCTTTTCCGCCAGTTCTTTGATCGCATCGGGAAGGATGATCCATTCCGCCTGCTCCATCACTCTTCTCTGCAAGATCTCGGGTGTGTCCCCGGGCAGAACTTCCACTGCCTTCTGCTTTATGATGGGGCCTGTGTCCGTTCCCTCATCCACAAAGTGCACCGTTGCGCCCGTCACCTTGCATCCCCTTGCGAGGACAGCTTCATGGACCTTGAGCCCGTAAAAACCGTCACCGCAGAAGGAGGGGATCAGCGAGGGATGGATGTTTATTATTTTATTGGAGTATTTCTTAATGACGATCTCAGGTACGATCACAAGGTACCCCGCCAGCACCACCAGATCCGGGGAGTACTTGTCCAGGGTTTCCAAAAGGGCCTTATCAAAGGCCTCCTTACTTTCGTAATCCTTCCTTACCACAGCTTCTCCCGCTATGTTGTGCTGCTTTGCGCGCTCTAAAGCATATGCCTTGCGGGAGGAGGAGATCACGGCTTTGATCTCCGTGTTTGGGATGTAACCGCTCTCCGTTTTATCGATTATTGCCTGGAGGTTTGTTCCGCCCCCGGAAACAAGTACGACTACTTTAAACATATGTCCTTTTCTCCGTCGTCAATGAAACCGAGAACGTAAGCGTTCTCACCCGCTGCCTTGATGGCTGCAACCGTTTTGTCAACGTCGTTCTTATCAACTGCAAGGCACATTCCTATGCCCATATTGTAGGTGTTGTACATCATCTTCTCTTCGATGTTTCCTGTCTTTGCAAGGAGTTTGAAGATGGGGGGAACTTCGTAGGAGTTCTTCTCGATCACTGCGCGTGTTCCTGCCTTCAGCATTCTCGGAATGTTTTCGTAGAAGCCGCCTCCTGTAATGTGGCTGCAGGCCTTTACTGTAACGCCCGCATCTTTGATGCTCTTCAAAGCCTTTACATAGATCTTTGTGGGACGAAGGAGTGCTGTTCCCAGTGTCTCGCCAAGATCATCGGAATAACGGTCGAGGGCTGTTCTCTCCATGGGGAAAACCTTACGGACAAGGGAATAACCGTTGGAATGTATGCCTGATGAAGCGATACCCACAAGGACATCACCCTTCTTAAGGTTCTCGCCGGTGATCATTTCGTCTTTATCAACTATGCCTACCGCAAAGCCTGCAAGATCATACTCGTCTTCAGGGTAGAAGCCGGGCATTTCAGCGGTCTCTCCGCCGATCAGAGCAGCTCCCGCCATTTCGCATCCCGTTGCGACACCTCCCACGATGTCTGCGATCTTCTCAGGGGTGTTCTTTCCGCATGCTATATAATCAAGGAAGAAAAGAGGTTCGCCACCCGCGCAGGCAACATCGTTCACGCACATGGCAACACAGTCGATACCGATGGTATCGTGCTTATCCAAAAGAAAAGCAAGCTTAAGCTTTGTTCCCACGCCGTCCGTTCCAGACAAAAGAGTGGGGTTCTTCATTTTCATAAAGGAATTCATGGCGAAAGCTCCGGAAAATCCTCCAAGTCCGCCGAGAACCTCGGGTCTCATCGTCTTCGCAACATGCTTTTTCATAAGCTCGACAGCCTTGTAGCCTGCTTCAATGTCAACACCTGCATTTTTGTAATCCATGGTATTCTTCCTTTCAAATCTTTTTTCTAAGATCATGATCGTCCCGCAGGCATATGCCCGGCGCACCTTTTACGTGCGGACATTCTCCCCGAGACTTCGTTATTTTATCATAAATGGGACAAATTTTATATTTAATATTTCTTATCGATTATATAAGGTAAGAATTTTTTTCTTGATTTTTGAAAAATTTATGTTAATATATGCGTTTGTGATATTTTTGGAACATATGAAAAAAAGATGTTGGTCGCAACATCCGTCGAAAGATGAAAGGAATAAATATGATCGAAAGAAGTCAGAACATCAGAAACATTGCCATTATCGCGCACGTTGACCACGGCAAAACGACTCTGGTCGACGAACTGTTAAAGCAGAGCGGTACTTTCCGCGCCAATCAGGATGTGGCGGAACGTGTTATGGACTCCAACGACATCGAGCGTGAAAGAGGCATCACCATCCTCGCAAAAAATACAGCCATTAATTATAAAGGAATAAAGATCAACATCATCGACACACCCGGACACGCAGATTTCGGCGGAGAAGTGGAACGTGTCCTCAAGATGGTTGACGGCGTTGTACTTGTGGTTGACGCTTTTGAAGGCGTAATGCCCCAGACAAAGTTCGTTCTTAAGAAAGCCCTTGAGCTCCAGCTTCCCGTGATCTGCTGCATCAACAAGATCGACCGTCCCGAAGCGCGTCCCAAGGAGGTTATCGACGAAGTGCTCGAACTTCTCATGGACCTCGACGCAACAGACGAGCAGCTCGACTGCCCCTTCGTTTTTGCTTCCGCAAAGACAGGTGTTGCCATCCTTGAGCTTACGGACACCCCCAAGAACATGGTTCCTCTTTTTGAGACCATCGTTGATTACATCCCAGCTCCTCAGGGCGATCCCGAAGCAGGCACACAGGTTCTGATCTCCACCATCGACTACAACGAGTACGTGGGACGTATCGGTGTAGGTAAGGTTTCCAACGGAAAGATCCGTGTAAATCAGGATGTGGTCATCGTTAACCATCACGAGCCCGACAAGGTTCGTAAGGTTAAAGTTTCCAAGCTTTACGAATACGAGGGACTCAAGAAAATAGAAGTTGAAGAAGCCGGAGTCGGAGCCATCGTTGCCATTTCCGGTATCTCGGACATACACATCGGAGACACGCTCTGCAGTCCCGAAGCTCCCGATCCCATTCCTTTCCAGAAGATCTCGGAGCCCACGATCGCAATGACCTTCTGCGTAAACGATTCTCCTCTTGCAGGTCAGGAAGGAAAGTTCGTTACATCAAGACACATCCGCGAGCGTCTCTTCAGAGAGCTGAACACCGACGTTTCTCTCCGTGTTGAGGAAACAGAAACAACCGAAGCCTTCAAGGTTTCCGGACGTGGCGAACTTCACCTCTCCGTTCTCATCGAGAACATGCGTCGTGAGGGATACGAATTCGCCGTTAGCAAAGCAGAAGTTCTTTATAAAACAGGTGAAAAGGGCGAAAAACTCGAACCCATGGAGAAAGCCTACATCGACGTTCCGGACGAGTTTTCGGGAGTTGTCATCGAAAAGCTTTCCCAGCGTAAGGGCGAGCTCCTTTCCATGTCAAGCATCAGCGGCGGTTACACCCGTCTCGAGTTCCTGATCCCTTCCCGCGGTCTCATCGGTTACAGAGGCGATTTCATGACAGATACAAAGGGTAACGGAATCATCAATACCCTCTTTGACGGATACGCTCCTTTCAAGGGCGACATTGCTTACCGTAAGACAGGTTCTCTCATTGCTTTCGAAGCAGGCGAGAGCGTTACCTACGGACTCTTTAATGCTCAGGAGCGCGGCACCCTCTTCATCGGCCCCGGCGAAAAGGTTTATGCAGGAATGGTTATCGGACAGAGTCCGAAAACGGAAGATATCGAAGTTAATGTTTGTAAGCGCAAGCAGCTCACAAATACACGTTCTTCCGCTTCCGACGAAGCTCTCCGTCTCACGCCTCCTAAGATCCTTTCCCTCGAGCAGGCACTTGACTTCATTGAAAAGGATGAGCTACTCGAAGTTACTCCCACTTCTCTCCGTATAAGAAAGAAGATCCTGGATCCCACTCTCAGAAAGAGAGCCAACAGAAATTGACGATAAAAAATGACCCTTTTCAGGGTCATTTCAGACTGTCGACAAAGTCTCATGCTCGATATGGCATGGGACTTTGTTTTTTTATGCTCAAATGCTTTGTTTTAGCGACTTTCATCCACTTTTATGATATAATATCTGTA
>JAEFAR010000047.1 GCA_016287675.1 Lachnospiraceae bacterium
AATCATTTTCAATAGCACGACTATCTATTATGTCATGTGCCATTCTAATAATATCGTTTGCTTTCATGCCTTACCTCTCAAACAATATATTTTTATCTTAGAGTCAACGGGGACGTTTCATTTCGACTCATCATGCCCACTCGCATCCTATATGACACCCTAACCCCGTCCCCAACGGCTCAAATCGGACAGATTATGACAGAATCAAACAAAATAAAAAAACCCGGAAACATGTTGTTTCCAGGGTATGTAAGCGAATACTATCTCTTTGAGAACTGAGGCCGCAGCGTTAAGCAAACACGCCGGTGGCGTGTTTGTAGCGTAGGCAACATCAGCTGTGCTGATGTTGGCATCTCCGGAACGGAGATGTCATCAGAACAAAAAAAGACTCCGTATAAACGGAGTCTTGATTTGTTCTGATAGACTATCTCTTGCTGAACTGAGGTGCTCTTCTCGCTGCTTTTAAGCCATATTTCTTTCTTTCCTTCATACGAGGATCTCTTGTTAAGAAGCCTGCCTTCTTGAGAGCGGGTCTGTAGTCTGCGTCTGCCTTAAGGAGAGCGCGGGAAACACCGTGACGGATAGCTCCTGCCTGTCCGGAAAGTCCGCCGCCGCGAACTGTGCAAACGATGTCGAACTTGTCAACCAACTGAAGAAGCTCAAGGGGCTGACGAATAACCATCTTGAGTGTTTCAAGACCGAAATACTCATCGATATCGCGCTTATTTATTGTAACTTTACCTGTGCCGGGTACGAGATATACTCTGGCAACAGAGCTCTTTCTTCTACCTGTTCCGTAGTATCTTGCTGATTTAGATGCTTTAGCCAATGTCTTGTCCTCCCTTCATTAAAACTTGATCTCTAATACTTCGGGCTTCTGAGCCTGATTGTTGTGCTCAGCACCTTCGTATACATGCAACTTCTGGATCATGTCTCTTCCGAGAGGTCCGTGAGGAAGCATGCCCTTAACTGCGATCCTGACAACTTCGCAAGGGTCCTTAGCGAGCATTTCTCTGAGTGTTAACTCAGTTGTTCCGCCTGCATACTTTGAGTGAGAGAAGTAAACCTTCTGATCAAGCTTCTTACCTGTAACCTTAATCTTTGCAGCGTTGATGATGATAACGTTGTCACCAAGGTCAAGGAAGGGTGTATACTCGGGCTTATTCTTACCTTTTAAGATCTGTGCAACTGCTGATGCAAGACGACCAAGTGTCTGTCCCTCTGCATCGACAACATACCATTTTCTCTGTACGTTTGCAGCGCTTGCCATGTAAGTCTTCATTGAGATTCCTCCTAAATTAGAATTTTCTTTTACCTTACGGTAATTTCATTCGTGTTTCTGAACGGTGGAATTATATAAAAAGAAACACTGCCTGTCAACAGTGTTTCTCGATTTTTTTGGAGTTTTTTTCAATTTTTTTGATTTTTGGTGTTTATAAATCATTTTTAAAATGATTAAAACGCGCATATCAGAATTTTATATCAAACTCGAAGTAGATCACATCATTAAAAACGGTATCCTCTCCGTTGACCCTCTTAAAAACAAATATATTCTTCGCGATCCTGTACTTTCCGTCCTTAAGCTCGCTGTAAGCGTCAAGGTCAAAAGCCTTCTCGAAGTGATTTGTTCCGATGTACTGTCCCACGCTGTAAACAGGCTCTATCCAGCACAAAGGCTCCTTAGGCTCGATCCTTACCCAATCTTCACCCTTGTACATTTCCAGGTACCATTCTTCACCGAACTCAACGTAATAGTCCGCAGATACATCAAGATCAAATCCAAATGTTCCGCTCACCTTGCCGTCTTTACAAACCGCCTTACAGAATGTGGCTATATAATTCAGGTCATATGCTTCAGGTGCCGAAGCCGTAACCATACCGGGCATACCGTTGGAATCGGATACTGACTCCGCTCTCTCTATGCCTTTGGTACCTTGTGTGATCTTACTGTCTATCAGTGGATTTTCTGATGATGCACTTTGAGCTTCGGAGCTCCTGGCAAGATTGTAAGCTACATCGTTCTGTGAAATGCTCTTGCTTGCCTCTTTCTTTCCCAGACGCAGATTTCTTGCAACAGCACCGCCGCCGATCAATATCACTATGATCGCAGCAGCAGCCATAGCCGTTTTAAACCAGGGCTTTCTTGTGATATCGATGATCCTGGAGCTTCTGCTCTTTGTTCGTTTTCTTCTCAGAGCATCGGTTTCCGCTATAATGTCATCGTCCAGATAGGACAATGCCTCTGAAATCTTCTCTTTATTCATATTAGACGGTGAAACCCTCCGTTTCCAAATAATCCTTTAACTTCTGTCTCGTTCTGAATAGTATCATTTTAGCCTTCGACTCGGACATTCCGTAATAAGCCGCAACGTCCTTCAAAGAATCCGCGTAGAAATAACGGCCCACAAACAGATTCCTGGCCTCATCGCTTTGCTCTCTCAAAAATCCGCTGATAACTTCTCCCAGTCTCTTTGCCTCAAGATTTTCTTCAACATCGGATGCTCCGGGGATACACTCTTCAAGTTCATCCAGAGATGTCATGTACTCCGACGGGACGCGCTTTCCGGCATGGTTCTTTCTGTAAACATCGATGGCATGTCCTCTTGTAAGCTTCCCGAGAAAAAGAGAAAGCACATCCGGCTTGTGCGGAGGAATGGCGTTCCAAGCTGAAAGATAGGTGTCATTAACGCATTCCTCGGAATCCTCGTTGTTGTAAAGAATGTTTGTGGCAATCTTCAGGAGATATTTTCCGTATTTACTCTGTGTTTCGCTTAACGCCGCTTCATTTCTGTCGAAATAAAGCTGTACGATCTTTGCGTCTTCCATTTTCATTCACTCTTACCCTATATCACGTCAAATTTTTGCTTTGGTTTCTTTTGCGTGTGAAATTTCTACATTTGTTGCATATGAAGTGCACTCGGAACTGCTGTTTGATGGCACTCGGAACTTCGTTCCTCGTGTGGAGGGGCGGGGAAATGTGGAGTGCTGTCACAAGGCGTAAAAGGTTATGACAGCGAAGCTGTCATGTTACAGTTGCATATGAGACCGCCTCTGCAAACCGCGGTTTGCAAGAGCTGTCTTATATGCAACAGCACATGAAATTTCATTTCATGTGCCTTTTACGCCGTTCTTATCACTTCACAATCCAGGCTAAGGGCATGTTCCAGCTGCTGTTTGCATAATAGAACGTTACGCTGTGCATCAGATAGTCCCCGTTATAATACATACAGGATGAACTTCCACCATCCAGATTTGCGGCATTCACCGCTCCGTATTCTTCCATCAGGGCAATCAGATCTGAGGCTGAAGCTCCGATGTGCCCCGAAGCTCCTCTTCCGTCCGTCACCAGAAGCAGCAATGCACCGTCCGCTCTCTGTCCCACGGCTGTTCTGGGATTCAGTCCGCTGCCCATCCCGTTCATCTCACGTTTCTCCCCGTTTATTATGAGTTGAACGAAATGATTGTTCTTATCGCTGTTTTCTTCCTGAAAGCAAACAGCATCCCTGATCTTTTTTCTTTCAACCAGCGCCGTGACATCTTTCTCACTTAAGCCGGAAAGATTTTCCACTATTAATATGCCTTCCTCGGTCATTCCCACAAGGACCAGCCCCTTTTGCTCCTTCGGCTTGTTCCTCAGGATCTCGCCGTTACTGATCACCACTCCGTAGGGCATTCCCCCTGTGTTTCCGGACTCTTCGTAAAGTCCTCCGTTGATGCCTGCCACCCCATGGGCATTCTCCACAAACTTGTCCAGTGTCTGTCCGACCTTACCCCAGGGGTACTTCGCACTCACGTAAAAACGCGAAGGATCGTAGACCACCATCATCTTTCCCGCAAAACTGCGCCCCGTAACATCAAACACATCGATCCCATCCCCGTCCGGATCCGTAACTGTCTCATTATTTCCGTTGTTATCAGCGTTTCCTTTATTGTCTGTCACGCTGCCGCCTTCCACCTCATGGACCTCTTCCCTGTACACTGTTTCCTGGGGTCTGACCTTTATCATGCTTTCATCCACTTCCGCATTCAGGTCCTCCATGGAGTTCGACGCCACGATCTCTCCGATCTCCGCATCCGACAGGTACCAGCTCACCAGAAACTTAAGCTGCCCGGTTTCCAGTAAGGTAGTGACAAAGGTCTTTTGTGCATATGGTCTCTTTCCGCTGCAGGCCATGGCACAAAATAAGTACAGCACAAGAAACAGGACCAAAAGAAAAGTAAAGAGAAAAGCAAGGCCTTTCAGAACAATTGTTCCAATATTTTCTTTTTTGGTTTCAAACTTACTCATAGTCTTCCCGTGTTTCGCTGTCTTCCGTTAATGTTGTCATGTCCGCCATAAGCCATTTTCTTTCGGCAGTACTGTCGGGATCTGCCACAAAAAAGACTCTGACTGATGTCTTGTCAAGTCTTCTGGCGTACCACTTACTGTTGGTCGCACTCCAAAGATCTATGGCCTTTGTGAAGGAAACATCCACCGCAAAGACGTCAGGTCCGTACATCACAAAATTATCGATGCTTTCATCCGAAAAAACAGGATCCGGCTTGTGTTTGCTGACTGTACGGATGTCCGCACCGTAGGCGTATTCTTTTAACACCCGGTATCTGTAGGTCTCGGGCAAAAGCAGTTTGCTGATCTCGCTGAAACCATGATCCGAGGGATGCTTCACGCTGTAGGTGAGACCCGTTGTTTTCATGTCAGGCGTGTATGGCACCACATTACCGTTTTTGTCCTTGAATGTGTAAGTTGCCTTCAGATCATCCGTCAAAAAGAGGCTCCAGGTTTTCACATATTTCATAGCCTCTTCCTCACTCATCACATCCTCCGGGATGTGCTTCAGGGTTCGCGGTGTCGTCCTGCTAAAATGTCCTTCGGTCCAATCGACCTTTATTTCCTCGTTCAGATTGTCCAGGATCCGAAGTTCCGGCGCTGCCAGAGCATCTTTGAATTCATATTTTAGGATCCTTGGCATATCGGCAAATTCGTAGCACCATTTGTAATCCGGATGTTCCGTCTCAAGTACCACATAGTCCTTCGCGGATCTCTCCGTCTTTAAAAGATCCACTTTAAAAAGATCCAGAAGCTGCATTTCAAAGGTCTTTGTCTCCAGCTTTTCTCCGTCCCTGAGCACTGCCTCATTCCCGTACTCATCACAGACTGTCACTTCAAATCCCGGAGTTGAGGTTTCTATCACAAAGGTTTTATTCTCGTAATCCGCTTCTTTTTCCGTAACGTTATTTCCCTTAACCGTCATGGTTTTGGGGACTTCTATGGTGTATCTGTATCTCTCTACCACCACCTCCACGGGTGTCGGAGAGGGCAGAGGCGTCGATGTGGCCTTTGCCTCGATCTCAGCATTGATCCTCACCTGTTCTTTTTCATAGTCATTCAGGAATTTTTGCCCAACTGCAAGCACTGCTGCCCCCGCGAGGAGCAGCAGTAAAGTGTAGACCATATAGACTTTAAAAAACCTGTTTCTCATCTTACCCCAATCTTCTTCGAATCCGGTTTTTCTTCTTTTTGTAATTCCGTTTTATGAATAAGCCCAAAGGTATTTCCAGAACAACTGCCGAAACAGCCACGATCAATATCCATTTATTGTTCTGGACAAAGTCACTCTTAACTACCGTAACCAGACTTTTCTTCGCATCCTTCCCCCACTGAACGATCTTCGGGAGAGGAGTGGGTGTGGGTGTATTGGTGGGTGTCGGCGTGTTTGTGGGTGTCGGCGTCGGCGTGTTGGTAGGTGTCGGTGTATTGGTAGGTGTAGGTGTGTTTGTAGGTGTCGGTGTCGGTGAAGGGATCAGCTCCAGGTACCTGGTCGAAACCCATCCATATGTGGGTCCGTCACCGTTATCCGTGTTTTTCACAAGCACTCTTGCCCAGTCCATATCATTTCCGCCCTGAACAAACATGGTCAACTGAAGCCTTGTTCCGTTCATAAGCATATCAAGGATCTTGGAGTTTGTTGTATAGGACTCTCTGACCGTAAGTCTTCCGTCGTCCAGCACAACCTCGTATTCACCCGCTTCGTATTCCGGTGCGGGGCGTGGTGTAGGCGTGGGTGTAGGCGAGTAAGCCGCTTTCAGCGTTGCGTATTGCATAGCGACCCATCCCCAGACCTGAGCGTTATTACGTCCGTCCTCCAGAATGGGAGTGGGAGTCGAACCGCCGTAAGCCACTGTATCATAGTTCGGTACCACCATGACGTAACCCCAGTGGTAACCGTTTTCATTATACACAAAGTCCGAGATCTCAACCAGGGACCCGGGCACCAGTTTTGAAACCACATCCGAATCTCTGCTTGTATCGGCACGAAGGTTTAGATAGGAACCTTCATCAACATTTACTACATAATAACCTGCAACATAATTTGCGGGTACCGGAGAGAGCGTGGGTCTGGGAGCGGGAGTGCTTGTAGGTGTGGGTGTAATGTTCTTTCTGAGCACTGCCAGGTCAGCCTTGCTTATCTCGCCGTAGAATGTCTCGTAATAATTCTTGTAAACATATGCCCAGTTGATGGTATGATACTTTGTTGCAAATGCTTTCCAGGAAAGTGTCTGGATCTCACTTATGTAGCATCTTTTGCCCCAGTTGCAGTCGATAACGTAAAGCTTTCCGTCATCGTAGTCAACACCAAGGATGATAACGGAGTGATTACCGTAGTTGCAGCGAAGGTGTGTGCCGGGGTGGATAAGGTCTGCGTAATCGATGAACCACTTTTCAACCTCGGCTCCCGTGATCTCTGCATTCTTCTGGGTAGGACCCGCGATGTACTTGAACTTGTTACGGTTTGCGATGTTGTTGACACCGAAGAGGACCTGCTGGATAAACATGGCGTAGCCCATGCACTGCACTGCTTTAAGATCCACCTTTTCACCCTCGATGGTAACGTATCTCAGGCAATTACATCTGGGATCCAGGTTGTTTTCCAGACACTTGATCTCCGGGTGATTCGGATGGCAGGTACATGCCGTTCCGTTCTTGCTGAAATAATTTCCGGGTCCGTACAGATCAAAGGCATAGTCTATCCTTTGAGCAATGTATTTATCGGATGTGAACTGTTCTCCGTAGTATCCGTCTGACGGATTAAAATCATTGACCGTAAGGGTTGATGCGGCAAAGGCCTCCACAGGCTCCGCCCCAAACCACGAACGGGCAACAAATTCAAGCAATATTGTCAATATTAAAATTTTAGCAATTTTGCGCCTTTTCTTCATTCCTAAATCAATCCCACTCACTTGCATTTAGTTTTCTTAGCTGTTCTTTAAGGTTAACGAACAAATACTTCCCAAAAAGTATTTCCCCAAACTTCGCCGCCTCTCGCAGCTGCTCATCGCAGAGTGCTTTCTGTCTTTCATATTCTTCGCGGCGCAGCCTTTCGGCTTCCTCCACCGCTTTTCTTGCCTGTTCCCCATACGGCACTAAATTCTCAAACATATCCCCTTGGGCATCCTTCCCCACTGTCGTCCTGAAAAGTCCGAAGCAGGCCGAATCCTCAAGGTTGTATTTTGCGGAAGCAATGTAGGTTCCGCACCAGGTATCGGTGAGTCTGTTTTGTAATGCTTCTTTAACCGTCTCACCGATGTTTCCCTTAAAATCAAGGTTGATGGTATCCTCAGCCTTGTATCTCAACTTATGAATGTACGTTTTCGGAACATCCCATGTCCCGTACTCCGCAGCAGAGTTTTCGAAAAACGCCGCATCCTGCGTGTTCTGAACGCTCTCCGTGACTGCGTTTGCCAGCAAGATATGGGCACCGTTTCCGTACTCACCGGAAAGATCCGGGCCTATAACCACCTGTGGTCTGTATTTCCTGATGATCTCGGTCACAAATCGCAGTACTTTCTCGTAGCCATAAAATTTATCAGCTGTCTTTAAATCTGTCAATCTTTTATTTCTGAAATTACCGTTTACCGGGTAATATTTTACCCCAAGATTCCACAAAGAATCAAGCTTTTCATGTTCTTTTAATATTTCCTCGGTGGTCGCGTACTCGCACATGTAGACCACCTGTACGTAAAGATCCCTCTCTCCTGCGTAAAGCGCCGCTGCCGCACCGTAGTCAATGATCTCGTCTCCCGCATGCGGCACGAAGATCACGATATCCGCATCTTTTTTTATCCGATTCCAGACCTGCACCTCTTTCGGGATCTCTCCTTCCCCGTAGGCATATATCTCGCAGACCCCCACAGGTGCATCAAAACTCAGCTCGCACTCCGTTGTTTTTCCGGAGACCGGAATATATTCATGGAGAAAGCCATTCTGCCCGCAGATAACAGCTTCTTCATCGTACTTTAATGTCCATTCTCCCGGGGGTGCCACCACGTCCCAGATAATGTAAAGCCCTTTGATCTCCCTGTCAGCTTTTATCTTAAAGGAAGAACCCGCCGGCAGATACATTATGCTTCTCAGATCTCCGTCCTGAAGCCCTGTATCATCAGCCCCTTCCGGCACTTCAAACTCCGCTTCAAGCAAAACCGGCTCCGGTGTTACTGTAGGCTCGGGAGTCACTGTTTTCTCCGGTGTTACTTCGGGCTCAGGTGTCGCTGTTAGCTCAGGCGTCGCCGTTGGTTCAGGCGTTGCTGTTGGCTCAGGCGTCGCCGTCACCTCCGCTTCCTCTGCCAGTACTCCCGCTTCGTTCTTAAACGCAAGGAGCAGAAGGAGCATCATGACTCCCATTAATATTTTGTTTTTTAAACAAACAGTATTTTTCAAATCCTATTTAAGTCCCGTCAATAGTTTCAGGCAATCCTTAAGGCCGGCTCCATGTCCGAAAAACCTCCGGTCGCCATTCTCTCTTGTCTTTTTCAGATCATCTTCAAGCAGTTTCTCGTAGGTCGTAATGTTTTCAAGCATATCACCGATCCCCGTGTCTTTTCCCACCAGCGTTCTGTACAATCCGAAAGCCGCGCAGTCGATGTTCTCTTTTTCGTCAGACACGTAGAACCAGTAACCCTGCTGTGTCACATGCTTTTTATATGCTTCCTTCTGTACCTCCAGGGATGTCTTCCCGTTAAACCCGGTCAGTGGCCGTCTTAAGTCCAGTCGAAGCCTGTTTTCTTTATACAAATGGTAATAAGCCTTTGGTACATCCCAGGTGCCGTATTTTTCCGCAGATCCCGGATAGACCGCCGCATCCGCGGAAACTTCCATGGCGTCTGCCGCTGCCTTTGCCAGCATCATGTGGGCACCGTGGCCGTACTCTCCGTTAAAATCCTGGGAGATCAGCACCAGTGGCTTAAACCTGCGTATATTCTCCGTTACAAATTCCAGCACAGCATTGTAATCGTACTGTGTCATGGCCTTTTTTATGTTGTTGCTGTAGGCATCGGGGAACGAACCGTTTACCGGATAATTCCTTACACCCATTGTCCACAGCCCGTCCAGCTTTTCATGCTCTCTGGTGGTGTTCATGTAACCGTAATCATCCAGAGTAAAGTCGCACAGGTACACGACCTGCGTCAGCAGCCCCTTCTCCCCTGCATATGTTACGCAGACACCTCCAAGAAAAAGGACTTCATCGTCCGCGTGGGTGGAAAATACAAGAAAGTCAGCCTTTTCGCAATGGGGATACCATATCTGCACATCCTTAGGCAAATTCCCTTCACCGTAGGCTTCGATCTCAACTATGCCCGCCAGTCTGTCTGTAAAAGTCAGGGTACAGGACTTAGTCCCCTTCGGAAGAGGTACGTACTCATGCAGGAAATTGTGAGTTCCGTAAGTAAACTCCTCACCCTCCGCAAGAAGGGTCCATTCCCCCGGGATCTTTGTGGCGGACCACTTGATGTAAAGTCCCTGAAGCGGGGTTTCGGATGTGATCTTAAGGCTCTGCCCCGGACTGAAGGTCACTGAACTGTTTGTGGCTCCGTCTGTAAGCTTTGCGCAGTTTTTCTTCCCGGAGTGGGTAAAGGTCACTTCAGCCTTTTCCGCATCCTTTTCCGCTGCCTTTGCAAAGGTCTTTGGTGCCGTTATAAGGGTCGTTACAGCCAAAACCAATGAAAAAACGATCCTGATCAAAATTTTTACGCTTTCATTCTTTCTCATGGTTCTCCCGCAAATGATGGATCTATTTTACAACAAAAGCAACAGGCAGGTTCCAGGAAGTGTTTGCCTTTCTAAAGGTAACGCTTTCCATGAGGTACTCACCGTTCAGTACCATGCTGGAGGAGCTTCCGCCGTCAAGGTTTGCGGCATTTACGGCTCCATATTCCGACATGATCCCGATAAGATCCGAAGCAGAAGCTCCGAGATGTCCCTCAGCACCGCGTCCGCTGGTGACCAGGAGAAGGATAGAACCGTCGGCTCTCTGTCCGATGGCCGTTCTGGGATTTCTTCCGCTGCCTGAGCCGTTCAGCTCCCTCTCATGCCCGTTGATCATGAGTTGTACAAAATGATTGTTGGAATCCTTGGATTCCTCCTGGAAGCAGCAGCCGTCACGGATCTTCTTGTCCTTTACCAGCTTTTCTACACCTGCTTCATCAAGCTTTGAAACATCCTCGATCACGAGAATGTTGTCATAGGTCATGGCGATCAGCACAAGTCCCGCGGATTCCTGGGGTTTGTTGGTCTGTATCACTCCGTTGCTCACGGTGACGCCGTAGGGTCTTCCGCCGGTCTCGTTCTGATGATAGAGACCTCCGTTTATGCCGGCTACACCGCCGTATTCCGAAACGATCTTGTCAAGAGGCGCTCCGGCCTTGTGATCATTGTAGTAGGATTCAAGGGTGACCCTGGAAGGATCCTTTACGATCAGCATTGTGGCCAGGAAGTTGCTTCCCGCGATCTTGCAGACGATGATCCCGTCACCGTCCTCGTCGATCTCCTCCCTATCGTTCTGTTCATGGGCCACTCTGTAATCTGTGACAGTGGCTTCCTCACTTCTGTCCGGGGCTTTTCCGAGGCTTCCTTTGACCTCCTCGTTTCCCGCCACGATGCGGATCAGGTTCTCATCCACCGCATCATCAAGCTTTCCCATGGAATTCTTTTGAACGATGTCGTTGATCTCATCCGTGGTAAGGTACATCTTTGCAAGGAATTTGAGGGCTCCGGTCTCAAGGATCGTGCTCACGAACATTTCTCTTGCCGCGCTCGATCCCCCGTTGCAGATCACATTCATAGAAAGCACAAGGATCAGCAGTATCCCAAGGATGGATGTCCCCACGCAGATCATGAGTCTTCCTAAGATTATTCCTGTTTTTCTTAATATGCTTTTTTTCTCCAAGTATCAGTCCTCCACCTTCGCCCAGAGCCCGAGTATCTTCCACTCGTCGCCGTTCTTAAGGAAAAAGAAAGTGCTGTTTATGACATCGTAGACCATGCCTTCCTCGGCGTTTGTCTTTACATCATCCGTAAGGTGCATGCTCTTTTTCAGGTAGATATCGCAGGAAAAAACGTCATCACTGTATTTAACGTAATTTGAAACCTTTTCCTCGATGAATTCCACCGAATCGTGATTCGAAGCAAAGGAAATATTGTTTGTCTTGCTGTAGTCTTCCGCGTAACTGTAGAAGGGTGTCCCCTCTACAAGGTAGTTTTTGAGGGTAGCAAAGCCGTGTCTCGATCCCTTAAGGTCGTTTGTCAGAAACAATGACCAGACTTTTACGCTGTCCACGGGGTTCGTTTTTGACGTGATCTCCGGGGGGATTTCCGAAAGACCTGTCTGTTCCGCGATCTCAAAGTAGTTTTCATTAAAATCGCATTGAACCTTGTTCCCGTTATTGTCCGTAATGTCAAGCTCCGGAAGTTTCAAAAGTCCCTTGATCTCGTACCTCACGTTGTAAGGCATCCTTGCATATGAAGTGTAGTCCGCATATTTTGCGGGAAGGGTCCTTCCCGTCTCATACCTTGAAACATCTTCCTTTCCCCACTTCACGGTGAAGCTGTCCGGCAAGGAAAAAGCCACATCACATGCTGTTACATTGTCTCCCTTTTTGTAGACGGTGGAATTTCCGTGACCGTCTTCCATCAGGATGCTGTCGGAAACCGAAGCAAATCTGTACTGAACGCCCCTGTCTCCCTTTTCTCCCGCAAGTACTGTCCCTTCATCCGAAAGTACAAAGTTTTCGGGAACGATCAGATTGAAATAATTCAATACAGGTGTAATGTAACCATTGTCGTTAAAGACTTCGCACTTTCTGCCCCGGGGATCGAAAACCTCCGCATCATAAAGATCATGAAGATCTGTCAGGCAATAAGTAACATTTCCGTCTTTTTCTGTGCAGGTCACACACTCTGAATCCTTTTCGACAGGCAGGCCGTTCACAAAAACACTGTAGCCCTCGGGAACTTCAACGTATTCTGTGTACTCCGTAACAGTAATGGCAGGATACAGCCCCGCCTCCTTCCAGGAATTCACCGTCAGGATCCCAAGTATGGTCCTGGCTTCCTCCGATTCAAGGAAAAGCTTTACAAGGAGTTCTCCATCTCCATAGAGTCCGTAGATCTGACGGGAATCGCTGTAGCTTCCGGAAACGATCTTCCAGTTCCATTCGGAAACCGAACTGAGTTTTTTGAAATACATCCCGTAGAGATCCCCATCGTAGGGACTGATCTCCAGCTCGGGAAAAGTCAAAAGCTCCGCAGCTTTTCCTTCCTTTAACGCTGCCCCAAACTCTTCCGTCACCCTGTCAACCACATGACTTGGCTGAGAGGCCTCGTACTCATCGATATTATCCTGTACGTAAACAACGGCATAATCCGTCAAAAGGATCAGGGCCGCCAGTAGTATTCCGTATATTATTCTGAATACTGCTTTTTCTCTCATCTCCAAAGGTCTCCCCATACACTGTTCAGTAAATCCCTGCAATAGTCGAGGGTAAGTTCCGTTCCCGCACGGGCTGAGATCTCGTTTTCTCCTGCCATCCCGTCCGTGTAATCTTCCAATTTGTAAACGGAAACCAGATTCTTTCCTGTTGCCACATGTGTTACCACAGCTCTTACATTAAAATCCTTAATGACAACTTCTCCCTTATCATCAAGTCCCAATGTGATTTCAGGCATACCGCCCACCATGCGCTTAAGGATCTTCTCCCCCGATTCCTCGGTCCAGTTCACAAAATTCCCGAGAGAATAGTAAACCAGCATCTGATCGGAACTCAGCTCCCTTGGCTGATCGGGGTCAAAATTAAGCTTTAAGACATTAAGTGTTGTTTCATTGTTTACGATCACCATGGGCTGGATCACGTGAGAATGGGCCCCCATCACCAGATCAACTCCATGATCGTAGAAGATCCTGTTCCATTCTCTCTGAGAGGCATTCTGTGTCAGGGAATACTCCGCTCCCCAGTGGGGACAGACAATGGTGAAGTCCGAATTTGCAGCCGCCTTATCGATCAGATCCGTGATCATTTTAACCGCGCTCTCTTTTCCTTCGGCATTTGGGCTGTTCACAAGCAGCGGTCCCACCATCCACGGTGCGGAGGAAGGAACACTGATGCCGTTTGTTCCGTATGTAAAGTTCAGGATCGAGATCCTGATACCGTTTTTTTCAATGTAAACGATCTGGTTCTCGGCTTCTTCCTCTGTTAAGTATATGCCAAGAACATCGATCCCCGGAAATCTGCTCCAATTTTCAAGGCAGTTGATCACTCCGGTTTTTCCCTTGTCCAACGCATGATTGGTGGCGTGGAGTACCACATCGAATCCCGCATCCGAAAGCGCATCTGCCATCTCGTATCCGGCATTGAAACGCGGATAGCCGCTGACTCCCAGTTCACTGCCACCGATTATGACCTCCTGATTTACAAGTGCCACATCGAAGGAGGAGATAAAGTCCTTAGTGTTGGCAAAGATAGATCTGTAATCGTAGGTTCCGTCCGCCTGCAGGCAATCGTTTTCAATGCCCGTGTGAAGAAGGATGTCTCCCGCCATGGTGATGGTAAGTTCCGGTAGCGGTGTAGGTGAAGGGGTAGCCGAAGGCGTTGGCGTGTCTGTAGGCACAGGGGTTTTTGTGGGCGTCGGTGATAAGGTCGCTGTGGGCGTGGCCGTATCTGTGGGGTCAGGCGTTTTTACAGCTGCTTCCGTGACGGAAGCCGTGGATTTGGGCCCATCTCCGGGCGCTACGTTCTCAGCCTTTGTACAACCTCCCAGAAGGATTGCAAGCAGCAAAGCCGGTATTAGATAATTAGTTTTTTGTCTTTTCTTCATCGGCGTAATCTATCCTCATTAAAGTCAATCCCTGAGCAGGTGCCGTAGGCCCTGCATTACCTCTGTCCCCTGACTCCAGAATCTCCCTGATGCTTTCGGGTTCTCTTTCCCCAAGCCCCACCTGTACAAGCGTCCCTGCGATGATCCTCACCATGTTGTACAGGAATCCGTTTCCGGTAATACGAAAAGTGATCAGGTTGTCATCTTTGGTCACTTCCGCTTCGTAAATGGTCCTGACATGATCCGGCACCACCGTATGTATCGAACAAAAGGCTGTAAAATCATGTGTTCCGATGAATTGAGCAGCGGCTTCCTTCATCTTTTCCACATCAAGGTTTTTGTAGACAAAATAGGTGTATTTTCTGTTGAAGGGCTGAATAAAATCAGCATTCCAGATCCTGTATTCGTAGGTCTTTCTGCATTTCACCTTTCTGGGATGAAAGCTTAAAGGTACTTCTTTAGACCTTTGTATCACGATGTCTTCGGGTAATGAGTGATTCAGCGCATAGCAGAACTTTTCCGCCGGTATCCTGGATTCCGTATCGAACACGCAGACATTCCCCATTGCATGTACTCCGGCGTCCGTTCTGCTGGCTCCGATCAGCTGTATGTCTTCGTTAAGCAGTCTTTTAAGCTCTTCTGTAATGACTCCCGCCACCGTCACACCGTTCTGCTGAACCTGCCAGCCGCAGTACCTCGTTCCGTCATATGCCACTTCCAACATTACTCTTTTCATAATAATGCCAACACCACCTTATCGGTAACGATGATCAGCGCAATGTATGCTGCCAAAAGAAGATAGCTGATGCCGTCTCTCCTTTTGTATTTCAGTGGCTTCATGGATGTTCTTCCGTCGTCGCCCCTATAGCATCTTGCTTCCATGGCCATAGCCAGCTCGTTTGCTCTTCTGAAGGCAGAAACAAAAAGAGGAACAAAAACGGGAACAAGTGCCTTTATCCTGTCCTTTAACTTTCCTTCTTCAAAATCCGCTCCCCTGGCCTGCTGTGCTTTCATGATCCTGTCAGTCTCTTCCATGAGAATGGGAATGAATCTGAGAGCGATGGACATCATCATCGCGATCTCGTGCACAGGCACATGTATCTTCTTCATCCATCTGAGCCCGGTTTCCATGCCTGAAGTCAGCTGATTAGGCGTTGTGGTAAGGGTCATTAAGGATGAACCGATGATAAGGAAGAAAAGTCTGAAGCCCATGAATGCGGCATTTGAAAGTCCTTCCTCTGTGATCTTTATGAATTTCCATTCAAAGATCACGGTTCCGCCGGTCAAAAATATATTGAATACCATTGTAAAGATCAACAAAAACCAGATCGTTTTAAGTCCTTTCATCATGAATCTGAAAGGTACTTTCGATACAACGATGACAGCCGCCAGGCATATGCCTGCTATAGCGTATCCCACAAATGTGTGAAAAAGGAACATGGATACGATGAAAAGAAGTGTCGCTGTCAGCTTCACTCTGGGATCCAGTCTGTGAATGACCGAATCTGCGGGATAATATTGTCCCAAGGTAATATCTCGTAACATTTATTTAACTCCTGTAACGGCCCTCAGCATTTCTCTTGCTTCTTCAACCGTGGTGGCGATTCCCGGTAACGGAATGCCTCTATTAATGAGTGCCGCTGTAAGGTAGGTGACCTGCGGTGCCGCAAGTCCGATCTTTTCAAGTTCCGCGTAGTTTTGGAACACCTCATGGGTGGGACCGTTGAATCTGACGGAGCCGTGATCCATAACGATCAGGCGGTCAACGTAGCGGGCCACATCCTCCATGGAATGTGATACCAGAACAACGGTGATCTTTCTTTCCTTACGGATCCTGTCGATAGCCTCAAGGATCTCATCCCGTCCGCAGGGATCCAGTCCCGCCGTGGGCTCGTCAAGAACGATCACTTCGGGCTTCATGGCAAGAACTCCTGCAATTGCAACCCTTCTCTTCTGTCCGCCGGAAAGATCAAAGGGAGAGACATCGTAAAGGTCTTCCCCTATCCCGACTGTTTTCAAGGCTTCAAAAGCCCTCATCTGGATCTCCAGCTTGGGCAGCTTCATATTCGAAGGGCCAAACTCAACATCCTTTTCAACAGTGGTTTCAAACAATTGGTACTCGGGATACTGGAAAACAAGTCCGACCTTTGTCCTGAGTTCCTTTCTTGAAAAATCTTCATCCCAGATGTCACGACCATTGTAATAAATGTTTCCGCCGGTAGGGCGCACAAGTCCGTTAAGATGCTGGATCAGCGTCGATTTACCGGAGCCTGTGTGACCGATGATCCCTATGAACTCACCGTCACCGATCTCCAGTGTAACATCGTGCAAAGCGGGCATCTCCATGGCAGTGCCCTTTTGATATATGTAATTAACCTTATCTAAATAAAGCAAGATATATCCTCATTTCTTACCGTATTTGGAAACAAACGCTTCCACAAATTCATCCACCGACAGGACTCCGTCGGGCATTTTGATCCCGTCCTTCCGGAGCTCGCAGGCAAGTTCCGTAACCTGAGGAAGATCCAGCTTGTGCTGTTTGATCTCTTCAGGCCGGGAGAAGATCTCTCTCGGCGTTCCCTGCATTACCACCTTGCCGTTGTCCATAACGATGACCTTATCGCAGTCCACCACTTCGTCCATGTAATGGGTGATCAGAAGGATGGTGATCCCTTCTTCCCTGTTCAGTTCATGTATGGTGGCGATGACTTCTTTTCTTCCGTTGGGGTCCAGCATGGCTGTGGGCTCGTCAAGAACTATGCACTTGGGCTTCATGGCGAGGATCCCCGCAATAGCAACTCTCTGCTTCTGTCCTCCGGAAAGATGATTCGGAGAGGACGTGCGATAAGCTGTCATGCCCACTCTTTCCAGTGCATATGCCACCCTGCTGATTATGTCATTGGTGGGCACTCCCAGATTTTCGGGACCGAAAGCCACATCTTCCTCCACCACCGAAGCAACCAGCTGATTGTCCGGATTCTGGAAGACCATACCCGCGCTCTGACGTATGTTCCACACATCTTCTTCCTTGGATGTGTCAAAGCCGTTAACAAAAAGAACGCCCTCAGTAGGCTCCAGTATGGCATTGATCTCCTTTGCCACAGTGGATTTACCCGAGCCGTTGTGCCCAAGTATTGCTACAAAATCGCCTTTTTTAATGTCAAGATCCACACCGTCCAGCGCTCTTACAACGCCTTCGACATTTCCCTCTTCGTCCCGTCTGATGTATTCATATGCAAGTTTGCTTGCCTTTATCATCTACAAAACCTGTCTTTCAAAAAATCTAAACACCGCAGTTTTCAAACGGTTATCCCGCTCAATGGTAATCCTGCCCCATTGTCATGCATTATCCTTTATTCTACCATATCCGCCCATTCAATACAAGAAAAGCATTAAAAAATCGAGCAGGATCTCTCCTGCCCGATTCCGGATTCCAAGTTATTAAACTAACTCAAGAAGTACTTCCATAGCTGCATCGCCCTTGCGCTCACCGATCTTAACGATACGTGTGTAGCCGCCCTTGCGATCTGCATACTTGGGAGCGATCTCGTCGAAAAGCTTCTGAGCTACGTCTACAGTCTTTGTATTCTTCTTCTTGCCTGCAACTTCAGTGGGAACTTCTGTTACATCATAGAGGAATGCAGCGAGCTGTCTGCGAGCATGAAGTCTTGAAGGCATATCCTTCTTGATCTCCTTCTCTACTTCGTCGAAAACGTCAACTTTCTTTCCGTCAACAACTTCCTTAACGCGCTTTCCGTCCTTATCCTTACGAGCAACCTTTGTCTTAACGGTTGCTGTTTCAAAATTATCCTTTTCCTTAACAGCAAGTGTGATCATCTTTTCAGCGATGCTCTGCACTTCTTTTGCTCTGCACTCAGTTGTAACGATCTTTCCGTTGTAAAGAAGATTTGTTACCTGATTTCTGAGGAGAGCTTTTCTCTGGCTTGCTGTTCTGCCAAGTTTTCTATAGCCTGCCATCGTAATTCCTCCTTAACTCTCTTCGCTCTGTCTTAAAGACAAGCCGAGTTCTTTTAATTTAGCATGTACCTCTTCCAATGACTTTCGACCAAGGTTACGAACCTTCATCATGTCATCGGGAGTCTTATTTACAAGTTCGCCAACGGTGTTGATACCTGCGCGCTTCAGGCAATTGAAGGAACGAACGGAAAGTTCGAGCTCATCAATGCTCATCTCAAGGATCTTTTCCTTCTCATCGGATTCAGCTTCAACGATAACCTCTGCGGAAGCAGCACGTTCGGAAAGCTGGATGAAAGACTCGAGATGTGCGCTCAAAACCTTAGCTGCAAGGCTTACAGCCTCGTCGGGAGCCAAAGTTCCGTTTGTGTAAACATCAAGTGTTAATTTGTCGTAATCGGTCATCTGGCCAACACGTGTATTCTCAACAGTTAAGTTTACTCTCTCAACAGGTGTGTAGATGGAATCAACAGCAATAACTCCGATAGGAAGTTCATCGCTCTTGTTCTTGTCGGAGCTTACATAACCACGACCGTTAGTGATCGTGAGTTCCATGTAAAGCTTGCAATCATCACCGCCGTTAAGCGTAGCAATAACCTGATCCTTGTTGATAATTTCGATATCCGAGTCAACGATAATGTCGGCAGCTGTTACGACACCTTCGCCCTCTGCTTCGATGTAAGCAGTCTTGGGCTCATTTGTAGAGCTGTTGTTCTTTATTGCAAGACTCTTGATGTTCATAACGATCTCGGTAACGTCTTCCTTAACGCCCGGAATTTCCGAGAATTCATGGACTACGCCATCGATCTTAATCTGACTTACAGCCGAACCCGGAAGTGAAGAAAGCATGATCCTTCTCAGGGAATTACCCAGCGTTGTGCCGTATCCGCGTTCAAGGGGTTCTACGACAAAACGACCGTATTTATTGTCTTCTGTACTTTCGGCAATCTCAATCTTTGCCGGCTTAAAATCGAAATCAAACATATCGGACCCTCCTTTAATATTGATGTCCCGGGGATGTTTTCCCCGATGCTCCGGTAGAACAACCGGATCAGCCTACTATTTGGAATACAACTCGACAATAAGTGTAGCGTTTACAGGTACGTCGATCATATCGATTGTAGGGAACTCCAAAACCTTACCGGAAAGGTTCTCATGGTTTGCTTCAAGCCATGCGGGAACGATTCTTCCTTCGGTTACTTCAAGGATGTCCTTGTATCTCTGGGATGCCTTCTTGCCTTCCTTAACCTCAATAACATCACCTGCGTTAACAAGGTAAGAAGGAATGTTTACGCACTTACCGTTAACAAGGATCTGCTTGTGGTCAACGATCTGACGAGCTTCGGTTCTTGTTCTGCCATATCCGAGACGGAAAATAACATTGTCAAGACGACGCTCAAGAAGGATCATCATATTGTCACCGGTAGTACCGGTCTTAATCTTCTTTGCTTTTTCAAAATTGTTGCGGAAAGGCTTCTCAAGAACGCCATAGATGAACTTAGCCTTCTGCTTCTCTTTCAACTGGTTGCCATACTCGCTGACTTTCTTGCCGGCTCTGGAGAAAGTTCTGTTAGACTTCTTGTTGAGACCGATAACAGCGGGTTCAATGCCCAGTGATCTGCACTGCTTTAAAACAGGATCTGTATTTCTAGCCATTTGCTTTTTCCTCCTTCAATTATACTCTTCTGCGCTTAGGCGGTCTGCAACCGTTGTGAGGAACGGGTGTAACGTCCTTAATGGAAGTTACGTTGATACCGCAAGCCTGAAGTGCACGGATTGCTGCTTCACGGCCCGTACCGGGTCCCTTAACCATAACGTCTACGCTCTTAAGACCCTGAGTAGCTGCAACCTTTGCTGCTGTCTCAGCTGCCATCTGTGCAGCGTAAGGAG
>JAEFAR010000008.1 GCA_016287675.1 Lachnospiraceae bacterium
AGCGTATGTTCTTTTTGGTAATTCCGACAAGTTCTTCGACCTGATTAATCTTCATTCAATGCACCTTCGTTTCGATTGGCCTATCGATGACCTGAGGATACACCTTCCACAAGGGGGAAAGTCAACAATTTGTTTGAAAAATGATCTGATTTATTCTTTAAAAATCTGTTTTAATGCATTCCAATGCCAGATCAATGCCAAAGTTCCTTATTAGAATAGTGGATGGAAATGGGGCTGTCAAGAAAGAAAAATTACTTATACAATACTACGTATGGCTTTTTACATAAAAAGTGGTAAAGTACCTTTAGACGATGTTAGACGGAAAATGATAAAGCGATTGAAGAACTGTAAAATACTCTTGGGAGGTATTGATCATGTGGTTTGTTTTAGCTTTGTTGTCAGCAGTTTTTGCAGCACTCACATCGATCTTTGCTAAGGTCGGCATTGAAAATGTGGATTCTCATCTGGGAACGGCGATTCGTACTATGGTGGTTGTTGTCATGGCATGGGTCATGGTGTTCATTACAAATGCGCATGGAGGGATCGGCGAGATCAGCCGTAAAAGCTGGATTTTTCTGATCTTATCGGGACTTGCGACGGGAGCTTCCTGGCTCTGCTATTATAAGGCAATCCAGATCGGCGACGTGTCAAAGGTTGTGCCTGTTGACAAGCTGAGTGTCATCTTTACGCTTGTTATGGCTTTTATTTTCCTGCATGAAAAATTCTCGGCGAAATCAATTGTCGGCTGTGTCTTGATCGCGGCGGGAACGCTGCTGATGGTGTTGTAGAGCAGCTATATATCATGTGGTTATAAAAGAGAAGCAATTAACAGAGTATGAAATTATTCTGCAAATATGTATGACAATCGGGAGAACCGCTGAAGAGCAGGGGAGGGGCCCATTGTATTGGGCTGCGGGCGTCTGAACTGTAAACTGTAAGTATATGCATGACAGGCTTATACGTGATTTAATCTGTAAGAAGGATATGAAATGATAGTACATCCCATACCGCCATTATATGACGAAAGCTCAAAAGTGTTGATACTCGGGAGTTTCCCCTCGGTTAAATCCCGTGAAGCCATGTTCTTTTACGGACATCCTCAAAACAGATTCTGGAAGGTGGTGGCGGGGGTGTTTGATGAGCCTGTACCGGCAAACATTCCGGAAAAGAAAGCTTTCATTTTAAGGAATCATCTCGCCCTTTGGGACACAATTCATTCATGCGATATAGAGGGGTCTTCCGATGCTTCCATAAAGAATGTTGTCCCCAACGATCTGCACATTATTCTTGATAATTCCATGGTTTCAAAGATCTTTGTGAATGGCAGAGCTTCGGAAAAGTATTACAAAAAGTACATAGAACCCAAACTCGGCATAGAGGCCATATGCCTTCCTTCCACAAGCCCCGCGAATGCGGCGTGGACTCTCGAAGGTTTGGCAGAAGCCTGGAAGGTGATAAAACAGTATGCCGAGTAGGTGTTATTTACTCGTACCCGCTTCACTCAAATGGGCAGTTCCCTGTACTGAAGCGATACTCCGCCTTGCCGGGCGGTCGTGTTCAGCTTAGCTGATTGTTTATGTGGGAGCGGTGTGCTTATCGGCATGAAAGCCGACGCACTGTTTTGTTGAGGACAGTCTTGCGTACAGTTGTATTAGTTTTATTAGAAAACTATTGAATTGACAAAAAGCACTGTCATGGGGTATATTACAAAAAGTTGTTAATGCTATTTAAATCTTGTTTCGTTTAAAGCAGATTTTCAGGCTGCGAAATCCCGGATTTATATAAAATTGAAAATTGTTGTTTTTTTGTTTGAGCCTTTGTACGTGTAAAGTGGAGCTTCTGCGGAAGCTTACACGTAGAGGGAGGCAAGAGAGTGACAATGGCTACGTGTAAAGAGGAGCTTCTGAGGAAGCTTACACGTAGAGAGAAGTAAGATGGCGGCAGGGACTACGTGTAAAGTGGAGCTTCTGTGGAAGCTTACACGTAGAGGGACGTGAGATGGCAGCATGGGTTACGTGTAAAGGGGAGTTTCTGTGGAAGCTTACACGTAAAGGGAAGCGAGATGGCAGCATGGGCTACGTGTAAAGGGGAGCTTCTGTGGAAACCTACACGTAGAGGGACGTGAGAGGGAGAAATTGGCTACGTGTAAAGTGGAGCTTCTGCGGAAGCTTACATGTATCAGAAAGCAAAACCAGAGATGCATACCGCTACATAGGAAATGGTATGCAGAAACGCATGTAAAAAGTTTTTTGAAAATTGACTTATGAGGAGAAAAACGATGAAAAACTATTATGAGGAATTGAATGTACAAGCTAAGGAGCTTGAAGCGCTTTTTAAACAGGCTGAGAAAGATTTGGAGCGACTGCAAGATTATTCACGGTATAAGATCAAGACATCTGTTAGTAATGGATGCAGTCAGTACTATTTGAAGGACGATGACACCGGCAAGTGGAAATATGTTAAGAAAAGCCAATATAAGCTTGTGGAAAAGATATTGCAGAGAGATTATGAATTCATTCTTCATAAAAAGCTTTCAGAACAATATTCCATATTATCACTTTTTTTGAAGGAATACGATGTTAATTGCATAACTGATACCTATACAAAACTGTCTGATGCAAGAAAGATGATGGTTACACCCATTATGGAGACGGATGATGCTTTTACTGAAAGATGGCTTAGAGAGCATCCGGACAGAAAAAACACGTATCCGGAAGAAGGTGCTGTATATACGACTTCGGGGATATTTGTCAGATCGAAATCAGAGAAAATAATAGCTGAATTGTTGGAAAAGCATTCCGTACCATACAGATATGAAGCTGCGTTGACGTTGAATAACGGTAGGGTCGTCTATCCTGACTTCACTATTTTGAATGTTCGACTAAGGAAAACTATTTATTGGGAACATTTAGGACTGATTGGTATCGATGAGTACGCTTGCAAGAATCTGCAAAAAATAAATGATTATGACAGGTCGGGATTCAGCATAGGGGATAACCTCATTGTTACAATGGAATGTAATGGTTACAAGTTTGATTCGAGAATAATAGAGGAAAAGATTAGGCGATACTGCATTTGAAAGCATATATGGACCGAGCTTTTATTATTGTTACTACGTGTAAAGGGACTATTCTGTGGGAGCCTACACGTAGAGAGAAGCAAGATAGCGGCGGGGACTACGTGTAAAGTGATGCTTCTTGGGAAGTTTACACGTAGAGGGAAGCAAGATAGCGGCGGGGACTACGTGTAAAGTGATGCTTCTTGGGAAGTTTACACGTAGAGAGAAGCAAGATGGAGGCGGAGACTACGTGTAAAGTGGGGTTTCTGTGGGAACCTACACGTAGATAGGAGCAAGATGGCGGCAGGGACTACGTGTAAAGTGATGCTTATGTGGAAGCTTACACGTAGAGGGATTCAAGAGGTGGGCTTTGGTTATTGCAGAACTTCAGCTGTTTTAAAGCCGTAATAGCGAAGGATCTTTACGATGTTTTCATCAAAGACCTCACCGCCCACTATGGGAGAAACGGCAGGGGGACAGGCGATCAGAGCATCCGCGGCAGTCTTCCCGATCAATGAGGGATCGTCCGAAGATAAGGTGCGGTGGGGGAGATACATGATCTCACGGGGCATATATCTGACTTTTGGAATTTTAAAAAGTATTTTTTGCGCTTCCAAAGACCGGGAAAGGTCTGTTGAAGCGCTGATCTTCTCTGCTGCTTCGGTAAAACGGAGCATGTCTTTCGGTGAATTGTAAGGAGTCCACATGGTGACCAGAAAATCGGGATCTGCGTACTCACATTCTATGCCCTGTTTTCTGAAAAGATCCGACAGTTCGGGACCTCTTAAGGCACATCCCCTCAGATCGATCACGATCTTCAGAGGCTCGTTTCCGTAAAGCCTGTAACCGAAGGATGCAAGCTTTTCTTTGACAGCGCGAAGATCTTCGGCAGTCTCTTCGTAGCCTTCCCTGTTGATGAGCTTCAGCCCTTCCGCAACGGACTGCATTATAAGATAGGAAGGACTTGTGGAACCGAACATAAGGAGCGCGTTCTTGGCATCGTCTTCAAGACCTTCTGGAGCGTTTTTGGAAATGTGCAATAAAGCTCCTCCCGTGAGCACGGGCAGGGTCTTGTGTGCTGAATCCGAGGTCATGTCCGCGCCGAGCGAAAGAGGGTGAAGGTCCGTTCCCAAAAACTTAAGGTACGCCCCGTGGGCATTGTCACAGAGAAAAAGCAGACCGTGCCTGTGGGCGATCGAAGCAAGTGCTTGGATATCAAGTAAATTGCCGAGGTAGTCGGGAGAAGTCACAAAAACAGCCGCAAGCATCGACTTGCGGTTCTTTTTTTGGCTTTCTTCGTTCAAAGCATTGATGTGAGCTTCCAGAGTCTCCGGATGCAGCTCGCATCTGCAAAGGCTGAAATCCGTATCTTCCGGGCTCATCCACCTTATGTCGAAGCCTAAAAGCATGGAAGCGCAGATAAAGGACTTGTGTGCGTTCCTGGATGCCAGGATCACGGGATGCTCTGCTTCTCCTCCGTTTTTTCGGAAGTGCTTGAGGGCAAGAAAGCACATGGCTTTGATGACCTGCGATGAGCCTTCCGCAGAAAGAAAAGTCCGACGGCTTCCGAAAAGACGCGCTGCATCTTCTTCTGCCTCCGATAAAACACCGCAGGCCTCGTAAAGACTGTCTGCGCCGGCTATTTCCGTGATGTCGTCTTCGTATCCGAAGGCACCCTTGTGGCCGGGCATATGCAGTCTGACCGGATCTGAGTTTTTGTATTCTTCTATAAATTTTCCCAAAGGAGATCTTTTCATGATCTTAATTCCGGCTTTTCGCAGGTTTCACAGGAATTGCATTCGCTTCCCGCTGTGGCTCCGCTTACGGGTTCAAGACCCAGCTCGTCTCTTGCGCAGGCTATCATGATGGCGCATTCGATCCTTTTACGGAAGAGCTCGCAGCCGTATTCGTAGATGCCCTTTACATCGCCTGTTGCGTGATAGGCATTGGCGGCACAACCGCCGGAGCAGTAGTGCATCGCCCAGCAGCCTCTGCAGTCGGGACGTGCATATGCATTGCAGACTCTGAATTCTTCCTGACGTTCCTTGTTTGTGACGCCCTTCCAGATGTCACCCAGCTTGTAGCTCTCATCGCCCACGAACTGATGGCAGGGATAGAGGTCACCCCAGGGGGTTACAGCCATGTATTCCGTTCCGGAACCGCAGCCGGAGATACGCTTGTAGATGCAGGGGCCTGACTTCAGATCCACCATGTAGTGGTAGAAGGTGAAACCTCTGCCTTCCTGATCCCGTTTCAGCATTTCCTTGGCAAGAAGCTCGTATTGTTCCTTAAGAATGGGAAGATCTTCTTCCGTGAGTGCGAGAGGATCACCGGGCTTGCTTACAACAGGCTCCATTGAAAGCTCTGTAAAGCCCATGTCGGCCATGGCAAGGATGTCGTTGGTGAAATCGGTGTTAAGATGGGTGTAAGTGCCGCGCATATAGTAGTTCTTGCCGCCTCTTGCATCCACCAGCTTCTTGAATTTGGGTATGATGCGGTCGAAACTTCCGTTTCCTGCGTAATCCTTACGTGTCCTGTCGTGTACTTCCTTACGGCCGTCAAGGCTGAGGACCACATTGCTCATTTCCTTATTGCAGAAATCGATGACATCATCATCGATCAGCATTCCGTTGGTAGTGAGAGTGAAGCGGAAATTCTTTCCGGCTTCTTTTTCGATGGAACGGGCATAGGCTACGATCTGCTTGCAGACATCCCAGTTCATGAGGGGTTCACCTCCGAAGAAGTCCACCTCCAGATTGTGCCTTGTTCCGGAGTGCTCGATGAGGAAATCGATGGCGCGTTTTCCAACCTCAAAGCTCATGAGGGCACGCTCACCGTTGTATTTTCCCTGAGCGGCAAAGCAGTACTCGCAGTTCAGGTTGCAGGTGTGGGACACGTGAAGGCAGAGGGCTTTGATCACGTCTCCGCTGCGCTTCTTGAATTCTCCCGCCAGGGGTTCGAAGGTGTCGGGAGTGTAGAGCTTGTGGTTTTCTACCAGCTCCTTGACGTCACTGATGCAGAGACGCACATCTTCTTCCGTAACATCTTCTCTGTCACCGTAGCGTTCCATTATGATCTTTACGATCTCATCCGCTGTCTTGTCGGGGTAGAGTGCGATGATGTCGTAGGCCACTTCATCCACGCTGTGGACCGAGCCGGAGCAGGTGTCCAGAACAATATTGTATCCGTTTAATTTGTATTGATGTACCATGTTTATCTTTCCGTTCTGTTTTCCGAACAAAAGAAACGCCGCCATTTGTGGGCGGCATCTCTTCAGTCTCTTGTGAAAAATGCAGTGATTACTTTGTAGCCTTTTCGCACTTCTGGTTAGCTACGCCGCAGCTTGTCTTGCAAGCACTCTGGCAGGAAGTCTGGCACTCGCCGCATCCGCCGTTCTTAGCGCTTTCGCAAAGGTCTCTTGTTTCAAGTGTCTTAATTCTTTTCATTTCTATGTCTCCTTATATAAATGAATTTATTCACTTTGTTAACAGAAGAATACTATCACAAAAGTTTAATAAACGCAAGACCGAAAAAGGAATTCGCAGCCATGCCGTTATCCCGTTGAAACAGCGAAATAAGCAGGGGCTTTTCTCCGAACAAAAATGTTGACATGAAAAGCCATAAATGGTAATGTGATAGCAACCAAATCATGGGAAGCAGGGATTTCCTGCCAAACATTTTATCAGGAGGATATTATGGAAAACGAAAACTACAACAACAATGGACCTCAGGGCATCGAGATCGCTTGTCTCATCCTTGGAGTAGTGTCTATCATAAGCTGGCTTTTTAGTATTGGTGCTTTCATAGGTGTCGGATGCGGTATTGCGGGACTTATCTGTGCATCAAAGGCAAAAGCCGCAGGCATCATGAGCGGCATGCGTACAGGCGGATTTGTATGTTCACTCATCGGTCTGATCGGAAGTTCACTTGTGTTCATCATCAGCTGCCTTGCTTGCCTTGGAATCGCAGCGCTTGGCATTGCGGGAGCAGGCCTGTAAAATTGTATCAAAGACAATGTAACCTGTTCGGGAGAACACTTCTTTCGAACAGGTTTTTTTGTGAGGTATTATGGTAATAAAACTTTTTGGCGAAAGAATTGTCTCGGTTTACGGCCTTCTCGGAGTGGGAGGCTTTATCGCAGGGATCATTGCGCTGGTTATCCTTTGTAAGATCAAAAAGCTGGTGTTTGACGATGCGGTTTACGTCTATGTCTGGGCCGGGATCATGGCAGTAGTTGGAGCCAAGGCACTTTATCTTTTGCTTGATATAAAAAATATAATAGAAGCTTTTCAAAGAGGCGGGGATTATCTCAGCAGCTATCTGAAGGCAATCTTCGGAGGAGGACTTGTGTTCTATGGCGGTATGGCAGGTGGTATCATGGGTGTGTTCCTTGCGAGCAGGTACTTCAAACTGGATTTCAGGACCATGCTGACAACCCTGATCCCCACACTTCCTTTGGCCCATGCCTTCGGAAGGTTCGGCTGTCACACTGTGGGGTGCTGCTACGGCGTCCCGGTTCGGGGACACATCGGAAAGATGTACACTGACTCCTTGTTCGCACCCAACAATGTTCTTCTTTTCCCGGTTCAGCTGACGGAAAGTCTCTGCGATCTTGTCATCTTCGGTGTCCTTACCTTCTTTTTAATAAAGACACCCGGGGAAAAGATGAAAGAAAGCAACCTTCCCGAGATCTATCTTATCATGTACTCTGTTGTCAGGTTTATTCTGGAATTTTACAGAGGAGACGCCGTGAGAGGGCATTTCCTGATCTTTTCCACATCCCAGTGGATCAGCATTGTTATCATCATTGCGGCGATCCTTTCGATCATCATAAGAAGGAGAATACTAACACAAAAAATCCATTAACGCAAGAGCGAAAAAATGAACCTTTGGGGACGGGGCTATGGTGTCATTTTTCCTGTTTTACTTGACTTTTTCCTTATAAATTGGAAAATGAGGTGTTGTTTGTAACTAAATTATTTTATGCCACAAATTTGCGGCATTCTTATCTGCAGAGGCTTAACATGATGAGGCCTCTCGTATAGAAGGGAGTTTTTATGTTTAATGTAAGAAATGTAGGAGAAGGCATATACTGGCTCGGCTCCTCCGACAGACGTCTCGAACTTTTCGAGAATGCCTATCCCGTACCTGACGGAATGTCCTACAACAACTATGTCATCCTCGACGACAAAACCTGCCTCATGGACGGCATCGACGATGCTGTGACAAGACAGTTCATGGAAAATCTTGACCATGTCCTTAACGGCAGAACACTTGATTACATGGTGGTTCATCACATGGAGCCCGACCATTGCTCCGCAATCCCGGAGCTTCTTCAGAAGTACCCCGACATGAAGATCGTGGGTTCACAGAAGGCTGTTCAGATGATCGACCAGTTCTATCATTTGAAGGTTGACGCGATCACCGTAAAGGAAAAGGACACTCTCGATCTCGGAAAGCACAAGCTGACCTTCATCGCAGCGCCCATGGTGCACTGGCCTGAGGTTATGATGAGCTACGAAAGTTCTGAGGGCATATTCTTCTCGGCTGACGCTTTCGGTGCATTCGGCGCCATGAGCGGAAACATCTTCGCCGATGAAGTTGACTGGGAGAGAGACTGGGCTGACGAAGCAAGACGCTACTATGCAAACATTGTCGGAAAGTACGGCGCTCAGACTACAGCGGTTTTAAAGAAAGCTTCCGCATTTGAGATAAAGAATATCCTGCCTCTTCACGGTCACATCTGGAGAAAGGACCTGAACCTTATCCTTGATCGCTACGCAAAGTGGGCTTCCTACACCCCCGAGAAGAATTCCGTTGCAATCTTCTACGGCTCGGTTTACGGGAACACCGCAAATGCTGCCGACATCCTGTCGGTTAAGCTGGCAGAGCGCGGCGTCAGAGATGTGAAGGTTTACGACGTTTCCAAGACCACGGTTTCCGAGCTTGTTTCAAGAGCATTTGAGTATTCTGCACTTGTGTTTGCGAGTGCAACCTACAACGCTGAGATCTTCGATCACATGCACACTTTCCTTACGGATCTTGAGAACCACAATCTTTCCAACAGAACCGTAGGTGTCATTGAAAACGGCAGTTGGGCTCCCACAGCCGGAAAGAAGATCAACGAGATCCTCGCCAACATGAAGAACATGACTGTTCTTGAGCCTCAGGTTTCATTGCTTTCTTCATTAAACGAAGCATCTCTCGCAAAGCTTGATGAGCTTGCGGATGCACTTGCGGCTGCAGTAAAATAAAATATGTTCACACCTGACCCTGCGAGCAGAACAGCTCGTCAGGGTCGTTTTTTTGCGATAAAGATATCGGCTGAACCGTCTCTTATCGAAACACAACTGAGTGACGGTAATATCGGAAAGGTGTTTGCACGCAATTGACATATTTTCATGGTTAATTTTTAACTATATGTTGAAAAAACAAAAAAACTGTGATAATATGCATTCGAGTTAGCATAGGATAACTCTTTGGAAAAATAACTCGGAGGGGACATTATGGCTCTTAAACTTTCGCTGGCAGAACTATATCGTATCGCACACAGTAAGATGTTCTATATTTCATTATCGGTCTGTTTTTTTCTGGTATTGATCATCAATGTATTTGAGGTTGATTTTATACTTTTCAGTCGTCTGGAACATCCGCCCGTAATTAATCTTAATGCAGGAGCATACAGGATCTATTATTCACTCGGAACGGCAGTGAATTATCTTTTTATGCTTCTTCCTTTTCACATCCTTGTTTATTGCAGAGACTTTTCAAATAAAGTCATATTGAACCATATCGCCGGAGGAATAAAAAGGAAGAGCTATTTCTTAAGTAAATTGATCACCATAAATCTGTTGAACAGCACAATATATCTTTTATCAATTTTAATCTCCCTGGCAGTTTGTCTGTTGCTTTTCGGAAGCGGACTGGAAGAAATGGCTTCGGTTTATATTGTCAGACTCATAATAACGCTGATCATCCACTCAATGCTGATAAGTACGCTGAATTCCGTTTATCTGGCTTTGGCTGTTATTATCCAAAATTCTGTGGCCTGGGTTTCGGTTTACATTTTTTCGATCATCATATCCGGAAGCTTTTTTATAGCGGCTGAGATATATGCAAATAAAGGTGTTATCGTACGGATGTTTCCTCAATATTGGTTCCTGGCATCTGTTAATAATCAGTTTTTTAAAGCGAGGGATTATGCGGAATTTCTTGTTGTTATGCTGATTTATAACCTTATTGCGATCACATTGGGATTGGTTGTGTTCAACAAAAAAGACATAAAAGGTTGAGGGGGCCGAGGATGATGATATTGGAATGCAAAAATGTAATCAAAAACTATGGGAAAAACAGGGCGGTGGACAATGTATCTCTTAAGATCGAAAAAGGAGAGATCTATGGGCTGATCGGAGTGAACGGTGCAGGAAAATCCACTTTGCTTAAAATGGTATTGGGAATAGTTTCGCTTGACGAAGGCTCAATAAGATTCGGTGATGAGATTATCGATAACAGGGTTCGGGCAGGAGCAATGATCGAAGCCAATTCTTTTTACAATGATCAGGACGCTTTTCACAACTTAAAGTATTTTCAAATGATCTATGGCGAAAAGAACGATCAAAAAATAAAAGAAGTGCTTGAACTTGTAGGGCTTTCGGATGCGGGAAAGAAACGGTTTTCGAACTTTTCGCTGGGAATGCGTCAGCGGCTGGGCATAGCTTTGGCCCTGCTCTACGATTCTTCTTTTATTATCCTGGATGAGCCGCTTAACGGATTGGATCCTTTGGGGATCGCAGATATGAGGGAATTGATCGTTTCATTGCAAAAAGAGAAAGATGTTACTTTTCTTATTTCAAGTCACAATCTTCCGGAATTGTCTCAGGTTGCAACGAGATTCGGAATTATGCACAAAGGTCGATTGCTGAAAGAAGTAACGGATAAAGATCTGAAGAGCATATGCCAAAACGGGCAGATGATCTTAACTGACAGGGATGATTTGAATGAGATCAGGAAAATGGCAGAGGATGTGCTGGTTGTAAATAATAAGATGATCTTGACGGAAACCTGTGATCGGAAAAGACTTTATAAAATGCTTGAGGAAAAAGGAATAGGCATTTTGGGAACAGAAGCTTATGAGCTGTCATTGGAAGATTATTTTAGAATTATCATAAAAAGGGAGAGGTAATAAAATGAGGAAGATGAAACTGTCAAACTACAACATTATTGATTGGTGTGAAGATGGGGTGACCATTTACAACACTTACTCCGGGGGCGTTTTGGGACTTAATGCCGAGTACACGGAAAAGTTTAAGAAACTCACGGAAAATGAAGAGTTCGAATACGATCCGGAAGATGATCTTTCGCAGGGGCTTTTAAACGGAAATATGATCATAGACAGCAATATAGATGAAGCTGAGGCTATAATCGTTCAAAATAAGCTTGCCAGGTTCGGTAATGAGAGTGCTTCTTATACAATTGCTCCGACGTTGGAATGTAATTTCAGATGCCCTTATTGTTACGAAAACGGTAAAAGGTACAATACAATGGATGAGAGAGTGTTAAATGAGACGATAAATTTCATAAACAAAACATCGGAAAACAAATCCAAGGTATCGGTTGTATGGTACGGCGGCGAACCGTTGCTTCGACTGGATCTAATAGAAAAGATCACCAACGGTATTAAAAATATAAAGAACTATCAGGCTCAGATAGTGACTAACGGATACTATCTTACAGAAGAAAGAGCCATAAAACTTAAGGAACTGAATGTTAAATATGCTCAGGTTACAATTGATGGACCGCCGGAGATCCACAACAAGAGAAGATGCCTTCCCAATGGTGAGGACACATTTTTTGTTATCTTAAAAAATCTCCAAAAGGCAGCAGACCATTTGTTCATAAACATCCGTGTTAATGTGGACAAAACCAATATGAAACTGGCGGACAGAGTATTGGATTATCTGGAAGAATACGGGCTGAGTGGAAAGGTCGGGCTGTATCTCGCACCGGTGGATCAGGTTAATGACAGTTGTACTGCACCCAATTGCTACAAGGATGAAGAATTTGCCGTTGAGCAGACTAAGTTTGCCAGAAGAAATCTGTCCCGGGGATTTAATTTTATTGATCTTCCAAACTTTAACCCTTCAATCTGCGGAGCTGTTTCTGCAGATTGCTATATCATCGATCCTTTGGGAGACATATATAAATGCTGGGATCATATCGGATATGCCGAGGAAAAAGTCGGCTCGATCTTTGATACGGAAAACACGGTATTGAATGCCAATTATCTGAAATGGCTGGGCTACGATCCGATCTTTTACAAAGATTGCCATGACTGCAAGGTCTTACCGATCTGTATGGGAGGCTGTCCTTATAAGAATCTTAAAGGCGGCAAAATGAGCTGTGATGCCTCGAAGTTTAATGCCATGGAAATGATGAAGCTGCTGGCAGAGGCATATAATTCGGAAGCGGCCGGTGCCAACGCCTGAATATCAAGAAAACGGAGACTGACAGTAAAAATGCTTAAATATTTTTGGAATATTGACGGAAAGAAGAAGAAAAAAATAGTTCTTTATTATTTTGCGCAGGTTCTTATTGCATTTTTGGGTGTCGCTACGGCTCTTTTATCCGGTGGATTTATTGATAATTTGATAGAAGCGGATCTGGAGAAGATATTCAGATCCATAATCGCATTCTCCGTAATATGTATCACAGAGATCTGTCTGGGGTATCTAAAGGAGAGAGCAGAAACAAAATTGCAGATGCGTCTTGGAAATGCCGGAGGTTTGGAGATCATCTATCACCTCAATGAAACATTTGAATATGTGCATGAAAAAGGTGACAAGGCAGCTACCGTTCAAAAGGTCAATAATGACGTGAATGCCGTTGTGATCTTTGGACTCAATGCAGTCGGCGGATTGATCGGTTCAATTTTCATGTTTACGGCATCAATTGTTTTGCTGGCCGTGATATACCCTTTTTGCTTTATATGCATTCTGATCGTTTTTTTAGCTTATTCCGTTTTTTATATGGCTGTGAAAAATCTGTATTACACCAAAGAAATGGAGTTTAAGGAAAAACAGGTTGCGTATTTCTCCGAGTTGTTTGAACAATTAAACAAATCTCGTTTTATGTTTATATTCGGAGTTACTCCTTTTTTTCGAAAAAGGATGAACAAAGCTTATTGCGATGTGGAAGATAAAGCACTGTCGCTTCAGAGAGTAGGTTATCTGTTTAACGGTGTTTCGGAAATAATAAAGATCATGGGTACGTTTGTGATCTATGCCATCTGCGGTATCGGGGTGTATGAAAAAAAGATCAGCGTCGGAGAGTTTTACATTATAATCGCTGCTTTTGAGTTTATCATGCAGGCCTGCGTCGGAGGGTTCGATTATGCAAAGGAATACCAGAATACCAGGGTTTCGTTTGACAGGTTGTGTAATCTGGGAAGCATCGAAAAGTTCAGGCAGGGAGAGATCAAAAAAAATAACAGCATAAACAGTATTACGGTACGGAATCTTTCGATCTCATTAGAGGGTAAGCAGATCATAAAGGATTTTAATTATACTTTCAATAAAGATAATGTCTATTGTCTTACCGGAAAAAACGGATCCGGAAAAAGTACTTTACTGGAATGCCTGTTGGGACTTTATGCTGAACAAACGGAGGGAGAGATCATCTTTGACGGTAACGATATCAGCGCCATCGATATGCAAAGTTTAAGAAAAGATCACATCGGATACGTGGAACAGGAGCCGACGATACTTAAGGACAGTTTGAAAAGCAATATCAATGTACTCAGTGATGAGGAAGCCGACCCGTCGGAAGAGTTGCTCGAAATGTTGAACTTTAAAGCATTTTATCGTGAAAACAGTAAAAAAGTGTTCGATGATAACGGAGCTTCTTTATCGGGAGGTGAAAAACAAAAAATAGAAATACTCAGAAATCTGCTGGATACAAAGGACATATTGATGATGGATGAGCCCACATCCTCAATGGATTCGGACTCTATAGAAAGATTTATTAAATATATTAAGACAATAAAGAACAACAGGATCATAATCATAGTTTCCCATGATCAAAGAATGATAGAGAACTGTAACTATGTGTTGCAATTAGGTTAATGTAGGTCTTGAGAAAATTTCGAGGTAAACTGTTGCATGATTTTGGCGCCCAGAATTCAGGAATCAGCAGCAGATGATTTGCCATAATAAAAAGAGGAGGTGACAAAATATGAAGTGGTTAAAACAGCCTAAGACCGACAAATACTCTCTTGTCTGTGGTATTAATATCTGTTTTGAAAGAAAGCAGTCCAATTACTGCGGAATTCAGATTGATCTGTCAAAGTATTGTAAAATTCAGACCTGATGACCGTGTGAAATGAGAGGAGGTGAGATTTATGACATGGATGAAGAAACCTGAAGCAATTTCCAGAAAGTGGTGCCAGTGCATGGGCGCAAAGTGTAAAGGCAGATGTGTCTCAATGTATGTATGCGGCGTTAAATTTGGTGATTACGACTCCATTTGCCTGTTGCATTTCGGAGGTTGAGTAAAACAGGATCATAAGTATTAGATAGTAAATAGCGTAACAAAAGGCTCTTTTGCCTGTTACGCTATTTTTTTATTCCTGAACAATAAGAATAAATGTATATAAAATGAAATATTTAGATATAACATATATTTACAACGAATTGTGAGAAAATTCATAGAAAATCAATAGTATAAACGGGAAAATTCAGATATAATAACTTTGAATGCGATTGCGTCATGCGACATGTAAAATGTAATTCCCGACAAACAATGCCAACAAAATACCGAAGGGAGAAACAGGATGAATAAGAGGAACAAATCAATTATCGCTGCATTACTTGTAAGCATACTATTACTTACGGGATGCGGTTCAAACGCAGTAATGCCGAGTGAAGCAGATTCAAAAGAGGGCACTGCGATCACTATGGTGAATTCCAAGATCGAGGTAGTGAACCAATTACAGGATCTGGCCGAGGCTTATAAAAAAGAGACGGGAGTTACGGTAAACATCATTAACGTAGGACCCAGCGTAGATCCCCAGGCTACTATCAAGGGGCTTTATCTTTCGGACCGGATGCCGGATCTTATTGTCTGTGAATCCTCGTCCTTTGCGGGATGGGAAGGACTTCTTGTGGACATGTCCGATCAGGAGTGGACGAAGAGAACGGATCTGGCTTACACCGACAGCACCTACGGAACGATGGGCTTTCCTTTTACAACGGAAGCCATCGGGCTTGCATATAATGCTGAGATACTTAAGAAAGCAGGCATAGATCCTGCGACTCTCACAAGTCCGTCAGCTTATAAAAATGCATTTAAGACACTTGATTCTAAAAAGAAAGAACTGGGGCTCACGGCTGTTGTGGGCTTCTGCACGGAACCTGAAGGACTGGGCTGGTCATCGGGAAATCACGTGTTCGGAGCGTATCTTGATTCCGGACTTGCGAGAAATGATACGAAGTACATCGATCTTCTTAATGACGGTGGAAAACTGGATGAAGAAAGATTTGCAGCCTTTGCGGATTTTGTGGGACTTCTGAACAAGTACTCGGATCCGGCACTTTTAACAAACGGAACCTACACAGATCAGGTCAGAAATTTTGCTTCCGGAAAGTACGCCTTTGTGACTCAGGGATCCTGGATCGGAGCGTTGCTTACGGGAGATTATGCAGCCGATTACAAGGCTGCGGGAAGCTTTGAAGTGGGAATGGCTCCATATGCCTTTATTGATGGACAGGATACGATCCTTACCAGCCCTCCCAGCTGGTGGGTGGTTCCGAAGGAAGGAAATGTGAAGGAAGCCGAAGCCTACCTTCAGTGGTGTTCCGGTTCGGCCGGACAGCAGATCCTTGTGGAAAAAGCGGGCTTTGCAAGTCCTTTCTCCGATTGCAAGTACACAGCGGATGATCCCTTTGCGGCGACGATCGCTGCTCACATAGCAGCGGGAAAGACCAGTAACTGGCATTGGATGAATGCAAAACAGGGGCTGGGACAAAATGCCGTGTGTTATGTTTTTGCCGATTATGCGGCCGGAAAAACCGACGCAGCGGGCTTTTTAAAAGCCATGAAGGCGCAGCTGGCAGATTATTACAAGGATTGATCCGAACGGGGAAAGGAACGATACTATGAGCTTATTAAAAACAAACAGTGAATCGGCCAAGGGAAACAAGCCGAAGTTAATGAAAACCATTATGTTTCAGGTGTCAGGACTCAACCTTTTGATACTGGTTGCTTTTATCATAGTGATGGTGATGGTTATGAACTCCATGGCATCTTCTACCAAATCAGGCACAAAGATGTTTGATTATATGATGGAACTTACGACGCTTGAGGCAGATCTTAAAAATGATGTGATGAATCTTTACGATCAGACTACCGGTTATGTCGCCACAGATGCACCTGAGACAAAGGAAGCTCTGTTTCCGCAGATAAAGGCAGCGAAAAGTGATGTGGAAGCAGATATCGGAGCACTTAAGGCTCTTTTTGCAAGTGGTGAAAATGCAGCAGTAAACGAGCAGCTTTCGGAAATAGAAGGACAGTACTCGAGACTTGTTCGTTTTATCGATCAGGCCATAGCATTTGCGGATCAAGGTAATGCTTCCGCCGCCTATAATGTTCTTTTTAATAAGGCGGAGATCCAGAAGGTTGCAATCTTCCATTCAAGCAAGGTGCTGGATTCAACAATAGCCGAAAGCAAAGCTGAGACAACAGCCACGATGCAGGCAAATCTTGTGAGCGGACAGATCCTTGCAGGCATCGGAACTGTAGCTCTGATCGCTTTGATCGTTATCAGTTTTATGATAATTTATTCCATCGCCGTAAAGAGAGTAAGGTCGATCGCAGATGAGGTGGGAGAGATCATCAAAGGCATACAGGACAGTCACGGCGATCTCACAGCCAGGATCGAGACAAAGACGGATTCCGAGCTCATCTACCTTAAGGATGGCATGAACCTGTTTATTGAGACATTACAGGGCATAATGAGAGATGTTAAGAAAGGTGCGGATGTGCTTGCAGAATCGTCGGCGCAGGTGGCATCACAGATCTACAGCGCCAATGATTCGGTAACCGGAACTTCGGCAGCAATGGAAGAACTGTCCGCAGGAATGGAAACGGTTTCGGGAACGGTTTCATTGATCAATGACAGGGTTGCGGAAGTCAGCAAGTCGGCGGAAGAGATCGCAAACGAGGCTCAGTCCGGAGCAGCCGTTACAAACGAAGTCAGAAACAAAGCAGATGAGATCCGTCTCCGTGCCACTGACAAGAAGAATCAGGCGGGAACCCGCATGGAGAAGCTTTCGGGAGTACTTGAACAATCCGTTAAGGATTCGGCAAAGGTGGCTCAGATCAAGGAGCTCACCAATTCTATCCTTGAGATCGCAAGTCAGACAAACCTCCTTGCATTGAATGCTTCCATTGAAGCCGCCAGAGCGGGAGAGGCCGGAAGAGGCTTTGCCGTGGTAGCGACGGAGATTGGATCCTTGGCTGCCAATTCCACTGAGATAGCAGGTAACATCCAAAACATTTCCAACGAGGTTACTTCCGCGGTCAACGCACTGTCCGAGAATGCAACCGCTGTACTTGATTTCATCAACACAACGGTCATAGGGGACTACGATGAGTTTGTAGCCACGGGAGACACCTACAAGGAGACTGCGGAGACAATGAACAACATGCTGATCTCCTTTGATGATAAGGCCGGAAAATTAAAAAAGATAATGGAAGAGATGGTGGGATCGGTACGCATGATCAACACTTCCATTCAGGAGAGTTCCGAAGCCATCACCACTTCTGCCAATAACTCTTCCGAGCTTGTGGAAAGCATCCGGGAGATCTCGGAAGCTGTTGATAACAATAATGAAGTAACAAAACGTATGGAAAAAACAGCCGCCAAGTTTGAAAAAGTCTGATGGTTACGGAAAAGTTTTGAAGTTATATGCAGTAAAAAAACACCTCACTGCTTTTAAACAGTGAGGTGTTCATTTATTTAAAGTAATGAGAAGGAACTCGATTTATTTTGCGGAGGTGCCGCAGGCAGTGCTGTGACATGATCCGCTGCATCCCGAGCAGCAGGCGCAACAACCGGAGCATCCGCTGCTTCCTTTCTTTTTGTCGGGGAGCAGTGCCTTAATGCATGCTGCAACAAGTAATGCGACCAATGTGAGTGCTATTGCACTTCCGAGAACAGGTGACATAAAACCTCCTTGCTTAATTTAAGGCTTAAGCAACCTTTCCTTCTTTGGGCTGATAGCCCTTTCTGACAAGCATATAGATAAGGCCTGCGAGAAGGATTAAACCGAAGATCGTTCCTGCGCCGAACTTTACGCCTCCGAAAAGACCGATAACATTGTATGTGATCATTGCAAGTACATAGGCCCAGCCGGTCATGTAACCGATTGCTGCCCATGTCCACTTAGCATTGTTCATCTCACGCTTGATAGCACCGATGGCTGCGAAGCAAGGTGCGCAGAGGAGATTGAAGATCATGAATGCGAGACCTGCGAAAGGTGTGTAATCTTCTGCAACACGATCCCAGATGCCTTCACCCTTTTCACCCAGTTCTTCGCCTGTTGCTTCTTCATCGTAGGCATAGAGTACACCGAAGGTACCGATGACGTCTTCCTTTGCCACAAGTCCCGTGATGGTTGCTACGGAAGCTTTCCAGTTTCCGAAACCGAGAGGCTTGAATACTACGGAAAGTCCGTTACCGACTGTTGCGAGAAGAGATGCATCCATGGGCTCAAGTTCGTCAACTTCAACATCCATCTTATCGGCAAGCTTTTCAGCGTATTCTTCTGTCATGACAGTTTCGTCTTCGAAGAGCTTGTCTACCATACCGAACTTTCCGTTTACTGAACCGAAGGATGACAGGAACCAGATCACGATCGAGGAGATCACGATAACTGAGCTTGCTCTCTTAATGAAGGACCAGCCTCTTTCCCAGGTGGAGCGGAGAACACCGCCGAATCTCGGAACGTGGTAAGCGGGAAGCTCCATTACGAAAGGAGCGGGCTCGCCTGCAAATGCCTTGAACTTCTTAAGGATGATACCGGAAAGGATAACGGAACCGATACCGATGAGCCATGCAAGAGTGGCGATCCAGGGAGATTCTCCGAAGATGGCGCCTGCGATAAGTCCGATGATGGGAAGCTTAGCTCCGCAAGGCATGAAGGTCGTTGTCATGACAGTCATTTTACGATCCCTGTCATTTTCAATCGTACGCGAAGCCATGATACCGGGAACACCGCATCCTGTTGCAACAAGGCAGGGGATGAAGGACTTTCCGGAAAGACCGAACTGACGGAAGATACGGTCCATAACGAAAGCAACACGGGACATGTAACCGATGTCCTCAAGGATCGCAAGGAAGAGGAAGAGCACAAGCATCTGGGGAACAAAGCCCAGAACTGCGCCTACGCCGGCTACGATACCATCCTGGATGAGACCGTAAACCCAACCGTCTTCTGCAACATTCAATGCTCCGAGGAGACTGTCAAAAAGACCGGGAACCCATTCGCCGAAGATCACATCGTTTGCAAAATCCGTTGCTTTTGTACCGAATGAAACGGCCCATCCGCCCATGGCGAAGGCATATATAAGGAACATTATGCATACAAAAATGGGAAGACCGAGGATCCTGTTTGTAACGATCTTATCGATCCTGTCGGAGATCGTAAGATTGTCCTTTGAAGCTGTCTTTCGGACGGAATCTTTTGTGATCTTCGAAATGAAAACGTATCTTTCATTGGCGATGATGCTTTCCGCATCGTCGTCATTTGCTTTTTCGACTTTTGAGATGATGGATCCGAATTTGGAGGAATCAACACCTACGCGCTGAAGCGACTTGTCATCGCGCTCGAATGCCTTAACGGCGAACCATCTGGCAAGAGATTTTTCAGCCTTTCCCGAGAGACCTTTTTCAATCTCAACTATTGCGGCTTCTGTGTCGGCGCTGAACACCTGAGGACGATTGGGAAGTTTTTTCTGCTCTGCGGCCTTTATTGCAAGGTTGATTGCTTTATCCACATTTTCACCCTTGGCTGCGGAAATTTCTACAACGTCACAGCCGAGACCTGCGGAAAGCTTTTTGATGTCGATCCCGCCGCCGTTCTTTTTAACGATATCCATCATGTTAACGGCCACAACAACGGGAAGACCCAGTTCAAGAAGCTGAGTTGTAAGATAGAGGTTACGCTCGATGTTTGTACCGTCAACAATGTTAAGGATTGCTTCGGGTCTTTCACCGATTAGGTAATCTGCGGAAACAACTTCCTCGAGAGAGTAGGGCGAAAGTGAATAGATTCCGGGAAGGTCCTGGATCAACACTTCGTGATTGTTCTTTAACTTACCTTCCTTCTTTTCAACCGTTACACCCGGCCAGTTTCCTACATACTGATTTGCACCGGTTAAAGCGTTGAACAAGGTGGTTTTACCACTGTTCGGGTTACCGGCAAGCGCTATCCTGATACTCATTTGTTTTTTCCTCCGCTTATTCTACTTCGATCATTTCTGCGTCGGCTTTGCGCAGAGACAACTCGTAATCACGTATTTTTAACTCCATTGGATCTCCAAGGGGAGCCACCTTGCGAACATAGATATCAACTCCTTTTGTGATACCCATGTCCATGATCCTGCGCTTAACAGGACCTTCGCCATGAAGACGGACAACTTTTGCTGTTTCGCCGACACGTACGTCTCGCAGTGTTTTCATATCTTTTCCTCCATAATAATGTTTGTTCCTTCCCGAAGCGGGGCTTTTTGTCAAAGTCAAACGACCATGATCTTCGAAGCCATCTCTCTTGTCAGTGCAAGTCTGGATTCCTTGAGATTGATTATCAGATTGCCGTCGTGACTTTGTATGACCGAGAGCTTTGCCTGTGAGACGAATCCAAGATCCGCAAGGTGTGCTTTTAGTTCGGGGCTTCCTCCGACTTTGCAGACTGTTGCTTCCTGACCTGCTTCCAATAAACTTAGTGGCATCATTCATCTTCCTTTCCTATTCTCTGACGGGCAGAGATTGATCCGGCTTCTTCGGCCGTTACCCGCTCAACTCCTTTAAACATCATGCTTTGCTGAGCCTAAAAGAGTTAGAGGATGCTAACTTCGGGGGTAATGTTAGCACGAGCTAACACGTATGTCAAGCACAATTTTTATCGCAAGGGGCATGAAAAAAGCACGAGACTGCTAAAACCTCGTGCTTTTGGCATTTTCAATTATTAAATTTTTCTAAAATTAACTTCAGGCTTTCCAAAGCGAGTGAAGATTACAATAGGCATATACGGAAACGACCTCATCTCCGTCGCACATTGCAAATGAAACCTTCGGAGCATCTCCGGGGTTCAATGCTTTCCTCTGATTGCCTGTCTTTGTCTGAAGGACCACCCATTCAATGTAATGCTCGGGAAGCATGGGATGATCGACAGATCCCACATTTACGGTCACGATATTACCTTTAACTTCGTAAACCGGAACATGCTTTTCACGGGCGCCGTCGGATGTGCCTGCCTTGATCTCCTGCATTTCCTGTCCGCAGCAGATCAGGGGACTGCCCGTTTCCTTGACGATGGCTACGATCTGTCCGCAAACGGGACAACGATAGAATTTAAGTTCCATAATTATACCTCCTCGTATAATATGTGATGGCACGATTGCTAAAGCAATCCTGCCCAGTCGGTCGGTGCGATGCAAAATTATGACTTCGTCATAATCGCACCTCCCTCTGTGGTGCAAGAATACCCTGTAATATATCGATTATAGTTAACGGAAAGGTCCTGTGTCAAGATGTGTCTGCGGTGAAAGCGCAGTCTTTAGAAGAATTTAATTATTGACAATCCAACCAAGGATGGAATATAGTGAAAAGAAAGTGTTGTTCACGCATATGCGTAAGCAGACGGACATATAGGAGAAGAGATCATGGCAATGAGCGAAAAAGATCATCTGCTGGATGAACTTGTTAAAAAGATAAATGAAAACTATGAAAACAGCGAACTTTTGAATCCTTTCGGAAAGAACAACCTCCCGGACAGGGACAGGATCGTTACGATCATTAAGGCGATAAAGAGACTGATGTTCCCCGGGTACTTCGGGCAGGGCGAATTTGACAAGGCATCGTCACGCTACTTTGCGGGAGAGATGCTCAGTTCGATAATAGAAGAACTTAAGACACAGGTCCTTGTTGCCCTGAGATACGGCAGCGATGTCGAAAAAGAGTGCGAGGAGCTTGCGAAGGAAGCAGAAGGCATATGCCTGGATTTTGCAAAAAAGATACCTGAGATACAAAAGGTGCTGCTTACCGACATTCAGGCGGCTTACGACGGCGATCCCGCATCCGGGAGCAAGGAAGCCATCATTTTCTCTTACCCCGGTTTCAACGCGATCTTCGTTTACAGGATCGCTCACGAACTCTACCTTAAGGGAATCCCCTTCATTCCGAGGATGATGACGGAGTACGCCCACTCCAGAACGGGAATTGACATTAACCCCGGCGCAGTCATCGGCGAGTACTTTTTCATCGATCACGGAACGGGCGTGGTTATCGGTGAGACCACGGAGATCGGCAAAAACGTAAAGATCTATCAGGGCGTTACGCTCGGAGCACTTTCCACGAGAAAAGGCCAGCTCCTTGCGGGTAAAAAGCGTCATCCGACCATTAAGGACAACGTGACCATCTACTCCAACGCATCCATACTCGGCGGAGAAACGGTCATCGGCGAAAATTGCACCATCGGCGGTAACGCCTTCATTACGGAGCCTGTGCCCGCGAACACTCAGGTCAGCATGAAGAATCCCGAGCTGACATTTAAAGACAGGCAGAAAAAGGATTGAGTTTTATAAAGGACTACATATGAAGAAAAAAGTTGTTGTGGGCATGTCCGGAGGCGTGGATTCTTCGGTATGCGCATGGCTTTTAAAAGAACAGGGCTATGATGTGACCGGCGCCACGATGGAGATCTGGCAGGAAGACAAAGAAAGGGCGGAAGCGGAAGGCGGCTGCTGCGGGCTTTCTGCCGTGGACGATGCAAGACGTGTGGCGGAATGCCTGGATATCCCCTATTATGTAATGAATTTCAGGGATGTCTTTAAAAAACAGGTGATAGACAGATTCGTTTCCGATTATCTTAAGGGAGTCACTCCCAATCCCTGTATAATCTGTAACAGACATGTAAAATGGGAGGCCTTCCTTAAGCGGAGCCTTGAGATCGGTGCGGATTTCATCGCCACGGGGCACTATGCACGGGTGATCATGCTACCGAACGGAAGATACACCATCAGAAAGGCAAAGAGCACCACAAAGGATCAAAGCTACGTCCTTTACATGCTCACTCAGGAGCAGCTGGCTCACACTCTGATGCCCGTAGGAGAATTTGAAAAACCGGACATCAGGAAAATGGCAGAAGAAGCGGGACTTCCCGTTGCTCACAAAAAGGACAGCCAGGACATCTGTTTTATTGAAGACGGTGACTACGCGGGCTTTATCAGAAATGAGACTGGAAGTACGGGAACTGCGGGATTTTTCAAAGACAAAAGCGGCAAAGTCCTGGGACCTCATTCCGGAACCGCCGGATACACCATCGGTCAGAGAAAGGGGCTGGATATCGCACTGGGACACCGTGCTTACGTCTGTGACATAGATGTTGCAAGCGGAGTTGTGATCCTTGGAAGTAATGAGGATCTGTTCAGCACGGAAGTCAGAGTGAACGACCTGAATTACATGGGAGAGGAACATTTTGATGAAAACACGGTCTACACTGCGAAGATCCGTTACTCACAGGCAAATGTCCCCTGCCGTGTGAAATACATTGATGATGAAAAGATCAGCCTGCTGTTCGAGGAACCCGTGAGAGCGGCTACTCCGGGACAGTCTGCTGTGCTCTATAAAGAAGACTGGATTGCCGGGGGAGGCATAATAGTTAAATAGAAGGAGGAGAACACGTTATGGCAGCAATAGGATTGATACTGATCGGAGGAATTGTAGTCATCGGAGCTGTGATCGCTCTGATCTGCATTTTTGTTTCCAATAAAAAGGATTGATTGCCTGTTTTTGAAATAGGGAGGAGATCATGGATAGGATCTTACAAACGATAATAGGATTGATGATACCTTTTGCAGGTACAATGGCAGGTTCCGCATGTGTCTTTTTCATGAGGGGCCAAATGAAGGACAGCGTACAGAAGAGCCTTTTGGGCTTTGCTTCGGGAGTCATGGTGGCAGCTTCGGTCTGGTCGCTTCTGATCCCGGCACTGGAAGCGTCCTCGGAAATGGGAAAGATGGCCTTTCTTCCCGCAGCAGCGGGGATCGCCGCCGGAATGCTTTTCCTTCTGGCTCTTGACCATTTGATACCTCACCTTCATCTGACATCGGATAAGCCGGAAGGTGTTCTTAAAGGTAAAAAAGCCATCAGCAGATCCATCATGCTCTGTCTGGCAGTCACTCTTCACAATATTCCCGAAGGAATGGCTCCGGGTGTGGTTTTTGCCGGTGTTCTTAACGGCGGGGAAGGAATGAGCATGGCTGCGGCTCTGGCGCTTGCCATCGGCATAGCTGTGCAGAATTTCCCTGAAGGTGCCGTTATCTCCATGCCTTTGGCAAGTGAAGGAGAGAAGAAGAGCAAGGCTTTTCTTCTGGGAACACTTTCGGGAGCGGTAGAGCCTGTAATGGCTGTCATCACCATCTTCCTTACCGGATTCATTTCCGATCTTCTTCCTTATCTTCTTTCCTTTGCGGCGGGAGCAATGCTTTATGTGGTGGTTGAGGAATTGATCCCCGAAGCGGCAGGCGATGGTGAAAAACATACAAATCATGGCAGCGTGGGCTTCGGCGTCGGTTTCATCCTTATGATGATACTTGATGTTGCCCTTGGCTGAGTCTGATGGGAGAACAAATGAAAGAAAAGGTTTCGCTGGTCTTTACCGGGGACATTGGTTTTGACCGTTACATGGAAGGTAAACAGAATGACGAAAAGCTGATATCCGATGACCTTCTCGAGTTTTTCCGAAGTGCGGACCATGTCATCCCCAATGTGGAAGGGGCACTTGTTCCCGCTCCCGTAAACAGGGCAGCGGAAGGGACGGCGCAGCTGGCTCACACCATGACTCCGGATGCCGTTAAGATCCTTAAAAAGATCCGCGCGGACATATGGAATCTTTGCAACAACCATATAATGGATGCGGGGGAAGAGGGAGTCCTTGCGACCCTTAAAGAAGCAGAAAAAGCGGGAGTAAAGACCGTAGGAGTCGGAATGGATCTTAAAGAGGCCGCAAAGCCTTTGATCCTCGATGAAGCCGGAGGTATCGGTATTTTTGCCGTAGGATACAGAAGAGGCTGCAAGCCTGCGGGTGAGAACAAAGCCGGCTGCCTCAACTGGAACGAACGTGACCTTATAAAAAAGAATATAGAAGAGATCAAAAGCAGGTGCCGCTGGTGCATAGTGATCTCCCACGGCGGAGAGGAGTTTACTTCCCTTCCTTCGCCCTACACCAGAGACCGGTATCTCGATTTCCTCGAAATGGGTGCGGACATCGTGGTTTCCCACCATCCCCACGTGCCCATGAATTACGAAAAGGTGGGAGATAAAGTGATCTTTTATTCCCTGGGGAATTTTATTTTTGATACGGATTATCAAAGGGCTCAGTTCAATACCGAAAAGGGCCTGTTGATCAGGCTGGAATTTACGGAAGACAGCTTTGAATGGACAGCAAAAGGTGTGCTGATAGACCGGAAGGATGAGCGCATCAAAGCCTCGGAATTACCGGATATCTTTGAAAATGTGGATACGGATGAGTACAGGCTTCTTTCTCCCCTTGCAGCTAAGATGTTTGTGGCAGCGACAAAGAGGCAGCAGATCTACCTGAATCCCGCCAAGTACAAAAATGCCGATGAAGCAGAATGGGAAGAAAATTTTACGGATCCCATGAGGAGCGGCAGAGTACCGGGAGAGGCTCTGGATTTCCGGATCATATGCCCGCTGGCTGAAAAGGCTATTGATGGCGAATGGAAAAAAAGCAGGCTGGAAAAAGTCAAAGCATATATACTGGAACAAATGTAAGGCGTTAAAATGCAGACTACAGACAAGAAGGCAAAAAAAGACTTTGAAAGGCAATATCACGTACTTCGGTACGAAAGAAAAAAGCGTAAATGGCCCTATGTGCTTTACGGAGTCCTTTTTGTACTTGTTGTTGCGGTCTTCATCGTGGCAGGGACCGAAGCCGGCAGGAGAAAGGCTGTGGAGATCGCTGTCAAAGCCGCTCTTTCCGGAGTTGATACGGATTTTGACAATAAGGATAAGGAGCCGGTAAAACCTTCGGAGAAAAACGATATCGCAAATGATACACCCATCCCCTCCAAAACAGAGGAGAATGCTTCAGAGGACGATAATACGGACTGGGTCGTAAAAGCCAATATTGAGGAAGATCGGACGGAGATCATAGGTTACACAAAAGACGGAGAGGGAAATTTCGTTCCTTTTCCCTCTGTTGTAAAGCCTGCGGAGATCCACGAACCGGACGGGAACGTGATCAATGTACTGGTGATCGGCGCCGAGAACCTTAAAAAACAGGAATTCGGCCGCTCGGACAGCATGATGATCGCATCGGTCAATGTCAGTGAAGGCACCTTTAAGATCATTTCCCTCATGAGGGACATGTTCGTGAGGATACCGGAGATCGAGGATGAATTTACCTACGGGAAGCTGAATGCTTCCTATGCCCGGGGAGGCCCGGACCTTCTCATGGACACCGTGGCTTTAAATTTCGGCATACAGTGTGACAGCTATGTGGTGATCGGCTTCGATGCTTTTGAAAAGATCATCGATCTTGTGGGCGGGGTGGAGATCTCCCTGACTTCTGCGGAAGCAAAGTATCTGAACACCACCAATTACATTTCCGAAAAGGAAAACAGGAACGTGGTTCAGGGAAAGCAGGTCCTGAACGGAAATCAGGCCCTCGGATACTGCAGAGTCAGAAAAGTCACCGCATCCAACGGCATGCAGTCGGACAACGGAAGAGTCTACAGGCAGGGGCTTGTGGTCAACAGTCTTTTTGAAAAAATGAAGTCCGCTGATCTTTTTACACTCTGGAGCATATACACCACTGCCATCGACTATGTTGTGATCCCTTCGGATCAGAAAGATCAGATCGAGAGAATGTGCACCGAGTGCATAAACATCTATCTGAACAACAGGACCAAGGGAAGCGGCATGACCCTTGAAAGATCCAAGATCCCCGTAAAGGACCACTACAAGGCATATGATTTTTACAGGGAAGCGGATCCTGATCGTCAGAGATCTGAAGTCGTTGTGTGGGATGAGGAGAACATAAAATATATTTATGACTTTCTCTATTGAAAAATGTCTTTATTTTAAGTCAAAGATGTGATACAATTCCACAAGTCACATTTGTGAATGTCATCTTGGGAATTCTGAGTCCCGACATCCGGTGTGAAGATATTGAGGAAGGAAATACAGTTTTTATGAAAAAGAAATTTATGGCCGTTGCTCTTGTTTTAGCTATGACGGCAGGTCTCTCCGCTTGCGGCAAGACCACTAAGGTTAAGCTGTGTGAGTATAAGGGCATCGCCCTTCAGAGCGTAGCCCAGACAGATGTTGATGATAAGATCAACTCCTACATTGCACAGAATTTTGTTGAAAGCCGTGAGATCGACGGACCCATTGAAACGGGAGATACAGCTTACATTAACTACATCGGAACAAAAGACGGTGTTGCTTTTGAAGGCGGTACGGATGACAGTGAAGAGGGTTATCCTCTTGTGATCGGCTCCGGTCGTTTTATAGAAGGTTTTGAAGACGGCCTCATCGGAGTCAAAAAAGGAGAAAAAAAGGTCCTTGATCTTTCATTCCCCGAGAATTACGGTAATGAAGAACTCAACGGTGCAGCTGTCAAATTTGAGGTTACAGTTAAGAAGATCACCAGAAAATACGACCTTGAAGTTAACGACGAAAATGTCAAGAAGCTCCTTGGCTATGATACGGTTCAGAGCTTTAAAGATTCCGTTAAAGAAGATCTGAATTTTCAAAGCTACACCGAACAGATCGGCACGTTCCTTTCTGCAAATTGCAAGACTTCCAATCTCCCCGAAGAGGAGATCAATGAATATTGCGATTCCGTTTACAACTATGCCATGCAGAGTGTACAGCAGTATGCTTCTTACTACGGAGTGGATGTTGCAACGATGCTCCAGGCTTCTCTTGGGTTTGAGAACGAAGAAGCTTTGCGCAAGTACTGCCTTGAAGGTGCGACTCAGAATGTAGCTTATCAGTATATCATCAAAGAGATCGCCAAGAAGGAAAACATTGTTGTTACCGATGAACATGTTGCTTCAAAAGGAAAAGACTATGCTGAAAAGTATGGCTTCAGTTCTGTCGATGAGCTGATCGGCCAGGCCGGAGAAAAAGAATTAAAAGAGGCGATCCTTATGGATCTGACCATAGAATTCCTTATTGCTAACGCACAGATATTCTGATCGATACGAAATTTAAGGGCGGCATTTCTACCGCCGCCCTGCTTTTTCTGATAAATCAAATTTCATTTTAACCCCATCTGATTCTTGAAAAAAAATAAATTCATAAAAAGGAGTATGTCAATGGATTACGACAAAATGTCACTTGCCGAATTAAAGGCTTATGCAAAGGAACACAACATTAAGGGCGTTTCGCTTATGCGTAAGGAGGAGCTCAGAGATTATCTCACAGAGATAGAAAAAAAGGCTGCTCCTGCTGAAGAAAAGACAGAGAAACCGGCTCAGGCTACAGAAAAAGAAGAGAAGCCCGCAAGAAGGATCATGAGTGATCAGAAACCGGAAGAGAGAAGAGTTTCTGTTATTCGCGATGAAGCGGTGAGCAGACCGGAAAAGGAGTACCTGAGGCGCCCGATCACGGACAAGAACAAACAGGGCTTTGAGAGAAGGCCTCAGATGAGTGAAAGACCTCAGATGGGTGAAAGACTCCAGCAGCCTCTTCAGAGAAGGATCATGCCCGAAAGGCCCACTGATACGAATCAGGTGCAGAATGCCCAGACAAAGGCCGTGCCTCAGGAAAGACCTCTTCAACGTGAGCAGGTAAGGGTTGAGCAGAATGAGACTGTTGAGCAGAAGGAAGGAGCTAAATACGATCCCGGCAGCTTCCTGACTCCCGAACAGCAGGCAGAACTTGACAGCGGTATCGAGAAAAACGGTATCCTTGAGATCATGCCTGACGGCTTTGGATTCATCCGCTGTGACAATTACCTTCCCGGTGAAAACGACGTTTACGTTGCACCCGCCCAGATCAAGAGATACGGTCTCAGATCCGGAGACATTATTCGTGGAAATACGAAGATAAAGATGGCTACAGAGAAGTTCTCACCTCTTTTGTACATTAAGACCATCAACGGTTACACCATTGAAGAAACTCTTAAGAGAAAGAAGTTTGAAAACCTTACTCCGGTATTCCCTTATGAAAGGATCCACCTTGAGACGGCGAAGAGTACGGTAGCCGCAAGAATGGTAGATCTCATTGCACCCATTGGTAAGGGACAGAGAGGAATGATCGTTTCCCAGCCTAAATCCGGAAAGACCACACTTCTTAAGGAAATTGCAAATTCCATCACTGCGAACCATCCGGATATGAATCTGATCATACTTCTGATCGATGAAAGACCTGAGGAAGTTACGGATATCAAAGAATCCATCCACGGAAACAAAGTTGAAGTCATCTACTCCACATTTGATGAACTTCCCGAGAACCACAAGAGGGTTTCCGAGATGGTAATAGACCGCGCAAAGCGCCTTGTGGAATACGGAAATGACGTTGTCATTCTCCTCGACTCCATAACAAGACTTGCCAGAGCTTACAACCTTACCTGCGTATCCAGCGGACGTACATTGTCCGGCGGTCTGGATCCCGCTGCTCTCTATATGCCCAAAAAATTCTTCGGAGCAGCCAGAAAGATGAGGGAGGGCGGAAGCCTTACCATTCTTGCCACTGCCCTTGTTGATACGGGAAGCAGGATGGATGATGTTGTTTTCGAGGAATTCAAGGGTACAGGCAACATGGAACTGGTTCTGGACAGAAACCTTTCGGAAAAGAGGATCTTCCCTGCGGTAGATCTCCAGAAATCAGGCACGAGACGTGACGACCTTCTCCTCACACCCGAAGAGATGGAAGCAATGAACATGGTGAGAAAGGCTTTAAACGGCGCTCATCCCGAGGATGCCACCGAGAAACTTATCAACATGTGCGCACATACAAGAAACAACAGAGAATTCGTCAATACCATAATCAAGAACCTGTAATTTCCGGCGCGAAAACCGGCAAACGAAACTACAGGCAGTGAACTTGTAATGACCTTCACCGCCATCGGTGACAACAACATGACTGTCTGGGGAACAAAGGCTGCAGGGGAATAAAACAAAAATTTAAATTTTCACTTGCAATTAAAAAAACTTGGGTGTATAATCTCTTAGCTATTGGTTTATTAACAGAAGTTCTGAGCCAAATCTCAGAACCCGCGTTGAAAGGAGAAAGATCATGAAAGAGGATATCCAGCCTAAATACGTAGTTTCTCACGTTACATGCAACTGCGGTAACACATTTGAGACACGTTCCACAAAGGGTGATATTCACGTTGAAATCTGCTCTAAGTGCCATCCTTTTTATACAGGACAGCAGAAGGCTTCTGCAGCCCGTGGTGCTATTGAGAAGTTCAACCGTAAGTATGGCCTTCAGTAGGTTTAATGAAAAAGACCGGGGTGAGATTGTTATATCTGATGATCTCCACCCCGTTTTTCTTTTATATGGATTGTAAAAGAAACAGTATATGTGTTATACTAATAAGAGCATTCCTCGGAGTGTTTCCGAAAATGCAATAAAATCAGTTGTTTATCCGGAGGTTGTATGAAATCATCGGGAATCGGCGGACAGGCCGTTATCGAAGGGGTTATGATGAAAAACCGCGGGCAGTACGCCATTGCGGTCAGAAAGCCCAACGGGGAAATTGAAGTAGACGTTAAGAGCTGCACGGATGTGACAAAGAGAAAACTTTTTTTCAGATTGCCCATCATTCGCGGCATTATGGCATTTATAGATTCTTTGACCATTGGAATGGGAACTTTGCAGTACTCCGCATCTTTTTATGATGAAGATGAAAAGGAGAGTGAGTTCGAAAAAAGACTGGACAAGCTGACAAGAGGTCATGGCGAAAAGTTCATGGACGTTGCCACCGTTCTTTTCTCGGTTATTCTGGCACTTGTTATCTTTGTGCTCGTGCCGATGCTGATCACAAGCTTTGTTTCTCCTTATCTGCAGTTTGAGCATTCAAGGATCGTTGTTTCGCTGATCGAAGGCGTCTTGAGAGTTGTGATCTTTATCCTCTACATCGTACTGATCTCTCAGATGGAAGACATAAAGCGCATGTTCATGTATCATGGTGCAGAGCATAAATGCATCAACTGTATCGAGCACGGAAGAACACTTACGGTAGACAATGTCAGACGTTCAAGCAAGGAACACAAGCGCTGCGGAACAAGCTTCATGTTAAACGTCATGCTGCTCAGCATTCTTCTTTTCATGGTGATCGATGTTGACAATGTATGGTTAAAACTGGGTCTGAGACTGGTGCTGATTCCCGTCATTGCCGGTGTTTCCTATGAATTTACGAGACTTGCCGGAAGCACTGACAACAAGATCGTGAACTTCCTTTCCAAACCCGGACTTCTGATGCAGGCTTTAACGACAAAAGAGCCCGACGATTCCATGATCGAAGTGGGAATTGCTTCTGTTGAGGCTGTTTTTGACTGGGAACCTTTCGTTGAAGAACTCAAAAACGAAAGAAGAGCCGTCAGATCTTCTGTCAATGAAAAGGCAGACAGCGGAACGAAAGAAAAGAAACACACAGGTAACAAGAAAAACGCGGAAGAAGTCAGGAAAGAAGAGACAGGAGTAAAGGCAAAAGAACCTGTTGAAGAAAAGGTGATCGCTCCCATTTCCGAAGAGGCCTTCAAGCCGCTGGAAGTTGACATTTCCGACCTGTTTGACATTAAGCTTCCCGAAGCTGATGAGCATACCAAAAAGAATTCCAGGAAGAATTCCAAAAAGGGTGCTCAGGAAACCGAGACCGTTCAGAAGAAAGAACCCGATGAGAAAGAAGCTGATGAGCTTCTCGCAGCTTTGGATGTTATGTTTGAATACAACGGTGCCAAGACCGTTACCGAAATGAGTGACGATCCTGCTGTTACCTCGGGAGAGAACATCGTATTCGAATTTGATTCGGAAGCAGTTCAGCAGGAGCAGGATGCTATCGACCTTAAAGCAGGCGAAAAGCAGGAATTGATCTGAAAGGCTGAGTTCTGAGCCTATAGGGCTGATAATAAAAATGAGCTACAAAGAGCTTTTGAAAGAAATCACAGAGAAATTAAAGGCGACAAACGTTCCGGAGGCAGAGTCGGATGCTTGGCGCCTTTTTGAGGGTCTTACGGGCTTTGACAGGGCTACACTTTTTCTGAAAGGGAATGATGAGATCGCTGATGCCGGTCTGATAGAAAAAGCACGTGAATGGACTGCCGAAAGGCTTACAGGCTGCCCTGTACAGTATATTACCGGTTTTCAGGAATTTTGCGGCCTCACCTTTGAAGTTGGGAGAGACACACTGATACCCAGGTTTGACACCGAGCTTCTGGCGGAAAAGGTGGCAGAACTTGCTTCGGGTAAAAAGGTTCTGGACATGTGCACGGGCACGGGATGTATTCTGATCTCTGTTGTAAAAATGTCAGACACCGGAGCAGCCGTGGGCTGTGACATTTCGGAAGGAGCAGTGAAGCTGGCGAAAAGAAATGCCGTAAGGAACGGCGTCTCCGAAAGAACTGAATTCTTTACGGGAGATCTTTTTGATGCTTTAAAGAATACAGAATACGAAAACGAAAAATTTGACATTATCGTCTCAAACCCGCCTTACATAAGGTCGGATGTGATAGAAACGCTTTCCCCCACTGTTCGGGACTTTGAACCCCGGACAGCGTTGGACGGCACGGAGGATGGATTATGGTTTTACGAAAGGATTACAACAGGAGCCACTTATAGCCTTGCTTCCAAGGGCATCTTAGCCTATGAGATAGGATACGATCAGGGAGCTGATGTTAAAAGGATAATGAGCGAAAAAGGCTTCAGGGACATCAGCATAATTAAAGACTATGCGGGTTTGGACCGTATAGTTATCGGAAGGAAGGAAGATTAGATGTTTGATAAACTTGATGATTTAATTAAGAGATACGAAGAGATCCAAAACGAGCTTGCGGATCCTCAGGTCGTTAACGATCAGGCACGTTTCAAGAAACTGATGAAAGAGTCCACAGATCTTGCGGAGCTGGTTGAGACCTACAATAATTACAAAAAACAGAAGCAGAACATTCAGGAGTCGCTGGAGATCCTTGACAACGAGTCGGATGAGGAAATGAGAGAACTTGCCAAGGAAGAGCTTGACGAATCAAAAAAGAATGTGGAAAAACTGGAGCAGGAATTAAAGATCCTCCTTTTACCCAAGGATCCCAACGATGACAAAAACGTCTGTGTCGAGATCAGAGCGGGTGCAGGCGGAGAAGAAGCCGCACTTTTTGCTGCGGAACTCTACAGGATGTACTCTAAGTACGCAGAGACCCAGAGATGGAGAACAGAGCTTGTCAGCATCAACGAATCCGAGATCGGCGGTATCAAGGAATGTGTTTTCATGCTCAGCGGCGACAGAGTTTACTCAAAACTCAAGTATGAAAGCGGAGTGCACAGAGTACAGCGTGTGCCTGTTACGGAAAGCGGCGGAAGGATCCACACATCCACTGCCACTGTGGCTATCATGCCGGAAGCCGAGGAAGTGGATGTTAAGATCGATCCCAAGGATTACAGGATCGATGTGTTCAGATCATCGGGTAACGGCGGACAGTGCGTCAACACCACAGACTCAGCCGTAAGACTCACCCACTATCCCACAGGTATCGTCATTTCCTGTCAGGATGAAAAATCCCAGTTAAAGAACAGAGACAAGGCTCTCAGAGTACTCAGGGCAAAGCTCTACGAGCTCGAGCTTGAAAAGGCTCATGATGCGGAAGCTGCAGCAAGAAAGAGCCAGGTCGGAACAGGCGACAGATCTGAAAAAGTCAGAACTTACAATTTCCCTCAGGGACGCTGCACGGATCACAGGATCCATTACACTTCATACAGCCTCGATGATGTTATGAACGGAGACATTCAGGAATTCATCGATGCCCTGACTGCTGCGGATCAGGCGGCAAAACTTGCCGAGATGGCAGGAGAACAATAGGAATGATAACATCGGAAAACAATGCACAATTAAAGAACATTTCAGCACTCCTTAAAAGATCGAAGGAGCGGCAGCAACAGGGACTTTATGTTGTTGAAGGCAGAAAGATGTTTTGGGAAGCATGCGGACTGGGGCTGGTTGAAAAAGCCTACCTTTCGGAAAGCTTTGCTTCGGAATCAAAAGAAGTGCCTTGTGATCATGAGATCGTTTCCGATGATGTATTCAATAAGATCGCAGAAACAGTCACTCCTCAGGGAGTGCTGGCTCTGGTGAAGCTTCCCGTGGGGGATGTAACGGATATAATAAAAAAGGCAAAAAGCCTTGTCCTTCTCGAAAACCTTCAGGATCCCGGAAATCTTGGGACCATAGTCAGAACAGCGGAAGCTGCAGGCATAGACGCTGTTATCTTAAGTAAAACTTCGGTAGATCTTTACAATCCCAAAGTTGTGAGATCCACCATGGGAGCTGTGTTCAGAATGCCGGTGTTTTACACCGAAGATCTTATCGGACTGATCAAAGATCTGAATGATAACGGCTTTAACACCATAGCCACCCATCTTGCTGCGGACAGGAATTACTATGAGGCTGATTACTCGGGAAAAACAGCTGTCCTCATTGGCAATGAGGGAAACGGATTGAGCGACGAAGCCACAGAGCTTGCAAAAGAAAAGGTGATAATCCCCATGTCGGGAAAGGTGGAAAGCCTTAATGCTTCGGTGGCCGCTGCTTTAATGATGTATGAGATCAAAAGAAACAATTGAAATTATGGGTTGCAATGAGGCGAAAAAGTGGTAATATAATTATTGGTAACGTTTCCAATAATTTAAATCCGTTGTTACGGACAGCTTTTTCAAGGGGTTTATATGGAACAGATCACGATAAAAGATGTTGCTAAAGCGTGCGGTGTGGGAGTCAGCACGGTATCCAGAGCAATAAACGATCATCCGAACATCAATGAAGAAACGAAAGAACTTGTTCTTAAAAAGATCAAGGAACTGGGTTATGTTCCCAACAACAGCGCCAGAAACCTGAAGAGAAGTGAAGGCAAAGCCATCGCTGTTCTTGTAAAGGGTATGACAAACCCCTTCTTTAACGTGATGATCAAGATCATGGAAGAGGACATCATCTCAAGAGGATACACTATGGTGCTTCAGCACGTGGATCCTTCGGAAGATGAAGCGGACGTCGCTCTGGAGCTCACAAAAGAGAAGAGACTTTGCGGTATCATCTTTCTGGGAGGCATAGTCACCAGAAGGGGAAGCAAGCTCGGACTTTTAAATGTTCCCTATGTGGTTTCCACCATCGGAGCTCCCTTAAAAGGAGTACATGAGGAAGATTACTCTTCCGTAGCGGTGGATGACGAGAGAGAAGGGGAAAAGGCAACACGTTATCTTCTGAATAAGGGATACAAAAGGATAGCCATTTTTGCCGGTGCAAAGGATGACACTTCGGTAGGAATGCTGAGACTCGCCGGCTACAGAAAAGCCTTGGAGGAGGCGGGGATCCCCGTTGATGAGGATCTCATCATGTATCTTCCTAAGGACAACGAAGAGTACTCTTACTACACAGGTTACTCTTCGGCAAAAAGACTGATAGAAGAAGGCACGGTTTTTGATGCTGTCTTTGCCATAGCCGATGTAATGGCGGTGGGAGCCTGCAGAGCCTTTTTGGAGACAGGCAGAAAGATACCGAAAGATGTGGCGGTCATGGGCTTTGACGGTATCGACCTGACAAGGTTTTATCTGCCATCCATCACCACAGTGGCACAGCCCATCAAGCAAATGGCCATTGAGACCAGCAGGCTTCTTTTTGAAGTGATAGACGGCAAGGAACACAGACATCTGGTTTTTGATGCTGAAATAGTAGAACGTGAGACAACCTGAGGGTTGTCTCTTTTTGTTGGACTCGAAGGAGTATCATTAAAATGATAACCCTTAAAAATTTTGATAAAAAAGTGGCACTGTGTCACAAAAATGCCATAAGCCTCGGAGAGATCATATGAAAAAGACTTTAAAATGCCTTTTGTTTGGTGAAAAAAAATCCAAGACTCAGCGTATAATGTCCGGTGAAATCAGAACAGGAGCGCCGAAAATGAAGAGTTTTTTGCTTGGAATAATATATACGGTAGTGGTTGCGGGGGCGCTGGTACATTTTTCAGGATGTAATGTTCCGGAGATCTCGGAGATCACGGAAATGTTATCTCTGCCACCCACAGTTACCGCAACACCTACACCCGCAGCAGCTGCGGAGGAAAATGAAAAGAAGCCTGCAGCCACACCCGTTGTCGAGACGGCAAAAACAGAAACCGTCGACGGAATGGCTGTTACGGAAACGGATGATTTCGTTTGGACCACAGGAAGCGTAAACATGCGCAAAGGTCCCGGAACGGACTATGACAAGCTTGGCACTCTGTCGGTAAATACTAAAGTACACAGGACGGGCATCTGTGAAAACGGATGGATCAGGATCGAACATAAAGAGCTCACCGCTTACATCAGCGGAAAGTACTACACAACAACGGAACCTGAGGTTACAAAGGCTCCGGGAACTACGTTAACACCCACACCGAAAGCAAAGACCACATCTGCTGCGAAGGCCACAAGCGTTCCCACGTCGACGCCGGTGGCAAAAAACACCGCTACTGCGACGCCAAGTCCGTCCCCTGCGGTAAATGACGATCCGGGCACGATCCTGGCTTTGATGAATTCGGTGGGGAGCAACGTGGACACAAGGAGTGCGGCGGATTTCTACTATGAAACCGAAAAAACGGCAACATCTGCCTTTTTGAGATATGCCAGCACTTCCACTACCTTCAGCATCCTCTACAAGGACAAGAGCTGCATGCACACCCCCGAGTATTTCCTTGCAACCTACCCCGAACTTTATCGGGTGGAAGTGGATTACAATCTGAGTACAAGATATTCGAACGCGATATATGTTGTGTTTAACGTAACCATGAAGGAAGGCGGACAATATGCCTACGCCATAAGGACGGGGGATACTTCCAATCTGACGGAAGAGGAACTCTATGCTCTGAAATCGGTCAAAAAGCTTTCGGACAGTATGAAGCTTTACGATCTGAGTGAGATCGAGCTGATTTTGAAGGTTCATGACTATCTTATAAACAATACGAAGTACGATACGGATTACAATAAAGTATCCCACACTCCCTATGGCCTCCTCACAAACAAGACGGCGGTCTGCGACGGTTACGCCGAGACTTTCATGATCTTTATGCTGCTCAACGAGATTGATTGCCAGACGGTAACAGGCTACGCTTCCGAGGATCATGCATGGAATCAGGTCTGTGTTGACAATAAGTGGTATAATATAGATATCACCTGGGACGATCCCATTACCAAGGACAGCAAGACCGGAAAAGTGGTTGACACGCTGAGATACACCTATTTTATGATCAATGATGAGGTGTTGGGGCAGACTCACACATCCACCTGCGGTTACGAGAAAAAGTGCACTTCCGATAAGTATCATCTGTACACTTACAGGCAATACTTCTGTGAGTCGGATGATGATGTGAAGCAGCAGATAGAGATTCAGAAAAACAACGACAGTATTTTCTTTGTTTACAGGGAAGGAAAATATCGAAAAGAAGATCTGGTGTCCATTTTCCAGAGCGTTTACAACGTTGCATTGTCAAGCTATGCTCCGGTGGAGATAAGAAAAGGATATATGATGTTCGAGGTGATAAATCCCTTCAGGTAATTAAATCTTTACAGATCGGATAAACAGGATTAGAATACCTTCATCCGAAAAGAGGCATCATATGGAACTTCAGGAAAAAACAGAAGAATTACAGAAGTTGATCGATTCCTCCGATAATATTGTATTTTTCGGAGGAGCGGGAGTCAGCACCGAAAGCGGTATACCTGATTTCAGAAGTACGGACGGACTGTACAATCAGCAATACAAGTACCCTCCGGAAACTATCCTCAGCCACACGTTCTTCATGCGTAAAAGTGAAGAATTTTATGAGTTTTACAGGGCAAAAATGAACCCTGCAGGTTTTGAACCCAATGTGACCCACAGGTTTCTCGCAGAACTTGAAAAAAGCGGTAAACTTAAGGGCGTCATTACACAGAATATAGACGGATTGCATCAGAAGGCAGGCAGTAAAAAAGTCTGGGAGCTCCACGGAAGCACACAGAGAAATCATTGCATGAATTGCGGCAAGTTCTATGGACCCGAGGCTGTTTTTGGTGTTAAGGACATTCCTCAATGCTCCTGCGGCGGAGTGATCAAACCGGATGTTGTTCTCTACGAGGAAGGACTGGATGAAAACACGGTGGAAAATGCCATTCGTCTGATCGCAGAGGCCGATGTTCTGATCATAGGAGGAACATCTCTTGCAGTCTACCCCGCAGCGGGCTTTATCAGATACTTCAGAGGACGCAGTCTGGTCCTGATCAACAGATCCCGGACTGCCTACGATTCCGACGCGGATCTTTTGATACACGCGGGACTTGGCGAGGTCTTCTCGCAATTACATGTTTAGAAGGTAAGAACAGCTGATGAGATACAACAGAAAGTACATTGAACAGCAGATATCGAGAGAAGTGGAGCAGCTGGAAAAAGAAAGCAGGTTTTCACTTACACGCGACTTCATCCAGCACGGTGAAGTCTCCGTTTTTGTGCATTGTGTTTGCGTAGCCTACCTTAGCTGCGCCATTATGCGCTTCTTTAACATCAGGGCAAACCTGGGAGCACTGATCCTGGGAGCGTTGCTTCATGATTATTTCCTGTATGACTGGCATGACGGAGAGAGGTGCAGGAAGGTCCACGGCTTCACCCATCCTTTCAAAGCCTGCAACAATGCGAAGGAGGACGTTGATCTTTCTCCTTTGGAGGAAAACATCATCAAGAGGCACATGTTCCCGCTGGTACCCATTCCCCCCAGATACAAAGAGTCATGGATAGTCTGCCTTGCGGACAAGATCTGTGCCTGCGAGGAAACTCTCATAGGACATTGCAAGGGCAGGAAGATGGAGTTCGCAGAAAAGATGTACGAAAAAGGGAAGATCACCACGGATTGAGATCAGCCCCCACGGGGGCTTTTTTTCTTGCCTTGCCATTTACAAACGGATGTGCTAATATTTCATAATGTTAAATCGAAAAGGCTGTAGATCCGACACAGCCTGATAAGGGCAGGGATTCAGATAAAATGGAAAATAATGACAATAAAAATAAAGAGAAAAAGATCAATTATGCTTTGCTTTTAAGGCAGTTATCATTACTTCTGGTGGATGCTCTTTCGGCTCTGGCCGCATCCTCCATGGCACTCTGGGTGAGATTCAGTTTTTCGGTGGAAGCCATTAACAAGGACTTTCTGGAAAATGTTTTCACTTATGCGGTTCCGAACATTATCAGTATCATAGTCATATACTGGCTGTTCAGGCTCTACAGGAGCGTCTGGCTTTACGCCGGGCTCTATGAGATGCAGCAGATAATTTTTGCCGTTTGTACCGCCACAGTGGTTCATTATGCCGAAGTACGGATCACCGACGGAAACATGCCCCGAAGCTATTGGTTCTTCTACCTTCTTTTCCTGGGCATATTTACATCCATCAGCCGTTTCTCTTACAGGATCTTAAGAAGAATGCAGATCAAGATCAAAGGAAGAAGGAACGGTGAAGAAGTTACACGTGTAATGGTCGTTGGAGCGGGCAGCGCTGCGGACATTCTGATCCATGAGATCAAATCCAGCCTTCACCTGAGCCTTGACCCCGTCTGCATCGTAGATGATGACATAAAGCTTAAGGGAAGGAGCCTCAGAGGCATCAACATCATCGGGACCACCGAAGACATACCCGAGGCTGTTAAGAAATACGATGTGGGTGAGATCATCATTGCCATGCCTTCCGTTTCCAAGAGAAGGATCGCTGAGATCACAAACATCTGCAATACCACAGGTTGTATCATCAGAACTCTGCCGGGAGTTTACCAGCTGGTAAACCAGGAGGTTTCTGTTTCAAAGCTAAGACCGGTGGAGATCGAAGACCTTTTGGGCAGAGAACCGGTTAAGGTCGACATCGACAGGATCAACGGCTTTTTGGAAAAGCAGACGGTGCTGGTCACAGGTGGCGGAGGTTCCATCGGATCCGAGCTCTGCAGACAGATCGCCGCAGCAAGACCCGGAAGGCTTGTGATCTTTGATATATATGAAAACAACGCTTACGACATTCAGCAGGAACTCAAAATGACAAATCCCAACCTGAGTGTGACGGTGCTGATCGGCTCTGTCAGGGATGTATCGAGAGTAGAGTATGTTTTTGAGACTTACCGTCCGAACATTGTTTTTCATGCCGCAGCCCACAAGCACGTTCCCCTCATGGAGGATTCACCCAATGAGGCCATTAAGAACAACGTATTCGGTACTTTGAACGTTGCAAGAGCCGCAGATAAGTACGGAGCCCAGCGATTTGTCCTGATCTCCACCGACAAGGCGGTAAATCCCACAAACGTGATGGGTGCCTCCAAGCGTATGTGCGAGATGATCATTCAGGCCTATTCGAGAATGTCCAAGACGAAGTTTGCAGCAGTCAGGTTCGGGAATGTTCTTGGCAGCAACGGTTCCGTCATTCCGCTCTTTAAGAAGCAGATAAGTGCCGGAGGACCCGTTACGGTCACTCATCCCGATATCATAAGATACTTTATGACGATACCCGAAGCGGTTTCACTGGTGCTGGAAGCGGGCGCCTATGCAGGAAACGGAGAGATCTATGTCCTTGATATGGGACAGCCTGTGAGGATCGCCGATCTTGCGGAAAATCTTATAAGACTTTCCGGTTATGTCCCCAATGAAGACATAATGATCGAGTACACGGGGCTTCGTCCGGGTGAAAAGCTCTATGAAGAGAGACTCATGGATGAGGAAGGGCTCGAAAAGACAGAGAACAATCTGATATCTGTTGCAAAGCCCATTGAAATGGATGATAAGCTTTTCTTTGAAAAGCTTGATAAGATATACGGGGATGCGTACTCTGAAGGTGAAGACATCAGAACTTGCATATCGGAGATCGTTCCCACCTACAAGGCAGACAAATAATACATTAATAGAGGGAGATCTTATATGTGCGGAATCATAGGTTTTACAGGGTATATAGATGCCAAGGAAGTCCTGCTCAACGGACTTGCGGAGCTTGAATACAGGGGATACGACAGTGCGGGAGTTGCGGTCTTCACCGACAAAGGCATCGAGACCTTTAAGAATGTGGGAAAGGTAGCCGCTCTCAGAAATGAGATACCTGCAGGAGTTGAAAGCTCATGCGGTATCGGACACACCAGATGGGCCACCCACGGCGGCGTCACCAAAACAAATGCTCATCCCCATACCTGCGGAAAAGTTACCCTGATACACAACGGTATCATCGAGAATTATCACGAACTTGCGGCAGAATTGAAAAACGGCGGAAGGATCCCTCAGTCCCAGACCGATACCGAAGTGGCCGCCATGCTTTTGGATTCCCTTTATACCGGAGATGCTTATGCTGCCATTTCCGAAGCCGTAAAAAGGCTCACGGGAGCATATGCCTTCTGTATCATGTTTGAGGATCAGAAGGATGTGATCTATTGCATCAGAAAGGGCAGTCCCCTGGTTGCATGTATGGCAGAAGAGGGAGCGGTGATCGCTTCCGATATGGTGGCATTGCTCAAGTACTCCAAAGAGTATTTTGTACTTCCTGAATTTAATATCGCAAAACTCACAAAGAACTCTGTTATAGTGACGGACCTTTACGGAAACAGTGTCACACCCACCATGCTTTCCGTAAACTGGGACATGTCTGCCGCTCAGAAGAACGGCTTCAAGCATTACATGCTGAAGGAGATCCACGAGCAGCCCGAATCCGTAAAGCTCACTGTCCGCCCCCGCATAAAGAGGGAGAACGGAGCGGTTCTTCCGGATTTCAGCGAAGACAAGATCCCCGACGAGCTTTTCTTAAATGCGGGAAAGATCGTTATCACAGCCTGCGGAACCGCTATGCACGCGGGACTTGTGGGAAGAGTGCTGATCGAAAAGATGATCAGGGTGCCGGTTTCCGTAGAGATCGCATCCGAGTTCAGATACGCGGATCCCATTGTTGACAAGGATTCCCTTGTGATCGTGGTTTCCCAGTCAGGAGAGACCGCAGACACGCTGGCAGCTTTGAGACTTGCGAAGGAAAGAGGATCAAAGACGCTGGCCATCGTAAACGTAAAGGGCAGCTCCATAGCGAGAGAAGCCGACTACTGCATGTACACCCATGCGGGACCGGAGATCGCGGTAGCCAGCACAAAGGCATATACGGCTCAGCTGGCTGTGTTTTACCTTATTGCCTGCCGTTTCGCCCTTGCTACGGGCAAATTCAGCAGAGAACAGGCAACGGAATTCATGAACGAGCTGGAAGCCGTTCCCGAAAAGATCGAAAAGATCCTTGAAGAAAGAGGAGTGATCAAGGAACTCAGCAAGCGGCTCACACCCGCAAGAGACCTTTTCTTTATCGGAAGAGGCCTGGATTACGCACTTTCCTGTGAGGGCTCCATCAAGCTCAAGGAGATCACATACATCCATTCCGAAGCCTATGCTGCGGGAGAACTGAAACACGGAACCCTTTCCCTCATTACCGGCGGAACCCCCGTGATCGCTCTGGGAACACAGAGCGCTGTCTTCCCCAAGCTCATATCAAATGTAAAAGAAGTACGGGCAAGAGGTGCCATGGTAATTCTTGTTACCAACGGCGCCAACGTCGATGACATTGAAAAAGGCATATGTGACGAGCACCTTGTGATACCTGCCTGCAGGGATGAGTTTGCACCTTTCCTGGCTGCCATCTATCTCCAGCTCATCGCTTACTACACATCCTCCTACAGAGGACTCGATGTGGATCAGCCCAGAAATCTTGCCAAATCCGTTACTGTTGAGTGATTAAAAGTAGTTTAAAGATATTTTATTCTTACTTTATTTCATTTTTTATTGCGAGGTTGTATTATCTTAGTCAGTTCCAAAGGGAATATTTGATCTGATAAAGAAAAAGCGGATTGATTGTCCGCTTTATTCTTGTCTATTGGCTTGTGAAAGAGGTTTAAAATGCAGATAGGTAACAAAAAGACCACGTTGAAGGACAACGCGGCGCTGTATACCCATGAATCGGATGGGCTTACGGAAAGAGAAAAATTCAGATCCTTGCACGGAAGAAAGAAATGGATACAGTTCAGGGACTACTATCTTCTTAAGATCATTGCGGTAGTCTGTGTTCTGGCATTTGTGGTATCCCTTCTTGTAACGGTCTTCAGCCCCAAGCCCGAGATAGCCTTCTATGCGGCTGTAAGCGATTATGTTCTGGATTACGAAGAGATCGCAGAAATGCAGAAGGAGTTCAATGAATACATTTCTCTGGATGAAGAGAAGGAAGAGACCATGTTTGACAGCTCCTTCTATTTCCTGAGCGATGAGATGGCTTCCATGCAAAAATATGCGGTTTATGTTGCGGTGGGACAGATCAGTGTTTCCATCATGCCTCAGTCGGTTTACGAGAAGCTGGTGGTAAACAACTACTTTAAGCCTTTATCGGAGGCCTTGTCCACGGAGCTGTATCTGAAGCTTTCCGACAGATTTGTAATGAGTGCCACTGCAGATGACAAAGGTAACCTTATTCCCGATTCCGAAAAGGCCTACGGCATCTGTCTGGACGGAACGAGATTCTTCCCTGAGGGAAAGCTCTCGGAGCCTGTGATCCTGACTGTTTGTCCGGCATGGGAAAACGACGCCGTATGCTCTCAGTATATCGAATTTCTTTTGAAATAATCTTTGCAGTTTCAATGTAAAAGATATATAATAAAGGTGTATGCCTCGCATACGCCTTTTTTCGTACAATTTTTTCAAAAATCGGAGGGTTTTATGGCCGACAATCGATCAGATTTTTCAAACAGGGGAAATGGTTTGGACAGAAGACAAAAGAACATTATCTTGATGGCCGTTCTGGCTGTTGTGGTGATCGTTCTTATCATAGTAGCGATCCTGGGGATAGGAAAGCTTGTTAAAAACAAAAACAATGCAAAGGATACACCGACTCCTACACCGACACCTGCGGAAACCGTGGCTCTGACGCCTACGGTACCGCCCACCGCAACACCTGCTGTTGCACCCACCGCTTTGCCGACGGTTACTCCCTCGGCTACACCCACACCTGTTGTGACCGCCACGGCGACTCCCACGGTAGCGCCCACTCAGGCAGCGACTCCCACGGTAACACCCACTGCAGCTCCCGCAAACGACAGGATCACGGCGGATCAGGGCTACAATATCCTCTGCTCCTACAGTAAGGAAGCACTGAGCATCGCAAAAAACGTTACGGAGTACAAGGTTTCCTACGACTCTTCAACGACTCTTATAAACGGTTTGAACTGTTATCGGTACAATCTCTCGGAAACGGTTGACGGCAAGGTACGCAACCGCGGAGAATTCTATATTTCGGACGACGGAAAGTCATGCTTTGTTGAAGACACGGAAACCGGTATCTTTGTACCGCTTCCCCAGGGCTGATGTGATCTGACTCGGAGTGTTATGAAAGAAAAGATTGAGAGACTTTCAAAGGGAATATTCGAGTATGAACAACCGGAAATCATTCTCTCTCAGGATGTTTTGAGCATATTCATCGGTGAGGGTGAAGTACAGACCGGTTCCTTTGTCATCTCAAATTCTGCCAACACTTCGATGAAGGGATTGCTCTACAGTTCTTCACAGGTTCTGGAACTGGGAAGTAAAAGCTTTAACGGCATTACCAACGAGATCACCTTTAAGGTAAACTGTCTGCACATGGGGCAGGGAGAACGTACCGAAGGAAGGATCGACATCGTTTCCGACTGCGGCGAACAGCAGCTCCCCTTCACCATTTCTGTTTTGGGCACTACCTGCAGGAGTTCCATAGGAAGGATCAACAATTTCTTCAGCTTTCAGAGTCTTGCCCAGGCAAACTGGAATGAGGCTTTGGAGCTTTTTTCGGAAAAGTCCTTTTACGATGCTGTCATCAGAAACGATGAGGAACTGAAGGGCATATACCGTGCGCTGGAGTCTTCACCGGACAGGAATATGGCGCTGGAGGAGTTTCTCTATTCAAGGAAGAAGAAAGCGGAATGCAACTTCTTCGTGGGAACGTCAGAGATCTCCCTTGAGACCGATCCCATCAGTTTCATGGAAAAGATCACCATCACCAAAAGCACATGGGGTTATCTGAAACTCAAAGTGGAAACGGACTCTCCCCACATCATTCCCGCAAAAAAGGAAATAGAAAACAGCGATTTCATTAACGGTCGATTTGAGCTCAGAGTGATCTCAAATCTTGAGGGCATGAAGCCCGGCATCAGGCACTACAGCATCAGGATCAGCAATGCTCTTCACGATGTGGTGATCCCCGTCACTTACAGGGTCAGGGGAGCGGACGATAAGAAAAAAGAAAGAGATCTGGCTTTAAAGAAATACATCCTGAGCCTTTCCGATCATCTGGTGGGGTTCCGTTGCGGAAGGATCTCCCAGACTGATTTTGTAACGGAATCCATAAGGCTTTCCGAAGCATTGATGCTTTTTATCGACAGGGAACTGAGTTTCAGGCCCGGAGATGATGAAAGACTGATCTTCGTAAGAGACAGGGTTTCGATCTACAGGGCTTTTCTTGCCACATTCGAATCCCACAGTCCCATGGTGGAAGACATTATCTCCGCCGCACTCCTTAAAAAGAGAGAGTACGAGAACAGCGACAGCGTTCTTTACTCCGGCATCCTTTACATAGAAGCCGGACGCACAAAGGATCCCGAAGTCGTGAGAGCAAACGCTGAGAGCATCAGGGCAGCGTTTGAGAGAAAGAGCGACAATGCTCTTTTGCTCCTTTTGTACATGGATCTTGAGCCGAGACTTAAGGACAGTTTCAAGCTACGGTACGAGTACGTCAAAGAACGTCTGGATGCGGGAAGCAACAGTGCTCTCCTTTTGAGCGAAGCGGGGCGCATCCTGAAAAATAATCCGGAACTCCTCACAAGAGGCGACAGAACGGAATGCAGGATCCTTCTTTTCATGATCGGTAACGGCATTCTGACCGAAAGGGTCTTACAGCAGTTCGTCTATTGCACGAAGGGAAACGGAGACTGCGGGAAACTGCAGCTTCTGGTGCTTCAAAAACTTCATGATGAGAGTAATGACAGGGATCTTCTGGAAAGCATATGCAATAAGATCGTTTCCGCTGATCTCAGGGACACTAAGTATCACGTCTATTTCAAAGAGGCTGTGGCTGCCCGGCTCAGTCTTGACAATATATTTGAGTACTACATGTACACTTATGGCGAGGGCCGCGACGAAAACATAGAACAGCCCGTTCTCCTCTATTTTGGGTACAATTCGGTATTACCCGAGGACAGTACTGCGCTCCTTTATGCCAATGTGATAAAAAACAAGGAAGAGAACAAAGCCATTTACAGAGCCTATCTTAAGAACATCGAGCAATTTGCCGTGAATTCCGTTAAAAGCGGAAAGATAGACAAGACTCTTGCCGTCATCTACGCGGATGTTCTGAACAGGGAGATCCTTGATGCCACACTTGCGGATTTCGTTCCCGACATCCTTTTCACTTACAGAGTCGAAGTTGAGAACACCCGCTTTAAAAATGTGGTGGTCACCAACGCCCAGGAATCCGTGGACAGAAGGTACCCCTTAACGGACGGTCACGCTGACGTGCTTCTCTACACCGACTCCTGCATATGCTGGCTGGAGGACTCCGAAGGTAACAGATACCTTCTTGGGGACCACGGCAGATGCATCCGTTACCTGCACATGCAGGATATGCTCGGAAACTGCTACGATGTGGGTTCCCGGAACCCCAGACTTTTACTGTACATGTGGGAGAAGAACCTTCAGTACAACCAGAGCGAGGATTCCTACATCGCTCTTCAGAAACAGATCTCGGGGATCAAGACACTTAAGCCCGAAGTCGCAAACGTCTGCTACTACAATCTGGCGGAATACTACTACGAGAACTACGAAGGGGAGCTTTTGGAGACCTATCTTGCGGATGTGGACCTGAATCTTCTGAACGCTTCCCAGCGTACAAAGATCATCGAACTCATGATCGTAAGAGACATGTACGACAAGGTGATCGGCTATGTTAAGGAATTCGGATGCGAGAATCTGGCTTTAAAGCGGCTTTCAAAGCTTTGCCTTCATGCCATAGAAGCTCCCGTTGCTGCGTCGGACAAGGAAAGCATAGTGGCCATGAGCCATTTTGCATTCAGGAACGGCAGTGTGGACGACAGGCTCTTAAAATTCATAGTGGACAATTTTAACGGAACCACTCTTGAAATGTACGAGATCTGGAATGCAGCAAAAGAGGCTGATCTGGACACTTTGAAGCTGGAGGAGAATCTCCTTGCCCAGATCCTTTTCACGGAAAGCTACGTGGAAAACACGTTTGCCGTATTCAAGAGCTACTATTTTAAAAACAACAACCGTAAACTCGTAAGAGCTTTCATTTCCTATACAGCTTACAAATATTTTGTCTGTGAAAGAGTCACGGAGAACGAGTTTTTTGATATACTGAGGGCGGATCCCTCGCTGGAAAACAGCCGGATCGGCATTCTGGCACTTCTGAAGCATTACAGCGAAAAGGAAGTGCTGACGCCTTCGGAAAGAGAGTTCGCGGACACACACATCCGCCAGCTCCTGCAAAAGAAGATCTTTTATGCATTTTTCAAAGATTTCGGAAACAAGCTTTCCTTACCGGAAAGTATGCTTGAAAAATGCTACATAGAATACAGGACGAATCCCGATAAGATGGTTTACATCCATTACTCCTACGATAAGGGAAAGGACTTCTCGGTGGAGGTTATGCCCGATGTGGGTTACGGTATCTTCACAAAGGAATTCATTCTGTTCTACGGAGAGGTCCTTCAATACTTCATTACCGAAACCGACGGTGAGAGAGAAGAGATCACCGAAAGCAGGTCCATCACCTATCTTGAGGATCCTGCCGAAGGAGGTTCGGCAACGAAATATGACAAGATCAACAACATCCTGATAGCTGCAGAGCTTAGGGATGACAAGACGGTGCTTCAGTATCTTGAACAGTATTATCGCACCGAATATGCTGTTAAAAGGCACTTCAGACCGATCTGAGGATAATCATGACGGAACTTTACAGGATCAGGGGTTAAGAGATGGCTTCATTAGTACTTGGAATGGATTTTTACGAAAAAGAGGTATATGTAGGCCTTTGGAACGAGGAAGAGCGTTGCACCAAAAGCTTTAATGTGCCTGCCAAATCGGATGGCGAGCATATACCTCTTTTTGTCGTACCTACAGGTAAAGAGACCTTTATAGCCGGTCATGAGGGTATAGCTTACAGTATCCGCGAAGGATGCAACGGTGTTTCCCTTCTTTACGGAAAGAACGTAAAGGAAAGAGTGGAAGTCAACGGAATGGTGTTTGAGATCTCCGAACTGCTGGCGGGATTCATCGGAGACATCCTTTCCGCTGTCAGAAAATGCTATGCGGGAGCTGCCTTCTCCAGGATCTGTATCACGGGAGAAAGGATGAACCCTGATGACAGCAGAAGGCTTTCCGACGCCCTCTTAAGGCTTGGGTACGGAAAAGAGAGATTTTTCATCATCAATCATGCCAATGCATTTTTAAGATACATGGTAAGCTCCGACGAGATCCGCAGAAGACAGCGGGCAGTCACCATAGATACAGACTCCTTCGGAAGCGAGGTCTATTTTTACAATCCCGCAGACAGAGGAATGGGCTTCCCTGCCTACATCGAGAGACTTGAAACCTCTCCTGTGCTGAATGAGGAACTTTATACCATAGCGGACGGGGATAAGAGGAAAGAGGCCTTTGAAGACGTGGTGAGCTACGTCATGACCCAGGACAGGAACGTAAACTGCCTTTACGTGACGGGACACATTGCGGAGGATGAAAGGATCAAGGACGTGCTGAGAAGATACGCTTCCGCAAGTCTCAAGATCTTTTCGGGACAGAATCTCTACTCTTCCGGAGCCTGCTACCGGGCTGTGGATGAGAAGCTTAAGGACGGCATTTTAAGTGACGGAGAGGTGTTCCACACCGTATCCGTTGAAGCCTATAAAGATGCGGTCATCGACGGGATACCTCTGATAAAAGCAGGTTGTCCTCTGGACAGGGCTGTGGGACGGATCTATCTGATCCCCGACAATTCCGACAAGATCGTCTTCAGGATCAGGGATCAGAGGACAGGCCGTTCGGAAGCCGTGAATTTCCCTTTGGACGGCCTTATCCACAGGGAGAACAGGACTAACAGACTTGAGATCACGGTCCGTTTTCCCGACATTAAGACTTTGGTGATCAAGGTTCGCGATCTGGGCTTTGGAAGTATTTACCCCGCAAGCTACAGAGTCAGTGAACAAACGATAATGCTTTAAAGGAACAGACATATGGGAAAAATGATCGTTACCGAGGGTAACTACTCGAAAAAACCATATTATTTGAAAAATTCCAAACTCAGCATACATTCCATTGAAGAGCTCTGCTACTGTATTACCAAAAACCCGGAGCTCTGCGAGGATTTCCTTTATGACAGGGATCTTGCCGCATTCATAGACGAGGAACTGGGACTTAAAGAACGGGGAAACCTTCTTGCGGATTGCATCGAAAGGGATGCACCCTTAAAGGATCTTGTAACCGTATGCTTTTGCTCCTGTGACTATCTGGTGAGGGAAGAGATCGAAGATTTTCTTGAGGAGCTTTCCAGATCCGAACGGAGCGAAAAGTGGATCAGGATCCGTAATAAGGCTGACAGCTATCTGAGTCATGAGAATTACAAAAATGCCGTGATCAATTACAGGAGTCTGGTAAAGGATGCCGGAAGCCTGGGGATCACCAGCGAGAACCTGGGAGACATCTACCACAATATGGGTATCGCCTTCCTTCACACGGAAGGTTTCGAATCGGCAGCGGAATGTTTCAGACTTGCCTACGAAAGAAACAACAGAGAGGAGTCTCTGAAATCCTATCTTCTTTCTCTTAAATTCGGTGAGAAGAATGATGATTACAGAACTGCTCTCGATGTTTACAATATATCCGAGGAGACAACGGACTGGCTTAAAAATGCGGTGTTTCACACGGAACTGGAGGCTTCCGATGAGGCTGAGCTCTATGAACTCAGGGAAGCGGAGCAACTCCTTAAAAACGGTCGCGTATCGGACTTTTACGACATTGTGGCCAAGATGACGGAAGAAATGAAGGAACAGTACAGAAAATACAACGATTAACGGAAACGGACGGATATGGGGCTTTTCAGTTTTTTTAAAAAAAGAAAAGTGAAAAATGAACCGGAGAAAGATCTGAGGACCACCCGGGTGAGCGAAGAAGCACTGGCGGACAGACAGGTGCGGATGGCTTTTCTGGAGGGAAACTGCGAGATCATTCAGGCTGCCGACAGGCAGATACTTGAATCCCGCAAGGAGTACGATGTGGTGACCGGTTACCTTTCGGACATCCAGAAGATCGATGCGGTGGGCACGGAAGAAAGAAAAGAGATCAATGAAAGCGCCAACAGGATCATCAATCTGAACAAGGAAAGGGATGCAATGACCCACACGCCTCCCAAGATCACCATTGCTCAGAGATATGCCATTGAACAGGACGAAGAGAACATCCCCGCCGAGATCAAAAAGCTCAGTGAAAATGAGGCTTACAAAGGGCTGGTGGAAAGAGATCTCAGTGTCCTTGAGAATGAGAGAGATGCGCTGGACGGTTTGATCACAGGCGGTATCTCCAAGACTGAATTTAACAGAAGGCTTTTGATCGTTGCCACGGTCTTCATCGGACTTGCGCTGGCCTTTTTGATATATGCCCGAGTCATTATGAAGGCGGACATTACACTTGTGTTTGCACTTGTGGTGCTTTTCGGAGCATTCAGTGCAGGCTACTTTTTCCTGGTGTACAGAAAGACTGTCAGAGAACTTAAGGAAAACGAAGCCAAGCTTGGCAGAGCCATTACCCTGATCAATAAGACAAAGATCAAGTACGTGAATGTTACGAACGTGCTGGACTACAACTACGAAAAGTATCACGTCACGGGAGCTTCGGATCTCAGCTTCAACTGGAAGGAGTACAATCGCATCCTGGAAGAGGAAAAGAGATTCCGTAAGGCTGAACAGCTGATCGATTTTTACGATAACGATCTTAAGACCAGGCTTAAGGACTGCGGTGTAGCAGACACAGGCATATGGGTCTATCAGTGCGAAGCATTGGTGGATGCCGGTGAAATGGTGGAAGTCCGCCACAGATTAAACGTGAGACGTCAAAAACTCAGAAAAGCCATTGATTTTAACAATCAGCAGAAAAAGAGCGCCGTTCTGGCTCTCAGAAGTTTCGTCGTGAAGCACAAGGAGTACGAGATCGAGACCAAAATGGTTATGGAAAGGTACGGATTGACGAATCAGTGAACCTTTGTTACAATATTTACTTTAGTCGGCCAAAGAGATAAAGGCCATATCAAAAAGAAAAAGAATTTCTCGAAAGGATCAACATATGAACAAGGAACTTGAAAAAAATTACGATCCCAAACAGATAGAGGATCGACTGTACAAGAAATGGATTGATAAAAAATATTTCCATGCGGAACCCGACCCGAAGAAGAAACCCTTCACCATCGTTATCCCGCCGCCGAACATCACAGGACAGCTCCACATGGGACATGCCCTGGACAATACCATGCAGGACATCCTCATCCGTTACAAGAGGATGCAGGGCTACAACGCACTCTGGCAGCCCGGCACCGATCATGCTTCCATCGCTACGGAAGTAAAGATCATCGAAACACTTAAAAAAGAAGGCATAGACAAGCACGACCTGGGAAGAGAAGGTTTCCTTAAGAGAGCCTGGGAGTGGAGAGCACAGTACGGCGGAAGGATCGTTGAACAGCTTAAGAAGCTGGGCTCCTCCTGCGACTGGGACAGAGAGCGCTTTACAATGGACGAAGGCTGCAACAGGGCAGTTGAAGAAGTCTTCGTAAATCTTTACAAAAAAGGAATGATCTACAAGGGTTCCAGGATCGTAAACTGGTGCCCTGTTTGCAAAACCTCCATTTCCGATGCGGAAGTTGAGTACGAGGATCAGGCGGGACATTTCTGGCACATCAAGTATCCTCTTGTTGAGGAGGACGGCAGCATCAGCAAGACACGTTTTCTTGAGTTCGCCACCACAAGACCCGAGACGATGCTGGGTGATACAGCGGTTGCGGTAAATCCCGATGACGATCGTTACAAGGACATCGTAGGAAAGTCTGTATGGCTTCCTTTCGTGGACAGAAAGATCCCCATCATTGCGGATCCTTACGTAGAAATGGATTTCGGAACAGGTGTCGTTAAGATCACACCCGCTCACGACCCCAACGACTTTGAAGTGGGAAAGCGTCACAACCTTCCCGAGATCAACATCCTGAACGATGATGCCACCATCAACGAGAACGGCGGCAAGTTCAAGGGAATGGACAGATACGCTGCCCGTGATCAGATCGTTAAGGAACTGGACGAGATGGGACTTCTTGTTCGCATCGAGGACTATTCCCATAACGTTGGTACCCATGATCGTTGCAAGACAACTGTAGAACCGCTCATCAAGAAGCAGTGGTTCGTAAAGATGGATGAGCTCATCAAGCCCGCTGTAGACGCTATCAAAAACGGCGAGATCAGACTCATTCCCGAAAGAATGGAAAAGACCTACTACAACTGGACGGACAACATCAAGGACTGGTGCATTTCCCGTCAGCTCTGGTGGGGACACAGGATCCCGGCTTACTACTGCGCGGACTGCGGCGAGATCATCGTTGAGAAGACTGAGAACGCTCCTCACAAATGTCCCAAGTGCGGTGGCACAAATTTGACACAGGATCCTGATACACTTGATACATGGTTTTCGTCTGCTCTCTGGCCTTTCTCGACACTGGGATGGCCCGAAAAGACAGAGGATCTCAAGTACTTCTATCCTACGGATGTTCTTGTTACGGGTTATGACATCATTTTCTTCTGGGTAATCAGAATGATCTTCTCCGGATACGAGCATATGGGTGAAAAGCCTTTTAAAACCGTTCTTTTCCACGGTCTTGTAAGAGACTCCCAGGGAAGAAAGATGAGTAAATCCTTAGGAAACGGTATCGATCCTCTTGACGTCATCGACAAGTACGGAGCAGATGCTCTCAGATTCACGCTTATTACGGGTAACGCACCCGGAAATGATATGCGTTTCTACTGGGAAAGAGTTGAGGCCAGCAGAAACTTTGCAAACAAGGTATGGAACGCTTCACGTTTCATCATGATGAACATGAGCCAGATGGAAGAAGCGGGCCTTGACTGCAAGAGCACGGACATAGACCTTAAGAAGCTTGAGGATGCTGATTGCTGGATCCTTTCCAAGCTCAATACATGCATCAGAGAAGTTACTCAGAATCTGGATGCTTTTGAACTGGGTGTTGCCGCTCAAAAGATCAACGATTTCATTTGGGACGATTTCTGCGACTGGTACATAGAGATGGTTAAACCCCGTCTCTACGGTGACAATGCAGATTCCAAGATCGCTGCTATGTGGACACTGAGACACGTGCTCACAGATGCTTTGAAGCTGTTGCATCCTTATATGCCTTTCGTTACGGAAGAGATCTTCTGCACCCTTAAGGAAGCAGAGGGAACCCTTGCGGCAAATGAATCGGTAATGGTTTCCGAATGGCCTGTTTACGATGAGAAGTTTGCTTTCGAAAAGAAGGTAACTGCCATCGAAATGATCAAGGAAGCGGTAAAGGGCATCAGAGATGTAAGAACATCAATGAATGTAGCACCAAGCCGTAAGGCAGAGGTTTTTGTAGTATCATCCGACAAGGCTGTAAGGGATATCTTCGAAGAGAACAGACATTTCTTCGCGGTTCTCGGATACGCTTCGGATGTAGTTGTTAAGGAAGACAGGACAGGCATTGCGGATGATGCGGTTTCGGCCGTTCTTCCTCAGGCTGTTGTTTACATTCCTTTTGCGGAACTGGTTGACATTGACAAGGAGCTGGAGCGACTTGCCAAGGAAAAGGGACGACTGACCGGTGAGATCAAGAGATGCGAAGGCATGCTCGCTAATCAGAACTTCATTTCAAAAGCACCCGAAAGCAAGATCAATGAAGAAAAGGGCAAGCTTGAGAATTACAGAAGCATGATGGCAAAGGTGGAAGAGAGGATCAAGGCTCTTTCAAAGTGATCCCGGTCCGACGGAGGGCTTAGATGATCGATTACGAAGAGGAAATAAAAAAATTCCAGCCCAGTCTCGAGATAGAAGAGGCTGAGGAGGCGATTTTTCACAATGACATGACGGACATTGCCGATGTCATAGAAAAACTTTCCGGACCTAAGGGGGCCAAGAAACAATGAATTGTCCGAGATGCGGTTACAAGATCGTCGGACATCGCCGCAGGTGCGAAAATTGCGGTCAGGACCTGAGACCATACGAGAGCCTCAGAAAGCTCTCCAACAAGCTTTACAATGAAGGGCTTGCAGAGGCACAGGTCAGGAACCTTTCCGGAGCCTGCGACAAATTAAAAAGAAGCCTGGAATACAATAAAGAAAACATTGACGCACGGAATCTCCTGGGACTTGTGTATTACGAGCTGGGAGAGACCGTGGCTGCCATTGTTGAGTGGGTTATCAGTACCAATATCTCAAAGAACGATAATCCGGCAGATGCTCTTCTGGAAAAAGTCCAGGGAGATGCCAATGAATTTCGGGAAGCGAAGTCGGCGGTCAAAAAATTTAATATTGCTTTGGATATGGCAAAGCAGGGCAACGACGATCTCGCAATGATGCAGCTTAAGAAGGTTACCGCTCTCAATGATCATTATGTAAGGGCATTTCTGCTGCTTTCCCTTTTGCAGATAAAGCACGGCGAATACGAAAACGCCAAGAAGAATCTGAAAAGGGTTCTGAAAGTGGACGTGGGTAATCTGGATGCCAGAAGATACATGAATGAGCTTCGAAAAGCTGTGGGAGACAAGGGAAAAGCAAACGAAGCCCCGTCGAGAAACGATTCGGGAAGCGAAACCGACAGCCCCTTCGGTATCTCGAAGGGAACGCCCTATCGTGAGGACAAGCCGAATTTCGCTGCGTTTGTTACCTTCTTTGTGGGCATTGTGATCGGAGTACTGGCAATCTACTTTTTTGCCGTTCACGGCATCAGAGCAAAGCTGGTGGCGGAGAATGCCGAAGAGACCAGAAAACTGGGAACTCAGATCTCCGACCTTACTGCGAAGAAATCTTCGCTTGAAAGCGAAAAAACCATACTTGAAGGCAGAGTTTCGGATCTGAGCAGTGAACTGCTTTATGAAAAGAAGCTTAACGCTGTTAACTATGTTGAGTTTATAAATCTCTGTGCGGAATTTGATGAGATCAGGGACAATGTGACGGAGCCGGCTAAGGCACTGTATGAAGCAAAGTTAAAAGAAAAAGAGGCAGCTCAAAATGCGGCAGGAACCGTTGATCCCGCAGAAGAAACTGCCGAACCTGTTGAAGAAACCACAGAGCAGGATCCTGAAAACGTGACTGAGAACGAGCCGGAGAAGGAACCGGAAAACTCCCCTTACAGCACAGATGAAAATGTAAGCTTCAGGGATTTCCTGACTTATGAGCAGAGTGACAGGATAGAGGCTTTTTACAACAACCTCCTTGCTTTTGACACCGGTCTTGCTGCGGACAATGCCAACATTCTCCGTATGCATGAACATATGAAAAAATACATTTCCGAGATCATTAAGATGTTGGAAGATGATGAGTCATAATTTTTTTTCGATTTCTCTTTTCCCGGAGGGAAAAAATGCCGACAATAATCTATGTGATGATAATTATCCTGATTGGGATTTTTCTCTTATATGCATGGGCTGTCATGCCGCGTATGTTCCGAAAGGCTGACAGGAGATCTTTTATGGGACATTACTATGCCCACAGAGGATTTCATGATAATGCCGGGGAAGCGCCGGAAAACTCGATCCCGGCTTTTAAAAAGGCTGTGGAAATGGGCTACGGCATTGAACTGGATGTTCAGCTCACCAAGGACGAAAAGGTCGTGGTCTTTCATGACGGCGATCTGAAAAGAGTCTGCGGAGTGGATGCGGCAGTGAACTCCAGGACTTACGAAGAACTGCAGGAACTCTGCGTCTGTTCTTCCCACGAGAAGATACCTTTGTTTGAAGATGTTTTAAAAACCGTCGACGGCAAAGTCCCCATGATCGTGGAAATAAAGATGGTGGATTCAAAAACAAGGATCTGCGAGCTGGCTGATGAGCTGCTTTTAAAGTACAAAGGACTTTACTGCGTGGAGTCCTTCCATCCCGCAGCTGTCAGATGGTTTGGGAAACACAGACCGGAGCTTTTAAGAGGACAGCTTTCAAGTAATTTTGCAAAGGATAAAGGAAAAAAAGAAAGCATCGGAGAATTTGCGGTTCATTTCCTTTTCACCGATTTCTTTTGCAGACCGGATTTCGTTGCATATTCCTGCGATCATCCCGATAACATCGGATTCAGACTGGCCAAACTCCTTGGGGCACTTCCTGTAGCATGGACGGTGAAATCCCCGGAAAAGCTGGCTGAGATCAAAAACAAATACAAGTTGTTCATTTTCGAAGGCTTCAGACCCGAGAAAGTGACGAAGATCGATAAAAACGGAACGGGACATGAAGGAGACTGAGAAAAAGAACACACCCTACGAGCGAGAGGTGAAGAAAAGAAGACTGTTACTTGAGATCCTTATCCTTGTTTTTACTCTTTTGCTCGGTATAATGATCACCGGCCTGATCAATTCGGCCATAAAAGCCTACAGGATCGCACAGATCACCCCTACTCCCGTACCTACACTGTTTGCAAGGATCACTAAGACACCGACTCCCACACCTGAGATCACCCCGACTCCGGGACCTGTGGTAATGGTGGACCCCGGACACGGAGGTATCGACGTAGGGACAGATGCATCCGGAACGGCAGATGTCTATGAGAAGACAATAAATCTTTCCATAGGACTCAAGGTCAGGGAAAAGCTTGAAGCACTGGGCTTCACGGTGCTCATGACCAGAGAAGAGGACGTCACCCTGCATCTGGATGACAGACTGATCCTGGCAAATGAAACGGATATTTCCGCATTTGTAAGCATACATTTAAATTCCGCCCAGGAAGGGGATGTGACCTCCTCCGGGTGCGAAGTCTATTACAACAGCAGGAAAAACGAAAACAGTCAGCTTATGGCTGAATGTATCGTAAATGAGATCTGCAATTACACGGGAGCAAGAAACAGGGGAGTGAAGGACAACACCTTCGAAGTCTTACAGACTTCAAAGCCTGCGGTGCTTGTGGAGTGCGGATTTATGAGCTCCGAAACGGAGTATCCTTATCTTAAGGACGACGGGTATCAGGACCTTATCGCAGACGGTATTGTGGAAGGCCTTTTGAAATACTACAAAAAATTGAATGGAGTAAACCGAAAAGATGAATAATGAAAGATCGGGAACCGGGTTAACCACAGCCGCGGGTTTTGCAGCCTGGGGTGTTTCGGGACTCGTTACCAGCTTTGTTCCGCTTTTGTTCGTGGTCATGAATAAGGAACTGAAGCTGACATTTGTTACATTGGGGCTTTTCATCCTACTGCATTTTGCTCTTTGCGCAGCAGGCGATCTGTTTTCGGGCAGACTGGCATCCAAGATCGGATACAAGTTAACGATAGTTCTGGGATCGATACTTACGACCTTTGGACTTTTGGGACTTGGCTTTCTGCCGGATATCATCGGAGGAGTCCTCGGAGTTTTGATCTCTGCGGTGTTAACAGGTGCCGGTGCCGGGCTTACGGTCGTTCCTGCGGGCAATCTGATCAGATCCGTTTCTGACGGGGATGATGAAAAAATCAAATATCTGCATCTTTACAGATGCGCAGGACAGGCAGCCGCAGTGCTTTTAAGCGCTTTATTTCTGGCTTTGGCGGGAATCGAAAAATGGAGGATACTTTCCACTCTGTGGGCGATAGTTCCGATAGTGGTTGCTCTGCTCCTTCTCTTTGCGGATTTTTATGAACCTGAAGAAGATGAATTTGAATTTTCCGGACTCTTCGGAAACCCGATGTTCGGAATATTGATGATCTTAATGTTTTTTGCGGGAGCTGCCGAACAATCCATGACTCAGTGGATCGCAGCTTTTGCGGAGGTTTCCACGGAAATCGCAGGACTGGCCGGACGTTTGGTCGGGCCCTTCCTCTTTGTGATCGGAGTGGGGATCTCCAGATTTCTGTTTTTGAAATTTGCCGACAGGATCAGGTTACAACGTGTCATGATCTACGGAGCTGCACTTGCGGCAGCGGCGTATCTTCTGGCGATCCTTTCGGGAAATCAGATATTATCCCTTGTGGGATGTGTTCTGGTCGGAATCGCCTCAGGCTTTTTAAGACCTGCAACATTCTCACTTGCTTCATCCAAGATCACGGGAGAGGAAACGAAAGCATTTGCTTTACTGATGCTTGCGGGCGATCTGGGATACGGAGCGGGTCCCGCCCTTGTCGGGATAGCGGCGGGTATGATCGACAATAATCTTAAGAAAGGAATGTTCATTGCACTACTTTTCCCGATTGCGATGATAATTACCATTATGAAGGTAAACAAGAATCTTGCCGGAAAACTGATAAGAGAAAAGAAGACATGGATCGGCATAGCATGTGCGGCCCTTATCATCACATTATCAGCATTTACCGGTGGCTGCACCGGTACAGCGGTAACAACACCCACACCTACACCTACAAAGATTTTGGTCGAGCCTCCTGTTCCGATCTCAACACTTCCTCCGGCAACAGAGACTCCCATACCGACGTTTACACCTACGCCGGTGCCGGCTACACCTACTTTGTCGCCTACACCCACACCTACGAGAAAGCCTACCTCCACACCTACTCCTGTTCCCACGGGATTTGCGGGGGTTACCATTACACCTCGTACAGGTATCGTCTTCTCAACGGATTCTATCAACATCAGGATCGGCCCCGGTACCGGATACAAGGTAGTCGGCGGCGGTAAGGTCAACGAGGAATTCAAGCTTACGGGTGAAACATCCAACGGATGGTGGCAGATCAGCTACGACGGAGGAACCGCTTACATCAGCAAGGATTACTCCAAGCTTAAGGGTGAAGCACCCACCTGCACTCCCACCATCGGACTTGCGGTAACCGCAACACCTACTCCCAAGGCATCGGTAACCAATCCTCCCGCAACTACGGATTTTGAAAAGTATGTAGGATTTACGGGAGCATCATACATTGCCATTGACGCAAAGACAGGCGATGTTCTCCATGCTTACAATGAAAAGATCAAGAGGAGTCCCGCTTCTCTTACAAAGATGATGACGGCACTCATTGCTGTTGAACAGTTCTATCTGAACGATGAATGTCCTGCTGCTTTAGACACTCTTCGCTGGAATGATGTTTCTTATCAGGGAGAGACAGTTGAAGGACTTGATAATGAAATGGCAACATTTGCGGACCTTGTGGCAAGCAAGACCGGTGTAAAATACACTGCCGAACAGTGGATCGAGGCTCCTTACACAGTTGAAGACAGACTGTATCAGATGCTGATCTACAGTGCCGCTGATGCAGCGGAAGCACTTGCTTATCTGATGGAGGGTGATGTTACCTGGTTCGCTGAAGAAATGATGGCGCAGAAGGCAACTCAGCTCGGACTTTCGGGAACCTACTTCAACAATGCGGCAGGCGCCGATTCTTCCTGCAGCGATGCTTTTGCGGGTAATGTATCCACAGCTCAGGATCTTGCGATCATTGCAAAGAATCTCATGGAAGACGGAACACTCAGAAAGATCGTAAGCACCAAGACTTACACTGTTCCTGCATCCGGCGAGATCCCCGCAACACTGATCACTAACGGAAACCTTCTTCTTACGGATTCCACATACAGAAGCAACAACTTTACCTGCATAGGTATCAAGACAGGTCACACCGATGAAGCCGGCTACTGCCTCGCAGCATGCGGCAAGGACAGCGATGGAAATGAGGTCATCGTTATCACACTCGGAAACAGGACAAGACAGGAAAATGCAGAACAGACAATGAAGATGCTCGATTACATCTTCAAATACGAGAGATAAACAACTTCGGGGGCAGAAAGGCTCTGCCGTTTGGCAGAGCCTTTCTCCTTTAATTTAACTCAGTCTTATGACTGAACCAAGATTAAGAAAAAACAGGTTTGGTGAGTTATGGAACAATACAACGGCAGTCAGATAGTAGTACTTGAAGGACTGGAGGCAGTCAGAAAGCGCCCCGGCATGTACATCGGAAGCACCGGATCGAGAGGTCTTCATCATCTCATCTGGGAGATCCTGGACAACGGTATAGATGAACATCTGGCAGGATATTGCAACCGCATTGACATTACATTAAGAAAAGACGGTGGTATCACCATCGCCGACACAGGACGCGGAGTTCCCGTGGACATTCATCCCACAAAGGGTATCCCGACAGTAAGAGTGGTTTACACCATCCTTCATGCCGGAGGTAAGTTTTCAAATTCGGTCTACAAGGTTTCCGGAGGTCTTCACGGTGTCGGTGCATCTGTAGTAAACGCTCTTTCAAATCATATGATCGTTGAAGTGCGAAGAGACGGTAAGGTCTACAGAGATGAGTACAGGGACGGAGGACATCCCGTCGTTGAACTGGAAAAGGGACTGCTGCCTGTAGTGGGAAAGTGCGCAAAATCCGAGACAGGAACGAAAGTAACCTTCTATCCGGACGATTCCATTTTTGAGACCGTTGAATTCAAGCCTGAAGTGATCACCAAGCACTTAAAGGAATCAGCCTTTTTGAACAAGGGGCTGACTTTGAATTTTAAGGATGAGATCAACAAGACGGAGACCACCTTCTGCGAAGAAGAAGGGATCAAGAGCTACGTCAACTATCTCACAAAGGCTTCGGAAAGAGACAATGAAAGCTTCAAGACTCTTATTCCCGAGCCGGTTTACATTGAGGGACAGAGCGGAGACATTGATGTGGAGGTTGCTTTTACCTACACAAATTCCTACTCCGAAAACATTAACTCCTATTGCAACAGGATCAATGTTGTAGACGGAGGTACACTGGTAACAGGCTTTAAGTCCGCACTTACGGGCATCATGAACAAATATGCCCGGGAGCTGGGGATCTTAAAGGATAAAGACGAAAATTTTGACGGCAAGGACATACGTAACGGTATCGTTGCCATCATTTCCATAAAGCACCCCGATCCCCAGTTTGAAGGCCAGACAAAGACAAAACTGGGCAACACGGATGCCAAGCAGGCTGTGGATGATGTATTCACCGCCGAAGCCACAAGGTACTTTGACAAGAACATTGAAGAACTTAAGGCTATCCTTGAGAATTCAATGAGATCATACAATGCTAGAAAAGCGGGAGACAAAGCCAGAAATGCCGTTCTGAAGCAGTTGAGCGATGTGGACACGAGAAGCAAGCTGGCCAGCTGTTCTTCCAAAAAGGCCGAAGAGTGTGAGATCTACATCGTAGAGGGTGATTCCGCAGGAGGCACGGTAAAGACTGCCAGAAACAGAAAGACTCAGGCGGTGCTGCCTCTCAGAGGAAAGATCCTGAACGTTGAAAAGGCTCCTCTTGAAAGGATCCTTACGAACAATGAGATCAAAACCATGATCGCTGCCTTCGGTTGCGGTATCGGAGACGATTTTGACATTACAAAGCTCAGATACGACAAGATCATCATCCTGACGGATGCCGATGTGGACGGCGCCCACATTTCGACCCTGATGCTGACCTTCTTCTACAGGTTCATGCCGGAGCTCATAATGGAGGGCAAGGTGTACAGGGGAATGCCGCCTCTTTACAAGGTGGATTACGAAACCGGAAAGAAAAAAGGAAAAGAATCCAGGTATCTTTTTAATGACTTCGAACTTGAGAAGTTCAGAAAAGAGGGTCACAAGATCCTGGCTTTACAGAGATACAAAGGTCTGGGTGAAATGGATGCGGAGCAGCTCTGGGAAACCACACTGGATCCCGCTTCAAGAGTTCTGGCTCAGGTGTCCATCTCCGATACGGTGGAAGCAGATGAGGTCACAACTCTTCTTATGAGTTCCAATGTTCCCCCCAGACGTGATTTCATCATGACCGAGGCCAGGTACGCAAACGTGGACGTTTAAGTTTTAACACGGTGCAATCGTTATATAAAAAGTGAAAGCGAGTGTAACTCATGGCAGATAAAAAAGAAGCTGAAGAAAAAACAGCTGAACTTATACAACTTGATTTTTCGGAGGAAATGAAAACTTCCTACCGTGACTATGCGGTAAATGTCATCATCGACCGGGCTCTTCCCGATGTAAGAGACGGCCTGAAGCCGGTACAGAGAAGGATCCTTTACGCAATGACGGAGCTTGGACTTGACCCCAAGAAGCCTCACAGAAAGAGTGCACGTATCGTTGGAGATACAATGGGTAAATTCCATCCCCACGGCGATTCTTCCATTTATGAGGCCCTGGTCCACATGTCTGAGGATTTTTCACTTTCCATCCCGCTGATCGACGGACACGGAAACTTCGGTTCTCTTGACGGAGATCCGGCAGCAGCCATGCGTTACACGGAAGCAAGGCTTTCCGAGGGCGCCATGACCATGCTGGAAAATCTGGACAACAATCTGGTGGATTACAAGCCCAACTTTGATAACTCCGAAAAGGAGCCCACAGTACTTCCCGCACTCCTTCCCAATCTTCTGATCAACGGTACCACAGGTATCGCGGTAGGTATGGCCACCAACATCCCGCCCCACAATGCGGGAGAGGTCATCGACGGATGCATCGCCTATATGGATGATCCGGACATTACGGTGGAAGAGCTCATGAGCTACATTCCCGGACCGGATTTCCCCACCGGAGGCGTTATCGTCAATTCCGATGCTCTTCCGGGCATATACGAAACGGGCGAAGGCAAGATCAGGGTCCGTGCCAAGACAGAGATAGAAAACGGAGAATACGGAAGAAAGAATATTGTTGTAACGGAGATCCCCTACACCAGTTCCGGAAACAAGACAAAACTTGTGGAGAGCCTGGTGGATCTTATGAAGAATAAGACCTTTGAGGAGATCTACGACGTTAGGGATGAGAGCTCCAAGGATGTCCGCATTGTTATCGAAGTAAAAAAAGACAGGGATGTGGAAAATCTACTGAACGGACTTTTTAAGAAGTCTCCCCTGGAGGACACCTACACTGTCAATCTCCTTGCGGTAAAGGAACAGCAGCCCATTGTCTTTAACCTTAAGAGCCTGATCGCCGAGTTCATCTCATTCCAGGAAGAGATCTACACAAGAGAGTACAAAAACCGTCTCGAGAAGGCCAAGGACAGGAGCGAAGTTGTTGACGGACTCTTAAGGGCCACGGACGTCATCGATCTCATCATCGAGATCTTAAGAGGAAGTACATCCGTAAAGCAGGCTAAGGATTGTCTCACAAAGGGAGAGACAAAGGATATCAAGTTCAAGAGCAAAAAATCCGAAGAGGATGCAAAAAAGCTGGATTTCACCGAAAGACAGGCGGAAGCCATCCTTTCCATGCAGCTTTCAAGACTCATCGGACTTGAGATCAAGAAACTGTACGAAGAACAGGAATTGCTGAATTCCAACATAAAGGAGTTTGAAAAGATCCTCGGATCGATCAAAGAGCTCCATAAGGTGATAAAGAAGCAGCTTCAGGAATTCAGAAAGAAGTTCGGTGCACCGAGAAAGACAGACATCACACTGATCGAGCAGACAAACTATGTTGTGGAAGAGCGTATCGAGGACATTTATGTTCTGATCGATAAGTTCGGTTACACAAAGTCGGTCGATGCTGCTACTTTCTTAAAAGCTTCCACGGACCAGTTGAAGGAATTCCTATATTGTATTAAAATGAAGAGTAACGACCGTCTCTGTGTCTTTACCGCAGAGGGTAACATGTATCAGGTAAAAGCTGCCCAGATACCGAGAGGAAAGCTCAAGGACAAGGGTACACTGATACATCAGATGATCCGTCTGGGCAAAGAAGAGATCGTACTCTATACAGGCTTCGAAGAGCTGTTTGAGTGCTCACTCCTTTTCGCTACGGAGGGAGGCTACGTTAAGATAGTTTCAGGTATTGAATTTGACACCACAAGACTTCAGGTAATGGCAACAAAGCTGGATGAGGATGACAAGGTCGTTAACATTGTCAAGCTCACGGCCACGGACATCCTTTCTGAGAACCGCAAAGTCATCATGATGACCAATTCGGGGCTTTCGCTGGGATATGCCCTGGAAGAAGTTGCGGAGTTCAAAAAGACCAGCCGCGGAGTCAGAGGTATTTTGCTTGAAAAGAATGACAAGGTTTCGCTTACAACAGTTGTTACACCCACAGATGAGAACTTTGAATACAGAGGAAAGGAAATCTCTGTAAAGAAGATAAAGATCAGAAAACGCGGAGTAAAAGGACTTAAAACTTCTCTATAAGGAGGAAGATTTATGGACAACAACACGGTAATCCGAACACTTAGCAAGGCCTATTTCGGTGTGTATTTCGTCAATCTCGAAAATCATGCCTATGAAGAAGTATATGCCAAGGACTTCATTAAAGAGATAATCCCCTCAAAGGGAAATTCCTATGAGGGACTCATGGAGTGCGTTATCCCCAGAGTGTACGATCAGTTTGCGGATGATATCAGAAAACTCGGTGACTCCGATAACACAAAGAATCAGCTGACCAACGCGGATTCCTTCTTTGTGGAATGCAAATCAAAGGTCATCGGATGGATCAGGATCGTCATGATGGCAGCGGACAGGAACGAGAAGGGTGAGGTCACATCGATCCTTGTTGCGGGACAGAACATCGATGAAGAGATGCAGGATGCCATCGAAGCAAGGGAAGAGATGAAGGCTGCCTACGTAGAGGCAAACCGTGCAAATGCGTCAAAGACCGAATTCCTCTCCAAGATGAGCCATGACATAAGAACACCCATGAATGCCATTATGGGAATGACCACCATCGCCGCCAAGCATCTGGACAATAAGGAAAAGGTCAGATACTGCATAGAGACCATCAGCGAAGCAGGGAGACATCTGCTTGCTTTGATAAACGAGGTGATGGATGTCACAAAGATCGAGTCCGGTAAGATCGAACTCGTAAAGGATTATTTTTCCATTTCGGGACTTGTTGATAACATCCTTA
>JAEFAR010000079.1 GCA_016287675.1 Lachnospiraceae bacterium
GAAAAATGCAATTATTTTTGGATGAACGACATATTTTGTTGATGAACGACATATTTTGTGAAAAAAGTGTGATATTTCTGTGATTAAAATGTGACCGCCGGACCCTGGTCTGACCGCTTCAGACCCTAATGTGAATTTTGAAGTTCTACATTTTTCTGTCAGGGGTAGAAGTTTCTCTTGCACAGCCTCTTTTGGATATGTATCATATTTAAGGTTATCTGTCTGTCGGAAAGGATGCTCATATGAGTCATAGTCTTAAGGGTAACGGCAAACACCTTACCTTCTCTGACAGAGTGTATATTGAACAGGAACTCCTGCAGCAGAGTTCCTTTAGAAGCATTGCTGCATCCCTGGGGAAGGATCCTTCCACCATCTCCAAGGAGGTCCGTTTGCGTCGCTCTTCCGGGCATGGCTGCTATTACAGACCCCGCAGCTGTAATTACTGCAAACACCTTGGTTCCTGTAAGGACACCGTATTCATGGGTTCGTACGACAGCGCTCCTGACGGCTGGAAAGCCCGAACCTGCATCATGCTTGCCAAGGATTGCAAAGACTATAACCCCTTTTTGTGTGACATGCTCTACAGGCCGCCGTATGTCTGCAACGCGTGCCCCAAAAAGCAGACATGCCATGAGCTCAAAAAGTACTACCGTGCAAAGGAGGCCCAGAAGGCTTACGAGGAAACACTGACCAGTTCCCGAACCGGCATCAACATGACCACGGAAGAACTTCGGGAACTTAACAGCCTGATATCCCCCCTGGTCCTAAAAGGGCAGCCCTTAAGCCACATCTTTGCTGTTCACAGTGATGAAATACCCGTGTGCAGAAGAACGCTTTATAACTATCTGGACAGAAGAATCTTTACCGCGAGAAACATAGATCTTCCGCGCCGCGTCCGTTACAAAAAGCGCAAGAAGCGTCCCGAACCTCGAACCAGGAACATCTCGCAGGTTTATCGCAACAAGCGGACCTATGTCGACTTCGAGAACTACACAAAGGCCTTCCCGGAACTTGATGTGGTGGAAATGGATACGGTCAAAGGCAGAAGAGATAAGGGAAAATGCCTGCTTACACTGCTGTTCCGGAGCTGTTCCTTTATGATACTGATTCTGCTTCCCGACTGCACCCAGCGCAGCGTTACGGACGCCATTAACAATCTCTGCGACATGATCGGAATCCGAACGTTTAAGAAGTATTTTCCCATCATCCTCACCGACAACGGGTCCGAGTTTAAAAATCCCTGGGACATTGAAAGAAACGAAGCCGGAACCTTTAGAACCAGAGTGTTTTACTGCGATCCCTACGTTTCCAATCAAAAGGGACGTCTGGAGAAGAATCACGAGTATATACGTTATGTGATCCCTAAAGGAAGAAGTATGTATAAGTATAACCAGGATGACATCAACCTGCTTGCCAGCCACATCAACTCAACGGCGCGTGACAGTTTAAACGGAGCGACTCCCTTTGATCTGGCCGAACTTCTTCTGGACAAAAAGATACCGGCCTTAACAGGACAGCATAAAGTCTCCCCAGACTCCGTCATGTTAAAACCGGCACTTATAGAACACCGTGATCATTAATCACTAAACTTGTAACTGGAGCAGACAGATGACCATCCGAAGCCTCGTAAAAAGTTCTTGAGACGGGTGGAATTTACTTTTTCTCAAACTGCTCCAGCCGTCTGTTTGCCATGCAAACAAACAGCATCGACAGTCTGATTTTAACACGTTTTTGCTGCTTGTCAAACGGGAATCAATCAAAAAAACTCGTCAAATTTGCCTCACAGGGCATTTTTTATGGTGTATGTAGAATTTAGTTTTTCATTTGACCCATAAGAATCAGTAACACTTTTTCATTATGATCGTCCGTGTCCGTAGCAACCTCCGTGTATGGGCTGACAAAGATTGTACAGGCGGAAGAAGCCTTTTCCAATTCGGCTTTCAATTCAGACGCGATGAGAACGGCGTCTCTCCCATTGCTTCTTACCACTATCGCAACAGAAGAAGTATGCCTCATCCGTTCTTTCGTGTTATCCCCGAGAACTCGGAAAGGAATATAAATATCATAACCGCCGTAACCGGAATAGGCGCAGCCAAGCAGACCTGAACAGGGAATCCCCGTGCCGTCTGCCGCAACGCTGTCCCTCACGACCGGAATGATGCTTTTCTGCTTCCGTCCAAGCATCATCCCGTCGCTTAAGTTAATGCTTTTGCCCACCTCACACGGCAAAACAGCGTTTTTTTCTCCGCACAACACAATGTTGGAAAGCACTACTGCTTCCGCATCGTCATAGAAGACAGGATACCCGCTGACATAAACAAATTCATCCGTTTTCCCGATTATGCTTCCGATATCCAGATTTTCTTCGGCATTCTGAACCGAGAGCATCGCGCTGCTTTGATAAGAACACCTCAGGGCATCTTTTTTGTATTGCTTTTCTTTGCCTGAATAAAATGCCACAAACCACAGGCATGAGAACGATATCAAAAAAGTAAAACAAAAGAACAAATCAATTTTCTTATAACGAAAAAACTTCATGTTTCAGCCCTAATGATGAAAAATCTTGTCATATCCTCTATATTTGGAGATAAATTTGTACTTTCCGGTTCCCTCGAAATCAGCCGAAAACTTCTCTGTTTCGGAGTAACTGTATCCCAGATAACCGATGTCAAAACAGGCATTTTCATAGGTTCCCTTCTGAAACGTATGACAGAACACTTCTCTGCCATTCTCATCAAAGACTCTGTATACCCATTCGCCCTGTTTTATGACCATATTGAGTTCCAGTGTGACAAAACGCATACAGATATCGGTTTCGCCCCTTGCACGCCACTTGGGATTATCCCAATCCTCTCCGTACAGGTATCCGTCTTCATGCAGTTCAAGAAGGTCCTGAAACGCTACGGTTTCATCCCAGTATCCCCCAAACGCAGAAGTACTGTGCCAGGAAAACAGATAAAAACAAATCCCTCCGGCAATGATCAGTCCGGCGATTATTCCTGTGCAAATAATTAGTATCTTTCTTCTCATTTTCAGCATCCTTCTTTTAACAGTGTCGTTTTGTCTCATCCGTTTATGTAAGCATCAGGCTTTTTCATCCAAAAGATTATTTACCTTCAGCCGTCTGCCATTGATTTGGTGCAATGTATCTTTTGCCGCAATAATCATACATATTGAATCTTGCCTCTACTTTTTGCACGGACCCGATAACATTAACCGGTATAACTGCCCAATTAGGCTGTCCCATCGGAGAGGATCTGAACTCGCTCAGCACATTCCCCGATGTATAAAAGAATACCATAGCATACACCATACCGCAATCTATATATGCATCATTTTGTGATGCGCCGCTTTGATCGGTATAAAAAGTCCAGCCGTCAGCTCCGCCTGTCTTCCACCAAAGAGCCCCCTTTACGGTCGCCGTTACTTTTCCCTCCGCGTAATAGTTATCATGGATTTTAGCTCTCCCAGTATACTTGGTCTGACTACCTGCCATTGCCATTGAACTCATACAAAGCAACAGACTGACGGCAAGCATGACTACCATATGCCGTCTGCAGTTTTTCCTGCCTTTGATCTTTTCTTTACATGAAAACAAACTATTCATTCCATTTTTCCCATCCTTTCGATTTTTTGACAGATTAATTAACCCCTTTTTGACAAATACAACGTTGCGATTTAATTATTCAATCCCCCCTGTAGAATTTCAACAATCCGTTGATGAACGACATATTATTTTGATGAA
>JAEFAR010000002.1 GCA_016287675.1 Lachnospiraceae bacterium
AAAAAGGGCTTAAGATCATATGCCCCAAGGATAACCTTACCGATCTTGGATGGTCCGACAACGTACCTATATGCGGTATCGCTGATGTGGAAGAGCTTGCGGAGATCCTGTGCGATAAAGATTTTGAAGACCATTTTAGTCCACTATCGGACGTAGTCCCGCATCTTAAAAATGATCGTGATCCCTTCCCTTTTCATGGTATTTACGGTAATCCCGGGGCAAAGAGGGCTTTGATGATAGCTGCTGCCGGGGGACATAATGTTCTGATGACGGGAAAAGCCGAAAGAGAAAAGAAAAAGCTTGCAGAAGCTTTTTTAAAGCTTTTGCCGCCCTTAACCCAAAATGAGATGATACAGATACTAAAAATGAATTCCGTGATGGGAGAAAGTGTAAGAGATATTGTTGAAAGAAAAGCAGTTGTCCTTGATCCGTCCCAAAACCTTGATCCCAAGGTGATCTGCGGAGCTCATCAGGGTGTTTTGTTCTGTGAAAATGCCAATTCTTCAAAAGCGGCAAATGTTTCTCTGATCAGAGAAGGGTTAAAAAGATCGGGTCTGAGGATCGGAGAAAGTACAAAAGTTCTTCCTTGCAGTTTCTTTCTTTTTACATCCGCAACTCTTTGTCCCTGCGGAAATTACCCCGATAAGGAAAAATGCGAATGTACTTTGAAACAGATAAGTAAACATCTGGCGTCTCTGGATGAGTTTTACAAAGAAGTTTCAGATCTTTCGGTCATGGTTTACGATCCCGATTTCCGTGCTTTAAAAGAACAGGACAGTAACTATTGTGATAATTACGGAAAGATCATGTCAGCAAGAAAAAGGCAGACTTTAAGATTCGGGGGGCTCCAAAGACTGAACGCGGATATGACGGACACGGAAAGTGAAAAGTATTGCGATCTTTCAGAAAAATGCCGTATGTTTTTAACGAGCCTCCTTCCCGAAAACTACGGGATCTCAGACTACTTTAAAATGCTCCGTGTTTCAAGGACTGTCGCAGATCTTGAAGGATCGGATACAGTCTGCCCCGAACATCTGGAAGAAGCCTTTTATCTGGTGGGGGAAAGGAGAACTGTATGAACGTAACTCTTAAGTATCATTGGCTGAATTCTTTTAAAGGCCTTTCACCGGAAGCAAAACAATTCCTTGTGGGGAGATACGGTATCGATGATCTCTATGCACTTAACAGGAAAGGATTTGAAGAAGTAATTAAAGAAAATGATCTGAGGCTTGAACCGGGAATACCGGATTCTACGGAAGAGGGATTTAAAAACTCCTGTATAAAAAGCTTTGAAGATGCTCTGAACAGTAAAGCAGCGATCATATGCCCGGAGGACCCGGGGTACCCGGAGGCTCTTAAAGAGATCTACACACCGCCTCTTTGTCTTTATTATCTCGGGAACCTTCCGACGGGTAAAAGTCTGGCGGTGGTGGGGGCAAGAAACTGCTCGGATTACGGCTTCAGGATGGCAGGATACTTTGGAGGCGGATTGGCAAAAGCAGGAATTGAAGTGATCTCCGGAATGGCAAGGGGGATCGACGGAGCTGCCCAAAGAGCTGCCCTGAACGAGGGAGGAAAAAGCTTCGCGGTACTGGGTTCCGGGGTTGATGTCATCTATCCCGGTGAAAACAGGGATATTTACGAGAGGATGATCCAAAAAGGGGGAGTGATCTCCGAATTTCCTCCGGGGGAACCGCCGAATGCCGCAAATTTCCCTCGAAGAAACAGGATCATCTCGGCACTTGCCGAAGGCATATTATTAATAGAGGCGAGCTATCGATCGGGTTCACTGATCACCGTTAATTACGGACTGGAACAGGGGAAGGAGATCATGGCGGTTCCGGGAAGGATAGATGAAAAGTTTTCGGAAGGATGTCTGGACATTATCAAGTCGGGAGCCACGCCGGTAACTTCCGTTAAAGACGTTCTTTTTACCATGGGCTTTGCTGATTGTACAAAAGCCCAATAAATTTTTTATTTGACAAAACCAATTTTCTGTTATATTTTACCATTTACTGTGTTAAACACGGAAATATTATACAATTAACGGAGCTATGATATGCCTAAACATCTTGTTATAGTGGAATCACCCGCTAAAGCAAAAACAATAAAGAAATATCTCGGCACCAATTATGAAGTTATCGCATCCAACGGACATGTGAGAGATCTTCCGAAAAGTCAGATGGGTGTTGATGTTGAGAAGGATTTTGAACCAAGATATATTACGATAAGAGGTAAGGGAGACATCTTAGCCAAGCTTCGCAGGGAAGTGAAAAAGTCAGACAGGGTTTATCTCGCAACGGACCCTGACCGTGAAGGGGAAGCCATTTCCTGGCATTTGGCAAGTGCACTTAAACTTGAAGACAAGCAGTTCTGCAGAATAACCTTTAATGAGATAACAAAGAATGCCGTAAAGAATTCCATAAAAAATGCCAGAGAGATCGACATGAAACTGGTGGATGCACAACAGGCCAGAAGAGTTCTGGACAGAGTTGTGGGCTATGAGATCTCGCCTCTTTTATGGGAAAAGATCAAGAGGGGATTGAGCGCGGGACGTGTTCAGTCAGCTACTCTCAGAATGATCTGTGACAGGGAGAATGAGATCAATGCCTTTGTGGCAAAGGAGTATTGGGACGTTACGGTGTCCCTTTCTTCTCCGGATGTTAAGAAACCTTTTGAAGCAAAACTGGTTAATATCGGCGAAGAAAAGGCGGAGATCGGAAGCAAAGCCGAAGTTGACAAGATCCTGAGTGATCTTAAGGGAAAGAAATTCAAGTTTTCCGAGATCAAGTTTTCGAAGAGACAGAAAAAAGCACCTCTTCCTTTTACCACAAGTACATTGCAGCAGGAAGCTTCCAAACAGCTGAATTTCTCTACACAAAAGACAATGAAGACTGCCCAGCAGCTTTATGAAGGTATCGATGTTAAGGGACACGGGACCATCGGCCTTATTACTTACCTTCGTACGGATTCCACAAGAATTTCCGCAGAAGCTGAAGCCGCAGCAAAAGATTACATCACAAAGACCTACGGAGTAGCATCCTATTCGGAACACAATTCAAAGGATAACGGCAACAAAAAGATCCAGGATGCTCATGAAGCAATCCGGCCGACCTATTGTGAACTTACTCCCGCGGAGGTTAAGGACAGCCTTCCCAGAGATGCTTTCAGGCTTTATCAGCTGATCTGGAAGAGGTTCATCGCAAGCCGTATGCCTTCCGCCGAATACAACAGTGTTAATGTGAAGCTCACCTGCGGTGATTACAGATTCAGCGCAGTATCTTCAAGCCTTGTAAACGCAGGGTTCATGAATGTTTACAATGACAGGGATGAAGAAGATGAAAAGTCGGGTGCAGCTCTTGACGGATTGAACGAAAGATCGGTGATCAAATCCGGCGAGATAGTTCCCAACCAGCATTTTACATCACCTGCTCCCCATTTTACGGAAGCGTCGCTTGTAAAGACGATGGAAGAACTTGGGATCGGAAGACCCAGTACATATGCACCGACCATTACCACACTTCTTGCGAGACATTACGTGACCAAAGAAAACAAGAACATATACGTTACGGAATTGGGAGAAGCTGTTAACGATGTTATGATCAAGGCTTTCCCTTCTATCGTCGATCTGAATTTTACAGCTACCATGGAGACTTTACTGGATGGCGTCGCCGAAGGAAATGTTCAGTGGAAGACCATAATCAGGGAGTTTTATCCCGATCTTGAAAAGGCCATAAGCGATGCGAAGGAAGCTCTTGCCGATATCAGGATAGAAGATGAAAAGACTGATGTTATCTGTGAAATGTGCGGAAGAAACATGGTCATCAAATACGGTCCTCACGGGAAATTCCTGGCATGTCCCGGATTCCCTGAGTGCAGAAACACAAAGCCTTACCTTCAGAAAACAGGGGTCAAGTGCCCTCAGTGCGGTAAGGAGATCGTTATCTGCAAGACCAAAAAAGGCAGAAGATACTACGGTTGCGAGGGTTATCCCGAATGCAATTTTATGGCCTGGCAGCTGCCTAAAGGGGAGAAGGAAGACAAGGACAACAAAAACTAAACACAAAATTATGTATAGACATGTAAATTATTTGAATTTTGTGTTAAATTTGATTTGCAGGGTTGCAATTTTATAAATTGCGTGGTAATATCAAGCGCAGTTAATAAATTTATAGCAATAAGGCAATTAAGGAGGCTTAATTTCAATGGGAGTACAACTCTTGGACAAAACAAGAAAGATCGGTAACCTTTTGCACAACAACAGTTCAAATAAGGTTATATTCAGCGATATCTGCCTTGTTTTGAGTGACATTCTCGACTCCAACATCCTTATCATCAGTAAAAAGGGTAAGGTACTCGGAGCAAAAAACAGATCTGATATCGAGATCATTACCGAACTCTTGGGTAACAGCGTGGGTAAATTCATTGACAGAGATCTCAATGAGAGATTCCTTAACATTCTTTCCACAAAGGAAAATGTTAATCTTACCACCCTCGGTTTTGAATCGGACGGCATAGAGGATTATGAAGCAATCATCGTTCCGGTAGTGATTTCCGACGAGAGACTGGGTACCACATTCATTTACAAGAAAAAGAGCAATTACTCACTTGATGACATCATTCTGAGTGAGTATGGTTCTACAGTAGTAGGACTTGAAATGATGCGTTCTGTAAACGAAGAACAGGTGGAAGAGTATCGCAAGGTACAGGTTGTAAAGTCTGCCATAGGCACACTTTCTTATTCCGAACTTGAAGCCATCACTCACATCTTCGGAGAACTGGAAGGAACGGAAGGAACCCTTGTTGCAAGCAAGATCGCAGATCGTGTGGGCATCACAAGATCCGTTATCGTAAATGCTCTCAGAAAATTCGAAAGCGCAGGGGTTATCGAATCCAGATCTTCAGGCATGAAGGGAACATACATCAAGGTGCTTAACGATTATGTTTTCGCAGAGCTTGGGATTGACAGAAGAAAATCGAAAGCAGAATAACAGCATTTCGGATATTAAGGAAGATATATACAAAAGGACTTGAAAGAGTCCTTTTTTTGTTTAAAAAAATTAAATAAAAATAAATGATCAAGAAAAAATAACTATATTTATCGGCAGGCTATGACACAAGATTTAGTAGCTCCAAAAAAAATAGCTGAACATATCTTGTGTTTTTTAAGAAATACGTTATAATATTACAAGAATAATTCGGCGTTTATGCACATGTATCAGAACGACGGAGACTTTACGGGAAGAATGTGTCGTCCGATATATAATACAGATTCCCTTGAAAAAAGGAGGTTACTGATGATTACATCCGATGCATATAATTACATTAACATCTTAAACAAGGCGGCTTCAGCCAGCTGGACCAAGAATGAGATCATTGCGAACAACCTTGCCAACGTTGATACACCCGAATTTAAAAGATCGGATATGGATTTTGAAGGTATGCTGAGACAGGCCATGTCCCAAACGGGAACCAATAATCTTGACAAGAAGGTTGCCAATCTTCAGATGGCAGCTTTGAAGCCTTCGATCTACAAGGACTATGAAGAACTCAGTTACAGATATGACGGCAATAATGTGGACATTGACACGGAAAATGCCTATCTTGCCGATAACCAGATAAAGTTTTATGCGTATCTGAATGCTATCAATCAGGAATTTGACAGGATCAAGATGGTCCTGCAGAAATGATCGGAGGTGTGATCTATGTCAGTAATGTCTACACTTAATGTTTCCGCAAGCGGAATGACTGCCCAGAGAACAAGAATGGACATCATTGCCCAGAACATCGCAAACGTTAGTACTACAAGAACCGATGACAACAAACCTTACGTCCGCCAGACAGTGGTTTTTGCCGAAAGATCCGGAAACAATAAGAATTTCCAGAATGCTTTGGATTCCGCAAAGACCGGTGTCAATTACAAGAAGAATGTGGGAAACGGTGTCAAGATCACGGATATAGTGGAAGATCACGTTACGTCCATGAAAAAGGTTTACGATCCGGCTCATCCCGATGCTGATGAGGAAGGATACGTTACTTACCCCAATGTTGATACGGTAACGGAAATGACCAACCTTATCTCCGCCAACCGTTCTTATGAAGCTAACGTCACAGCTTTCAATGCCACGAAGAATATGCTTCTTAAGGCAATGGAAATAGGAAGCTGACGGAGGTAATTTATGGCAATTGATCTTTCTTCCTTAGGGAGTGTTTCGTCTGTATCTTCGGTGGGGAATGTATTGACCAGGATCAATTCGACGAAAGACAGGAAAAATGAGGGGAACATCACAAGCTTTGCCGCTTTATTGGATTCTGCGAGAGGGATGATCAAAGAGACCGAGGACTACACCAACAAGGCAGAAGAGGCTGAAATGGCCTATATGCTCGGGTTGAACGACAGCCTTTCCGATCTTCTCGTTGCGCAGACAAAGGCGAATGTGTCTTTGCAATACACGGTAGCGGTGAGAAATGCCGTAATAGATGCATATAAAGAAATTATGGCTTTACAGTTCTGATTAAAGTATAGACAGAGGTTTGTTATATGCCCGAACAGATAAAAAATCTTCAAAAAAAAGTGCTTGAATACTGGAATAAATGGACAACCAAGCAAAAATCCATAATCATCGGAAGTTTTGCCGGGGCTGTCGTTGTTATTGCTGTATTTGTTTTCTTTCTCAGCAGAACACGTTACACCAAGCTTTATACTTTCCAGGACACTCAGACCGCCAGCCGTGCGGTTACCACGCTGAAAGAGGCGGGGTATGCTTCAAAGCTTGATTCTGACAAGATCACGGTGTTTGTGGATGAAGATCATTATGTAGAGGCTGTTTCTACTGTTTACTCTGCCGACATCGGCGATGATTCCTTTGATATCAATGACCTTTTGGACACTTCTTTAACCACCACTAACGGTGAAAGATTACAGAGAACTTTCTTAAGAAGCGAATCGGTCATGAAGAGCGGTATCATGTGCATACAGGGAATTACCGATGTCACCATCAACTATATTCCCAAAGACACTTCTAATTCAGTTATTGCCGCAAACCAGACCATTCCTGCGGCCGTTACCATCACATACAACAATAAATTTGATAAAAAACAGGTTGCGGGTATTGCAGCCATCGTGGCCAAGGGACTCGGAAACAAAAATACCGACGACATTACCATTGTGGATCACAGAGGAGAAGTCCTTTTTGACGGTTCCGAAGTTGACATCGAAGGTCTTGATCTCACAGACAAAGTGACAATGGAAAAGCGTATCAAGGGTGAGTACCAGGAATGTGTTACAGGTGCACTCATTATGAACGGATACACTGAGGTTGATGTTGCCACCTATCTCAAGCTCAATTGGGACAAGGTCACACAGAGGTTTGAGGAATACCTGCCTCTTGAGGGAGAAGACAGAGGTGTTCTTATTGAGTACCATGAAACTTCTTCTTCCAATACAAACACATCGGGTGATGTTCCGGGAACCGACACCAATGATGAAACGGACTATATGCTTTCGACCGGAGGAAACGGTAATTCCGAAACATATACTGAAGATGATTTTTACAAACCCAGTCTGAAGATCACGGAGACTGCATACAATTCGGGGACCGTTTCCGATGCATCTATCTCTGTTACCGCAAGACGTGTGGTAAAGAGAACCAAGACCGAGCTTGAACTTCTGGGCGAGCTTAACGATGATATGACCTACGACAGATACATTCTGGCTCATCAGGATCCTGTCAGGACCACAACTCCCGATGAACTTGTAAGAGTCGTTTCCCTTGCAACAGGTATTCCCGAGGATGATGTTATCCTCATTACATACGATGTTTATCAGTTTATTGACGATCAGGCATCAAACATCGATGTAACGATGGTTGTGCAGATCGCGCTTGCGGTTCTTCTGCTTGTTATCCTGTTGATCGTAATCCTCAGAGGCATGAGACCTGTCGAGATCACGGAGGTTGAACCTGAATTGTCCATTGAACAGCTGCTTGCTACCACCAAGGAGAATCAGAGCCTTGAGGATGTTGAATTCAGTGAAGAATCCGAGACCAGAAAGATGATCGAGAAGTTCTTCGACGAGAATCCGGAGGCTGTTGCCGCACTCTTAAGAAACTGGCTGAACGAAGACTGGATGTAGATTTATTTAAAATGATCAAATCGGAAAGGCACGTGTATGGCATCATCATCACCTAAAATTAGTGAATTGAGCGGGTTGCAAAAGGCTGCGATCCTTTTGATCACATTGGGGCCCGACAAATCGGCCAATGTTTTCAAATTCCTTAAGGAAGAAGAGATCGAACAGCTCACCCTTGAGATAGCAAACACCAGAAGCATTAATCAGTCTCTGAAAGAGGAAGTGCTTGATGAATTCTATGAAGTCTGTCTCGCTCAGCAGTACATTTCCGAAGGCGGTATTGATTACGCAAAGAGCCTGCTGGAAAAGGCTCTCGGCGGAGACAAGGCAGTGGAAGTTATCGGAAAGCTCACTGCAAGCCTGCAGGTTCGTCCTTTCGAATTTGTCAGAAAGACCGATGCTACACAGCTTTTAAACTTCATTCAGGACGAGCATCCACAGACTATAGCCCTGATCCTTTCCTACCTTTCCACTTCACAGGCTGCGGCAATCGTCGCTGCATTGCCTCAGGACAAGCAGGCTGACGTTGCCAAGAGAATTGCACAGATGGACCGTACATCACCCGATGTCATCAAGGAGGTCGAGAACGTATTGGAGAAGAAGCTGGCAAACCTTGTAAACCAGGATTTCACCATTGCCGGTGGTGTGGATGCCGTTGTAGACATCCTGAACACCGTAGACCGCGGTACAGAAAAGCACATCATGGAAACTTTGGAGATCGACGAGCCCGAACTTGCGGACGAGATCAGAAAGAAGATGTTCGTATTCGAAGACATCCTTACCCTCGACGATCGTTCCATTCAGCGTGTTATGCATGAGGTTGACAATAACGAGATCGCCGTTGCCCTTAAGAACGCCAATGAGGATGTTCAGGCGGCTATTTTCAACAACATGTCCAAGCGTCTTGCAACTATGATCAAGGAAGATATGGAATTCATGGGACCTGTCCGCATGAAGGATGTAGAAGAAGCTCAGCAGAAGATCGTTAACATCATCAGAAAGCTTGAGGATTCCGGCGAGATTATCATAGCAAGAGGCGGAGGTGACGAGCTCGTTGTCTAATAATATGATTAAGGGTTACTCCATATCCTACGATACTAAGGCACTTAAAAAGCTTGATTTCACCAAAATGGAGGAAAAGATAAACGAAAATGCCAGGGAAATGTGGCATCAGCAGTTTCCGGGAGAACAATATCCCGGTGAGGAAGATTTTAAGGAAGGCATAGAAGCCGATGAGGTGGATGACTTTCCGGAAGATAAACAGGTCATGACAGCGGAGGAACTGGAGGAGTTTAAAGAGCAGGTTCGGGCTGAAGTGACCGACAGTATTAAAAATGAAACAGAGATCGCTTTAAAAGCCGAAATGGATGCAAAGGCAGATGAGATCATCAATCTTGCCAATGCCAAGGCCGAGAGCATTATCTCGGAAGCCGTCGAAAAAGGAAAGGCAGAGGGGGAAGCGGCAAAAGCCGGTATAATTACCTTGGCTTCTTCCCAAGGCTATGAAGACGGAATGAAAAGAGCCAATGAGGAAAGAGATGCTGCTCTTGCCGAAATAGAGCAGGAAAGGACGGCTTTAAGGGAAGATTATGAAAGGCAGGTTGCTGAACTTGAACCTGCTTTTGTTGAAATATTAAAGGAATATGTCAGAAAGATCACCGGCATCGCCTATGACAACCATATCGAGGTACTTGAGTATCTTATCGACACTGCCATCTCGCATTTTCCGAGAGACGATTCCTTTGATGTGAAGCTTTCCGCAGAGGATTACGAAAGGCTGTCCCCGAGGATCGGAGAGATCCTGGAAAGATACAACGGAAAGCTCAGTTTGAATTTTGTTTCGGTAGCTGATCTGAAAAAAGGTGAAGTTAAGCTGGAAAACGGCGACAAGGTGATCGACTGCGGTCTCGGTATCGCTGCGGAAGGGCTTCTGGACGCTTTGGATATGCTTTCGGATTCAGAGAAAAGCAAATGATCGATGGATAAACGAAAATATCTCGGTTTACTCAATGAAAATTACATACATGTTTACGGAAAAGTTGTTAAAGTCGTTGGGCTTACAGTAGAGTCTACAGGAGTAGACGCTAAGATCAACGATACTTGCGACATTATCATAAAAGACACGGGAAAAAGAGTCCTGTGTGAAGTTGTGGGCTTCAGGGATGACAGACTTTTACTCATGCCCTACGAAGATGTGGGAGGAGTTTCCATAGGAGATCGTGTTGAAGCCTGCGGTACGGGCTATGGTGTTCCCGTGGGAAGGAATTATCTCGGTATGGTGCTTGACGGTCTGGGACGCCCTATGGACGGCTCGGAAGTTGAAGCCGAAAACTATTACAATTCCGAGGCAATGCCTCCCAATCCCATGGAAAGAGTGATGATAGACACCGCTCTTACGTTGGGAGTTAAAGCCGTTGACGGCCTTATCACTCTTGGAAAAGGCCAGAGGATCGGCATTTTTGCGGGTTCAGGCGTCGGAAAGAGTACCCTGATGGGTATGTTTGCCAGAAACACACGTGCTGACATCAATGTTATTGCCCTGATCGGAGAACGTGGCCGTGAAGTTAAGGAATTCATCGAGCGTGACCTTGGAGAAGAAGGAAGAAAACGTTCCGTCATCGTCTGTGCCACCAGTGATCAGCCGGCCCTTCTCAGAAAGAAAGCCGCAAAGACAGCTACAGCAATAGCGGAATACTTCAGGGATTCAGGTATGGACGTCCTGCTTATGATGGACAGCCTTACCCGTTTTTCGATGGCCCAGCGAGAGATAGGTCTTGCCTCCGGCGAACCGCCTGTTTCAAGAGGCTATCCACCCAGTGTTTACGGAGAGATGCCGAAGCTTCTCGAACGCGCGGGCAGAACCGAAAAGGGATCCATTACCGGAATCTACACCGTGCTGGTTGACGGCGATGACATGAATGAACCTATTGCCGATACTGCAAGAGGTATTCTTGACGGACACATCGTCCTTTCAAGAAAGCTTGCCCACAAGAATCATTATCCCGCTATTGATGTTCTGCAGAGCATTTCCCGTGTAATGAGTTCCATTGCCACCAAAGAGCACAAGAACGCAGCCAACACATTAAAAAATGTTCTCGCAACCTACACCGAATCCGAGGATCTGATCAACATCGGTGCATATAAAAGCGGGTCCAACAAAGAAATAGATTATGCCATTCAAAAGATCGATGCAGTCAACAGCTTTTTAATGCAGCAGACTGATGAGAAATTCTCTCTTGAAGAGACAGTGGAATTGATGAAGGAAATTTTTAATGGCTAAATTTGTCTATAAACTCCAGGGGATCCTAAACATCAGAGAGAAACTGGAGGAACAGGAAAAAATAGCATATGGCAATGCAAGGATCCGTCTGACTGAGGAAGAGGAAAAGCTTGAGGCACTGGTCTTAAGACGCAGGGAGCTTGTGGAAGAGAAACGTGTTCTGATGTCTTCCGTCATCAAAGCAAGAGATCTCAACCTGACAGAGAATGCCATAAGAGCAACAGATCTTAACATAGAAGACCAGAAAAAGGCGGTCAAAAAGGCTGAAAAAGCTCTGGATGCGGCAAGGATCAAGCTTGAAAATGCCATGAAAGAAAGAAAGATCTACGAGAAACTCAGAGAAAAGGCATACAACGAATTTCTTGAGGAACTGGAACACGAAGAGCAGATGGAGATCAACGAACTGGTTTCCTACAGACACGGACAGAGTGGGGAATAAATTGACGATCGGAGCGGTCTATGGCCAAAAAGAACAACAATTTTAATGAAAGTGAAAAGAAAGCGGGTAAGGAGAGTTTTGGAACCAGACTCGCAACCTTTATCATCATATTGATCATTACGATGGTATGGCTGGCGATCCTTGCTCTGCTTGTTAAGATCGATGCCGGCGGAGTGGGAACTACTTTAAGACCCTATCTTGAAAATGTTCCTGTTGTAAAGATGATATTGCCGGAACTTACCGATGAAGAGATAGCTTACAGGGAAAGGTACCCCTATAAAAATATCAAAGAAGCGGTGGAGCGTATTAATTATCTGGAAAAACTTGTCGATAAATACTCCGAGGAAAATGACGATTACGCTGCACGCCTTGCGGAACTTCAGAGTGAGAACGATTCGCTGAATCATTACGAAAAGGAATACGAGACTTATTTAAAGTTACGTGAACTTTTCGATAAGGAAGTCGTTTATTCGAAAAACGCTCCCGATGCCAAAGATTACATTTCCTGGTACGAATCCATGTATCCGGAAAATGCGGCAAAGATCTATGAAGAGCTGAAAGATCAGCAGACACGGTCGGACTCTGCAAAAGCTGTTGCGGAAGCAGTGGCTAAGATGAAAGCCGGTGATGCCGCCACGATGCTGGAAGAATTCACGAGCGATCTGGATTTTATCTGCAGGATTTTCGATCACTTAAAGACTTCACAGAGATCCGACATTCTCACCGAAATGACAAAGGACGATCCTTTGTTCGCGGCGAGAGTCTCGAACTACTGGGACAAGTATCTGAAGGGTGAAACATGACGGAACGGTAATCTCATTAGCCTTGACAGGCTGATAAAATTGAAGGATGGAACCTCTTTTTGATCAGACCATACTTTTTGAAAGGAGGAAACAAAAATGCTGGTACAAAATGTACAGACAAACACTCAGTTTGTTTCCGGCATTTTTTCCATTTCAGGGGAAAAAACGTCCGGAAAAGCAGACAGTGCCTTTGCGTTTTCCAAATTGTTTGACGGCATGAACAGGAGCGGCAATGTTCTTAAAAACAACATTGACTCATCAAAAGCCGGAACAGCGGATACAGTCGCCAAACCGGGCCAGGATACGGTACAGAATTCCGAGATCCGGACTGATGTGACCAAGGATCCGAAAAGCGTGGTAAAAAACGTAAAGAGCATAGAAAACACAGACCAGACAAAGACTGCTGCCGCTACTGCAGAAAATGCGGAAGAGATTGACGAAGTCGAGCTTGAGAAAGTCGGAGCCTGCCTGGTTCAGATCGTTGTGACTGTTACGGAATTCTTTAACATCACTCCGGAAGAATTACAGGGACAGCTCGATTCACTGGGCATGAAGGTTTCTGATCTGGCGGATCCCGCTTCATTACAGAAGTTGTTCGTTTCCATGGATTGCGGGAATGACGTTTCGAAACTTTTGACGGATCAGGATCTTCTGGATTCCTGCAACAGACTTGTTGATGAGATCTCCGATATCCTTGAGGAGTCAGGTGTCAATGAGGAAATGATCGCTTCTGCCATCGTTAAAGCATTCGGTGACGAAAACAACTTTAAGATCGATCTTTTTACAAAGAAGGGATCGGATGAGGTGGATACCGGGCTGTACGTAAAGAAAGAAGAGTTCACGGAGGTAAACACCGAGAACGTTACTGTTCATGAGGAAGAGGGAGAAAAAGAAGTTACCATCGGATTCGGAAACAGCAATGAAACTAAGAACGATTCCAAAGGACAGGGTAAAAAGGAAAGCAGATCCGAAGGAGACAGCGTTGGTTTAGCGGATAAGTTCATTAACAATATGATCGAAAGATTCAATCAGAATGTAAATGAGATTTCCGGAGCCGTAACAAGAGTTGCTGATCTGAGGAACATTGCTGATCAGATACTTAATCAGATCAAGATCAATCTTACTGCAGATGTAAGAAGTCTTGAGATAAGGCTCACACCCGAACACCTGGGAAAAGTAAATGTGCAGATCCAGGAAAACAACGGTGTGATAACCGCTAAATTCCAGACCGAGAATCAGGTATCGAAGGAAGCTATCGAGAGTAACATCATCCAGTTTAAGGAAACTCTCAGAGAGCAGGGCTTAAAGATCGATTCCATCGAAGTCACCGTTTCCGATTTCTCGTTTAACAAGGATGCGGATGCGGAAAAAGGCGGTTACGAGCAGAACAACGGTAAAAACAGAAGGCAGTTTACTCTTGATGAGATCAATGAGATGGTTGACGGCCCCGATCTGAAAACCCAGAGCTACATCGATGACGGAACAAGTACGGTAAGCTATGTGGCCTGACGGAGGTATTCAATGGCAGATGATTTATTGATACAAAAAGTCATAGACGGCAAAGTTGAAAACACTGCGACCAAGACAACAGGAGAAGAAAAGGAAACGAGAGGTACATCTAACCTCGGTAAAGATGCTTTTCTTCAGCTGCTTGTAGCGGAGATGCAGAATCAGGATCCTCTTGAACCTTCAACGAACACCGAATGGATCTCACAGCTGGCAACTTTCAGTCAGTTGGAAGAATTACAGTCACTTTCCTCAACTGCTGAAAATTCCCAGATCTTTTCACTTGTTGGAAAACAGGTCATCGTTACCACTGAGAGCGCAAGCGGCGGCAAGATCACAAAATCCGGCGTTGTGGATTTCATCACCTATAACGGAGGAGAAGCCAAATTCAGTATCGACGGCTCTCTTTACGGTATGGATAACCTCAGTCAGGTTCTCGGAAATGATTATCATTACGACAAGAACAAGCCAAGCCTGGTTAAGCAGGGACAGAACTACAGCTTTAACGGTGACGAACCTCAGGACATACAGTTTGAGGTAAATCTCGGAAATGATGTGGCTAAAGCGGAAAATGTCGCTCTTACCATAGGAAACACGGTTCTTCCTTCCGAATACATTACACTTACGGGAAAAACCGTTACCATCAAGGCTGAATTGTTACAGGAAATTGCTGCGGGCACGTATCCGGTGGATCTTGTTTTTGATGACAGGAACTTCACGACTGTCAAGGGTGCTTTTAATATTAACATCTACAATCCTCATCCCGCAAATGCGGAAGCGGAAGAGGGCAATAAGACGGCGGATGCAAAAGAAAATGTTCCCGATGCAAAGGCTTCCGAAACGCAGGATACAGATAAAGCAGAAGATACATCGAAAGATACGTCTGCTGCCGAAAAGGGATCTTCGAACAACAGTGCAGATTCGGATGGCTATGTAATGCAGCCCGGTGAATTGAAAAACTTCGATTACGATGCTGTAAGAGCTCTCTATCCCGAACTTACGGACGAGGAGTTTGCCCATGAGTACGGTTATCTTTTCTTCGATGATGAAGAGGGAGGCAACTGATATGGCATTAAACAATTTAAATTTTAATCAGAATTATTCCATCCAGCAGATGCAGGACATCCTGGCCGGAAATCGTTCAAAGGTTTCATCCGACAAGGCTGCAAGCCCTTTGGGACAGTCCTTTGAAGAGATACTTGCCAAGCAAAAAGAGCAGGCATCCGCACTGAAATTCTCCAAGCATGCTTCCGAAAGACTGATCGACAGGGACATTGACATGACTGACGAACAGCTTGAAAGGCTGGAACTGGGAACAAAAAAAGCCGGTCTCAAGGGAATAAACGAATCCCTTGTAATGGTAGACAACATGGCTTTCATCGTTAACGTAAAAAACAATACGGTGATCACCGCTGTTACGGGAGATGAAGAAATGGTGTTTTCCAACATAGACGGGGCAGTGATAGCATAATTTTTATCCTATGATTAAAGAGTTAAGGAACAGGTGCCGATAAATAATAACAAGAGACACTACAAAAGTCGCCGGACCGACAGGAGGCGACAGCTTCCCCGACTGACAGAAGGGAAGCATTAACTCAGGAGGTCAATTAACTATGATGAGATCGTTATATTCCGGTGTGTCCGGACTGAAAGTCCATCAGACAAAAATGGACGTTATCGGTAATAACATCTCAAACGTTAACACAGTTGGCTTTAAGGCAAGCAGTGTTACTTTTGCGGATGTGCTTTACCAGAAATCTTCGCCCGCTACGGGGCCCAATGCAGATGCAGGTTCTGCGGGACAGAATGCCATGCAGATCGGTCTCGGATCCACAGTATCGTCTATCATGACATCTGTGAGCATTAACGGCGGATCACAAAGAACAGACAATCCCTTCGATCTTATGATCGAGGGTAGCGGATTTTTCGTTGTAAATAATGGTTCGGGTAATCTCTTTACCAAAGCCGGTTCCTTTACGGTGGATGCTGCAGGCACACTTTGTAATGCAGACGGATATGCTGTAATGGGATGGCAGGTCGACAGGAACAATGAGACCCAGACCGTTGCGGATACGGTAAGTCCTTTAAAGATCATGGCTCCCGAAAACATGTATTCCGCACCCGAAGCTACCGAGGCGGTTTACTTCTCGGGAAATATCGACAGTGCAGACACTTCCTTTGATTCAACAACAGGAAAGCTTACAGCTTTTTCTTTCTTTGACAATCTTGGAAGAAGCTACACCGTCAACCTTCGCCTGACCCAGGCAGCAGATGACAAGACGCTTTACAACGTTGCTGTTACTGACATTGTGGACGCCAAAGGAACCAGTATCCTTTCCACATTTGATGAGACGAACAATACTTACGTTGCAAATGCAGGTCTTTCTCTTACGGTAGGTACTGAGCAGTACACATTTGATATTAACCAGGATACCGGAGAGATCACCACAACAAACAATTTCCTTCTTAAATTCGACGGATCGTCAGGTAAGTTTTCCTATGTAAACTTTGATGAAAACGTTGACCTTGACGCTAACGAGTATCCTTCGATCAATTTTACACTTGCTACCACGGACACTTCGGGAAATCCCTTCCCTGTGGGCGGTATCGATGTTGATTTCTCATCTCTTACGATGTTCGCCAACAGCGGTTCGACTTCAATTGCCTATACAAAGGGTGCTCTTGACGGAACCAAAGCCGGAAGAACTTCCGGAAACATGACGGGCTGTTCCGTAGACGGAAACGGATTGATCTACGGTGTTTACGATAACGGTGTATCGAGACTTCTCGGACAGGTTGTGGTTGCACAGTTTGCAAATGCGGCAGGTCTTGAGGCAGTGGGCGGAAGCCTTTTTGCAACAACTCAGAACTCCGGTGAGTTTGACGGCATAGGAAAAACTGTTGCCGAAGCCGGCGGAAGTTTCAATACCGGCGTTTTGGAAATGTCCAACGTAGATCTTGCAACGGAATTTACCAACATGATCACTACACAGCGTGGTTTCCAGGCAAACTCAAGGATCATTACAACTTCCGATACATTGCTTGAAGAATTGATCAATCTTAAGAGATAATGTGAATATACAAACTGATGGGGCGGCATAAGATCTATGCCGCCTTGTTGGGCTATACGAAGGAGGAGCGCCATGATCGAGCTCACAAGACTTAATGACAAGAAGTTCACTTTAAACTCCGATCTGATAGAGACGGTGGAAGAAGTGCCCGACACCTCCATTACCCTGACCAACGGAAAAAAGATCATGGTCAAGGAGAGCAGGATTGAAGTAAAAAATCTTGTAAAGGAATTTAAAAAAGAAATTTTTAATCAAAATAACATATAATTTTTGAAAACTATTTTTAATCAAAAAAACAATATGTGGTATTTTTTGAAAAAATTCGTAGTTACATCTTGTGGTTTTTTTTGAAGTTTAGTATAATCTATAGAGTTGAAGAACTATCGGAAGAAAGGTTTGGTGAAGGTTTTGGATTTAGCTTCCATTCTCGGATTGGTGCTTGCAATCCTGTTCGTATTGATATCAATTTCATTGGGCGATGCCGGCGTTGCCAGTATCAAGTCTTTCCTTGATGCACCCTCTGCGATGATCACCTATGGTGGAGCTTTTGCAGTATCCCTTGTAATGTCTTCCGATATCAAAGGCTTTATAAAAGGTCTTAAATCGGTCAAGCTGATCCTCAAGCCGGTAAACTACAATGAAGAGGATATAATCAAGCAGATCATCGACCTTTCCAACGTTGCTCGTAAGGAAGGGCTTCTTGCACTGGAAGAAGCTGCCAACAACTCGATAGAAGATGAATTCATCAAAAAAGGTATCCTTCTCATCGTTGACGGTACCGACCCCGAGTTTGTTCGAAGCATTCTTGAGACCGAACTTTCGTGCATAGAGGATCGTCACAAGACCAACATAGGTTTCTGGGAAAACCTTGCCAGCATGGGTCCTGCCTGGGGTATGATCGGTACTCTTGTAGGACTTATCAACATGCTCGGTAATCTTTCAGATATTAACGCGGTAGGTCCTAACATGGCTATCGCCCTTGTTACGACTTTCTACGGATCCTTACTTGCAAACTGGCTTTGCATACCTGTTGCCACAAAGCTCAAAGCAAACAGCGGAGCCGAGATCATGGCTAAGAATATCGTAGTGGAAGGACTTCTTTCAATCCAGGCAGGTGAAAACCCCAGGATCATCGAAGAAAAACTTAAATCCTTTATTTCACCCGAACGCAGACAGGCTATGGCCGGCGGAGAAGGTGGCGGAGAGGAAGGCGGTGAATAGCCTTGAAGAAAAAACCGGAAGAACCGCCGAAAGGTTCGCCCGCTTGGATGGCGACCTTCTCGGATCTTATGAATCTTCTCCTTTGTTTCTTCGTATTGCTCTTCTCAATGTCATCCGTTGATGAAAGCAAGGTAGAGGCAATGCTGAAGTCTTTACAGGATACGTTCTCTATTTTTTCGGGCGGCGGCTCATCCTTTGAAGACGGTATCCTGATCTCCAGCGGAGCTACACAGCTCAGTAACCTGGACGAGTACTTTAATACCACCGGTAAGACAGACGACGGCGAATCCGTCGATAATGTGGATGATAACGAAAGAGGTGCCGAAAACATCGGTAACGGAGACAATAACGCCGAACTTGGCCAGAACTCCGACAACCTCGAAAAAACCGGAGATAACACTGAACACATTCCCACTGCCGATGAGCCCAATCAGGGTTCTTCGGGTTCGGATTCCGATAAAACCGCAGGAAATGAACTGACTGCGGAGCAGTTGGCAGCTCTTGCCGAGAAAAAAGAAAAAGAGCTGAACAAAGCCGAATCATCGGTCATCTATGAGGAGATCATCGGTATCCTTGACAAGACAAAGATCCTTGATGATCTTGACATCACCATAGATTCGGAAACCTATCAGTTCATTCAGATCGAGATCAGCGGCGCTGTTTTGTTCGATGCCGGAAAAGATACGGTTAAAAATGATGCATTGCCGATCCTTTCAAGGCTCGGTAACATCTTAAAACAATACAGGGAGTACAAGATAGAAGTTATCGGCCACACAGACAATACTCCCACAAATGTTGAACATTTTGCAAATAATGACATTCTCTCGGCGTGCAGAGCGATCTCTGTTGCTACTTATTTCGCCGAAGATAAAGGTATAGGCTGGAGAAATCTCTATTATGCCGGTCGCGGAGACCATGAACCTGTTGCTGACAATTCCACGGAAGAAGGCAGAGCACAGAACAGAAGAGTGGAAATTCGTTTGTATAATCAAAGAAGCTCAAAATAAATTTTTGGAGGCATCATGAAAAAGAACATTCTTGCAATTGCTATATTGGCAGCTGTGATTGCCAACATCATACTTTCTGTTGTGATCCTGTTCTCGGTTGTTCCTGCTGCAAATAATGCAAACAAGCTCGTTCAGAAGATCTGTACGGTCATTAATCTCGAACTGGAAAACCCGGATGCGGCAACATATGCAAAAGTGCCTTTGGCTTCCAGAGTTCCTTACCAGATCGGAGACAAGCTCACTGTCGGTCTTAAGAAAGGTGAAGGAGACACGAAAGCAGCTTACGCACTTGCTACCTGGAGCCTGATCCTTAACTCCGATGCGCCGAACTACAAAGAAGTAACTGCCGTCATCGACAATCAAAAGGCGGTGCTTAACGATCACATGATAAGTCTCATTAAGGGCTACACAGCGGATGAACTCGAAAAGAACGAAGCTGCCTTAAAGGGAGAACTGATCTCATACTGCAGAACCTACTTCAGAACATCTGACAGCGAATCCGGAGATGAGCTTGTTGTAGATGTGGCATTAACTATCACCATACAGCGCTGATGACCTGATCTGAGACGGTACCGCTTGTGTCGTATCTTTAAAATTTTACCTATAGGAAAAGGGATTAAACATGGGAGACGTACTTTCCCAAAAAGAAATAGATGACCTGTTGAAAGCCTTTTCGACAGGAGAGATCGATGCCGAGGAATTTAAGGAGACAAAGGACGTTGTAGTAAAGAACTACGACTTCTCCAGACCTTCCAAATTCTCTAAAGAGCATTTGAGGACTCTCGAGATTATCTTCGAACATTTCGGACGTCTTTTGTCAACGCATTTTCCTGCGTACCTGCGTACAAATGCTCAGATTGAAGTGGTCAACTCTGAAGCTATCATTTATGCCGAATTTACCAACGCACTTTCAAATCCGGTTCTTCTCGGAATGATAGATTTCGATCCTCTTGAAGGCAGTATCATCATTGAGTTGTCCGAAAACATCGGGTTTGCGGTTGTTGACCGTATGCTTGGCGGAGCGGGACTTCCTCTTGAGAAGAGCAGGGATTTCACTGAGATCGAGAGAACGATCCTTGAAAGGATCTTCGTAATGATCACCAATCAGCTGGCAGAACCCTGGGGGAACGTAGTAGAGCTTTCACCCACATTCACCAGAATAGAGACAAACTCTCAATTTGCCCAGTTTATCAGCCCCAATGAGATGATCGCTCTGATAACCATGAGCATTAAGATAGGTTCGGTCGAGGGTCTGATGAATGTATGTATTCCCTATTCGGTCATCGAACCGGTTATCGACAAGTTGAACACCAAGTACTGGTATTCAACGATGCAGGAGAAGAACGACGACGTCTACAAGAGCTTTATCGAATCAGCCATTTCAAAGGCACGTGTTCCTGTTAAGGCCGTACTTGGCAGAAGCGTAATTTCTGTCAATGATTATATAAACATGGCAAAAGGCGACATTATCAAACTTGACAGAAAGGTTTCCGATGAACTTGATATCTATGTCGGAAATATATACAAATTCACTGCTTTACCCGGTGAATCATTAGATTCCTACGCGATCAAGATCGCGTCTGTGATCAAGGAGGACTAATTTATGGATGGATTATTGTCACAGGAAGAAATAAATGCATTGTTTAACAGCACCGATGACGATACTGCCGAAGAAACCAATACTGCGACATCAGCTGCGGCGGGACCGAGTGAAAGTCTTTCGGGAGAGGAAAAAGATGCGATAGGAGAGATCTCCAACATTTCCATGGGAAGCTCTGCTACAACTCTTGCAGCTCTCGTAAACCAGAAAGTCGACATTTCGACTCCCTCTGTTTCCATCGTCAATTGGGCACAGCTTGTAAGCTCCTATGATAAGCCCTGTATTTTCATACAGATCCTGTACAAAGAAGGTCTTGACGGAAACAACATCCTTATTCTTAAAGAAAACGATGTAAAGGTCATTGCAGATCTCATGATGGGCGGAGACGGAACAAACACCTCCGGTGAACTTTCAGATCTTCATTTAAGTGCCATCAGTGAAGCCATGAACCAGATGATGGGTTCTGCTTCCACATCAATTTCATCAATGATCGAAGCAAAGGTCGATATCACGCCGCCCAATGCCACCGTCATAGACATGACGAATGTGGAGGATGCCGGCAAGATCGCATCTTTCCTTACAAAGGATTTCGTAAAGGTTTCCTTTAAGATGACAGTGGGAGACCTTGTGGACAGTGAATTGATGCAGCTGTATCCCATAGAGTTTGCCCGTAATCTTTATCGCAAATTTGTGGGAGGAGATCAGCCTGCACCTGCTCCTGAACCGGCACCGGCTCCCCAGCCCGCACCTCAGGCCGCGGCGGCTCCTAATCCCGGCATGATGGGACAGCAGGGCATGGCTCCGAATCCCGGTATGATGAACATGGGTTACGGAATGGGAATGATGCCTCAGCAGATGCAGATGCCTCAGATGGGCTTTGCAATGCCTCCTCAGGCGGATGTAAACGTTTCTCCCGCTCAGTTCCAGCCTTTTATGCAGGTTCAGTCACCTCTGCTTCAGACGGAAAACATCGATCTTTTGTTGGATGTTCCGTTGGAGGTTTCGGTTGAACTCGGCAGAACAAGCAGAACCATAAAAGAAATACTTGATTTTGCTCCCGGTACTGTAGTTGAACTTAATCGACTTGCAGGTGAACCCATAGATGTACTTGTTAACGGCAAATACGTTGCCAAGGGCGAAGTTGTTGTTATCGGCGAATCTTTCGGTATCAGGATCACTGAGGTCATTAAGTAAAAAAAGGATAAAATCCCACATTTGATTATCTTTTGTTGGAGTTTTATGCTATAATGAAGAAGCATAGTATTTTCAAACTATATTGAGATAGGAGTGACGATTATGGCTAAGAGTATTTTGATTTGCGACGATGCGGCATTTATGAGAATGATGATTAAAGACATCCTTACGAAGAACGGCTATGAAATCGCCGGCGAAGCTGAGAATGGTGCCGTAGCAGTAGACAAGTATTCCGAAACAAAACCCGATCTTGTAATGATGGATATCACAATGCCTGAAAAGGACGGTATCCAGGCACTTAAGGAAATTCGTTCAAAAGACGGAGCAGCTAACATCATCATGTGTTCTGCAATGGGTCAGCAGGCAATGGTTATCGAATCCATTCAGGCAGGAGCCAAGGACTTCATTGTTAAGCCTTTCCAGGCGGACAGAGTTCTTGAGGCAGTTAGAAAAGTTATCGGATAATTATGCTGAATTTAGGTTCATTTGTGCTTTACAGCGCAGAGAAGACCACGGGGATCAAATCCACCGGGCAGAATCTGCTTGAATTCTTCGGCATTATATTGATTTTCATCATTGTCCTTGTTGCTTGCTGGGCTACCACGAGGTTCGTTGCCTCGAAGCAGTTGGCAGGAAAAAACACGGGCAATTTTGAAGTTGTGGAAACATATGCTATTGCAAGAGATCGTTTCTTACAACTTGTTCGCATCGGTACCAGGTACTATGCGATCGCTGTCGGGAAGGACAGCATCAGTGTTATCTGTGAGTTATCAAAGGAAGACATTAACCTTGAAAGGAAGACGGGCTCATCGGTCAACGGGTTCTCAAATGTGCTTGCTTCCATTTTAAAAAAGAACGAAAACAAGGACTTTTCCGGCGATAATGATAAGCAGTAAAAATTGCATTCAGCAAATAATTAAGGTTATTGGGTTATGATGAAGTGCTTGAAAAATTACAAAAAGCTTTCTGTTTTTGTAATTATCGGTATATTCCTTACAATAACCTCTATTTTCATTTGTAAAACAATTCCTGCTTATGCGGCACAGGTCACAGGGCAGGAAGAGAACGACACTTCCGAAACAGAAAATAACGAGAGATCGAATTCCGGTATCAGTATCAACGGTAACCTCGGAGATCTCGGTATATCAATTACGACAAACAACGATGATGATGACGCGAATAACGGCCTCTCAACCACTTTAAGGATACTCATCCTTTTGACCGTTATTTCTCTTGCTCCCTCCATTTTGATAATGGTGACGAGTTTTATGCGCATTCTCATCGTTTTTCATTTTGTACGGAGCGCCCTGGGATTGCAGACAACACCTCCCAATCAGGTTCTGATCGGACTGGCGCTGTTTATCACATTTTTTGTCATGGAGCCTGTTTTTTCTCAGGTGAACAATAACGCCATCAAACCCTTGGAAGCCAATGAGATCACCTACGAAGAGGCCATCGATCTCGGAATGGAACCCATCAGGGAATTTATGTTCGGCCAGATCAGAAACGAAAAAGATCTGACTTTATTCTGTAATCTGGCAGGCATAGAGACAGTGAACACTCTTGATGACATTCCCACCTATGTGCTGATCCCTTCTTTTATCATCAGTGAATTGAGGATCGCATTTTATATGGGATTTATCATATACATACCGTTCCTTATTATCGATATGGTTGTTTCCGCAACCTTGATGTCAATGGGTATGATGATGCTGCCGCCCACAACCATTTCCACACCCTTCAAGATACTTCTGTTTATTGTTGTAGACGGTTGGTCTTTGGTAATTGAGCAGCTGGTTATGACCTTCTTCTAAGGGAGGCAGACTATTATGGCGTCATTTACTCTTGACAATCTGGATGTTTTTCTGGCAGTTTTTGCCAGGATCACAGGCTTTGTTTTTACCGCGCCCTTCTTTTCTTTGAGAAATGTCCCTCAAAGAGCCAAGGTCCTGCTTTCCCTTGCGTTTTCCGTTATAGTGTTCATGACTTTGGGAACCGGATCTCTTGGGTACAACGGCGTTATCGCATATGCGGGGATAATCGTAAAAGATGCGGTCTGCGGTATGATTTTGGGGCTTTTTGCCACACTTGCCAACTACATTCTTTCCATGGCAGGGCAGATGCTTGATATGGAGATCGGTTTTTCAAACATACAGGAATTCGATCCCACCACCAATCTGAACATCACCATCAGCAGTACATTTTTAACGTATGCCGTAACATTGATGCTGATAGTTACAGACATGCATTTGTTTATCCTGAAGGCCGTCATCGATTCGTTTGAAGTGGTCCCTGTGGGGAGAGTGGCTATCACGGGAAGTATCTATGAATCACTGGCTCATTTCATACTGGATTATATGATCATTGCATTCAGGATCACCCTTCCTGTGTTTGCAGCCATATTGATCGTCAACACACTGCTGGCTATACTTGCGAAGGTTGCGCCTCAGATGAACATGTTTGTGGTGGGCTTTCAGCTTAAGATCTTTGTCGGTCTTACCGTCATGATCGTAATGATGATGTTTTTACCGAGTATTTCGGATTTTATATTCAATAAGATGATCTACTACATGAGGGATGCGATCCCTTACCTGACGGGAGGAGGTGCAGGATGAACGAACAATTGCTTATAGACATTTTTTCACAGGCTCTTGTACTCGTGTTAAAGCTTTCCGCACCCTTGCTGCTGGTTTCCTTGGCTATAGGTCTTATCATCAGCTTGTTTCAGACTCTTACGTCGATCCAGGAATCAACACTTACTTTTGTTCCGAAGCTGATAGGAGTTTTTATCGTTTTAATGCTTGCCGGAGCATGGATCTTAAAGAATATGGAAGAGTTTACCAGAGAATTGTTCAATTTCTCCCATTACGTCGGATAGCAGCCTATGATCAAAGCGGAAGAGTTTGATAAGCCGAATAATTTGAAGCTTCTGCTTCCCATGGATCTGCAGTTCTTTGCCGATGAAGGCGCCGGCGGTGAAAAGACCGAGGAGCCTACAGCCAAAAGACTGGAAGATGCGAGAAAAGAAGGACAGGTCAGTAAGAGCCAGGAACTGGTTACTGCCGGGATGCTGTTTGCATTGTTTATTTCCTTAAAGCTATTTGCAGCTTACATCAGCGATAACCTGATGAAGGCATTTCCGGAAAATTACAACAGCATGTCGGTTTACGCCGTGGAGATGCCGAACAACGGTTACGTTCAGGCACTCTTCAGAACAGCGCTGATCAGGATCCTGATAACCTGTCTTCCCATTCTTTTACTTGCATTTGTTACTGCATTTCTTGTAAATGTGATGCAGGTCAAATGGAAACCTACGGCAAAACCGCTGCAGCCGAAACTGAGCAAGATCAGTCCTGCCAAGGGAGCAAAAAGAATGTTCTCCATGGACAAGGTTTTTGATCTGATAAAGGCCATAATCAAGATCGGATTGATCTTTTACATAGCTTTTTCCAACATCATCGATGATGTGGACAAGATCAAGATAATGTATCAGCTTGAGCTTTGGCCTGCAGTCATATACATTTGCGATTTTATTATTAATCTCGGATTTAAGATAGCATTCATTTATCTCATAGTGGGCTTTGCGGATTACATGTACCGTCGCTGGAAGTTCAACAAGGACATGAAGATGACAAAGCAGGAGGTAAAGGATGAATACAAACAGCAGGAAGGTGATCCTCAGGTAAAGGGAAGGATCAAGAGCAAGATGCGTGAAGCATCTCAGAGGAGAATGATGCAAAAGGTTCCGGAAGCGGATGTTGTAATCACGAACCCTACTCACTTTGCCTGCGCTATAAGATACGACAAAGAAGTTTCCAAAGCGCCGGTGCTTATTGCAAAAGGCGCCGATTATCTGGCCCAGAAGATCAAAGATACTGCTAAAGAGAACAAGGTTCCCATCGTTGAAAATAAAGCTCTTGCGAGAATGCTTTATTACAATGTGGATCTGGATTCCGAAATTCCCGAAGAGCTCTATCAGATGACGGCCGAAGTCCTTGCTTACGTTTATGGTTTGAAATCGTAAAAAAAGGATCCCAAAGACTCCCTTAAGGGAGAATGAATTGTTGACACGAAAGGCTTGCACATTATATGAAAAAAAACGACATATTTATAGGTATTTACATATTGTGTGCGATCCTGTTCCTCATCGTGCCTCTGCCGACGGGGTTACTTGACCTGCTGATGGCATTCAACATCGGCATTGCCTTTGTTATCCTGTTTACGGCACTTTTTTCCACAGATGTACTGCAAATGTCATCTTTCCCCACATTGCTGCTGTTCACGACACTTTTCCGTATCTCCCTGAACGTTTCTTCCACCAGAAACATCCTTTCCAAGGGTTATGCGGGAGAAGTGGTAAATGCCTTCGGACAGTTCGTGGGAGGCGGAAATATAGTTATCGGAGCAATTGTATTCATCATTCTGATCATCGTTCAGTTCATGGTCATCAACAAAGGTTCCGAAAGAGTTGCGGAAGTATCCGCAAGATTTACTCTTGATGCAATGCCCGGTAAACAGATGGCCATAGACGCCGACCTGAATACGGGAGCGATAACGGATAAAGAGGCTCAGGCAAGAAGAAAGAAGATCCAGGATGAATCAAGTTTCTTCGGCGCGATGGACGGTGCCACAAAGTACGTAAAAGGAGACGCCACCGCAGGCTTACTGATCACTCTGATCAATATGGTGGGAGGTCTTGTTACGGGAATGCTCTTCCTTAACATGGATGCCACTGCAGCGCTTAATAACTATGCATTGCTGACAATAGGTGACGGTCTGGTTTCCCAGATCCCTTCCCTCATAATTTCACTTTCAACAGGTATCGTGGTAACCAAGGTCTCATCCGAGACCGAAACGGGCGATCTTCTGGTGGGACAGCTGTTTTCGATACCTAAGGTGCTTTACATCGTAGGCGGTGCAATGATCGTTCTGGGACTTTTCACAAAGCTTCCCACACTGGTCTTTGTCATATACGGAGTTGCCTTCGTGATCACAGCAAGATCCATTCAGAGCAAGATCGAGGTCTCGAAGGTGGAGAACGAGGTTTCGGAAGTCGAAACAAGTGCGGAAGAGATCAGAAAGCCGGAAAATGTTGTCCAGCTGCTTAATGTTGACTCCATCGAGCTTGAATTCGGTTACGGTATCATTCCCCTTGCGGATGCAAATCAGGGCGGAGATCTTCTGGACCGCGTTGTCCTTATCCGACGTCAGATCGCTCTGGAATACGGCTGTGTTGTTCCCACCATACGTATGCGAGATAACATCCAGCTGAATCCCAACCAGTACATCATAAAGATCAAAGGCATACAGGTATCGGACGGAGAGATACTGTTCGATCACTATATGGCCATGAATCCCGGCTACGTGGAAGAAGAGATCACAGGCATACCCACTTTCGAACCTTCCTTCCATCTTCCCGCCATCTGGATCACGGAAAGCCAGAGAGAAAGAGCGGAATCCTTCGGCTACACGGTTGTGGATCCTCCTTCCATCATTGCGACACATCTTACGGAAGTTATCAAGCAGCATCTTGATGAACTTCTTACAAGACAGGATGTACAGAATCTGGTCAACAACCTTCAGGAAAACAATGCCACGGTTGTTACGGAACTCATTCCCAAGCTCATGGGCATCGGCGAAGTTCAGAAAGTACTTCAGAACCTGCTCAGAGAGGGGATCTCCATACGAGACCTTGTTACGATCTTTGAAACGCTGGCCGATTATGCGGCAACCACAAGGGATACGGATGTACTCACCGAATACGTGCGTCAGAGCCCCAGCATAAAGCGTTTCATTTCATCAAAGTACTTCCCGGCCAACACTCAGACCAATGTGGTCACTCTTGATCCCAAGATCGAGCAGGAGATCATGAATTCCGTCAAACAGACGGAACAGGGATCCTACATTGCCATCGATCCGGAAAAGAACCAGAGGATCATGAAGTCGGTCAAGGATGAGGTGGAAAAGCTGGAGAACCTCGGCGGAAATCCTATCATCATAACATCGCCGATAGTACGTATGTATTTTAAGAGGATGACAAAGGATTACTTTAATGACCTGATAGTGATCTCTTACAATGAGATCGAATCAAATGTGGAAATACAATCTGTAGGGATGGTGACGATCTGATATGCTTATAAAAAAATATGAAGCGCCTACCGAGCAGGAAGCTTTGGAAAAAGCCAAAGCCGAGCTGGGGAAGGACGTTATAATCACACATATTACGCGGATCAAACCCAAGGGGATCTTTAAGCTTTTTAAACAGTCCGTGGTGGAAGTGACGGCCTCCGTCGAAACCGAAACCGACTATCAGAAAAAGCAGTTTAATTCCGCTCCGAAGTCCAACGTGAATGCCTATGCAAAGAATGCGGCGGATTTCACCAAGGCAAGCAAGCCGGTCAATTTCGAAGCCGTGATCGCAAAGGAAGATGAAAAGACTTTCCCTATAGAACAGGTCCTTGATAATATTCAAAACATGCTTGAAAAACAGAAAAAGGAAACACCGACAGTGGAACAAACTACAAGAGTAGAGCCTGAAGAAAAGCCGGACAGCCCTTCCATGACCTGCATTAAGATGATATACAACAAACTCCTTTCAAATGAGGTCGAAGAGGTCTACGCCAACAAATTGATCGCCGAGATCGAAAGCGTCATAAAGCCGGACTCCGATGTAAAAACGGTTCTTTCAAACATTTATCAGAAACTGGTCCTTAAACTGGGTCAGACCCAGACCATAAAGATCACCGACGGTAAAACGAGATTCATCTTTTTTATAGGGCCTACAGGTGTAGGAAAGACCACCACCATAGCAAAGCTTGCATCCAGCCTGAAGCTGGGGCTTAAAGCGAAAGTAGCTCTTTTCACAGCCGACACCTACAGGCTGGCAGCCATCGATCAGCTCAGAAGCTATGCTTCGATCCTGAACATTCCTTTAAAAGTCATCTATTCCGATGCCGAGATGAAGGAAGCCATGGAAGATTTTTCCGGATACGATGCCGTTTTGATCGATACGGCTGGACGTACCCTTAAGAACAAAGAGCAGAGAGATGACATCGAGAAACTGATATTCTCGGTTCCGGAAGAAAAGAGAGATGTTTATCTTGTTCTTTCCGCCACCACGAAATACAAAGATCTGGTTACCATTACCGAAGGCTATTCCGAGATCTCAAATTACAGTCTGATCTTTACAAAGCTTGACGAGACAGACTGCATCGGAAACATATTAAATGTCAAGATGCTGACGGATGCGCCCCTTTCCTACACGACAAACGGACAGAATGTTCCGGATGACATCAGCAGGATCAATCCTCAAAGTATTGCCAAGCAATTACTGGGAGGTGTTGAATAATGGATCAGGCTACAGTATTAAGACAAATGGTCTCGGCCAACATCGAGAAGCCATCCGCTCGCGTCATCACCGTTACCAGCGGTAAAGGCGGTGTGGGAAAATCCAGTATTTCCTTAAATCTTGCCATCAGTATCAGCAGGATGGGAAAAAGAGTCGTACTCCTTGATGCGGACTTCGGTCTTGCAAACATAGAGGTCATGCTGGGAGTGAGACCCAAGGCAAACCTTGCGGACCTCATGTTCAGGGGCAAGGATCTCAAAGACATCATTATGGACGGTCCCGAGGGCATCAAGTTCATTTCCGGCGGTTCAGGCATACAGGAACTGGCCCGTATGAACAAAGAGCAGTGCATCTACCTTACAAAAAAACTTGTGGAGCTGGATGAACTTGCGGACGTGATAATCATAGACACAGGGGCCGGGATCTCCGACAGTGTTCTGGAATTTGTGGCATCATCAAACGAAGTACTTTTGATCGCCACTCCCGAACCGACATCCATCACGGATGCCTATGCTTTGCTGAAAGCTCTTAACCGTAAATCCGAGTTTTCAAAGAGCAGTACGACGATAAAAATGATCGCCAATCGAGTAAGGAATGAAGATGAAGGAAGAAATGTTCTTTATGAGAACATGAAGAACGTTGTTGACAGATTTCTCAACATTTCTTTGGAGTTTTTAGGGTCTATCCCCCAGGATGACCAGGTGTCCAGAGCAGTAATGAAGCAGACGCCCGTTACCATCTGCGCACCGAATTGCGGGGCATCCAGGGCAATTGAAGATATGGCAAAGGTACTTTTAAGCGACGGTGAGGAGAAAGAAACCGTACCGGAAGAAAGAGGGATCACTTTACTTTTCTCCAATTTAATAAGAAACAAATTCAAAAAGAAACAATAGGGGACGAATTTGTTTTTGATGGGAGGTTTAAATGCCTAAAACTGTTTTCGAGATCGGAAACAAGATCACACTTCAGCTTATCAAACGGGGCAACATTTTCTCCACAAAGCCCATTGATAAGACTACGTACTCCAGCACTCTTTTGCATGTGAATTCCGAAAGAGAGCTCACGATTAGTGTGCCGATTTACAGCAATATGCTGCTCTCCATGAGTACGAACGACATTTATTTTATAAGGTTTTATACAAGAAACGGACTTTATCAGTCCAAATGTGTTGTGGGACACAGAGGGACCGAGGGACACATAGCCACGGTGACCGTGAAACTGATCTCCAATCTGGAAAGGCACCAGAGACGCGAGTACTACCGTCTTGAATGCCGTGCAAAGCTGGCCTGGACAAAGGTTAACGAGTATCAGGAGAAGCTCTACCTTGATCTTAAAAATGCCGCCACGGAAGGTCGCAAGAGGATCATCAAAGAACAGATCAAGATGGAAGAGATCACCTTTAATAATAATTTGATGATGGACATCAGCGGTGGCGGGATGAGGTTCAATTCCTCCATACTTCTGGAAAAGGACGATTCCCTGATCCTGGTCCCCGATATAGCCGAGATCAGCTCCGATATCCCTTACCTCATGGGGAAAGTTGTGCTTGTAAGGCAGTTGCAGAACAAGAACAACGGCTATGAAAACAAAATTAAATTTATAAACATTTCAAATGAAGAACGTGAAAAAATTATAACTTACATTTTCGCTGTAGAAAGGGAGAAGATGCGTACAGATTAGTAACTGTGCGCTCTTCAAGGATTCTGAGGACCGGTGAGAGCAGAGTATGGATAAAAAGAGAATACTGATAGTTGATGACTCTGCACTCATGAGAAGGATGGAATCTGATATAATTAATTCCGACAACAGGTTTAGCGTAGTCGGAACTTGCACCAACGGCCTCGATACTTACGACAGAGTCATTAAAGCACCAAATGAATACGACCTGATACTTTGCGACATCAACCTTCCCAAGATGACGGGGCTGGAATTACTTGCAGCTCTCGGTAAAGAGAAGATCAGCATAAAGGTCATTATAGTAAGTGCCCTGACTTCCATGGACAGTAAAGAGACTATTCAGGCACTTCAGCTGGGAGCTTTCGATTGTATCAAGAAACCGGAAAGCTTTGCTGAAGTAATGGGTGAATCTTTTAAGAACACCGTTCTTGAAAAGGTCGCTCTTGCACTGAAGGAAGACAGCGGATCGATACATGAGCATGGGGCGGAAGATACTGCAACGGCTCAAAGAGTCACAGAACGTGATCTTCGTTACGAACGCCGCACCGAAACTCATGCAGGGACATCCCACATAGTTTCCCCCATGAATCCGAGAGAGATCCTTGCCAACATTACGGCAACCAAACGACCTCACAGGAGCATGCCGGTAACTTCCAAAAAGCTGGTACTCATTGCATCTTCCACAGGCGGACCTAAAGCACTACAGGAAGTGATTCCTTTCCTGCCGAAAAACATTAACGCACCCGTTCTGATAGTTCAGCATATGGCTGAAGGCTTCACCGGATCCCTTGCTCAAAGACTGGATCAGGAAAGCCAGATACATGTTGTCGAAGCGGCGAACGGTGAAAGGATCGCAAAGGGAATTGTCTACATTGCAAAAGGCGGATCTCAGATGAGACTGAAGAAGAGCGGTTCGGATTACATCATCGAACTGAACGCTCAGGAACCTGCGAGAAATGCATTGAAGCCTTGTGCCGACATCCTTTTCGAATCTATTGCGGGTATGGACTTTGACGACATTATATGCTGCGTTATGACAGGAATGGGCGGCGATGGCACGATGGGCATAAATGCTTTGGCCGAAAAAAACAATATCTACGTAATTGCTCAGGACGAACCCACTTCAACGGTTTACGGAATGCCGAAGGTAGCTTACGAATCAGGCCTTACGGACGTTGTTAAACCGCTTGGACAACTTGCACAGGAAATTATTAAAAGTACGGGGGTACAAGATCATGGATGTTAGTCAATATCTCGAAATCTTTATCGACGAAACGAAGGAACACCTTCAAAGCCTGAACGAGCAATTGCTTGTTCTGGAAAAAGAGCCCGAAAATGCGGACACTATCAATGAGATATTCCGCGCGGCTCACTCTCTTAAAGGTATGGCCGGAACCATGGGTTACAAGACCATGCAGGAACTTACACACAAATGGGAAGACGTTTTCTCAGAGGTGAGAAACGGCAAGATGAAGGTCACTCCCGATCTTGTGGATGTTCTTTTTAAGGGACTTGATAAACTTGAAAACATTCTCGACAACATTATCAATGCCGGAAATGAAGGTGATGATAAGTGTGAAGAGATCATCGGTCAGCTGATCGCATTCGTTCAGAACGGCGGTTCAGGTGCGGCTGCAGCTCCTGCGGCAGCTCCCAAGAAGAAGGCTGCAAAGGCATCTGCCGAAGTTGCGGTTGCTACAGAAACAAAAGCCGAAAGCGGAGATGCTTCAAAGGAGAAATTCAGGCAGTTTAAATATGCCGATTTTGAGCAGCATGCCATCACTAAGGCCATTGATGAAGGCACAAATGCATTCGGCATCACCGTTTACATTCAGGAAAGCTGTCTTCTTAAGGCTGCCAGAGCATTCATGGTCTTCAAGAAACTTGAAGAACTTGGTACAATAGCAAAATCAGAACCTGCGGTTCAGGATATAGAAGATGAGAAGTTTGACCTTGACTTCTCCATGGTATTCCTTACAAAGGAAAGTGCAGCAAAGGTCAAGGAAGCCATCATGAACGTTTCCGAAGTTGAAACCGCTCTTGTGGCACCTCTTTCAAAGGAATCTGTCGAAGCAGCTACCGTTAAGGATGAGAACGCTCCTTCGGAAGCAGCGGCTCAGACAGCGGCAGCTACAGAGACAAAACCTGCGGCAGCTCAGGCCACTGCGGCAGCTTCTTCCGGAAAGCCTGTTGTAAACAGATCCGTTCGTGTAGATATCGAAAAGCTGGATGATCTTATGAATCTGGTTTCCGAGCTCATTATCGCAAAGAACGGTCTTGTTTCCCTGAACGCTCAGCAGGATGAAGCAAATCATACCGCAGGAAATGCAATGGGACCTCAGATCGAGTACCTGGAGAGGATCACCACAAACCTTCACCAGTCTGTAATGAAGGTTCGAATGGTTCCTTTGGAGAGCGTATTTAACCGCTTCCCTCGTATGATCAGAGATGTCAGCAAGTCCTTGAATAAGAAGATCAATCTCGTTATCAGCGGTGAAGAGACAGAACTTGACCGTACAGTCATCGATGAGATCGGCGATCCTCTTACACATCTCCTTCGTAATGCGGCTGACCACGGTATCGAAACCGCAGAAGAGAGAGCCAAGACAAACAAGCCTGAAGTCGGAACCATTAACCTTAACGCTTACCAGGAAGGTAACAACGTAGTTATCGAGGTTAAGGATGACGGTAAGGGAATCGACGTTGAAAAGGTAAAGAAAAAGGCTATCGACAAGGGAACCATCACCAAGGAGCAGGCAGATGTCATGACGGACAAGGAGATCATCGACCTCCTGTTCAGACCCAGCTTCTCAACAGCCGAGAAGGTTTCCGAACTTTCCGGACGTGGTGTTGGACTTGACGTTGTTAAGACAAACATTGAAAAGCTCGGCGGTGACGTTGAGGTTCGTACTGTTCTCGGTGGCGGAAGTAACTTCATCGTAAGACTTCCTCTTACACTTGCGATCATTCAGTCCCTCATGGTGGAGATCGGAAACGAAAAGTACGCTATTCCTCTCGGAAGCATCCAGACTATCGAAGATATTCCCGTATCTGATCTTAAGTATGTTCAGTCCAAGGAAGTTATTCATCTTCGCGGTTCCGTTATTCCCATCATCCGTCTCAACCAGATCCTGGACATCGAGTCCACAAAGGGCGAGGACGAAAACCTTACGGTCGTTATCGTATCCAAGGGCGAAAAGCTTGCAGGTTTCGTTGTTGACAATCTTATCGGTCAGCAGGAGATCGTTATCAAGTCTATCGGCAAGTACATTGACAGCCCGAAGATGATCAGCGGTGCAACGATCCTCGGCGACGGCGAAGTTGCATTGATTCTCGATGTTAATACATTGGTTTAAGGAGGGATGAGTCATGGCAGAAGCAGTAAAAGCAGCAGCAAACAACGTGGAATCCAAACAATATATTGTTGTTGTTCTCGGAAGTGAGCATTACGGCGTTGACATCAATTACATCGATAACATCGTCAGAATGCAATCTATTACAAGAGTACCTAAGACTCAGACTTACTTTGAGGGAGTGATCAACTTAAGAGGTGAAGTTATTCCCGTAATGAGTCTCAGAAAGCGTTTCGGTCTTGAAGCCGACGAGATCACAGGCAAGACAAGGATCCTCATCCTTAAGCCTGAAGCACAGGGATCCATCGGTATCATTGTCGATTCCGTCAAGGAAGTTCTTACACTTTCCAACGATTCCATCGACAAGCCCAGCGCAAAGGGTGCCGACGATGATAAGACCAATTTCCTTACAGGTGTCGGCAAAAATGGGGACGAGCTTGTTTCCATCCTCAACATCATGGAAGTTATCCAGGATAAAGAGGAAGACGAATAAAATCGAATCATTGGGACATGATTTAAAAGCATATGGTAAAGCGGATCTTTGGTCCGCTTTACCGCTTGCTTGTAAGGATGTCCCTTGGGGTGCATAAGGTCTCACATTGTAAGAGGCCCTATTGTTGTATTTAAGAGGAAATTTGAGGTTTTTTTCTACGGAGGATATTATGGCGGAAGAACAAATGCTCAGTGACATGCAATTTGACGTATTAAGGGAAATAGGCAATATAGGTTCCGGCCATGCGGCAACGGCACTTGCAAAGATGCTTGATATGAAGATCGACATCAAGGTTCCGCAAGCCGTTGTTTGTGATTTTAACTATCTGGTTCAGATGGTGGGAGGCGAAGAAAAGCTGGTTATCGGAATCTTGCTTCAGCTTTCCGACGATGTGGAAGGAATGATGATGTTCATCATGGATCTTCCGTCAACTTATGTATTGCTGAGAAAGCTCATGTTCAGCGATCTTAAGGATGAAGAGTATTTAAACGATATGCACATGTCAGCGTTGCAGGAGATCGGTAACATCATTACCGGAGCCTACCTGTCATCGCTTTCGGATCTTACTAAATTGAAAATTAACGCCAGCGTTCCTTACCTTTCTATCGATATGGCAGCTGCGATTCTTTCTGTACCTGCCATTGAGTTTGGTAAGCTTGGTGATAAGGCCGTAATGATCGAAACGGAATTCGACCTGGATGAGACACAGGAACTCAACGGGTACTTCCTTTTGATCCCGACCATGGATTCCTATTCAAAGATTATGACGTCCTTAGGCTTGTAATATAGAGATGGAGCGCGTATGGGGAAAATGATTAAAATTGGCATGGCCGATCTTTCGGTATGCCTCCCGCCGGACAGTATAACAACGTTGGGACTCGGTTCCTGTATCGGATGTGTCCTTTACGATCCTGTTACCAAGGTTAGCGGAATGGTTCATGTCATGCTGCCGGACAGTACGAAAATAAGAAATAACGAAAATATAGCGAAGTTTGCGGATACAGGTGTTCAGGCCCTCTTTGACGATGTGATCGCGGCAGGCGCTTCAAAAAGCCGTCTGATCGCAAAGATCGCGGGCGGAGCACAGATGTTTGCGTTCAAGACAGACAATGAAATGCTCAAAGTCGGTGAACGCAATGCCGAAGGTGTGATCAAAAAGCTTAATGAGTTAAAGGTGCCCATTAAGGCTCAGGATACAGGTGGACATTTGGGTCGTACCATCGAATTTAATCCCGAAAACGGAGAACTTTTGATCAAATCCGTCGGAGTACCGCCTTATACGATTTAGGGGAGACTGATCATGAAGGACAAGATGCTCGCAGTGATAATCATGCTGTTTGCAGGCACCGTAATCGCATTTACATGTCTGTTCAATGACATTCCGCTGGTTACGTCCGTTCTGTATGTTGCCGCAACCTTATTAATTTTTTATATAATAGGCTTGATTATTAACCGAATAATCACTAAAATAAATACTGAGGCTGAAGCTCGTGCCAAAGAATTGAAGAAGCAGCAGAAGGAAGCCGAGGAAGCCAAAGAAAGAGAAGAAAAGCTTAAACAGGAAGAATCCGAGACAGTCGAAGAGGAAGAAGCAGAAGAAGAGACTGCAGAGGAGACAGAAGAAAAATAATTATTGGGTGAAAGCATATGGGAACCGAAGATAAGGAAAAATTGTGGATCGAGTACTCCAAGACTCCTTCACAGGCCTTACGTGAAAAGTTAATATTATCATATGCCAATCTGGTGAAGATCGTTGCAGGTAAATTGAGTATTTATCTGGGTTACGCGGTAGAGTACGACGATCTTGTGAGTTACGGTACTTTTGGCCTTATCGATGCCATCGATAAATTTGATTACGGCAAAGGTGTAAAGTTTGAGACCTATGCTTCTCTTCGCATCAGAGGTGCGATCCTGGATCAGATCCGAAAAATGGACTGGCTCCCCAGGAGTGTACGTCAGAAGCAGAAGCAGATAGATGCGGCATATTCTAAGATCGAAAATGAAAAAGGAAGACCTGCAACCGATGATGAGATCGCAAGTGCTTTGGAAATCTCAACGGATGAGCTTGACAGATGGCAGGCTCAGACGAAAGCTTCAGGTCTTGTTTCGCTTGATGAATATATGGAAGAAGGCAGCGAAGCGGGGATCTCAAATGTCATAGGCGGTAATTACGAAGGCTACGAGCCCGGAGCCGCTATGGACAAAGAGGCTATGAAGGCTGCGATCGTCGCAGCACTGGAAGAACTGACCGACAAGGAAAAACAGGTCATTCTTCTTTACTACTACGAGGAGATGACTTTAAAGGAGATCAGTCTGGTATTGGAAGTTTCGGAGTCGAGAGTTTCTCAGCTTCACACAAAGGCTATCCAGAAGCTCAGAGTTAAGCTCGGAGCCAATATCGAATTGTTTTTCTGATCTTTGATCAATCTTAAGATTTATTGGGGAGGACCTAATGGCTAAAAATGCATTTTTCAGACTGAATGTAAAATCAGGCGGAACATATATTACTTTATACCCGGCTATCGAAGGCGGAAATTCCAACATTTTGTCATCCGACGTTATCGCTTATCTCGATAAGATGCTGAAATTTCCTTATGACAAAGCTCAGGTTTCGGAATTGCTTTCAAAACCCGTTACAGGTCTCAGAGAAATGCAGCTGACACCCGAACAGATCAAGCCTCTCGATGAAACAGCCATTGTTGAGGTCAGTCCCGACAAATTTTCCGCATATGCAAGATTTTTTCCCGCAATGGAAGGTGGCAAACCTCTTACACATGATTCCATTGTTCAGGAACTCATCAAGGCCGGTGTTAAATACGGTGTTGATAATGATATGATCGATAATTTCCTCGGCAACAGAGTTTACCTTCAAAGGTATCTTCTTGCTTCCGCTACTTTACAGGTTGAAGGAACCGAAGCCGAGATCAAATACTTCTTCAATACGGATCTCACCATGAAGCCAAAGATGAATGAAGACGGAAGCGTGGATTTCCATCATCTTGATATGATCAGCCCCGTTACTCAGGGACAGCTTCTGGCAGAACTTAAGCCTGCGGATCTCGGAAAGCCCGGTATCGATGTCTGTGGTAAACTGTTAAAACAGGTGAAGGTCCGCAACAGGATACTGAAGGTTGGAAAGAACATCAAGCTTTCGGAAGACGGTCTCAGAGCGTACTCCGAGATCAACGGTCACGCTTCTTTGGAAGGAGACATGATCTTTGTTTCGAACACTTACGAAGTTCCCGCCAATGTTGACGCATCCACCGGTGACATTGATTATGAAGGTGACGTGGTTGTTAAGGGAAATGTAAACACCGGCTATTCTGTTACCGCCAAAGGCGACATTATTGTTGAAGGTGTTGTTGAAGGCGCTTTCCTGAATGCCGGCGGAAACATTGTTCTTAAGCGCGGAATTTCCGGTATGGAAAAAGGCACCATCAAGGCAGGCGGAAATGTAATTTCCAAGTTTATTGAGAGCGCTACCATAGATGCGGGCGGCTACGTTACCGCAGACAGCATCATGCACAGTAATGTAACTGCTAAAGGCGATGTTACCGCCGACGGAAAGAAAGGATTTATAAGCGGTGGTATCATCCGCTCCGGTACGCTGATCTCTGCCAGGACCATCGGTTCTTCAATGGGAGCTACCACCGTTCTAGAATGCGGTATCGATCCCGCGATCATTAAGGAATACCACAGTCTGGATGATGAGCTTGTGGCAAATGCCGATGAGATGGAAAAACTCATGGTTAGTCTTCAGGCTTTGATCAAGAGGATCAAATTAGGCGAAAAGCTTCCTCCGGACAAGCTTTTACAGCTTAAGCATGCAAACCAGAGAAGAGAAGAGATCAACCAAAGAAACGAAGAGATCGATGCCAGAATGAAGGATCTTAAGAGTCTCATCGACAGTTATGTCGGAGGTGCCGTAAGAGCTCAGGGCGTCATTCATCCCGGATGCAAGATCATCATCTCCAATGCTGTTTATTATGTTAAAGGTGAAACCAATTATTGCAGATTTTATAAAGAAAACGGCGATGTAAAACTTGATGTATACTTCTGATCTGACTGACGTGATTGTTCCATTGCCTTAGCCTTGAACTGAACGGGGGGTACCACTATGGCTATCAGTTATGAAACATTGGTCGTTGCGCCGAGAGCGCAGGAAGCTACAAATTATAAGATGAGCCAGCTGAACAGACAGGAGTCTGAGCAGCCTAATATTGCTTTGACTCAAAATCAGCAGCATGAGCAGCAGCTGAACAGAACGGGGAAAGCCGAAGAAAAATCCCAGACTCCTTTCAGGCATGATGCCAAGGAGAAAGGAAGTAACGAATACAAGCGGCTCGAAGAGGAAAAGAAAAAGAAAAAAGAAGAAGAACAGAAGAAAGAAGAGCAACTGAAAGCTATGCTCGGTTGCACCTTTGATATCACTGTTTAAAGGGGAAAAATAATGGTTGTAGACGTTATTTTGATCATAACTGGAATCGTTATTCTGGTAGCCAGTGTTATCTTCGCAGGTAACAAAAAGGAAGACAGCGGTGACGATTCTTTTTTTACGAATGAACTTAATTCCAAGAAGAACATGGTTGATGACATGGTCAGATCCAGGATCGAGACCCTGACTGAGGAAGCCATCGTAAACACCGATGATGCTTTAAGCAAGATCTCAAATGAAAAGATCATGGCCATCAACGAGTTTTCTGAAACAAATCTTGAAAAGATACAGGAAAATCACGATCATGTAGTTTTCTTGTATAACATGTTAAATGCTAAGGACGATGAGATCAAGCAGACCTTATCCGAGATGGAAAACACAAAGCAGGGTATGAAGGACACGGTAAATGAGGTTGTCAGGATCACAAGGCAGCTGAACACCGCAGTTAAGAAAAACTCAAAGCTTGCGGAAAGCGATCCTCAGGCTCAAAAGAACCTTGAAAACATAAAGAAGCCTCTTGTCAATGCTACAAGAAATCCTCAAAAGGAACAGAAGGAAAAGGCTGACTTCAGAAAGTCTTCGGCTGTTATGGCGGATGAAGCCACCGGACAGATGAGCCTTCCCGAAATGATGCAGTCTGACAACAAAAACGAAGAGATCTTAAAACTTCACAAGGCAGGAAAGAGCATATTGGACATTTCCAAAGAACTCGATCTTGGACAGGGTGAAGTAAAACTTGTAATAGACTTGTACGGGGCTTGAATTTATGAATGATAAAAAGAAGTACTACATGCGGGGGCTCGGCTTCGGTATCCTGGTTGCTACAGTGATCATGATGCTTGTGCATTCGGATGACCGGATGACTGACGAAAGAGCCGTTAAAAGAGCAAAGGAACTGGGATATGTTCTGGCGACGGATGTAACGGGCACTCCATCTCAAACAATAAATATGGAAGAGATCAAGGCTAAGCTCACAGAGACTCCGAAGCCTACGGAAGTTGCCCTGCTTACGACACCGGAAGCCAAGGTGACTGAAACTCCGAATCCTACAGAGACACCCCTTCCGACAGTAACTCCGGAGCCAACGGAAACTCCCACACCCACAAAAACTCAAATCCCCACATCCACTCCCAAACCGAGTCAGATCGTGTTTGCCACAGCTACACCTTCATTGACTCCGACGCCTTTTCCTACTGCAACTGCGACACCCACACCTACTCCTGTACCTGCGGTGACTTTAACACCTACACCTTTACCGCCGGTTTCGACACCCACGCCTTATCCGGCTTCGGGTGATGTGATCGTAGCGGAGATCACCGTCGAATACGGTATGCCCAGCTACAAGGTCTGCAGTCTCGTAGTGAATGCAGGCATAGTAAAAGACGGCGATGCGTTATCAAAATATGCATCATATAAAGGACTTGAAGGAAAGTTTCAGGTCGGTACCTTTGTTTTAAGAAGTGACATGACCTACGATCAGATACTTTCGATACTTACGGGCTCGCCCGTTGAATGATCCGTTTGAAAACCTTTTTAACAGGAGATCATACGGATCTTTTTAGTTATACCTGTTCATTTGGCGGGAAAATAAAAAAAGTATTGCAATAAATAACTGTTTGTGGTATATTAACTCAGCATGCGCGGGTGACGCCCTGCGACAAAGCACGCATACAGATAAGAGACCGTGGTGCGGCCAAGGCCGTTCGGTCCTTAAAACGAGACGTATGCGGAAGTATAAACCAAACGGAGGTAATTAAAATGAGCGTTATTTCAATGAAGCAGTTGCTTGAAGCAGGTGTACATTTCGGACACCAGACAAGAAGATGGAACCCTAAGATGGCAGAGTACATCTACACCGAGAGAAACGGTATCCACATCATCGACCTTCAGAAGTCTGTAGGTAAGGTTGACGAAGCTTACGATGCTATCAAGAACATCGCAGCTAACGGTGGAAAGATCCTCTTCGTAGGAACAAAGAAGCAGGCTCAGGATGCAGTTGCATTCGAGGCAGAGCGTTGCGGTATGTTCTTCGTAAACGAGAGATGGCTCGGTGGTATGCTTACAAACTTTAAGACTATCCAGTCCAGAATCCTTCGCCTCAAGGCTATCGAGAAGATGAGCGAAGACGGAACATTCGATGTTCTTCCCAAGAAGGAAGTTATCAACCTCAAGAAGGAATGGGATAAGCTCCAGAAGAACCTTGGCGGTATCAAGAACATGAAGAGCCTTCCCGATGCTATCTTTGTTGTAGATCCCAAGAAGGAAAAGATCTGCGTACAGGAAGCTCATGCTCTTAACATTCCCCTTATCGGAATCGCTGACACAAACTGCGATCCTGAAGAGCTTGATTATGTAATTCCCGGCAACGACGATGCAATCCGTGCCGTAAAGCTTATCGTTTCCAAGATGGCTGATGCTGTTATCGAAGCTAACCAGGGAGAAGAGTTCGTTCCCGAAGTTCCCGCTGAGACAGAAGAAGCTGCTCAGGAAGCTTGATCGATTCTTATTAAAGGGAAGGAGATAAAACAATGGCAGAAGTTACAGCAAGCATGGTAAAAGACTTAAGAGAGATGACAGGCGCCGGAATGATGGACTGCAAGAAGGCTCTTGCAGAGACCAACGGTGACATTGATAAAGCAGTAGAAGTTCTCAGAGAGAAGGGACTTGCAAAGGCTGCAAAGAAGGCAAGCAGGATCGCTGCAGAAGGAGTTTGCGCAGTTGATCTTTCCGCAGACGGAAAGTGCGCTTCTATCGTAGAAGTTAACTCCGAAACAGACTTCGTTGCAAAGAACGAAAAGTTCACTTCCTATGTTGCAAGAGTTGCAGCTCAGGCTGCTCAGACATCGGCTGCTGACATCGATGCTTTTCTTAATGAAAAGTGGATCGATGACAGCTCCAAGACTGTTAACGAAGCACTTGCTGCTCAGATCGCAGTTATCGGTGAGAATCTTAAGATCCGTCGTTTCGAGCAGATCAAGGCAGAGAACGGTTTTGTAGAAAGCTACATCCATCAGGGCGGCAGCAAGGCTATCCTTGTTGAGATGACAGCTTCCGAGCGTAACGATGCTGCTCGTGAGTGCGCAAAGAACGTAGCTATGCAGATCTGCGCTATGAGCCCCAAGTACGTTTCTCAGAACGAAGTTGATCAGGAGTTCCTTGCAAACGAGAAGAAAGTCCTTCTTGAGCAGATCAAGAACGATCCCAAGGAAGCAAGCAAGCCTGAAAAGGTTATCGAGGGTATGATCGCAGGCCGTATCAAGAAGGAGATGGCTGAGATCTGCCTTAACGATCAGGTTTACGTAAAGGCAGAGGACGGAAAGCAGTCCGTTGGCCAGTACGTTGCATCTGTTGCCAAGGCTAACAACATGACTCTTGCAATCAAGAGATTTGTTCGTTACGAGACAGGTGAAGGTCTTGAGAAGAAGAGCGAGAATTTCGCCGAAGAAGTTGCAAAGCAGATGGGTGTTTAATTCGTAGGCTTGTTACTGTATTAAAAAATCTGTGCCCCGGGCTTTAAATGTTCGGGGCATTTCTTTTAAGAAGTTATCGGATCTTTAAAAAATCAGATTTTTGTTGTACTTTAAGAGGTATAATTTATGGAAGTCAAAACCTATAAAAAGGACAGCGAATACTCCTACACTCTCGGAGCCTTTCCGACCATCGAACTTTTGAAGACAAGGCCTGAGGTCGTAAAAGAAATAATCATCCATTCGACCTTTACCGACAGGGCTTTTATTGAAGAAACTGCCCGTAAACACAGCATTCCCATTGTATCCAACGATAAACTGATCGGGAAGCTTTCGGACAAAGAAAACTGCTTTGTGATCGCGGTCTTCGACAAATTCTCCTGTGTCTTATCAAAAGAAAGGCCTCATATCGTTCTTGTAAACCCCGGTAATATGGGGAATCTGGGAACGATCATGAGAACAGCCGTTGCTTTCGGGATCAAAGATATGGCCATCATATCTCCGGGAGCGGATGTGTTTAATCCCAAGACGGTCAGAGCTTCCATGGGAGCGGAATTCCGCATGAACATCAGTTATTTCGATGACTTCGATGCATATAAAAAGGACTTTCCAAAACATGAGATCTATTGCTTCATGTTAAATGCCACAAGTGATCTGAATGTGGAAAACTGCAAACACGGACCTTTGTACTCGCTTGTCTTCGGTAATGAAGCCACAGGCCTGCCGAATGAGTTTTTGAACGAGGGGAAAAGCATCATTATTCCGCAATCCGACGAGGTTGATTCACTTAATATCACCATCGCGGCGGGAGTCGGTATGTTTATGTTTACAAGATAAACCGACAAAAACGGAAAAATCTGTTAATAGGGTAAATTTATAAATTTATACTTAATAAATTGATTTTTTTAATAAGATTTGTTATTTTATCTTTATTGAACTTAAAGAGACGACGAATCTTCGGAGGAAATTATGGCAGCAATCAGAGCGGAACAAATCAACCCTTTCCTTATATCTGCCAAGCAGGTTATGCAACAGGTCTGCATGGTTGATATAAAATTTGGGAAAATTGAGAAGACAGACTTTAAGCTTGATGGAAATCCGATGCTTATTATGCTTGGTATTACCGGAGAACTTTGCGGACAGGCATGTTTCGTTATGGACATTGAAATTGCAAAAAAGATCGCATCAAAGATGATGATGGGAATGCCCGTAAATGAATTTGACGATATGGCGAGAAGTGCCATTTCGGAGCTCGGAAACATGGTCATGGGTAATGCTGCGACCATCCTTTCAAACAACAATGTTATGATCGACATCACACCGCCGACCATCATTACGGGAACTACGACTATCGAATCCCCTGACAGCACTATGTTTAAAGTGCCGCTGATCTATGAGAACCTGGAAGTAATGCTTTGCTTCATGTTCAAGAATTAAACTGAATACTATTATGGCTGCATTTAAAAGCAGCCATTTTTTTGTTGTCAATGGACGGAGCCCTATAGTGTAAGGCCGCGGGTTGCGAAACGTAATATCTTTTAGCACCTTGCATATCTGTGAACAGTAACCTTTTGCTAAATGTTGCGTTACCACGTTAAAATATGTATTGATTTTCTTTGAAAAACATATATAATCTTAAAACATAGGTTTAGAAAAAACAGGAGGCAGAAAGTGATCAATCTTTTTAAAAACGGTGCTTATGTTTTTGGCGGAAATAACGTGGTTTCCGAAGAGGAGATCGGACAGCTTTACTCAAAGTACACAAATGCTGTTCCGAACAAGGAAGAAGCAAAGAAGAACACCTTAAGCTACAGCATATTAAAAAATCACAATACATCCGATAACATGGAGAAGCTTAAGATCAAATTCGACAAGCTTACTTCTCATGATATTACATTTGTGGGCATTATCCAGACAGCTCGTGCCAGCGGACTCGAAAAGTTCCCTGTACCCTATGTTCTGACCAACTGCCACAATTCCCTTTGCGCCGTGGGAGGAACGATCAATGAAGACGATCACATGTTCGGTCTTTCCTGTGCAAAAAAGTACGGCGGTATTTATGTTCCCCCTCATCAGGCTGTTATCCATCAGTTTGCCAGAGAAATGCTGGCTGAAAGCGGTAAGATGATCCTGGGCTCCGATTCCCACACCCGCTACGGTGCCCTGGGAACGATGGCCATAGGAGAAGGCGGACCGGAGCTTGTTAAGCAGCTCCTTGACAAGACCTACGACATTAACATGCCAAAAGTTGTGGGTGTACATATGACCGGAAAACTCAGAAAAGGAGTGGGACCTCAGGACGTGGCTCTGGCCATCATCGGAAAAGTGTTTGCCAACGGTTACGTTAACAACAAGGTCATGGAGTTCTTCGGAGACGGTGTAAATTCCTTGACGGTAGATGAAAGGATCGGTGTGGATGTAATGACCACCGAGACCACCTGTCTTTCTTCCGTATGGATTACAGACAGCAAGGTTAAAGATTTCTACGAGCTTCACAAGCGCCCTCAGGGCTTTAAAGAAATGCAGCTTCCGGAAGTGGTTTACTACGACGGCCTGATCGATATAGATCTTTCCGAGATCAAGCCCATGATAGCAATGCCTTTCCATCCCAGCAACACTTACACCATTGATGAAGTCAATGAAAATCCCGGAGACATTTTAAGGGAAGTGGAAAAGAGAGCTGCTGTTTCTCTTGACAACAATAAGATCAAATTCAATCTTACGGATAAGATCAGGGACGGCAGGATCTACGTGGATCAGGGCGTTATCGCAGGATGTGCCGGCGGCGGTTTTGAAAACATATGCGCGGCTGCTGACATTCTTGACGGTAAATACATCGGAAACAATGAGTTTTCATTAAGTGTTTATCCTGCTTCACAGCCCATCATGATGGAACTTGTAAAGAACGGGACCATTGCAAAGCTCATGGAAACCGGTGCCACCATCCGTACAGCTTTCTGCGGACCATGCTTCGGAGCGGGAGATGTACCTGCAAATAACGGCTTCTCAATCCGTCACTCCACAAGAAACTTCCCCAATCGTGAGGGAAGCAAGGTTACCAACGGACAGATCGCGTCAGTTGCACTTATGGATGCCCGTTCAATTGCGGCAACAGCGGCAAACAAGGGCTATCTTACCAGTGCGGAGAGCTTTGAAGGTGATTTCTCAAGACCTGTTTACCACTTTGATTCGGCTATATATGAGAATCGTGTTTACAACGGCTGGGGCAAGGCAGACCCTACAGCGGAAGTCAAGTTCGGCCCCGGCATCGTAGACTGGCCGAAGATGTGCAGTCTGGAAGACGATATGGTGCTTCGTGTGGCTTCCGTTATCAATGATCCCGTAACTACAACGGATGAACTGATCCCTTCAGGAGAAACCTCATCCTTCAGATCCAATCCTCTGGGACTTGCGGAGTTCACTCTTTCAAGAAAGGATCCCAAGTATGTGGGACGTGCGAAAGAGATCCAGAAGGCAGAAAAGGCAAGATGGGAAGCAAAGAGCCCCGAAGACATCTATTCCGCACTTGAAGAGACAAAGCCCGTTATGGAAGTTCTCAAAGAACGCTTCGGGATCGATCCTTTAAAGGTGGAGATCGGCAGCGTGATCTATGCGGTAAAGCCCGGAGACGGAAGTGCGAGGGAACAGGCTGCATCCTGCCAGAAAGTTCTTGGCGGACTTGCAAACATAGCAAAAGAATACGCAACTAAGAGATATCGTTCAAATCTCATTAACTGGGGCATGATACCTTTCATTTTCGAAGACAAAGTTCCTTTTGAGATTGGAGATTACATCTTTGTTCAGGGCATCAGAGACGCCATCGTAAACAAAAAGTCGGAGATCAAAGCCTACATCGTAAACAAGGAATTAAAAGAGTTCACGTTGAAGATCGGAGAGCTGACCAACGACGAAAGAGATATCATTGCAAAGGGCTGTCTCATAAATTATTACAGGTCCTTTGGAAAGAATTGATAAGATTAAAATCCCGGAGCAATTAAATGCTCCGGGATTTTTTGGTTAGTTGTTTATTTAAGTTTGATATACATGGCAGGGCGGATGCCGTTTTTGTTCGAGGCCACAGGGGCACCGTCGGTGTCCACATTTCCGTAGCCTGTAACATACATTGCATAGCTTTTTGCGTCATTTTTTCCGGGTGATCTAAGCCACCAGCCCGAAGCATACCTTCCCTCTGCGGTCAATTCCGTATCGGTGCTCTGAATGGAATAATATGAATATACTGTTCTTGAGGAAAGACGGTTGATATCACGGGTGGTATTATCACTGTTAAAACCGTATGCTTTATTGGTTACTTCATCATAGGATAACAGGAAGATCTTATCTGTTGTGTTTTTGCCGCCGGCTGTTCCTGTCAACGGATTATCAGCATTCTTTATTGTCTTTGCTTTGATGAGATTCTTTTCGGTCTCACAGAATGCCTTATCCAAAAAGTCTTCATTCAGCCACCTGCGTAATGTACAGTCAGCCCAGGTTACATTGTTCCCGCTATTATTCGCGGAGTCGTACTTGGACTGCTCAAGTATGTACTTGCTGATTACAAAAAGCTCGCTGTTATTGTTGGACAGAACGATCCATTCAATGTCTTCTTCGCCGTTTCTGATATTGTTATCCTGTTCGTAGGTTCCGAATGTGAATACGTCTCCATTTTTTAACCCGGCAAGTGTTTTTTGTATTTGAGTCTGAGACGGTGCATCAGTTGCAGCAGACTTGTTCAGAGTGCTCAGATCGATATACATTGCAGGACGAACTATATAGTCATTTTCATAATAGATCCTTGCAACATCGGGGGAAGACCCGGGATAATCATCTCTTACTTTTAGCGCAAGAGATGATCCTGCTATCTTCAGATGTGTGTTTCGGGTCCACCACCAGTACTGCATACCGGTTTTAATATGAGTTTTTGCATAAGCAGTCGGCTCGCATATGTGAGTATCCCTAAACTCTGAAGAACCTGAGAAACCATACGATCTTTCCTCGGCTTCATCCACGGATAATAAAAATACCTTATCTTTTGTATCAGGTTCGTTTTTCACATGAACAATACTGCTGGTGTTGGAATGATTTCTTATGGTCTTTGTCTTTAGCAATTTTTTCTCATCTTTACTGAAGGATGAATTATAGAAATCTCCGTTCAACCATTTGCGGATAGTACTGTCAGCCCATGTCGTATTGCTTGAGGTTTTGTTAAACGGCATGCTTTCCAGACCGTAACGGCTCATTACAAAAAGCTCATTGTTCTTGTTGGAAAGAACCACCCATTCGATGGGCTCCTTGCCGTTCTTTGCATTGCAATCCTGTTCAAAGGTACCAAGATAGAAGGTATCACCTGTTACAAGCTTTGAAACATCCAGATCAAACAGATATGCGGGGCCATGAGTTGGTGTAGGTGTTGCCGTATACTTTGGCGTAGGTGATGATGTGGGTTTTGGTGTTGGCGTAGGCGATGGTGTAAAGGTCGGTGTGGGAGTGGGGGTGGGCGTGCTCAAGTTGTTGAGACTTATACATAAGGCAGGACGCATGGCAACGGAACTTTCGTATGATCCGTAGTAGCCGTCGTAAGAAACATGACCATCCTGCATAACATACATTACATATTGTCCGACGATGCCCGGAGAACGAAGCCACCAGATACAGGAAGGTTTTCCTTCGGATGTTTCGGATTTGGCTATAATAGAAGCTCCCAAAGCCCCTGCATATTCTGTGTATGAGCAGCGGCGGCGGATGTCGGAAGCGTTGTGATCGGTGAAAAATCCGTATTTGGGATTTATCATGTCATTGAAAGAGAGAAGAAAGACTTTGTCTTTTGTATCTTTGCCTCCTTCAATACCATATTCGGGATTGTCATAGTTCTTAAGATCTTTTGTTAGGATACGGGCTTTTTCATCTTTATTGAATGCGGTATTTAAGAATTCTTCATTCAGCCATTTGCGTAATGTACAGTCGGCCCATGTGATATCACCGGATTCCTCATTGTATTTTTTGATGTCGAGCACATATTTGCTTAAAACAAAGAGCTCGTTATCTTCATTTGAGAGGACTATCCATTCAATAGGCTCCATTCCGTTAGTAAGATCGTTATCCTGTTCGTATGAGCCGAATCTGAAATGATCCCCGGGTTTTAATGCGGACAGGTCGACAACAGGGGTGGGAGTGGCGGGAGATGAAGTCGGGCTTGAAGAGGGTGTTGCTCCTGCATAAGGATTTGTGCCTTCGGAGTTTGAGGTACCTGCTGAGGGCGTTGAAGTTACATAAGGGGTGGTACCTGCGTAAGGCGTTGTATATGCATATGGTGTGGGACTGACAGAGGGTTTGGGGCTTGCGGTAGGTGTTGCACCTGCTTGTTTCGGCACCGGAGTATATGGCGGATCATCAGGTTCGTCCTCGATCATCCATTCAAGATCCGTCCCAGCAGCGTATATTAACACAGGCATTTCAAAAGGCTCATCCGGCATCGAAGGGACCTCGGTGGGAACGGATGAGGGGGAGTTTGTGGGGACGTATGTGGGAAAGAAAGTGGATGTGGGAACGTTTGTGACCGTCGGAGTATTTGTTGCTTCAGGCTCGACGGTTAATGATGCGATCACAGAAGGAGTGGGTGAAGGTACAGCCTCGTCTCTGTTTTTAACGCTTCTTCGGAGCATCAGGATTATAAATAATGCTGCTGCAATCAGCAAAATAATGATTGGTAATAGTAATTTTTTTTTCATATCACACCTGCCTTTCAGAATAGTACAAGTGTATTATAACATATTTTAAAGCTTTGACTTTTTATAAAAATATAAATTTTAGGTTGACTGATTGAAATTTTATGTTATAATAGCGAAAGTGCTTTTATAGATACCCATTCAGTTGGTGTAGGCACAGACTATCCAACCGGAGGGAGGGATAACAAGATGTCAAACGTAATCGTAAAAGAAAATGAATCACTGGACAGCGCTCTTCGCAGATTCAAGAGAAACTGCGCAAAGGCCGGCATTCAGCAGGAGATTCGTAAGCGTGAGCATTACGAGAAGCCCAGCGTAAGACGTAAGAAGAAGTCCGAAGCTGCTCGTAAGCGCAAATTCAAATAGTAGTTTACTTACAGCAATTAATCCCATGATTTTCGGATCATGGGATTTTTTCTGTTGTAAAGATGAATTTTTTACCCTTACTATTTTTATTTTATTCTTTTATATGTATATCTATTGTGCTATAATCAGACTTAAAGTGGGTTAGTATAGGATAATCAGGGCTTAATTGTTTTTGGGCGTTTACAAAGAGGAGATTTTATGGGGTACAGACTTGAAGTCGATTTGATCTGCATAATACTGATGCAATGGATAATCCGCAGATTATTGAAAGACAAGGACGAGAGAAAATCTCAAAGGTCTTTTCTCTATCTTGTCTATTCGCTGTCCGTTACTTGTGCTGCGGATGCTTTTTGCGCCCTTGTGGAAGGGACCATGGGACACGGATGGTACATCCTTAATCAGGTCCTTACATGTCTGTTCATCTGTATGATGGTGATCACATCTTATATGTGGCTGGTTTACAGCACCACATTTACAAGATCCAAAAAACTACTGAATCAGGATAACATCTGGGGTTACAGAGTACCTCTTTTTGCTGCTCTGATCCTCACCATACTATCTCCCTGGGGCGGTATCATATACACCGTTTCCAAAGCAACCAATTATGCTACGGCAGGGTATCTGAGCTTTGTGATCTTTATCGTTCCCGGCTTTTACATCGTTATGGCTGCTGTTCAGCTGATCATAGCTTTTATTTACGATCCTGAGACGAAGACGGTGTTAAGCCTGGAAACAATCATCCTTTTTATTGCACTTCCCATATTTACGTTACTCCTGACCCTTTTATTTGACACGGTCAGCACCACGATCCCCGCATTTTCACTCATCCTTGCTGCTGTCTGCTTCGACATTCAGATAGGACACATTTCAACCGACGGACTTACGGGACTCAACAACAAGAGACAGTTCCTTCAGTTCATAAACTCCTGTCTGACCGAGCCTCCCGGGCCTTTAAAGACCTATCTTTTTATGATCGACCTGGACTATTTTAAACACATTAATGACGAGTACGGTCATAATGAAGGAGACAATGCACTGATCGAGGTGGCGGAGCTCTTGAAAGGCATATGCTGCGGCAGCCAGGGAATGTTTCTTGCAAGATACGGCGGTGATGAATTTGTTTTCGTTATCAAGTCAAGGTTCAGTGAAGAGATCATTAACCTGAAACGTGACATCATTAAAGCCATAAACGAAAGAAACGAGAGAACCACCAAAAAGTACAAGCTTTCCGTTTCCATAGGCTACGCCGTCTACGAGAACGGAGTTGATACGCTTGAAAGCCTTACGGCTAAGGCTGATGATATGCTCTATAAAGAAAAAGAACAGCATCACGCAGAAATCGACAAGGATACAGCAAAGGATAAAAGATAGTAAATGGAAGCAATTACTGAAGTCTTACAACTTGAATCTTCTACAATAAAGGAAATATTCGGAGAGCTTGACGGCTTTGCGAAAAAGATAGAAAAAGCATTTAATGTTTCTTTGATCTCGAGAGACGGTGAATTAAAGATCATCGGAGATCAGAAAAACACTTCTTCCGTCAGGGAACTGATCCTGTCTGTTGCGGATTCGTTGAAGAAAGGCAAGGAGATCACCGAGCAGTCCATGAACTATTCCATTGCAATGACCATGGAAAACAAACTGGCTGCCGCTTCTGAAGCCGACAACGACCTTATCTGCTTTACCACCATGGGAAAGCCCATTAAGCCGAAGACTATAGGACAGAAGCAATACGTTGATCTGATCAGAAACAAGATGATCGTATTCGGCGTAGGTCCTGCCGGAACAGGAAAGACTTATCTGGCTATGGCCATGGCCATCAAGGCTTTTAAAAACGATGAGGTTTCAAGGATCATCCTCACAAGACCTGCCATAGAAGCGGGAGAAAAGCTGGGCTTCCTTCCGGGAGACCTTCAAAGTAAAGTAGATCCCTATCTGAGACCGCTGTATGATGCACTTTACCAGATCATGGGTGCGGAAAGCTTCCAGAAGAACATGGAAAAGGGACTCATCGAAGTGGCTCCCCTGGCCTACATGAGAGGCCGTACACTTGACAATGCCTTCATCATTCTTGATGAAGCACAGAATACAACTCCTGCTCAGATGAAAATGTTTTTGACGAGAATAGGTTTCGGTTCAAAAGCCATCATCACCGGAGACGCAACCCAAAAGGATCTGCCCTCCGGTACGGAGAGCGGACTGGATGTTGCTCTTAAAGTACTGGGCAAGGTGGATGAGATAGGATTTGCAAAGCTTACATCACAGGATGTTGTAAGACATCCTCTTGTTCAGAAGATTGTAAATGCTTACGAGGATTACGAGAAAAAGGAAAAGAGGAAGGACAGAATTGGAAAAGGCGGTTCAAAAAAACAAACCGGACAAAGAAAGTCTGATTAAAAATTGCATTTTTTTGGGCACCTTTCTGGCAACCGCCTTTTTATCGGTGCTCATTACCGCTTTAAGGGTGGGGGAACATCCTTTTAACGCTGTTCATTTCGGAACTACGTTATTTATGGGAGCTCTCTTTTGTGCCTATGCATCAGGGAGCCTTAAAAGGAAGAGGTTGACCAAAGAAACCCTTACGGTTTCGGTGATCTCGGTTTTTACATCCGCAGTTCTTTATCTGATCTTCGGACCCTTGACCACCATGCCCTTATGGATCGTTGGAGCTTTGTCAATCTCTTGTTTTATTGATCTTCCTGCAGGATTGTTCCTTGGGTACTTTTTTCTTTTACAGGAGTATCATTATTACGGAAACGGCTTGAAGGGACTTGTGGTATTGTTTGTTGTATCTACGGTTCTCTGCCTTATTGCTTACATTACAGGAAAACAGCTGTTCGTTCTGAACGGAGAAAAAGAGAGTACAGACACATTGATAGGATTAAAGAAACAAAAGAACAACGAAACTGCGGAAAAAGGTATCGCTTATCTGGAAACATTTGCTTCCGAACTTGACAGTAAAGCTGCAAACGAGTATCCTGTCGAGCAGGCTTTTGGAGTTAATGCTGCTGAAAACACGGCATTTACCGTAAGTAATGTGCCTTCAGCCGTACCCGAAGTTGCGGCTGAAGAAACAGCAACAGTTAAAGCAGATGTCACCCCTGTGGTCACTCCTGTTGTTACAGCGGAAGCTCCCGCAGAGATCGATCTTTCACCTTACACATACGAGAGCTCCGCGCTTTTGGATGCTCTTAAAACCATCAAAAAGAGTGCCTACATACACAGCCTCAGAGTGGCCGTCATCGCGGAAGGCTGCGCAAGGGAGCTTGGATTTGACCCTGCTTTTGCAAAGGCTGTGGGGCTGTATCATGAGATCGGTAAGAGCAGAGAAGGCGATGCTTTTGAAAACACCCTCTCGATCCTTAAGGAAAACAATTTCCCGGAGAAGATCATTTCTGCAGTGGATGAGGTCACAAGCAAGAAGAATCCTTTCTTTACTTCAAAGGAAGCAGGTGTGGTTGCCATCACCGATACCATAATAACCACCTATCTCTATCTTAAAAAATCTTCTGCAGCAGCCATCGCACCTCTTAAGATCATTGACAGTGCCATGACAAAATACATGCTGAACGGAAGACTGGATAATGCAGGGGTTACCCTTAAGGATTGCGGAGACATCAAGAACTATTTCCTTACGGTTCTTGAAGATTTGGAGAAGAAACAATAAATGAGTATCATTTTTGAAAATGAAGTGGAATTAAAGGATTCGCTGGATTTTGACGTACCTTCGGAAATAGAGCGGGTGGTGAACGCCTGTGTCGATTATCTTGATTGCGAATACGAAGTACAGGTCAATGTTCTGATCACGGATAATGATGCGATCCATAAGATGAATCTTGAGAACAGGGGCATCGACAGACCTACGGATGTGCTTTCCTTTCCCATGATCGAATGGGAGACACCGGGAAAATGTGATTTCAGCGAAGAAGATGAGATCATTCTCTGCGATCCCGATTCCGGAGAACTGATGCTGGGTGACATCGTTATTTCTCTTGACAAAGTTCTGGAACAATCGTCCGAATACGGACATTCAAGAAAAAGAGAGCTCCTTTTTTTGGTTGCTCACAGCATGCTTCATCTTTTCGGTTTTGATCATGAAGACGATCGGGAAAGAGAAGAAATGGAGAGAATGCAGAGAGAGATACTGGATTCTGTCGGCGTTACAAGGTAAATTTAATGGCTAACAAAAAAAGAAATTCATTCTATATTCAGGGCAGCATACTTGCTGCCGCTTCAATTTTATCCAGGATCATCGGTCTTGCGTTCCGCATCCCTATTTCGAGAATGCTGGGAGATGTGGGCTACGGTGCTTACTCAAATGCCTATGAGATCTACAACATGGCATTGATCCTGTCGACTTTCAGTGTTCCAATGGCGGTATCCAAGCTTGTTTCAGCCAAAGAAACGAAGAAGGAGTACGTGAATTCCTTCAGGATCTTTAAAGTAAGTTCTGTGTTTTCGGGAATAGTCGGCCTCTTTATGGCAGGTCTTGTCTGGTTCTTTGCGGAAGAGATCGCCACCGTGATGCTCAGATCCCCCAACATAGCGCTTCCTTTAAAGGCTCTGGCTCCCACTGTTTTTGTCTTTGCTCTTATGGGAGTTTTAAGGGGCTTCTTTCAGGGAAAGAACACTGTGATACCCACATCCGTTTCGCAGATCCTGGAACAGATCGTCCATGTGGTCTGCGGAATCCTCTTTGCTTCCCTGTTTTTAAAACTGTTTGCAAATGACGAAAAGAGTGTGTATTACGGAGCTGCGGGAGCCACTCTCGGAACTCTGGCAGGTGCATTGATCGCGCTTCTGTTTCTTGGATTCATTTACCTGATCTACAGGCCTACCCTCATGCGAAGGCTGAGAAAAGATTATACAGGGGAATGTGACAGTTACCCCCTGCTTTTTAAAATGCTCCTGGTGACTGTCGTACCCATCATTCTTAACCAGTTCCTGTACTCGGTAACAGGTAACATTGATTCCATACTTTTAAATCACATCATGGCTTTAAAAGGTGTGGATGAGAGTACAAGATCCGTGCTTTGGGGATGCTATGCAGGCAAATTCAGGCTCCTGGTAAATGTCCCTCTGGCAATTGCTTCTTCCATCGGAGTTGCCATTATCCCCAACGTGGTTTCCGCTTTTACGGAAGGCAGGGTAAGAGAGATACATTTAAAGCTCCATCAGGCTGTTAAGCTGAACATGATGATCGCGATCCCCTGTGCATTCGGACTGATAGCTCTTGCGAGACCCATGATGGCAGTTCTTTTTAACGATACAAGTGATATGACTGTACGTCTCATGCAGATCGGCGGTATGAGCGTGGTGTTCTTTGCCTACTCCACAACCACCAACAGCATCCTGCAGGGCATGGGAAAACTCAAATTCCCCGTAATGCATGCCATCATCGGAATTATCGTCTACTGCATAGTTGATTTCTGGCTCATGTATTACACGGATCTGGGTGTCTACACCCTGGCCATCGGCTATATGATCTTTCCTTTTACCGTGGGGCTTTTGAACAAGTTCCGTCTTCAAAGGGAAGCATCCTACAGGCAGGAGTTTATGAAGAGTTTTCTGCTTCCTACACTTTACTCTGCTGTAATGGCTGTGATCGCGTACTTTTCCTATGAAGGCATATACTTCCTGTTCAGGTCAGGACTTGTTTCTCTTGTTTTTGCCATAGCTTTCGGTGCTCTTGCTTACGGCGGACTCATGGTGTTCACAAGGACGATCTCAAGGGAAGAACTTCTGGAATTACCCATGGGCGGAAGACTGGTCACTTTGGTTGAAAAAACCGGATTTAAATTATAATGGCTGAAGAAAAAAAGAAAAACAGAATAGCAATAATCGGCGGCGGTGCAAGCGGTATGACTGCCGCGATTTTTGCGTCTGCGGCAAAAGATACCGAGGTTGTTATCTTTGAAGCAAAAGACGTACCGGGTAAAAAGATAAACGGAACGGGAAACGGAAAATGCAATTTTACCAATGATGACATGGATTTAAAACATTACCGCGGGCAGCATCCGGAATTTGCTTCCTTTGCTCTTTCTGTTTTTGACAACGAAACTTCCAAAGCCTTTTTTAAGAGCATGGGCATCAGACCCAAGGAAAAGAACGGAGGATACATTTATCCCAATTCCGAAGAAGCGTCCTCGGTATCATCGGCCCTTAGGCTTACATGTGCAGAAAAAGGCGTTAAATTCGTTTTTGAGAAGGTTAAGATCATTGTAAAAGAAAAGAATACTTTTAAGGTGAATTCTCAAAGCTTTGACAGGGTGATACTTGCCTGCGGAAGCTTTGCCAACATGAAGGATGTAACGGATTTTAACGGATACAGTCTCGTAAAATCCATGGGGCACAGGATCACGCCTCTTTATCCCGCGCTTTGCCAGATACGCTGTAAGGGAAGCTTTTTTAAGACCATTAACGGAGTAAGGACAGAAGGGATCGTTAAAGTTCTTGTGGAGGGCCGGGAAAAGGCTTCTGAAAATGGTGAGCTCCTGTTTACCGATTATGGCGTTTCCGGGATCCCTGCCTTTCAGGTGAGCCGTTTTTGCGCTGAAGCCATAGGAAGCTCAAAAAAGGTCGTTCTGAGCTTAAATTTCATGGCAGGAATGAGTAAGGATGAAGTCCGTACGGAAATTCAAAACAGATTCCGAAAACTATCTCCGAAGGGAAGAACAAATGAGGAAGTTTTGCTCGGGCTTTTGAATCACAAATTAAATTTTGTACTTTTAAACCTTTCCGGGATCGATCCCACAGGAAATTGCAAAAGTGTTACAGAAGACAAGATCTCGGCTCTGATTAAGAATCTTACGGATCTCAGGGCAGATGTTACCGGCACCAACGATTTTTCCTTTGCCCAGGTGGTGGCGGGAGGTGCAGACACTTTGGAAGTGGATCCTGAGACAATGGGATCAAAGATCGTTCCCGGGCTTTACTTTGCGGGAGAGATCCTGGACATAGACGGTACCTGCGGAGGATACAATCTTCAATGGGCCTGGAGCTCCGGAGCCATTGCAGGCATCAGCGCGGCTTTCGGCGAAAAAGATCGTGATATGAGGAGCTTTATAGAGGAGATCATAAACAGATGATCAGATTACAGGTAAAACTAAGGATAAAACACGGTGAAGCCGAGCTTAAGGCTGCAATTGCAAAAGAATTGCACTTAAGGGCGGAAGAATTCAATTTTGAAATAGCAAAAAGATCACTGGATGCCAGAGACAAAAAAGACATCCTCTGGATCTACACCATCGATGCGGAACTTAAGAACAAAGCAACAGAAGAAAAGTGTATCAAAGCATCCCGGGGGAAAATAACTCAAACGGTAAAGAATATATATGCCTTTGTGAGTTCGGGAAAGGAAAAGATGAACCACAGACCGGTGGTCGTGGGATGCGGGCCTGCGGGGCTTTTTGCGGCGTATCTCCTTGCGGAACAGGGCTACAGACCTTTGGTCCTTGAAAGAGGCGAAGATGTGGATTCCAGACAGAAGACGGTGGAAAGCTTCTGGGCGGGCAACAGACTGAACCCCAACAGTAATGTACAGTTTGGAGAAGGGGGCGCCGGGACATTTTCCGACGGAAAGCTGAATACGGGAGTAAAGGACCCCATGGGAAGGATCGGCTTTGTGCTGGATACCTTTGTAAAATACGGTGCGGATCCCGAGATCAGGTACTCGAATAAACCCCATGTGGGAACGGATAGACTTAAAAAAGTAGTAAAAGGCATGAGAGAAGCTGCCATTAAAAAGGGGGCCGAATTTTGCTTTAATTCACGTGTTACAGATGTAGAATGCGATAAAAACGGAAAGCTTGTTTCCCTTGAGATAAATGGTAAGGAAAGGATACCCTGTGACATCTGTGTGCTTGCCATCGGGCACAGTTCGAGAGACACCTTTTCAATGCTTTCAAAAAAGCCCCTGACACTTACTCCAAAGCCCTTTGCCATAGGATTAAGGATCGAACATCTTCAGGAAATGATCGGGAGATCTCAATACGGAGAAAGTTACACGGATCTTCCTGCGGCAGATTACAAGATGACCTTTCAGGCTGCGGACGGTCGTGGAGTTTACTCCTTTTGCATGTGCCCCGGAGGTTTTGTGGTAAATGCGTCTTCCGAAGAAGGCAGGAACTGTGTAAACGGTATGAGCAATGCTGCCAGAAACGAGAAAAATGCAAATTCTGCAATTGTAGTACAGGTGAATCCCGAGGACTTTTTAAGGGAAGGTTTCGATTCTGCACTTGCGGGAATGAAGTTCCAGCAAAAATGGGAAGAAGAATGCTTCGGTCTTTGCGGAGGCAAGATACCGGTTCAAAGATTTAATGATTTTAAAAACAGCGTTAAAACAGTTGAATTCGGTTCGGTTTTACCCAATTCAAAGGGGCAGTTCGAAAGATCCGAATTAACACCGTGCTTGCCGAAATACGTAAAAGAGGATATAATTGAAGCGGTAATGGGCTTTGACCGTAAGGTCCGCGGCTTTGCGGACGGTGATGCGATCCTTTCGGGTGTTGAAACAAGGACATCATCCCCTGTAAGGATCAACAGAAATGAATTTGGGGAAGCAGAGATCACGGGACTTTACCCCTGCGGTGAAGGAGCCGGATACGCGGGAGGCATTACCAGTGCCGCCGTTGACGGTATCAAGATCTTTGAAAGAATAACAGAAAAGTATGGAAGGCCTGAAAATGACTGACAGAAAACAACTTAAAGATAAACAGAGGATCGTTATCAAAGTCGGAAGTTCCACCATCACCTATCCTGAGACCGGAACGATCAATTACGCAAAACTTGAAAAACTTGTGAGGATCATAGCTGACATCAGAAACATGGGTAAAGAAGCGGTTCTCGTGAGCTCCGGAGCCATAGCGGTGGGAAGACACGCCATCGGCCTTACGGAAAAACCGAAAACCCTTTCATGCAAACAGGCGTGTGCGGCCATCGGTCAGGCGGCTCTTATGACAGTTTACAAGAAGCTTTTTTCCGAATACAATTACAATTGTGCCCAGATACTTTTGACCAAGTACACATTCATGCAGGATGAATCCTATATGAATGCATGCAACACATTAAACGAATTGCTGGCAATGGGTGTCATTCCCATCGTAAATGAAAACGACACGGTTTCTACGGCTGAAATTGAGATCGGAGACAATGATTCTCTTTCTGCCTATGTTTCGTCCATGATCCACGGAGATCTTCTGATCCTTCTTTCGGACATAGACGGGCTTTACACCGATGATCCCAGACACAATAAAGATGCCAGATTCATCCCTGTAGTAGAAAAACTGGACGATAAGATCTTTGAAATGGCCAAGGGCGCAGGATCAAATGTAGGGACCGGCGGAATGCAGACAAAGATCCATGCTGCCTTAATGGCTACAAAGTCCGGAACGGACATGGTCATCATCAACGGTGATGACGTTGAAAACATCAGAGCGGTAATGAACGGAGAAGAAAAGGGAACTTTGTTCGTTGCAGATAAAGATGACAGTTTCGATTTCAGAAAATTATGATGATTCGTACCACGAGAGGAGGAAACAATCTATGAGCAGTTACATAACCGAAATTGGAGAAAGAGCCAAGGCGGCATCGGTCTCCGCAAAGAACCTTTCTACAGATGTAAAGAACCGTATCTTAAGGGAATGCTCGGACACTCTTAAGGAAAACATTGACATGATCATCGATGCCAACAGGAAGGATGTTGAAGCTGCCAAACAGCGTGGTCTCAGTGAAGCCATGATCGACAGACTCACCATGACAGAAAAACGCATCATGGACATGGCTGCAGGACTCATCACGGTTATGGGCTTGCCGGATCCCGTGGGAGAAGTGATCTCCATGACCCTTCGCCCCAACGGACTTCAGATCGGTAAAAAGCGTGTTCCTTTGGGGGTTATCGCCATGATCTACGAGTCCAGACCCAATGTTACTGTTGATGCTTTCGGGCTCTGTTTTAAAGCCGGAAATGCCTGCATCCTGCGCGGCGGTTCGGATGCTGTGAATACAAATGCTATCCTTGCCCAGCTCATGAGAGACATCATGAACGAAAACGGTGTAAATCCCGATGCGCTGGTCTTTGTGGAAAAGACAGACAGAGAGTATGTGGATGAGCTTTTAAAACTGAATGATTACATTGATGTCATCATTCCCAGAGGCGGTGCGGGACTCATTAACAATGTCATTAAAAACGCCACAGTTCCCGTGATCCAGACAGGTATCGGCAATTGCCACATCTATGTTGACAAGCTGATCGATGACGAAATGGCTCTTAGCATCATTGAAAATGCAAAGACTCAGAGATACGGAACCTGCAACACCTGTGAGTCTCTTGTGGTCCATACGGAGGTTGCGGAGAGGATCATCCCCAAGATCTACGAAGTCCTTACCCTTAAGCACGGCGTGGAGATCAGAGGCGATGAAAGATCAAGAGCCATCGTTCCCGAGATCAAACCGGCTACAGAGGAGGATTACTACACAGAGTACCTTGATAAGATCATTTCCTTAAAGATCGTGGATCACACTCCCGAGGCCATAGATTTTATCAACGAGCATTCTTCCGGACATTCGGAAGCCATCGTTACAAAGAATTACAACCATGCCATGCGTTTTCTTAACGAGATAGACTCGGCTGCGGTTTATGTAAATGCTTCAACCAGATTCACGGATGGTGCTGAATTCGGTTACGGCGCAGAGATCGGCATCTCTACCCAGAAGCTCCATGCCAGAGGCCCTTTGGGACTTAATGAGCTTACAACCATCAAATATATAATTTTTGGAACAGGTCAGATCAGAGAATAATGGAATTAATACCTAACACAGAACCCGAAAGACAATATTGGTTCATGGACAGGCTGAGAAGCATGGTAGCGGAAGAAGCTCTTAAGGCAGGCCGGGAGCTCACTTACTGCATTCAGACCTTCGGATGCCAGATGAATGCCAAGGATTCGGAAAAACTGGCGGGTGTACTTGAAAACATCGGCTATAAGGAAGCGGATTCGGAAAATGCCGATTTCGTTATTTACAACACATGTACCGTTAGAGAAAATGCCAATACAAGAGTGTACGGCAGGATCGGATACCTCGGTACTTTAAAAGCAAAAAACCCCCTCATGATGATCGCTCTTTGCGGCTGTATGATGCAGGAGCCTCATGAAGTGGAGAAGATCAAAAAGAGTTACCGTTTTGTGGACATAGTCTTCGGAACTCATAACATTTTTAAGCTTGCGGAGCTCATCTATGAAAAGATGACTTCCGGAAAAAAACAATTGATCGATGTCTGGGAAAGTTCTTCGGAGATCGTGGAAGACCTGCCCAGTACAAGAAAATTTGATTTTAAGGCAGGAGTCAACATCACCTACGGCTGCAATAATTTCTGCACCTATTGCATAGTTCCCTATGTAAGAGGCAGAGAAAAAAGCAGAAAGCCCGAGGACATCGTAAAAGAGGTTCAAAGTCTTGCGGATCAGGGCGTGGTTGAGATCATGCTTTTGGGCCAGAATGTGAACTCCTACGGAAAAGGACTGGAAGAAAAATGCAGTTTTGCGGAACTTTTGGAAAAGGTCTGCAGAGTGGAAGGCATTAAGAGAGTTCGATTCATGACTCCTCATCCCAAGGATTTTTCCGATGATGTTATCGAAGTCATGAAAAAAGAGCCTAAGATCTGTGCTCATGTTCATCTGCCGGTTCAGTCCGGAAGCAGCCGCATCCTTAAAAAGATGAACCGGAATTACACGAAAGAACAGTATCTTACACTTGTAGAAAAGATCAGGTCAAACCTGCCGGATGTTTCTCTTACCACTGATATTATTGTTGGATTTCCCGGTGAAACGGAAGAAGATTTCCTTGAAACCGTTGATGTGGTAAAGAAGTGCGGCTATGATTCCGCTTTCACATTTATCTATTCAAAAAGAACAGGAACTCCCGCAGCCAAATTCCCGGATGAAGTGCCCGAGGACGTGGTGAAAGACAGATTTGAAAGGCTTTTGGCAGTTTGCAAAGCCGAATCCGAAAAAGCCGCATCAAAGCTTACGGGGAGGACGGTTGAAGTTCTTGTGGAAGGCAGAGATGAAGCAAATAAGGAAATGATGACGGGTAGGCTTTCAAACAATCTTCTTGTTCATTTCGAGGGCTGCGACAATCTTATCGGAAAGCTTGTAAATGTCAGGCTGGATGAATGCAAGGGATTTTATTATTTAGGTTCGCTTGTTTAATTTTGTTGAAGCCAAGACCTTGACAGCAAGCGATAAAATCTATATAATTAATTTTGTGTGCGGATTATTTAATCTGTATACATAATTTCATAGGAGGTGTTCCGCAATGTTGTATTTTATTGTCGGAGCTGCATCCTTTGTAATTGCGTTTGCTGTTGCTGCTTTTATATTCTGGAATGCGGGTATCGCAGATCACAAAAAGAAATATGAAAGCAAAGTCGGTTCTGCAGAGGAAAGATCCAAGCAGATCATCGAAGAAGCATTAAAAGAAGCAGAGCAAAAGAAGCGTGAAGCCATCATCGAAGCGAAGGACGAGATCTCAAAGGCCAGAGATGACCTTGAGAAAGAACGCAAAGATCGTATGAGAGAATGCGCTAACGCTGAAAGACGTGTAATTTCAAAGGAAGACGCAGTAGACAAAAAAGCGGAAGCATTGGAGAAACGGGATCAGAGAATGGCTCAGAAAGAAGCTGAACTTGACCGTATGCGTGCTGAGGTCGCAGCATCGCATCAGAAGCAGCTTGAAGAGCTTGAAAGGATTTCGGGTCTGACCTCCGAACAGGCTAAGGAATATCTGTTAAAGTCAGTGGAAGAAGACGTTAAACATGAAACAGCCGTAATGATCAAGGATCTTGAGACCCAGGCTAAGGATGAAGCCGACAAAAAGGCTAAAGACATTATCGTTACAGCTATTCAGCGTTGTGCCGCAGATCATGTGGCAGAATCCACGATATCGGTAGTACAGTTGCCTAACGATGAAATGAAGGGAAGGATAATCGGAAGAGAAGGACGTAACATTCGTACCTTTGAAACCATGACGGGTATTGAACTCATCATAGATGATACTCCCGAAGCTATTGTCCTTTCGGGATTTGATCCCATTCGCCGTGAGGTTGCACGTATTACCCTTGAAAGATTGATTGCTGACGGGCGTATCCATCCCGCAAGGATTGAAGAGATGGTAGAGAAGGCCCAAAAGGAAGTTGAAACTATGATTAGGGAAGAAGGCGAAAATGCCGCTCTGGAGTGCGGTGTTCACGGACTTCATCCCGAACTCATCAAGCTCCTCGGTAGAATGAAATTCCGTACAAGCTACGGACAGAATGCTTTAAAACATTCCATCGAAGTTGCCAACCTTTCCGGACTTCTGGCTTCGGAAGTCGGTGTTGATGTTAAGACGGCAAAGCGTGCCGGACTTCTTCACGATATCGGCAAATCCGTTGACCATGAACAGGAAGGAACTCATGTACAGCTCGGTGCAGATCTTTGCAGAAAATACAAGGAAAATGCCACCGTCGTCAATGCTGTTGAAGCACATCACGGCGATGTTGAGCCTCAGTCCCTTGTTGCATGGATCGTGCAGGCGGCAGACACGATTTCAGCTGCCAGACCGGGAGCCAGAAGAGAAACCTTGGAGGCATATACCCAGCGTCTCAGACAATTGGAAGATATTTCTAACAGCTTCAAAGGAGTTGATAAGTCCTTTGCAATTCAGGCAGGAAGAGAAGTTCGCGTTATGGTTATCCCTGAACAGATCAACGATGACGAGATGGTTCTCCTCGCAAGAGACCTGTCCAAGAAGATCGAAGCTGAGCTTGAATATCCTGGTCAGATCAAGATCAATGTTATTCGCGAATCTCGTGCAATCGAGTATGCTAAATGATCAATTAAAGGCAACGGTTTCAGCCGTTGTCTTTTTTTCGTGTTGTCTGTTATTCATCTTACTTATAAGATTATTAACGAATTTGATTTTTTGGGAAAAATGCTTGCTTTTTTGGGTGAAATAGTCTATATTATGTCGAGTGTTTTATTGTATACAATAAAACAACAAAACAATCATCAAAGAAAATGCCTGTATTCAGCATTTTGAAACTCGTGAGGAGAGTAAACCATGTCACTTGAATTATCCAGAAAAGCTATGGAAGTTAAACCTTCGTCGACCCTTGCCATTACAGCAAAAGCAAAGAAACTGAAAGCAGAGGGTAAGGATATTGTGGGATTCGGAGCCGGTGAACCTGACTTCGCAACACCCGAAAACATCTGCCTTGCCGCAAAACGCGCAATTGATGACGGTTTCACCAAATACACTCCCGCAGCCGGAACTGTGGAGCTTCGTAAGGCCATTTCCGACAAGTTTAAGAATTTCAATCATCTGGATTATGATATAGATCAGATCGTTGTAAGTAACGGCGGTAAGCATTCTTTGACCAATGTATTTGAAGCTATCCTGAATCCCGGAGACGAAGTGATCATTCCCGCACCTTTCTGGCTCAGCTATCCCGAGATGGTGAAGCTTTGCGGCGGAATCCCCGTGTTTGTTGAGTGTACAGCGGCTCAGAACTACAAGATCACCGCAGAACAGCTGGAAAAGGCTGTTACCGATAAGACCAAGGCCCTTGTCCTTAATTCCCCCAACAATCCTACGGGAATGATCTACACAAGAGACGAACTTGAAAAGATCGCAGAAGTGGTTGTAAAGAAGGACATCTATGTTATCGCCGATGAGATGTACGAGTATCTTGTTTATGACGGTAATGATTTTGTTTCCATCGCTTCTCTTAATGATGAGATTTACAAGAGAACCATCACCTGTTCAGGACTTTCCAAAAGCTACTCCATGACAGGCTGGAGAATAGGATATGCAGGAGCTTCCAAGGAGATCGCAAAGCTCATGAGTTCCGTACAGAGCCATCAGGCTTCAAATCCCAACTCCATTGCCCAGGCTGCTGCTGTGGAAGCATTGAACGGTCCTCAGACTGCTCCTGAGATAATGAGACAGGAATTTGACAAGAGAAGGAAATACATGCATGAGCGTATTTCAAAGATGCCTTATGTATCAGCTTTAAAGCCCCAGGGAGCTTTTTATGTTTTCATTGATTTCTCTGAAGTATTCGGAAAGAGCTACAGGGACGAGAAGATCGACGACATCGGTAGAATTGCGCAGATACTGATCGATGACTATCTCACAGCTGTGATCCCCTGCAAGGATTTCGGAGCTCCCAAAAACATCCGCCTGTCCTATGCCATTTCCATGGAAGACATTGAAAAGGGTCTGGACAGGATCGAGACATTTCTTAAGGATTTAAAATAATGAGATTTTAAAAGCAATCGAAAGGTTGCTTTTTTTTATGCTCAGGTATAAACAATTTTAACTCTTTATTAAATATTTGTTTGATAATGATCGTTAAATGCGATAAAATAAAGAATGTGCTTAATTTAAGCCATTATCAGGATTGAACGCATAATTACTGCGTAAAGGAGATATTATGATCGGAATCATCGGAACCGGTAACATGGGAAGCGCTTTGATAAACGGCGCCGTAAAAAGCTTCGGAGAAGACAAGGTGGTATTTTTTGATACATCCGAAGAAAGAAGAAAGATGATCTCAAACGAATACGGGATCACAGCCTGCAAGGATAATGTGGAGCTTGTTAAATGGTGCGATATAGTGGTACTTGCAGTAAAGCCCCAGGTTATTTTTAAAGTAATAGAAGAGATCAGACCTTATTTCGGTAAAGAAAACAAAACGGTGATCTCCATCGCGCCGGGGATTACGATCGCTAAACTCAGCGAAGCCTTTGATAATAACGCACAGATCGTTAGAGTCATGCCCAACACACCTGCAATGGTGGGAGAAGGCATGTCTGCCGTTTCTTTCCCTGATGATTTTAACGGAGACAGGGAAAACACTTTAAAGCTTTTTGATTCTGTGGGGCGTGCGGTGGTTCTGCCTGAGAATCTGATGAATGCTGCCGTTGTTGCAAACGGAAGCTCCCCTGCTTTTGTTTTTGTCTTCATGGAGGCCCTTGCTGACGGAGCGGTCAAATTCGGGATCCCCAGAGACAAGGCTTACGAGATGGTGGCTCAGACCGTTCTCGGCTCAGCCAGACTGATGCTTGAAACGAAGAAGCATCCCGGAGAACTTAAGGATGCGGTTTGTTCACCCGGCGGAACCACTATCTGCGGAACGGCCGCCCTGGAAGAATTCGGCCTCAGAAATGCGGTCATAAAGGGCTGTGAAGCTGTTTACGAAAAAACGGCAAAATTTGAATAAAAAGAAAAAAGGATAAGAGAAGGAAGTTTTTAAAAATGTTAAGACCTGAATGCATTGAAAGCAAGGAACTCTGCAAAGGCAGGATCCTTACTTTCTACAAGAAGACCATGAGATTTGAAAACGGAGATACGGCTGAATGGGATTTCATCCATCATAACGGAGCGGCGGCTGTCGTTGCAGTTGATGAAGACGGCAAGCTCTTTATGGTAAAGCAGTACAGACCCGGCTGCGACAGATTTACCCTCGAGATACCTGCAGGCTGCTTAAATCCCGGAGAAGACAGAAAGACCGCAGCGGTACGTGAACTGGAAGAGGAAACAGGCTACAAATGTGAAAAGGCGGAGCTTTTAAACAAGTATTATCCCGCTTCGGCCTACGATGACGAATACATTGAGATCTATCTTGCCACGGGCTTAAAGAAAACAGCTCAGAATCTCGATCCAGATGAGTTTGTGGAAGTTATTAAGATGGACCCCGAAGAACTGGTAAAAATGATCACTGATTGCGAGATCTCGGACGGAAAGACCATAGCCGGGATCCTCACTTATTATACAAAGATGAACAGGAGGTAAGGCGTATGAGAATGTATGATCTGATCACAAAGAAAAAACACGGAGAAGAACTTACCAAAGAAGAGATCGATTTTATCGTGCAGGGATTTACAAAGGGTGACATTCCCGATTATCAGATGTCTGCATTTTTGATGGCTGTTTATTTTCGCGGGATGAATCTTAGAGAGACCATCGATCTGACTCAGTCCATGATAGATTCCGGAGATCGTTTGGATCTTTCTGCCATCAAAGGTCTGAAAGCGGACAAACATTCCACAGGCGGCGTGGGAGACAAGACTACTCTTATCCTGGGTCCCATGGTGGCCTGTCTGGGAGTCCCCGTTGCGAAGATGAGCGGACGCGGCCTCGGACACACCGGCGGAACCATCGACAAACTTGAAAGCTTTAAAGGTTTCTCTGTTTCCTTAACAGACGAAGAATTCATTGATAACGTAAACCGTATCGGTATTGCGGTCATCGGTCAGACTGCGGATCTTTGCCCTGCGGACAAGAAGATGTACGCTCTTCGTGACGTTACAGCAACCGTTGACAATAAATCCCTCATTGCATCAAGCATCATGAGTAAGAAGCTTGCTGCGGGCGCTGACTGCATAGTACTGGACGTTAAAGTGGGAAGCGGAGCCTTCATGAAGACTCTTGATGATGCAAAGGAACTGGCTGAACTCATGGTAAAGATCGGAACAGGCTGCGGCAAGAAAACCTACGCCGTGCTTTCTGACATGTCCCAGCCTCTGGGCTATTGTGTAGGTAATTCCCTTGAAGCCTATGAGGCGATACAGGCATTAAAGGGCAACGGACGTCCCGACCTCATGGATGCCTGCTACACATTGGCATCCTACATGCTGATCGGTGTGGGAAAAGCGAAGGATGTTAACGAAGCTAAGGAAATGCTGAGAGAGACCATAGAGTCCGGAGCAGCCCTTGCTAAGCTGGAAGAATTTGTTGCGGCTCAGGGCGGAGACATCTCATGCATAGAGAACACAGACAGATTCCAGAGAACCGAATTCAAGGAAGATATTATTGCCACACAGGACGGATACGTTTCGGAGATCCTTACGGATGAGATCGGAATGACCAGCCTGCTTCTCGGAGGCGGAAGAGAGACCAAGGACAGCGTAATCGACCTCTCTGTAGGTCTTAAGATAAGAAAGAAGATCGGCGATTTTGTTTCCAAGGGAGAACCTTACGTTACTCTTTACGCCAATGATATAGACAAACTCAGGGCAGCATCCGCAAGAGTGCGGGAAGCTTACAGATTTTCCGCTCAAAAGGTGGAGCCGCCCAAGCATGTCCTTGGCATAGTTACCGCTGATGAGATCAAAATGTTCTGATCTGTTGATCATGGGGGTTACAAATGGCAATTCAAAAGAAAAGACTGGGCGAGATTTTGATCGATGCCGGCTGTCTTACAACGGAAAAGCTGAATGAAGCTTTGAGACTGCAAAAGGATGAAGGCGAACGTCTGGGACGTGTGCTGATCAATAACGGCTTTGTTTCCGAAAAAGAAATGCTGGAAGCATTGCACACACAGATGGGCTTTTCCATCGTTGATCCCGAAACCATAGAGATCCCGGAAAAGATCATCCAGATGATCCCGTACACGCTGGTAAAGAGATACAATGCGATCCCCGTAAAGCTTGAAAACGGTTATCTGACTGTGGTAATGGAGGATCCGCTTAACTTTGTGGCCATCGAGGACATCCACGTTGCCACACAGTGCGAAATCATTCCCGTCATTTCCAGTTACAGGAGCATAATCAACACCGCAGGCAGACTTTACGGAAACCGTTCCGCGGATAAAGCGGTGCAGGACATTAAGAACGAGTACTCCGAAGCAGTGAGACCCACCATCGCAGCGGACAGAGATGCGGTCATAGACAATGCACCCATTGTACGTCTCCTTAACTCGGTCATAGATGTTGCCATCACCGACGGTGCCAGCGACATCCACATTGAACCTCTGATCTCCAGCGTGCGGATCCGTTACAGATTGGACGGCAAATTAAAGATCATCCGTGACGTCCCCAAGGATGCTCTGGGAGCGTTGATCACAAGGATCAAGATCCTTTCTGACCTGGACATTGCGGAAAGAAGGCTTCCCCAGGACGGACGTTTCGATTACAGGTTCAGAGATAACATTTACAACATCCGTGTTTCCATCCTTCCCACCACCAACGGTGAAAAAGCGGTACTTCGTATCCTGGACAAGTACAACTTTAAGATCAGAAAAGAATTCCTCGGATTTACATCCGATAATTTCCAAAAGTTTGAAAAGCTTCTGACCCTTCCCAACGGCCTTGTTCTTGTAACAGGACCCACCGGAACCGGTAAATCCACAACGCTCTATGCTATGCTCACGGAGCTCAACAAGACCTCGGAGAACATCATCACCATCGAAGATCCAGTTGAGTACGTGATAGAAGGGATCTCCCAGGTTCAGGTAAACAATAAGATCGGTCTGGATTTTGCGGAAGCCTTAAGGACATTCCTCAGGCAGGATCCGGATGTCATCATGGTGGGGGAGATCAGAGACTCGGAAACTGCGGACATCGCCATCCGAGCAGCAATTACGGGACATCTTGTCCTTTCCACCATGCATACAAATGATGCCGTGTCTGCAATAGCAAGACTGGAAGAGATGGGGATAGCTCCCTACATCTTGGCTGTTTCCCTCATGGGTGTAATTTCCCAAAGACTGGTGAGAAAGCTTTGCCCCGAGTGCGCCATCGAGTATGATGTTCCGGATTATGAACTCAAATTTCTGGGTCTCACAGGACCGCGTAAATTCAGAAAAGCCTGTGGATGCTCAAAGTGTAACGGCATCGGATACAAGGGCAGAATGGCAGTTCATGAGGTACTTATGGTGGATTCGGAGATCAGAAACAAGATATCCAAGGGGGCAGATACCAATGAGATAGCTGCTACTGCAGCCAGAAACGGAATGACCAGCTTGAGAGAAGAATGCATCAGATTGCTTGAAAAAGGCTATACAAGTTTTGAAGAAGTGAGCTACATAACATGCGGAGTTGAATCATGACCTATATAGACGAAGTTTTGTCAAAAGTTGCAACTGAAGAAGGTGTTTCCGATGTTCACGTTACTGTCGGTGTTCCCATCGTTTTAAGAAAACACGGTGAACTTATTTATTTTGATGAAAAGAAACTCATGCCCGACGACACCAAGGACATAGTCAAAAGTCTGATGTCGGACATTCAATACAAAGAGTACGAAGAAAAGGGAGAGCTTGACTTTTCCTACTCGGTTCCCGGAAGTCAGCGCTTCAGGGTGAACGCCTACCATCAAAGAAACACATGCTGTGTGGCACTTAGATGCATTTCTGCCACAGTTCCTCCCATGGAGACTTTGGGGCTTCCGCCCATCGTTTCGGAACTTGCCAACAGAAATTCAGGGCTTGTGCTTGTCACAGGTCCCACAGGTTCAGGTAAATCCACAACCCTTGCAAGCATAGTCGATAAGATCAACAATACTAAAAAGAAGCATATAATCACTCTTGAAGACCCTATCGAGTATCTCTTTAGACACAACATGTCCATCGTTAATCAGAGGGAGATCGGAAGCGACACAAGAAGCTTTGCAAATGCATTAAGAGCAAGCCTCCGTGAAGACCCCGACGTTATCCTTGTGGGAGAAATGAGAGACTACGAGACCATTTCCATAGCGCTAACGGCTGCGGAGACCGGTCACCTTGTTCTTTCAACCCTGCACACCATCGGTGCAGCCGCTACCATCGACCGTATCGTGGACATCTTTCCTCCCAGCCAACAGGGACAGATCAAGGTTCAGCTTGCAAGTACCTTGCAGGCGGTTATTTCACAGCAGCTTCTTAAGAGAGCGGACAAGCCGGGAAGAGTGGTGGCTACGGAAGTCCTTGTTGCCACAAATGCCATCAGAAACCTTATCCGTGAAGGAAAGAATCATCAGATCAATAACTCCATAAAGACCGGATCAATGAACGGAATGATGCTGATGGATGATTCCCTTATGAAGCTCTACAAGAACGGAAAGATCACCCAGCAGCAGCTCCTTGAGTACTGCGTTGACAGAACGAACATCGCGATCATGTGATAGAATAAACGTATCTGAGACAGTGAAGTGACAAGATGCTTGCATCTTATGTCACTCACTGTCGTAGATACTAAACGAACACGAGTAAAAAGCAATTTTTTTCGAAGAAAAAAATTAGCGGTTTACGAGTGTTCGCAGGATTGTGAGAGTTGCGAAGCAACGGAACAATCCGTGTTTATTCTAAACGGTTTTGTAAAAGGTTAGAAACAACATGCCAAAATTCACTTACAAAGGAAAAAACATATACGGTGACATTACCGAAGGGGTTTACGAAGCTCCCTCGGAACAGGGCGTAATGGACATGCTGAAGAGCAGAAACTATTATGTTCTTGAAGTGAAGCCCCTGATCGAAAAAAGGGATCTTCTTGATTTCGAAGCAAACCGTAAGATCCCCGTAAAGGAACTCATGCTTTTCTGCAAGCATTTTTCTGTGATCCTAAAGGCCGGTATTCCTGTACTCCACGCACTTTCCATGGTTGAAACCCAGACTGATTACAAGCCCATGAAAAAAGTGATCGCAGAGATCATGAAGGACATCCAGATGGGTTCCAGCCTCACTCAGGCGGTTAAGAACCATAACAACAAGCTTCCCATGCTCATGATCTACATGATAGAAGCGGGAGAAGCATCAGGTACTCTGGACCGATCCCTTGATTCTCTGTATCAGCATTTTGAAAAGAGTTACAATACATCCATGAAGATAAAGTCGGCTTTGAGATACCCGATAATTGTTACGATTGTTGCGATAATTGTTACAATATTCATGATGGTGGTGGTGGTTCCTTCCTTTACTTCCCTTTTTGAACAGAATAAAATGGATCTTCCCGGCATAACAAAAGCCCTCATCGCGATCTCTGATTTCTTTGTTAATTACAGCCTTATAACGGCGTTAATAATTGCTGCACTTATTCTTTTATTCAGACTGTACGCCTCAACGAGTATCGGTTCACTCAGGATTGATGAATTAAAGATGAAGCTTCCCATGACTGCAGGTGTCGTTCAAAGAAACACTGCCGCCAGGTTTTCAAGAACCATGGCGACACTCATGGCTGCAGGTGTGGGAATCACGGAAAGCATCGACATAACATCGAGAGTAGTAGGAAACCGTTTTGTGGAAGAGGAACTGCAGAACGTCAGAAGACAGGTCATTGCCGGAAAGGGCATGTTCGGACCTCTTCGGGAAACAAAATGTTTTCCGGAGATCCTCCTTAACATGATCTTTATGGGAGAGGAAGCAGGTACTGTGGAAGCCATGCTTTCCAATGCCGCAGGGATCTACGAAGAGGAAATTGATGCAAGAACTCAGAAGGTAACGGACATGATCCAGCCTGCCATAATGATCTTCCTTGGATTTCTTATCGGTTTCATCATTCTGGCGGTGGCTTTGCCATTGTTCTCATTGTACTGATTGTTTAAACTTTTTTATTAATTTCTACATTATTTTTTTAAAATTGGATGTTTCATTTTTGTTTTTATGTGCTATAATCTCATCATTGGGTTTCTAATTTCTACGAACAAAAAATTTGAGAAAAGGAAGAGGAAAAAAAGGATGAAAAAGTTTTTCAAAGAAAACCGCAAAGGTTTCACACTCATTGAACTGCTGGTAGTTATCGCTATCCTTGCAGTTCTTGCCACACTTTATGTACCCAGGATCATTTCCAGCACAAACACTGCAAAAGAGACTGTTGATATTTCTAATGCAAGAACACTTGCTTCTGAAATTACAATGATCAACACTCAGAGAAGTGTAAAAGGCGAAACATTATTCAAGGGCGATGGCGCATTACCTGAAGGATTTACGCAAGCTAATAAAACAAAGTATGCTACATATAAGGTTGTAGACGAAGATGATATTACAGGATCTACTATTACTGAGATCAAGATACTTCTCGATGGAAGAACATTCCCTAGTTCTGCTGTTATTCTTTCAGCACCTGATGGTAGTTGCATTGTTGTTAAGGCAAATGGAGATGCTCTTAACTAAAAAGTCTTTTCCTGCCTCTCTCTAACGAGAGAGGCTTTTTTAGATTTATCTTACTTGACAGTTTTTTTTGGTCTTAAATCTTTTGCAGATCGCGAGGTTTTGTCATGTCTTTTTGCCCATCTGAGATCTTCGGTTTTGTTATTGTTATAATCGCATTATTGGGGCTTTGTGTAGGCTCTTTTCTTAATGTGTGCATATACAGGGTTCCGAGACATGAGTCCGTTGTTTTCCCGGCCTCTCATTGTCCCGGATGCGGAACAAAGATCAAGTGGTATGACAATATTCCCATACTTAGTTTCATACTTTTAAGAGGAAAATGCAGACATTGTAATGAAAAGATCTCCCTACGTTACCCTTTGGTGGAAGGACTTAACTTATTTTTCTGGCTGTTGGTCTTCCTGACCGCCGGAAGCTTTGTTCAGTGTTTCTTCGGCTGTCTTTTTTCGTCACTGTTGATCTGCATTTCAGCTGCGGATCTTGACAGCATGGAGATACCGGATGCTTTTAATCTGGCTGTTCTTGTTCTTGCAGTGATGAAATTCGGAGTATATCTTTTGGACGGCGTCAGTCTTAAAGCACTGTTAATTGACTTCTTTGCAGGAGCATTGTCCGGAAGTCTTTTGCTTTTCTGCCTCTATCTTCTTGTACTTAAGGTCCTGAAAAAAGAAGGGCTCGGCGGAGGAGATGTAAAGCTCACCTTTGCCTGTGGGGCATTTCTCGGATGGAAGCAGGTGCTTTTCGGTATCGGGCTTTCTGCCTATGTTGGTTTAATTGTTGTAATAATACATGCACTTGTGAAAAGAAAGAGTTTAAAGGACAGTTTCCCCTACGGACCTTTTCTATCGACAGGATTTTTCATTTCTTATCTGTTTTTTGATAAGATCTTTGATTGGTATGTGAATTTAATGTTTAGGGTATGATCTTAAAAAAGGTATTTAAAAATAATACAAATGAAAAGGGAATGAGTCTGCTCATCGTAATGATGATCATAGCTGTGTTTTCTGTGCTCATTCTTGGGACTTACACCATACTTAACCGTCACATCATAAGGACTACCGAGACCAAGGACGGGCAGGGGGCTTACTATGCTGCGGAAGGAGTTTTACGGCTGATCTCCACGGACATCGATAAAAGAGCGGAAGCCATTGCGATCGCAGCAAACGAAGCAAACGAAGATCTGTCTGCGGAAGAGTTTACCACGAGACTTAACGCATCACTTGCCACATGGACTGACACGGAGATAAAGAATCTTGCAAGGTCTGCCTATTCATTTAGTGAAGTCGTGTCGGCATCAATTGCTCCCGTAAGCGTTACTACCGAGAATTACACCTGCTGTTACAAGCTCACTGCTGTCATGGATTGCAATGACAATGTAAGGAAAAAGGTTTCGGGGATCTACGGAGTTGTTTTTCTTTCTTCAAGCAGTGAGATCGCGTCTTACAACAAGATGATCATCGATGAGAATTCCCCCATGCTTGTGGCACTTGAAGATGTGGATGCGGACAGTGTTTCATCACTTAACGGAAAAGTGGAACTCAGAGGAAGCTTTTCTTATCCGGATCATTACCCCTATCTGGATAATCCGGAAATGTATATAAATGAAGATATTGTTTATAAAGTTGACAATACTTCTCTTGCGGGAGCCAACGTAAGGATCCCCAACATCCCTCAGCCTCCCACGTCCGAGATCTACACGGAGCCTCAGTGGCATGTAAGGACACCCACGGAACTTCTGGACACCAGCATCTTTTCGCAAAACACCACCATAGAAGTGCCTTACAATCCGAATCTCTGGACAACCCGGAAGTACAGGGAATACAGTAAGATCAACATCCGTAACTTTGCATCGGGTATTAACAACGGAAAACTTACGGTAAACATTAATCAGGACGATTGCTACATTTTGACCCGCGACATGGAGTGGGATAACGATGTTACCCTGAACGTAAACGGAAAAAACTTTGTCTTTTACATAGACAGAGAACTCAACATGCAAAACGGTGCCAAGCTTCATGTGAATCTGAACGACAATGATGTTTTCATCGTTATAAACAGCTATGTTTCGTCCACATCCTCATTGGGCATGTACACTCCCAATCAGATACAGGTGACTACCACGGGAACAGGCACTCTTTACATTTTTATAAAAGAGTATGAGCAATACAATCTGAATTCCTTTACAGCCGATTTTACGAATGAGAGTAATGTTTCCGTTGTTTTTCTTTGTGATTTCTACACAGGAACACAATACAAGGAAGTTATCTTTAATGCAAACACACCTTCCGGGAAAAAAAAGGCCGGAGATCTAAATGTTTTTGTTTCCGATGACGATGCAGAATCACATTTCACAGTTAACAGGAACAGTAAACTCAGGTTCAACACTGCGGAAGGAACAAAACTCAGCGTTATAGCGGATCATGTGAACATTTTGGGGCAGATGGAGATCGGGGGAAATGCCACTTTGAACCTTTATGCCCGAAAAGACTGTACTGTCAGCGGAGATCCTTCCAATCCGAACAACAACCTGTCAAACTTCACATTCAACGATGCGGGAATGACGGACGAAGAGAAGGCAAAGAAGATCGTAGATACGAAATTCAACATCTATTATTACGGTACGGAACCTTTTTCCGTATCCGATTACAAATGCTGTTCCAACTTTTATATGGCTGATTTTGCAGACATAAACATTACAAACACCACGTTTTACGGTAACATCTATTCGGCGGCGAGAGATCCCGAAAACGGAGAGACCAGAAAGAAGATCTCCTTTACGGATTCCTATCTTTCCTGCGGTGCGATCTACGCGCCGAGGATGGACATAGATCTTTACGGAGACGGAAGCAAGAGATACGCGGATAAATTCCAGACAAACGATGGGCGTTACGCTGCCTGTGTTTTTGCTTGCATTACGGGAACAAATGTCTCTTTTACCGATAATGTTATCGTAAAGACATCCACAGTTACTTCCGAAAATCTGGAACTGGAGATCGAAATGGAATACACATCGGGAGTGGTCTCTGACGGAAGCAGTTTTGAAAAGAGCCATTTTTACAGAGGTTTTAAAGAAGAATGAAAAAGCTTTTAAAAAACAGAAAAGGTGAAAGCTTAATAGAAATACTTCTTTCCGTGATGCTGCTCAGCATAATCGCGGCTGCGTTTTTGCGCTCCGTTACCTCACTTGTAAAGGTGAATCTCGAAAATGACAACAGGCTTGACGGTACTTATATGGCCGAGAGATACATGGAGTACGTCACCGCTTCGGAAGGCATAACTCTGAACGAATTTGCCGGAAGGCTTAGCAGGGAGACTGGATTTTCTTCAGAACAGCTGACTGCATCAACACCCTACAGGTTCAAGATCACCGAGAGTCGTTATCCCGGACTTTATTGTGTCATTTCCATAGATTACAAATACTTCGGAGACAAAGGAAATCTGAGCCGAGTCCGGGTCATGGTCTATGACAATAACGATCTGTTGCAATGCACATTGGAAAATGCTGTCTATTGGGTTTAAAATATGAAGAATAACAAAGGATTTACGTATATAGAGCTTATAATAGCGGTGGGACTTCTGGCGATCGTCGTATTTGCGCTTCTCGGACTTTATGACTTCGGAAACAGGACATTTGTTCAGCAGAGCTCGGAGATAGTTACTGAGACGGAAGTCAGGGATGCAATGGAACTCATGCTGACCGAGTGCAGAAAAGCCTCCGTTTATAATGCGACGGACGACACCATAAGAGTCGGAAATAATATTATAAGCTTTAAAGAAAAAGACAAACAGCTTATAATGACAAAAAGAGATCTTGTAACTAATACAATTTCCGAAACTGTTTTGTGTTACAACATTTCTTCTGTTACATTTGATGTAAAAAATGATAAAATAGATCTGGGGATCTATGCAGAAACGAAAAACTCTAAAAATGACAACATCAGTCTTGAAAGTGTTTACAACATCAGGAAAGATTATGACTAAAGGATTGACGCAATGAAGATAAGTAAAGCCGGCAAAAAAGATAATTCCCTTTTTAAAAGATCCAGGATAGTCAGCATCCTGCCTCAGAAAAAGACAATGGGAATAGACATAGGTTCAAGGAACATCAAGCTCGCAGTGGTTAAAGGTGATAAGATCCTGGGAGCCGTTTCCGAACAGATAGCAAACGGGGTGGTGGTGGACGGCGTTATCGAAGCACCGGACATCCTTGTAAAGTCCTTAAGAAGTGCCAGAAGGCATCTGAAGGTTAAAGCCGTAAGGGCTACCCTCTGTCTTTCGGGAAAAGACGTCATCATGAGAGAGATAACCCTGCCTCAGATGAAGGAAGACCAGGTCCTTACCAACATTAAGAATGAGCTTTCAAACATATACCTCCTTGCTTCCGGGGATTACACCATCGATTACAGGATACTTTCCTATTACAACAATGAGGAAACGGGAGAAAGGACAATGAGAGTCCTTGTAGTTTCTGCGCCCAAGTCTTTAATTGCTGACTATATAAAGGTCTGCAAAAGGGCAGGAATACGTCTTAACCGTATAGATGTACTTCCCAATGCTCACACAAAGCTTATCCGTAAGATCATTAAAGATCAGGAGAAAAAAGAATCCGGGGTTGAGGATGAGGAGAACAGCCTTAAAACAAAAAAGACCGGAAAACTCCGGAAAATGAAAAACAACTGCGCCGAGAAAAAGGCCGCAAAGTCAGCAAGGCGTGAAGCTAAGAAGCTTGCAAAGCTTGAAGAAAAGCAGATCGCAAAGGAAGAAAAGATAGAAGCCATCAGAGTGGCGGAAGAAGCGAAAGCCGCAAGACTTCAGGCTGAAAAGGCCGCAGAAGAAGCTCTTAAGAAAAAATTAAAAGAGGAAGAAGAAAGAAGAGAAAGAAAAAAAGCGGAAGGCAAGGAGATCAGCTGGTATTTCGGAAGACAGCTGAACGACCTGGGTGAAAATCTTTATGAAACAAATGATAAAGAATCCGATGCATTTGATATGCCTGATACATCTGATACTCCTGATACTCCTGATACTCCTGATACTCCTGTGATCCATAATGAACAGACAAAGGCTGTTTCGGAAGATATCAGAGATGATTTTAATTTCGTTCTTCCCATTTCAACCGAGGAACAAAATGCAGAAGCGACAGCAGAAGTTACGGAAGAAGAAAAAAGAGATACCTGTCTTTCCGACGAAGACGCTTACGCCATTCTGGACGATCTTGTAAACAACAGGCTGGGAGATAGTGAAGGAAGCAGCGAAGATGCCAAGAACATCCTTGAAAACGTGTGCCTTATAGACATTGGATTTTCCATGTCCAATGTAACCTTCATCCGTAACGGTTCCTACTCAATGCACAAGAACATCCGTTACGGTGGTGAATACATCAACGAAGCCATTTCCGAAAAAATGGATCTGGACATGACATCCGCAGAAAGCTTCAAGCTCTCAAAGAACAACGATACCGAAGGAACTCTCTACGAGTACTACGATTCCATTATTTCCGAGCTTGACAATACCATGTACTATTATAAGACCAACAACAACCAGAACGGTGTTGACTGCATCGTGATCGCCGGCGGTTCCAGCAGACTGGGAGGCATCAGGGAGTATTTCAGCGAGCAGCTGGGTGTTCCTGTTTACATGCTTTCCGAGATCGCAGATTTTAAGATATCGCCGAAGCTGATCAAACGCCGCAAAGGTCAGACCCTGCACTTTGAAGACTATCTTGGTGCGGTTTCCATCACATTAAAGGAGGAATGGGTATAATGCTTTACAATGATATAAACCTGATTCCTTCCAAAAGATCCGGAACAACTCCTGCCAGAGTGGTGATCGGACTCTTGTCCGTGATCCTTGTCTTAAGCCTTGTGAATGTTTTTCTTGTATACGAGCCTTTAAAAGAAAAACGATTGAAAGAAGACAGACTTAACAGTCTGAACAGCGTGGTGGCAGGTTACGGAGACATTGCGACGGAATACATGAACGCCAGGGACGAATACGAAAGATACACCGCCAAAACAGCGAATCTTAAAGCCATCCTTAAAGAGGATTTTTCCGCTACAGATGAGATCCAGGCATTTGCGCTTGTCTGTCCCGAGGGTCTTAAGATAAGAAGTTACGCAATGACTGACGGAAACCTTACCATAGGCTGTTATGCTGATACTTATGAGATCATCGGTCATTACATCGACATTTTGAAAGAAGTGGACTACTTTGAAGACATCGCCTATTCAACCATCATTCATGTTACGGAAATGGTGGAAGATCCCGAGGGAGAGCCTGTTGTAAGGACAACGGAAAGCGGGGAAGAGATCTCCGAGATCCCTCTTATTGAAAAAGAGGGCTATACATTTACACTTAATGTCAAGGTAAAGAAAAAGCTATGAAAAAGATCACTTTAAGAGAAAAGATAATAATGGTGGTGGCTTTTGTTTTCATAGCCATTGTACTTTTTGAAAATCTGTTCGTAAATCCTTTGAGAACGGAAATGAAGGAACTGGCAAACGACATAGCCCTTAAGGAAGAGATCATTGCAGGACTTGCCGCCCGGCAGACAGGTTACGAATCCATCACGGAAGACCTTGAGAGGTCCAGAGATGAATACATTAAGACCGTAGGTCTTTTCCCTTCCCAATGGGATGACTCCGAAATGCTTAACTTCATAGAAGAGACAATAGGCGACGGTTTCGTAAAGAAGAGCCTCACATTTAACGGACTTGAGAAAAAGGGTAACTATGCCATCGGGTCCTTTAGTGTTACGGTAAACGGATCCCTGGATGATTTTAACGAGCTTCTTTTTAAGTTTGAAAACGCAAAGTATTATTGCACCATCCCGGAAGTCCGGGTGGCGGATTATGATTTTGAAAAAGAAGCGGTGGATGAGACTTTTATCCTGAATTTTTACGTGCTTACGGAATGAGGAAACAATGACGCCTTTACAGATCTTTTGCCTGATACTCGCATTATTATTGCTTTATGCATGCTATGAGTTCTATGAATTAAAATGCAGGAAGTTTGTGACTTACGACATCGATCTCGGATTAAAGGAGACTTTTGTTGCTGTTACCGACCTGCATAACAAAACATTATCAAAGAAGGATCTAAAAAGGATCAGGGAGGCAAAGCCTTCCTGTATTTTTGCTGCGGGAGATCTTCTGACAGCGGGAGACCCGGACACAAAAAAGGCTCTTATGGCTTTAAAAGAGCTTTCTGATATCTCAGATGTGTATTATTCCCTCGGAAACCATGAACTTCGTTTCAGAGATGAACATAAGGAAATATGGGAAGCATTTTTAAAGGATGTGCCTGCACACTGTCATGTCCTTGACGACGAACACATGAGTATTTCCGAAAAGGCAGAAGTCTACGGGATCTCCTTAAAAAGACGGAATTACAAAAAGGGCAGAGCCTTTGACATGAGTAAGGAAGACACCGGTGTATTTAAAGATGTTCCCGAAAACAAAGTAAACATCCTTCTTGCCCACAATCCGGATTTTATCGACTACTACGACAGGGTATTACCTTCCGATCTTATAATATCCGGACATCTTCACGGGGGATTCATGAGACTTCCTTTTGTAGGGGGATTAGTGTACTCGACTCATGGCATAAAGCACAGAGACAGAGGAGTCTACAACGGTCGTCACATTGTTTCTTCAGGAGCGGGAGAGCATCTTTTACCTTTGAGATTTTTTAACCGCTGTGAAGTTGTCATCATACGAAGTTAATTTAATTCTAAATTTTTTGTAATCTTTCTTCACAAACATTCTTCTTTTTTCGCTTTTTTTGTGTTATAATATTTCAGTTAAAAATTTTTCGAAAAAGGATCTTCGATCTTATGTCAATCCCGATAAAACTTGATGCATTTGAAGGACCTCTGGACCTTCTTTTGCATCTTATAGATATTAACAAAATAAACATCTATGACATCCCGATAGCTTTGATCACCGATCAGTATCTGGATGCCATCAGGGGTATCGAGGAACAGGATCTGGATTCCATGAGCGAATTTCTTTTGATGGCCAGTACGTTGCTCAGGATCAAGTCCAAAATGCTTCTTCCTAAGGAAGTTGATGAGGAAACCGGAGAAGAGATCGATCCCAGAGCAGAGCTGGTGGAAAGACTCCTGGAATACAAGATGTACAAGTACACATCTCTGGAACTTAAGGACATGGCTGTGGATGCGGACAGAGTCTTCTTTAAAAAGAGCAATCTTCCTCCCGAGATCCTTAATTACCATGAGACGGTTCCCGTCAGTGAACTGCTGAATGACATTACATTATCCAAATTAAACGATATTTTTGAAAGTGTCATGAAACGCCGTGAGGACAAGATCGATCCCGTCCGTTCAAAATTCGGAAAGATCGAAAAAGAAGAGGTGAGCCTTACGAAAAAGATGTATTCCGTTCAGGAATACGGACTTTTGAACAGGCATTTCTCTTTCAAAAAACTTCTTGAAGGCGGCAGTGACAAAATGGATGTCATAGTGACCTTCCTTTGCGTTCTGGAACTCATGAAGATGGGAAGGATGAACGTGGTTCAGAACGATATTTTTGATGATATAGAGATCGAATACACAGCTGATGACATCGTTGATTTCGACGAGAATAACGGCTTTGGATTATAAAGGTGATCAAATGGACAATATTAAAGATCTTGAAGCAAAAATCGAGGCTATTCTTTTTACCATGGGCGAAGCTGTTGAAGCAGACAGGATCGCGATAGCTCTGGAACAGGATGTAACCGTTGTAAGAAACATTTTAAGAAATATGATGATAGAGTACAAGGAAAGTAACAGAGGGATCCAGATCATTGAGCTGAACGATTCCTTCCAGCTTTGTACCAAGCCGGATATGTACGAATGCATCATCAAAGTGGCTCATGCACCCAGAAAACACGTTCTGACGGATGCTCTTCTGGAAACACTTTCCATCATTGCCTACAAACAGCCAATTACAAGAAACGAGGTGGCAGCCATCAGAGGTGTGAACTGCGATCACGCAGTAAGCAAGCTGGTGGAGTACAATCTCGTTTGTGAGCTGGGTAGGATCGAAGCTCCCGGCCGCCCCATTGCCTTCGGAACGACAGAAGAATTTTTAAGGAATTTCGGACTTTCCTCACTTTCGGATCTTCCTATCGTAAATCCCGAAAAACTTGAAGATTTCAAGATCGAGGTTCAGGAAGAACTTCAATTATCCTTTGACTTCGGCACATAATGCTCCGCTTTTTCGTTTAACATTCTATTCAAGGGGAACAAGATGATTCATTTAACCAAGCAAAAGATCAGAAATCTGGCGCCCGATGAAGGCACCTATCTGCGCGGTGTCACTTACTACAAGAACGGACACATTCAAAACGCGTCTTACTCAAAACAGAACAAGAAATACAAATTTATAATCAAAGGAAGCAGCAGCTACACCGTACTCATTAACGAACTTGAGGACGGTATGTTTGATTACTCCTGTTCCTGTCCCGGAAGCATATTGGGGCACGGCGCATGTAAGCATGTCATATGCGCGCTTTGCATGCTTTACAAGCATCAGGAAAAAGCAGAGGGGAATCTGCCCAAAACAGCGGAAGAGAAAAGGATCTACAATGTCCTGGATTATTTTGACAACATGTCATCTCTTTCAAAGACGGGAGATGTTTTCCATATAGAGCCTGTTATTTCTCTGGGTACCATGCTAAAAAATAATTCCGGAAAAGCGGCTGTCTCGATAAAGGTGGGAAGCAACCGCCTGTACAAGGTCCAGAACCTTAAAAAATTCCTTGAATCCTTTGTAAGACAGGACCCTATAGTTTTGGGAAAGGATTTTCATTTTATCTACAACGAGAGCGCTTTTGACAGGGATTCGAAAGCATTTCTTGATTTCCTTCTGGGGATCTACGATGTTGCTGAACTGACGGCAGGAAAAGAAGGAAGTGAACTCTTTGTAAAATCCCAGCTTGTGATCTCAAAGTTCCTTTTCATAAAGCTCTTAAAACAAATGGGAAATCTTTCCTGTTCTTTGGAATTGTACGGAAATCAATACTTTGATGTGCATGTGGTGCCTTCAAATCCCAACATAGAATTTGAACTCATCAATATGGAGGATGAGATCATCCTGGATTACAAGGACAAAGAGCCTGTGATCCCCATCACAGAAAACGGTGAAGTGCTCTACAGGGATGGATTCCTCTATACCCCTGACAAGGCTTTCCTTCATAATTTCCTTCCCTTTTTCAATAATCTCGGGGGAGACAGGACACCTCTTGTTTTTGAAGGCAAGTACAAGCAGCGTTTCCTTGAATTTGTTCTTCCGAAACTCCATGATACCATGGAATTCGAGATACCGGAGGAACTTTCCGACAAGTATATAACTCCCGATTTCAGGGCTGAGATCTATTTTGACAGATACAATTCCTACATCAAAGCGGAGATCATCTACACCTACGGTGAGTATCGTTTTAATTCCTTTGAAAGCCCCAAGAGTGAGCCCTACATCATCCTGCGTAACAAGACTGAGGAAAAGAACATCTGCAATATCCTTGAATCCAACGGATTTGAAGCATATTCCGGATTTTATCTCCTTAAGGCGGACAGCGGGATCTATGATTTCATCTCAACAGGTGTGGAGACTTTAAAGGAACATGCAGATCTTTTCTATTCCGAGGATTTCAAAAAGCTCAAGTCCTCAAGGAGCAGAAAATTTTCCATCGGATTAAGCGTTTCCGGAGAAAGCGATCTTTTGGAACTGAACCTTACCTACGGAGATGTGACCAAGGAAGAGTTGAAATCTCTTTTCCGTGCATACAGGCTCAAAAAGAAGTTTTTCCGTCTGTCGGACGGATCCTTTATCGATCTTGAATCAGATGAACTGAATGAACTGAACGGCATTCTTGATGATCTGAACATTTCCGCAAAGGAGATAGAGAAGAAAGACGTACTTCAGGTGTCAAAGGGGCTGGCACTCTTTGCCGACAGGATCTTTGACGAAGGACGCTTCACCGTCATTAAAAACGAGGAATTCAAAAGCCTTGTAGACAATGTACTGAATGCTTCAAAACAGGAATATGAAGTCCCTTCCGAGATCAACGCGGATCTTCGTCCTTACCAGATCGTTGGTTACAAATGGCTCATGAATCTTGCTGCCAACGGACTCGGCGGTATTCTTGCAGATGATATGGGTCTTGGAAAAACCCTTCAGGCCATTGTGTACATTACAGAAATGAAGAAAATGAATCCGGGTTCACAGTTCCTGGTAGTTTGTCCCACATCCGTCGTTTACAACTGGTTCGATGAGTTTGAGACTTTCTCGCCCACACTTAAGTGCCGTATTATCGAAGGCGTTCCTCAGGACAGGGAAGAAGCCATTAAAAACAGTGATGATTATGATGTACTCATCACTTCCTATCCCCTTATCAGAAGGGACATCGGAGCTTACGACAATAAGAGGTTCAATTCCGTATTTTTGGACGAAGCCCAGTTCATTAAAAACGCGGCTTCAGTAAATGCCAAGTCTGTAAAGAGTCTTCAGGCGGAGCACAGATTTGCACTTACGGGAACTCCCATCGAAAATTCCCTTTCCGAGCTTTGGTCCATTTTTGACTATATCATGCCTTTTTATCTGCTTTCTTATACGAAATTCATTACCAAGTACGAGAAGCCCATATCAAAGGGAGATGAGGGGGTAAAAGCAACACTTAACAAGCGCATCCTTCCCTTCGTAATGAGAAGGATGAAAAAGGATGTTCTTACGGAGCTGCCTGACAAGATCGAAGAGAAGATGATCGCAGAGCTTAATTTTGAGCAGAAGAACCTCTATCTTTCCTATCTTGAAAGTGTCAAGGGCGATCTGCGTCAGGAACTTCTGAACGAGGGCATAAATGCCAGCCGTTTTCAGATCCTGGCTGCACTTACAAGACTTCGTCAGATCTGCTGTCATCCTTCCACTTTCCTCGAAAATTACGAAGGGGGAAGCGGAAAGCTGGATCTCTTTAAGGAAGTGGTTCCCAACCTTATTGAAAACGGACACAGGATACTTGTTTTCTCGCAGTTCACATCCATGCTGGAGCTGATCATGAAAGCGCTGGATGAAATGGGATACAGCTATTTCTACCTTGACGGAGGAACGAAGAAGAGCGACCGCGTGGACTACGTGAAAGCCTTCAACTCCGGAGAAAAGCAGCTGTTCCTGATCTCCCTTAAAGCGGGAGGCACAGGCCTCAATCTTACCGGAGCCGATACCGTCATTCATTTCGATCCCTGGTGGAATCCCGCTGTTGAAGACCAGGCTACGGACAGAGCACACAGGATCGGTCAAAAGAATGTGGTAGAGGTCATTAAACTGATCACCAAGGGAACGATAGAAGAGAAGATCTACAAATTACAGAATAAGAAGAAAGAACTCTCGGAATCCATTATTTCCACGAAAGAAGTCTTTATAAATTCTCTTTCAAAGGAAGAACTCATGGAACTGTTCTCACTGGATTAAAAAGATCCGCCCGGAATCGGGCGGATCTTTGCCTTTTCAGATCAGTCATTATAAAGCTCTGAAAGGAAATCGTCGGTTAAAATGTCGTAATACTCATCGTTTAATCCGGGGAATTCCTTTAAAAGAGCATCTTTAACGTAATCACCCTGCTTAAGATACAGGAGCTCGGGAGTTGATTCGTCGTCATTTAAAGCATCAAGGATCTCTTTTGTGATGTTTTCTTTTAAGAAGTTTTTGATCCTTTCTTCGTTTTCGTTTTCTGTTTCCACCTCATCCTTTAAGGCATTACCTTTCTTACGGTAAAGAGTACCGCTTACAAGAGAGGCCACTGCGATCAGTCCCATAAGGATCAGGGTGACGGTTCCCTGTAAGAAGGGAATAAAACCGGCAACGCTTAAACCGATAACCACGATGAGAAGCACGCCGAGGGCAATGAAAAGATCTCCTGAACCAAGATAGTTTCCGCTTTTTTCACTTGCTCTTACAAAGCCTTTATTTTCCGTTAAATTCTGCAGTTCCTCAGCAGCCTTTCGGGCTTCCTCCATTACTTTCTCGGGATCTTCCTCCAGCATCTTTTCGGATTCGACTTTAACGATGGTTGCGATCACATTAACACTTTCGTTTGCCTTTGATTCCGGAACGGAGATCACAAACTGAACGTCGTCCTCGTTGAAATCATCGATCTCACACCTGTTTGGGATGTTCAGATGATCAAGATACTTAACGATCTTGTCTTTTATAACTTCGTCTTTTACTCCCGCAACTTTTACGAAGTTAGTCTCGGCTTGCGATTCAAGTTCCTCGATAAGGGGAATGTTACATTCCGGACAAACTGTAATTCCGGGTCTGAATTCATTTTGACAGTTGGGACACCACATAAAGGACCTCCGAATGATTTTTAACTGATTTTAATTATAGTTTTTAAGTTAATTATTTTCAAGGAAAACATTTGATATTAAGCGAAAATTTCGCGGTTTTATTGCTGTTTACAACTATGCAGCCCCGGGGCAGGATACGTTTTTTTGTATTCCCTTTTTATATCGGATCATTGTATCGGATAAGCTTTTGTGATAAAATAATTAATTAGCTGTCAACAGTTAATCTGGTTTCTTTTAAGAGGATTTTTCATGCAGAAACTTGCACTTTCAGATGAGATCTTAATGAATATAGAAAAGCCCGTCCGCTACATCGGAGGGGAAGTAAACAGCATCAAAAAGTCAAAGGACGAGGTTGATGTTCGTTTTTGTATGTGTTTTCCCGATGTCTATGAGATCGGGATGAGTCATTTGGGCATACAGATCCTCTACGACATGTTCAATAAATTTGACGGTGTTTGGTGCGAAAGAGTCTATTCTCCCTGGCCCGATCTGGACAAGATCATGAGGGAGAAGCACATTCCTCTTTTTGCCCTTGAATCCCAGGATCCCATCAAGGATTTTGATTTCCTGGGGATCACCCTGCAATATGAGATGTGCTATACAAATATATTACAGATCCTGGATCTTTCGGGCATTCCGCTTTCGGCAGCCGAAAGAACGGAAGATGATCCCATCGTCATAGGAGGCGGTCCCTGTTCTTACAATCCCGAACCTATAGCGGATTTCTTTGATTTCTTTTACATCGGGGAAGGGGAAACGGTCTACGAGGACATTATAAACCTTTACAGGAAAAACCGCGAAAACGGCGGCTCAAGACGTGACTTCCTTGAAATGGTGGCAGATGTTGAGGGAATGTATGTCCCCATGTTTTATGATGTGGAATACAACGAAGATCAGACTATTAAAAGCTTTGAGCCCAACAATCCCCATGCAAAAAGGACCATCAGAAAACAGGTGGAGATGAAGCTTTCCGACACCTATTATCCCGACAAACCTGTGGTTCCTTTTCTTCAGGTGGTACAGGATAAGGTGACCCTTGAGATACAGAGAGGCTGTATCAGAGGTTGTCGTTTCTGTCAGGCGGGAATGCTCTACAGACCCATCAGGGAAAGGGATGTGAATTTCCTTAAGGAACAGGCCGTAAAAATGATAAAAAATACAGGCCATGAAGAAATCACGCTTTCCTCCTTAAGTTCAAGCGATTACAAGGCTTTACCCGAATTGGTCTACTTTTTGATCGACTACTTTAAAAAATTGCAGGTGAACATTTCCCTTCCTTCACTTCGAATCGATGCCTTTGCTCTTGATGTTATGAGCAAGGTTCAGGATATTAAAAAGTCCTCCTTGACTTTTGCTCCGGAAGCGGGATCCCAGAGACTCCGTAATGTCATCAACAAAGGACTTACGGAAGAAAACATACTTAACGGTTCCATGGATGCTTTCAGAGGCGGATGGAACAACGTAAAGCTTTATTTCATGCTGGGACTTCCCACGGAAACGGAGGAAGACATAGAACAGATCGCAGTACTTGCGGACAAGATCGCCAGAGAGTACTACGAGATCCCCAAGGATCAGAGAAACGGCAGAGTTCAGATCACACCAAGTACCAGCTTTTTTGTACCGAAGCCCTTTACGCCTTTTCAGTGGGTTTCCATGAACCGCGAAGAACAGTTCAGGGCGAAAGCACGCTTTTTAAAGCAAAAGGTAACGGAACAGCTAAATGCCCGCAGCATCCACTACAAGTGGCATGACAGTGATCTGACCATACTTGAAGGCATATTTGCCCGGGGAGACAGGAGGCTTTCAAAGCTTCTCTTGAACGTTTACAAAAAAGGAGCCATCTTTGATGCCTGGACTGATCAGTTTAAAAAGGATCTGTGGGACAAGGCGATGGAAGAAGAAAAGACGGATCTCGAGTTTTACGTATTCCGTGAAAGGGAAAAGGACGAGCTCTTCCCCTGGGACTTCATCAACGCCGGTATCACAAAAGAATTTTTGTGGAGAGAGTACCAAACAGGTCTCAATGAAAAAGTTACACCCAACTGCAGAAAGGGCTGCGCAAGATGCGGAGCTTTTGAATTCCACGGCGGCATCTGCTACGAGGTTAGGGAAAAGGAAGAAGCTAAATGACTTTAAGGATCAAATTTGCAAAATACGGAAATCTCAAGTTTTTGTCGCATCTTGATGTAATGCGTTTCTTTCAGAAAGCCATCAGGCGGGCTGAGATCGACGTCAAATACTCGGAAGGTTATCATCCCCACCAATTAATGTCTTTTGCGGCGCCACTGGGCGTTGGCCAGACAAGTGAAGGTGAATACTTTGATCTGGAAATCAATTCGATGGAGAGCACTCAGGATGTACTTGAGCGCCTTAACGCTCAGATGCCGGAAGGCTTTAAGATCATCCATGTTTCACTCCTTCCTCCCACACCGCCTCAGACGAAAAAGGAATCTCTGATGGCTCTGGTAAAGGCTTCGGATTATTTGGTACTTCGCAAGGGTTTGGCGGATTTGCCCTTGACAAATCAGGAATTTTTAGGTAAATTTAGTGAGTTTGTTAAAGAGCCTGAAATTCTTGCGATCAAAACGACAAAGGTAGGAGATACCGAGATAAACCTTGCCCCTTTCATCTATGATGTAAGGTTCGATGTTCAGCCCACAGAGCTGACACCGAAATATGAAAACGGCTTGTGCCTGTATTTAAAACTCTGTGCCGGAAATGAAAACCACATTCGTCCGGAATTGCTGATGAAAGCCTTCCATGCCTATGCCGGAATGGAGTACGATCAGTATGAGTTTCAGGTACACAGACTGGAAGCATATGCCCGCAGGGAAAATGAACTTGTTCCGATCTGTAATTATCATGACTAAAAGGATATATCACTCATAATGAATGAATTAGTTATTACAAACTATAACGGAAAAAGGATCAGTGCTGTCTACAATGACGGACGCATGACGAACATTTCCGTGATACCTCCCAAGACCGGTTTTGAGATCGGTAACATTTATGTGGGACGTGTTGATAATATTGTAAAGAATATAAATGCAGCTTTTGTTAACATTTCCGATTCCTGCTCCTGCTATCTTGATCTTAATTCCGATGACAAGCCGCTGTTTGTAAAACGCCAGTCGGATAAGAAGGTCTGCATAGGAGATGAGATCATCGTTCAGCTGGTAAAAGAGAGCATTAAAACAAAGGCTCCCGTTGTTACCACAAGTTTTTCTCTTGCGGGAAGATTTGTTTCCTTAGTAAAGAACGGATCCGGAGCACAGGTTTCAAAGAAGATCACCAACAAGCAGATGAAACAGCATCTTAAGGAACTCCTTTCCGAGTTTTCCGGAGATGATTATTGCATCATCGCAAGGACAAATTCCGTGCATGCTACCGATGAACAGATCATCAAGGAAGCAAAGGAACTTGGTGAGAAGTACAGGACAATCTGTGATTACGCCGTACATTCTTCAAAGTACACAGTCATTCATAAGGAACTGCCTGCTTACCTCATTCAGCTTAGAGACACCAGCAATTTCCTTTATGACAGGATCGTTACCGACATTCCGGAAGTCTACGATGAGATAGATGACTATTTAAAGTGTTTCCCCACGGTAAATGAGAGCGGAGAAGAGACTCAGGTGCTTTTCACTGACGATCCGAACCGCCTGAACATCCTTTACAAGATCGATAAGAACATGGACGGGGCCTTGAGACGTGTGATCAACCTCAAATCCGGCGCCTCCATCATCATCGACCAGACCGAGGCACTCACTGCCATCGACGTTAACACGAGTAAGGCCATCTCCGGAAAGAGAGCTACGGAACAGACGTTTTTCGAGATAAACTGCGAAGCGGCAAAGGAGATCGCCTACCAGTTAAAGCTCAGAAACATTTCGGGTATCATCGTCATCGACTTCATCAATCAGCATGATGAAAACCTGAGGGAGCAGCTTCTGGATCATTTCAAAAACGAATTCAAGAATGACAGCATACAGACTGAACTGGTGGACATTACTAAACTTGGACTTGTGGAAGTTACAAGAAAGAAGGTTCACAAGTGCATCGCAGAGCAGCTTAAGAGCTGAAAGATGAATTTTGTCAATTTTTTGAAAAATTTAAAAAACCACTTGACATCCAAGTGGTTTTTTGTTATAAATATTCAGTATGCCGCACAACGAGGTAGAAGTCTGTCCATCAAAGGGGCAGCACCACAGTTGGCGAGTAATGATAATAGGAGGTGCCAGTATGTACGCTATTATTGCAACAGGCGGAAAGCAGTACAAGGTAGCAGAAGGCGATATCATTAATGTAGAAAAGCTCGGCGTTGAAGCAGGAGCAAATTACACATTCGATCAGGTTCTCGCAGTTAACGACGGATCGATGAAGATCGGTAATCCCACTGTTTCCGGTGCTACCGTAACAGCATCCATCGTTGGTGATGTTAAGGGTAACAAGGTTATTGTTTACAAGTATAAGAGAAAATCCGGCTATCACAAGAAGAACGGCCACAGACAGAATTATACCCGTATCAAGATTGAAAAGATCAACGCTTAATCGCCATGATTAAAGTAACATCGATCCATAACGAAAAAGACGAGGTTTGCGGCTTTCGTGTGGAAGGCCACGCGGGATATGCAAAGAAAGGGCAGGACATTATCTGTTCAGCTGTTTCGGTCCTGGCGACCAATACGGTGAATTCCGTAGAGGCTCTCACCAATGACAAATTTTCCTGTAAGCAGACCGAGGACGGTTTCCTCGAACTGATCCTTGTTGAAGATGTATCCAAAGAAAGCAGATTGCTTCTGGATTCGTTTTTCCTTGGGATCGAGGCGATCGTACAGGAGTACGGAAATAAGTTCGTAAACTTACTAAAATAGGAGGTAAGCACAATGTTAAAGATGAACCTTCAATTGTTTGCTCACAAAAAGGGCGTTGGTTCTACTAAGAACGGCAGAGACTCCGAGTCCAAGAGACTTGGTGCTAAGCGTGCCGACGGTCAGTTCGTATTGGCCGGAAACATCCTTTACAGACAGCGTGGAACAAAGATTCATCCCGGCGTTAATGTTGGACGTGGCGGCGATGACACCTTATTCGCACTTAAGGATGGCGTTTTGAGATTCGAGAGATTGGGAAGAGATAAGAAGCAGGCTTCTGTTTATCCCGTTGAATCCAAGTAGAGATGATTTATTAAGCCCCGAGGGATAATGCTTCGGGGCTTAAATTTTCTGTTTGATCATTATGTACCGGAAAGGACAGGACTATGTTTGCTGACAGAGCTGAAATTTATATCAGATCCGGAAAAGGCGGAAACGGCTGCGTTGCTTTTCGCCGTGAACTTTTTGTGGCCGCAGGAGGCCCCAACGGAGGAGACGGTGGAAGAGGCGGAGATATCATCTTTGAAGTCGATAAAGGTCTCAACACTCTGACCGATTATCGATTTGTAAGGAAATACTGCGCTGAAAACGGTGAAGACGGTAAAGGAAACAACTGCACCGGAGCAGACGGAAAAGATCTGATCTTAAAGGTACCGGAAGGTACAGTTATCCGTGAATCCACCACCGGAAAAGTAATAGCGGACATGTCCAACGGCAACTTACGTGAAGTTGTCCTTAAAGGCGGAAAAGGTGGCAAAGGCAATCAGCATTATGCGACAGCTACCATGCAGGTCCCTCAATATGCACAGCCGGGACAGGATGCAAGAGAGCTCAATGTCATCCTTGAGTTAAAGGTTATTGCGGATGTGGGACTTGTGGGATTCCCCAATGTAGGTAAATCCACATTATTAAGCCGTGTTTCAAATGCACGTCCCAAGATCGCAAATTACCATTTCACCACTTTGAATCCAAATCTTGGTGTTGTGGATCTTAAAAACGGTGACGGATTTGTAATGGCGGATATCCCGGGACTTATCGAAGGGGCTTCGGAAGGCGTGGGACTGGGTCATCAGTTCCTTAAGCACATTGAGCGCTGCAGAGTGCTGATACACATTGTAGACGCCGCATGTACGGAAGGAAGAGACGCAGTAGAGGACATCTACAAGATCAATAAAGAACTTGAAGCTTACAATTCTTCCATCGCCCAAAAGCCATGGGTCATTGCGGCAAACAAACTGGATACGCTTTACGGAGAAGAAAAGGACATTGCCCTGCAGCTCCTCCGTGACGAATTTGAACCTCAGGGGATAAAGATCTTCCCCATTTCCGCAGTAAGCGGCGAAGGGGTCAATGAGCTGCTTTTCTATGTCAACGATCTTTTAAAGAAGACGGGAGACAAGCCCATTGTTTTCGAAAAGGAATTCTATCCCGAAGCTTTGGAAGCAGACAGCGAGCCTTACTTTGTTTCATATGACGAAAATGAAAAGGTTTATGTTATCGAAGGCCCCAGGATCGAAAAGATGCTTGGTTACACCAATCTTGATTCAGAAAAGGGCTTTGAATTCTTCCAGAATTTCATGAGAACAAACGGTATCCTTGATGAACTGGAAGCAATGGGCATCAAGGATGGAGATACGGTACGTATCTACGGTTGGGCTTTTGATTATTACAAATGATGAGCAGGAGATAATATGATCACAACAAAACAGAGAGCGTATTTAAGAGGTTTAGGCCAAAAACTGGATCCGATCTTCCAGATCGGCAAGAACAGCCTGACTCCCGAATTTACCGAAGCTATAATCGAAAATCTTGAAAAGAACGAGCTCATTAAGATCTCCGTTCTCAAAAACTGCGATGATGAGCCCAAGGAGCTTGCGGGCATTCTTGCAGACAGAACTCATTCCGAGGTGGTTTCGGTCACCGGCAGAAAGATCGTTATCTACAAACAGGCTAAAGAGAAGGAAAAGAGAAAAATAGAACTTCCGAGGTAGGATATGAGAACAGGTATCTTGGGAGGTACATTTAATCCCATACACAATGCTCACCTTTCTCTCGGAAAGGCGGCAAAAGAACAATTCGGCCTTGACAAACTGGTGTTTATGCCTGCTGCAAGACCTGCCTACAAGGATCCGAGACAGCTGGTTTCCTTTGAAGACAGAATGGAAATGACCAAACTTGCGGTTTCGGAAGTACTGGGCGGAGAAAAAAACGGGTATTTTATATCCGACCTTGAATTCAAACGCCCCGGAAACACCTACACCTGTGACACTTTAGCTTATCTTACGGAAACAGAGCCCGATACCGAATTCTTTTTCATAATAGGCGGAGATTCCCTTATGTGGATCGACGAATGGAAGGATCCGGCAAACATCGTAAACAAGTGTACATTGCTCGTTGCTGAGCGCGGAGATACGAGCCTTAAGATACTTAAAGAAAAGGCAGAAGGCCTGAAAAAAACAATTAACGCAAAGATAGAGTTCATTGATTATCCCTGCAATTTTGTTTCTTCATCAGGCATACGCAGAAAGATCAAGGCAGGCAATGCCAAGCCTTCCGATCTGCCAATGTCTGTCATCGATTACATCGATAAAAAGGAACTCTACGGATGCTGCAAGGACGGAAGCTACTTTACGTCGGATCAGATCACTTCCTTTACGAAGGACATGGAAAACACTTTGAGTCCCTTCAGGTTTCAGCATTCATTGGGTGTGGCCTACACATCGGCAGCTCTTGCCATGGTTTACGGCGTTGCGGTGGACAAAGCCACAGCAGCGGGGCTTCTGCACGACAGTGCCAAGGAGATTCCTCATGATGAGCAGGAGAAGCTTTGCGATGAAATGGGCATATGCCTTACGGACACGGAACGTCGCTTAAAGCAGCTGATACACGGAAAGCTTGCCGCAGGACTTTTACAAAGAAAATACGGCATTAAGGACGAAGATTTTCTTAATTCCATAAGAAATCATGTTGTAGGACGGCCTGCCATGACCAGACTTGAACAGATCGTATTCTGTGCGGATTTTCTCGAACCTCAGAGAGATTTCGTAATGGATCCGCCTTTAAAAGATGTAAGGTCATTGGTGTTCAGGGACATAGACAAGGCAACTGCCATGATACTTAAGGCCACGATGGATTTCCTTAAGGAAAAAGGCAGGGAGATCGATACATCAATGATGACCACCTTTGATTATTACAAAGTTTTCCTTGATAACGAAGAAACGGTTAATCCTTGAATTTTCATCAGAAACGGAGAAAAGCAAATGACAGATAAAGACCGTGAAATTTTGAACGGATTATACAAAGCACTTGATGACAAAAAGGCTGAGGCCATAAAGATCATTGATATCGGTAACATTTCCGTTATGACGGATTACTTTGTCATCACAAACGGAAACAATCAGCCTCAGGTTGATGCACTGGTGGATGCGGCTGAAGAAGCTTTGCTTGAGGCCGGCGTAAAGGATGTAAAGATCGAAGGCGGAAGAAACAACGGATGGACTTTGATCGACGCCGGAAACATCATCATCCACATTTTTACAAAAGAAAACAGAGATTTTTACGACCTGGAACGCATATGGTCAGACGGTAAGATCGTAGAATTATAAAAATCAACTTCTAAGAAGGACTTGAAAATGCTGAACGATAAATACTATGTAGAAACATGTTTTTCACAGAACACCGTATCAAAGCTTGTTGAACAGGCTAAAAAGCAAAAGCAGATCAAATACAAATGGTGTATCAAACAGGAAGCCTTTGCACAGAAACGTGTTGACGAACTTGTGAGGATGTATCGGGTAGCCCCGACGGTATAAACAGCTTTAAAACCGCTCATTGGCGCTTGACAAAGCGTTAAAAGAGCGGTATTATTTTCATAGATATTATTTCGCCAAACGCGAGTTTAACGAAATAAGTATATCAAAAAGAACGGTTTTAAGAGGTATATATGAAAGAAATCAATTACCACGAAAAACAAAATATGAAAAACATCAACAAACTGCGGGAACTTGAAGCTGTTTTACCTGCCTTCGTAAAAACTTTTTTCCGTGGCATTGAACAGATAACCCAGCCCAGAACAAGGATCGCTTACGCTGAGGATTTAAAAGTTTTCTTTGATTACATCAAAGAATCAAATCCTGAGTTCAAAGGAAAAGCTTTAAATGAAATGAAGGATCCTTCCGTTCTGGAAAGATTTACCGCCGAAGACATTGAGGAGTATCTGGATTATCTTAAACTATACGAAAATCCCGAAGGAAAAACCTTTACAAATTCTGAAGCCGGAATAAAAAGAAAAATCTCTTCTTTGAGAGCCATGTACAATTATTATCATACCCACAAGGTGATCAACGAAAATCCCACATTACAGGTCAGAGTGCCCAGGATCCACGAGAAAAACATCATCAGAATGGATCCGGATGAGGTGGTTGAGTTCCTTGATACGGTTGAAAACGGGAAAAATCTGTCCAAACAATCCATGGCATTTCACGAAAAAAACAAGGTCAGAGATCTTGCCCTTACTACCCTTTTACTTGGCACCGGTATCCGTGTTTCGGAGCTTGTGGGGCTGGATCTTAAAGATCTTGACATGGAAAACGATCGTATAAACATCATCCGAAAAGGCGGAAACGAATCATTTGTTTATTTTGGTGATGAAGTACACGCTGCGCTTAAAGACTATCTTGAAGAAAGAAAAAAGATCATTCCGGAATCAGGCAGCGAAAATGCTTTGTTTTTATCATCAAGAAGGCAAAGAATGTGCGTGAGGAATGTGGAGTTCATGGTTAAAAAATACGCCAAACTCTCCGTTTCTTCCAAAAAGATCACTCCCCACAAATTAAGAAGTACTTACGGTACACAGCTTTACACGGAAACCGGAGACATTTATCTTGTGGCTGAAGTTCTGGGCCATAAGGATGTCAACACCACAAAACGTCATTATGCGGCCATCGATGAAGAAAGACGCCGTTCCGCAAAAGATGCGGTGAAATTACGTGAGAAATAAAAAAAACGAGCTTCCAATCACAGGAAGCTCAATTTTTTATAATTTAAATCTTTTCTGTTCGCCCAGAACACTTTCAAGTTCTACGATCTCTGCGGGAGTAAGATCAACGTGTCTCAGATACTCATTAAAGAAATTGCTGATCTCGCCGCCGAAAACCTTATTCAGTAAAGCACGGGTTTCGATCTCCTGAACCTTTTCCTTTGTTATCAAAGCTCTGCAAATGAATCCGGGATCTTCTCGACTGACTGCCCCTTTGTCTATCAAGCGATTGATTACCGTGTAGGTTGTATTTTTTTCCCAACCGATGTAATTTTTAATGATGTTAGAAATATCTTTGGCTGCTATTTCGTCGTTTGCCCAAAGCAGCTCCATTACATTTAATTCACCCTCATGTAAACGTATTTCCTCACCCATTAATATAAAACCATCCTTCCGAGTGTATCTACTGCGGTAGTGCTTTTATAAAAAGCGTTCTTCATAACTCTCCTCTTAAAAACCGCAAGCATAATTCTACCACCATAGAAATTGTTTTGTCAAGGTTTAAACAAGGACTTTCAAAAGTTTTTCGATATAAAAAACAGAATAAACGGGGATCGTCACCGAATTGCCTTCATCTACAAAATTAGAATCAGATATTTTAAGGGCTTTCGGGTTCCCGAATTTGTTTTGATAGGACAAGATACTTTTGGAAACCTTCCTGTTTTCTCCGTGATAATCCACAGGTATGTCAGAGTCTATCACAAAAGGCAGTTCAGCCCTGTTCCCCGACTCCCAGAACTTAACTTCTATGCCTTTTTGGACAAAGGTCTGCAACAGGTAGTTTTCTTCCCGAAGGAGAAATTCTACATCTGTAATTTCATCAAAGTTTTCCGTAGTATTAAAGGAAAATTCGGGATAAAACAGCTTGAATTTCCGTTCGTCGGACCGTTCATTTATCCTTAAACATAAGCTTCTGTCAGTCAGAGTGTCCAGCGCTCCCGAATACATCTGATAGGTAACACCGTTTCTTATCTGGTTGAACATGAATTTCTTGTTGGATTTTTTAAGCTGAGCATCCAAAGTGTCCAGGATCTGAACACATTTGTTCCTGAGTGAAAGATCCCCGATCCCCGATACAGAGCTGTAGACCGGCAGTTTCGCATCCATCTGCCTTGAACGGATGTTCAGACGGTCTTCTTTTATGTAATCCTTAACAACTTCAGGCATACCGCCTGTCCACATGTACTCTTCAAATGTGGAGATCAGGTTGTTGTGGACGATGTCCGGAAGCTTTTCTTTTCTTTTTAAAGTTTCGCTTATGGAACTCACGTACCAGTCATTGTAACCCAGATTGGTCAGGAATTCGTCAAACTGAAGGGGAAACATCTGAAGCTTAAAGACATCTGTTTCAGCGGTATTCTTAAGGTAATCATGATCGGAAATAAAGATCCATTTGTATCTTCCGGACAGAGCTTTTTTCATTAATTCCATAAAAAAAGCCTCATTCTTTTCCGTTTCATTAAGTATCAGAAACTCCGAAGCCAGGACATCAGTGCTTAGTCCGAAGTGTTCCGCCACATGCTCTAAAGGATCCGGTATCTCAGAACTTAAAGAAAGCTCCGGCTCATAATAGAGAAAGCTTTCACGAAAGTTTTTCGCGTATTCCCTGCATATAAATGCTTTACCCACTCCCTTAAGACCGTAAAGGAACAATGGGCCTGCCTGTTCTTCGTCCCAGTTCTTAATGCTTTCGATTATATTTCTTTTTAGAATGATCTTTTCCATAACAATCCTTTAAACAGAAAGCTTTTTAAGAAGTGCAACAAAATAATCCGGTAAGGGAGCTTCAAATTCCACATACTCATGAGATGTGGGATGGATAAAACCTATGGTCTTTGCATGAAGGCATTGTCCCTGAAGCTTAAATCTCTTTTCTTCCGGCCCGTAGACTTCATCTCCCAGAAGCGGATGATGAAGAGATGCCATATGCACGCGGATCTGATGAGTTCTTCCGGTTTCAAGCCTGCATTCTATGTGGGAGTATTTACCGCCGAGATTTGCAATGACTTTGTAATTTGTGACGGCATTTTTGCCGGTCTTGTAATTGATTGCCATTTTTTTACGGTCTACGGGATCACGGCCTATGGGGGCTTCGACTCTCCCACTTTCTTCCTTAAAACAGCCGTTTGTTATGGCCTCATACACTCGGGTGATCGAATGAACCTTAAGCTGCTCGGAAAGGCTCTGATGAGCGACGTCGTTCTTGCAGACCACCAAAGTTCCGGTAGTGTCTTTGTCGATACGGTGAACTATGCCCGGACGCATAATGCCGTTGATGCCGGAAAGAGAATCTCCGCAATGATAAAGAAGGGCGTTTACCAAAGTACCGGAGTAATGCCCTGCAGCGGGATGAACCACCATATCCTTTGGCTTGTTCACAATGATGATGTCATTATCTTCATAGATTATGTCCAGAGGGATGTTTTCAGGCTTAATATCAGGCTTTTGACTTTCCGGGAAAGTTATTTCAACAACATCCCCTTCTGCTGCCTTGTAGCTGGCTTTTACCTGTTTACCTGACACCAAAACAAAACCGCCATCAATTAATCGTTGAATAGCGGTTCTGGACATTTCATCGGTCTGTGAAGCGATCAGCTTGTCGATCCTGAGATCAGCTGTCTCTTCGTCAATTGTCAGTATCAGTTTCTCCATTTTCCTTTATCTCATTTTTCTTCTTAAAAGAAAAAAATGAAAAATTGTCTTCCTTATATTTGGTTAGGATCAATACTATGGTCAGTACGGCTGCAATGGTGATACAGCAATCCGCAAAATTAAAGATGGGGAAATTAATGATCTCAACATAGATGAAATCGGTCACGTAACCAAATACGATCCTGTCTATGGTGTTTCCTACGGCTCCCGCGATCATGAACACATCGATCCAGAGCAAAGGAAGATACTTGTTTTCCTTGGGAAGCTTTAAGTAAACGTAGGTCAATACCGCAAACAACAAAAGCGATACGATGAGAAGGAAATTGATCCTTCCCTGCAGGATCCCCCACACAGATCCTCTGTTTTCAAGATAATGAAAGCAAAGCACCTTTTTGATCAGATAGACACTTCTGCCGTTTGCAAGATGTTCTCTTGCAAGGATCTTTGTCACCTGATCGATCACCAGAAGAACAACAAAAACGATAGCCTGAAATAAATAGTTTAACTTAGTGAATTTCTTTTCCATTTTACTTGTCTGTCTCGCCGCCTATAAACTCGATGTCTTCATCGGCCTTTTTATCCTTTTTGGCAGCATTGGCATTTCTTTCTTCTTTTTTATCGTAGAATCTCTTGGGAACCGCGATCCCGTCCGCATTCAAAAGGCTTGCGGAAATGTTGAAGCTTTCGGAATTGATGAGTTCGATCTGAGCATTTGCAAGGTTCTTGAAATTGATCTTGTAGGTCTCAAAGGTCTGATTCATGTTGATGATCTGCTGATTGATCTTTTCAAGCTCACGACGTGCATCGCTTAAAATGATCTGAGACTTGGTTACCGCATCATTTTCTATCTGTCTTGCGTTCTCGATGGCATTTGCCTTGGTCTCTTCCGCTGTCTTTTCGGCAAGGATCAAAGCCTTCTGCATGGTCTTTTCAATGGCCCTGTAATGATTTAAAGCTTCCTCGAGTTCGCTGACCTTGTCTTCAAGCTCGACCTTATCCCTGTAAACTTCCTCGTAACTGTCGACCACATCTTCCAAAAATGAATCGACATCCTTTTTATCATAGCCTAATCCTAAGGCTTTAAATGCCTTATTTTGGATCTCTACCGGTGTAAGCATTATTTAGTCCTCCAAAGCTTCAGTATTTCGAAAAAGTGGGAAAATCGTTGCCTGCAGATGTGATCTGGGCAAGAATGTCTCCTTCGATGTCCGTGTCTCCCGGTGCAGCAATAAAATTGTAACCGGAAATCTGATAGATCTGACCGTTGACAGCGTAAACAGCTCCGCCGGCAAAATCCATCAGTCTTTGTGCGAGTTCGTACTTAACACCTTCAAAATTCATGAAAATAACGCCGCCCGCTTTAATGGTGTCACAGACTTCCCTTGCATCCTCAAAGGATTTGGGATTCAAAACGTAGATCCGTCTGTCGGAAAGGGATGATCTTAAGGGAACCGCAGTCTTGGTCTGGGGCTGAGACGCAGTTCTCTGAGTCTGAAATGTCCTTTGTGCTCCGGGCTGACTTTGTCCGAAATGATAACCTCCCGCAGGCTGGGAAGGACGGGCCGAAACTCCGGCAGATGACCCGGTATTGAATGTCCTTCTTTGTGCCAGAGGTTCATCATCCTCTTCTTCTTCGACTTCCTCTTCTTCAGGATCGGCATTATTCTGTTCTTCGTATTTTCTTAAGGGCGGATTTTCTCTTTTGGGCACAACTTCACGTTTACGGTTGTTGTCCATAACTATATCAAAATCCTCGTCCTCGTATTCATCATCTTCATCAGTAAGCTTTAACGAATCCAAAAGGCTTCGAATCAATCTTCCCATAAAGAGTTCTCCTCTGTCTTCATAATCTTTTGGTGCCCATACACTGCTATATTATCCGAGATTTTAATCTCACTGTCAATACTTTTTAATAGATGACAGCTCCTTCAACCACGTTACCCGCATTAAGGGCAATGTGGTCATAGGCTGCAAGTCCGGATACAGTGTTTTTCTTAGCAAGCACGTATTCATTTCCCGTCTCGAGACGCTCGACCCTTTTAAAGACTGCATATCCGTTGTTAATGTTGTAAGCTCCTTCCAGCTTTACAATGAAAAGATAAAGCATGGAACTCTCGGATCTGTCAGGCTTTGAAATGTATTCGCCGGATGAGATCAGATCCGTACTCACATAATTGTATCCCTGATCTGTCCAGAAGATCTTTGTTTCAAAAAACCCGTAATTCTTTTCACCCGATCTTTCATCGGTTCTTTCTATCATAAGTCCTGTCTTTACGGTTCCGTCCTCGTTCTTATAGGTCATAAAATAGGAAGACGGTATCCTGTAGTAATCCTTGTAAGCAAGAGCCGAAACAGGAATCTTAAGGCCTGTATTTTCTTCGGTATCAAAGGAGATCTTTACAAACCTTTCACCGATGTAATTTGCCACATAATGATTCATGGAGATCACGGCATAATAAACATTACCCGCTTTCATGAAACTGACCGGCGCAGTAAGGTTTTGGGAGGAATCGATGGTAAAGCTCACCCTGGTCTTACCCTGTAATTTGGAGTACATCTCATCGCTGAGCTTTACGATGATATTCCATTCATCGGAAGTGATCAGCTTGTAGACCGCACTTCCGGCTTCAAACATGTCGGTCTTATAAGTGTATTCCGAGGCATATTTATCCTCAAACATGGAATTATTGAAATTGGTAGTGTTTACATTTGAATAATTGTCAATGTGGTAGGAAATGATCCCGGATCTTTCGGAATCCACAATGCTGAAGCCTGCATTTAAGCCTGTTCCCGCAATGATCTCGTTTAGCTTTATCATTACCTTGTTGTCCATGGTTCTACGGTAATACTGAAGGATCTCGTCGTGAACCACCGAATAGTCTTTAAAGTCGGAGGCTTTGGAGTAGGTCTCGTTAATGTAGTCCTTAAGCTCTGCAGTTTCTTCGGCGGAAAGCTTTATCCCTGTCTTTTCGGAATTCAGTCTCTCGTAAACTGTCTTGTCCGTTCCCACGGAATAGACGCTTTCATTCTTGCAGATCTTATCGCCTTCTTTAAAGTAGTAATTAATGTAGCCTGAGGATGGTGTCCTGTAGACGCTTTCCTCTCTCACTATCAGCCCTTTAAAGCTATCCTTTGTGTATAATCTGCCGGGCGGGACCTCGTAAATCGAAATCTCGGTCTTGCTCAAAGGAACGTAGACATTGATCACCAGATAAACAAGGACAAATAAAAAAATAACAACCCCAATGTTAATTTCCCTGCGTTGTTTGATTTTCGTCGTTTTTTGCCTTGCCAAACGTAATCTACCTGCTTTCGTATAAAAGCTTATTTAAAAGATACGCACAAGGCAGTTGCCTGCCTTGTGCGTGTTGAATATGATAACAGACTTTTATAAAGCTACAACTACATTCTGCCTAACTTTTTCACTTAATGCCGAAGCGTTGGAGGATACACTGAGGATGAAATCAACCTTAAAAGCGCTCGAGAGAACTTCAAGTTTGTCGATTATGCTGTCCATATCTTTTGCTTCGATGCCTGCAACCGTTAAAAAGCTGTCAAGATAGATATTGGAAATGTCATAGTTCTGAGAAATGATACCGCTGACGAAACCGATGAACTCTTCAGCATCATTGATGAAATAATTCTTGGCATTGATCAAACGTATTTTGTTGTTCAGTTCGTACATATGCTTTGAATTCTTGTCGATGTAGATAATGCTGCCCTTTGAGTTCAACACATCAGCGTTGGCTCTGTCGAGAATTATCTTGGTCTTACCCTTACCCTTTTCACCTGCAATAATCTGTATCATAATTTCATCCTCCTGGAAAATGATATTTATAATGAATTTTATTCATTATCTGATTAAGATTTATAAAGCTCTCTCCAGTCAAGGTCACCTCTGTCAAGGGCCTTAACAAGAAGTTCGGCCGTCGCAATGTTGGTTGCGAAGGGAATGTTGTGTGTATCGCAAAGACTTATGATATCAAAAACATTTGGTTCATGAGACTTGGGATTTGAAGGATCTCTCAAGTAAATGACCATATCCATTTCGTTGTTTTCTATTTGTGCGCCCATCTGCTGCTGTCCGCCGAGATGTCCGGCGAGATACTTGTGAACAGTAAGACCCGTGCCGTCTTCTATCATCCTTCCGGTAGTTCCCGTAGCAAAAAGGTCATGTTTTGCAAGAATACCTTTATATGCAATGCAGAAACTCTGCAGAAGCTTCTTTTTGGCATCATGTGCTATTAAGCCTATGTTCATTTGATATATTCCTCGCTTTCCTTTTTAAGGGCAACATCATGATTGACAGAAATATTCTGTACAATACCGAGCATAATATAACTGCTCATTACAGAACTAAGTCCGTTACTTACAAAAGGCAACGGAATTCCCGTATTCGGAAGAAGCAGTGTCACTACACCGATATTTACAAACATCTGTGAAGTAAAGACGCAGGCACAACCAACGGCGATCAGTCTTCCCAAAAGGTCAGTTGAATTGTATGCTATCTTGACGATGATAAGTGCCATTATCAGGAAAAGAAGGATAACGAGCACTGCACCAAGGAAACCGAACTCTTCGCATATGCCTGTGAAGATGAAGTCGCTTTCCTTTACGGGAACGTAAGCAGTTCCTCTTGGTCCTGTGTTATTGGTCAATTGCTTTCCCAAAAGTCCGCCGGAACTGATGGCGGAGATGGAATTCATTTGCTGATAGATCACATCCGGATAATCTTCCGGATGAAGATAAGCCAGAATTCGGGTCTGCTGATTGTGTGTAATGAACATGGGATCCGGCTGCTGAACGTACCAGAAGCCGAAAATTATGATGGGAACAGCCAAAACTCCAAGGCTCAGAATGACCTTAAGGTTGTATCCCGATGCAAAGAGCATTATCACAAACAGCAGTGCAAACACGATACTGGTAGAAAGGTCGGGTTCTATAAGTATCAGGACCCACTGAACACCGAATATCGCACCCATGATCAGTAATATGTAAAACTTTTTTAGCCTTGGTTCAAGGATCTGATAAAGCTTTGCCATTACAATGATCATAATGACCTTTGACAGCTCGGAGGGCTGAAAGGCGAAAAGATCATTGTATCCCAGCCATCTTTTTGCACCGTATATGGTAACACCGAAACGTGTAAACTTGACAGCCGCAAGGAGAACAAGATTCAAAAGGTACATGGGTACGAAAAACTTTGCCAGAAAACGGTAATCAAAAACCGATACGAACATGGCAAGAAACATACCGCCCGCCACACCGATGAGCTGCTTGATATAAAGCTTCTCGGAAACTCCCGGCATGACATAAAGCGTATATGCACCTATAACTCCGAGGAGTGCGGCGATGATCATGATCGCCAGATTGTAGTTCCTCAGGTTGTAACTTAAGATTTTGTCTCGTAATAATTTGATCAGATTAAGCATTTGGATCAGATCCGTTTGATCTTCTTCTCACGGATCGGAATGTTAGCCTGTAATGCAGGACCGTTGCTTCCGGCAAGTTTTCCGTCCGGAGAGATCTTAATGTCAAAATTCTCGATGTCAACATCAACGTACTTTGAGATGACAGATATGATGTCGGTTTTGATCTGCTCGATAGTCTCGGGCGGAAGTCCCTGATGCTCTGAATAAAGCACGAGCTTCAGTCTGCTCTTAGCATCAAAACCGGATTTTTTTTGTTTGTTATTCCTGTTGAAAAAGCCCATTTTCTTTACTCCTCCTACGACTATTTCTTACCAAAGATCTTGGAGAAGAATCCTCCCTTCTTGTTCAGATCAAGGAAAGGAACCTCTTCACCGATGACTCTGTGACAGATGTTCATAAATGCCTTACCTGCCAGAGAATCAGATCCTACGAGAGGAGTACCGGTGTTGGTGGAAACAACGATGTTTTCGTCATCGGGTACGATACCGATAAGGTTGATGGAAAGTACTTCAAGTACATCCTCGGCAGACATCATTTCACCGCGCTTCACCATGTCCATACGAAGTCTGTTAACGATGAGATCGTATTGTTTTACTTCATTTGCATCAAGAAGTCCGATGATCCTGTCCGCATCACGTACTGCCGAAACTTCGGGCGTTGTAACGATGAGTGCCCTGTCAGCTCCCGCAATGGCGTTTCTGAAGCCCTGCTCGATACCTGCGGGGCAATCAAGGATAACATAATCAAATTCTTTCTTTAAAGTATCGGTAAGTGTCTTCATCTGCTCGGGAGATACGGATGTCTTGTCACGTGTCTGCGCGCAGGGAAGAAGATAGAAATTCGAATAACCCTTAACCTTTATGAAAGCCTGATTGATCTTGCACTTTTGTTCGATAACGTCAACCAGGTTATAGACGATCCTGTTCTCCAAGCCCATTACTACATCGAGGTTTCTGAGTCCGATGTCCATGTCGATCAAAACCACTTTCTTGTCGAGCTTTGCGAGTCCGGTTCCGACATTGGCGGTAGTTGTTGTCTTACCAACTCCACCTTTTCCGGATGTTACAACTATAACCTCACCCATTTTAAAAATTCCTCCGAATTAAAGTATTATATCATTAAGAACCGTTCTTGAAACGAGCTCGATAGCAATGGCGTTGTCTTTAACCAGCGCAATCTTCGGTTCATGCTCATCATTTTCCGCGCTTTTTTTGCTGTCCGAATCGGATGCACGGCCGATCTTGTCGGCTATCCTGATCTGGATCGGATCCATGTTAAGGGCAAATACAAAAGCATTGGAATTTCCGTTTATGCCTGCGAAAGCCTTACCCTTAAGGCTTCCGAGAATGATAATGCTGCCTGCGGAATAGATCTCTCCGCCGGGATTGATGTCTCCCAGGATCACAAGACTGCTCTCCTCATTGATGATCATTCCGCTTCTGACGTTTCCTTTGTAGAAACGGGCGATCTTCGAAACATCACCGTTTTCGGCAAAATCAACTTTTTCCTTTTCTTCCGCTTCAGCCGCTTCTTCGCTCTGGGCTGCCTGTGCTTCGGCTCTCAAAGCATTTTTCATTAGCGTCTCGGATATAAAATCGGGCATATCGTACTTCTGCACAGCTCTTCTGAATCTCTCTTCCGTTCCGGAATTGAAATCCATTATGCAGAGGATGTCCAGTGTGCAATTCTGCTTGATAATGTCTACAAGTTCGTCTCTTTCGGCCACACTCAAAGGTTTTCCTTCGAAGCCTATGGCGATCTTTTCTTTGCCGAAAAGCTTGGATGCATGTTTAAAATATTCTGCCGTTTCGGCTTTTATTTCTTCAAAGGATGCGCTCAGTCCGATGTTAACGGAAAGTCCGTATTTATTCCCCTTTAATGAAATTATACCGCTCATTTAACCTCCTGTCAGTCTCCGATGAATTCGATTTCTCCAAGATCAGTATCATCAACGATGTGATAATAATCCTTGTATATGTCACTGGCAAGAATTGCGGCGTTGGTTCCGGAATAACCGTTGGTGATAACGGCGACAACACTCGTCTCCGGATCGTTACTCGGAGCGAAGCTGACTGTAAGCGCATGTGCGGCGTTATTGTCCGAAACTTCCGCAGTACCTGTTTTGGCGGCAACTGTATAAGGAATCTTCGAAAAGGCTTTTTTAAGCGTATTCGAAGAACTGATAACCATTTCCATTCCGTTATGTATAGCAGACCAGTCGTTGTCGGAAAGTCCTTCGATCTTTCTTGAGATCTCCGGAATACTTGCATAAAGTATATTACCGTCTTTGTCGGTGATCTTCGATACCATCGTGAGCTTGTAAACATTACCGGAAGTAGCTATGGCAGTAGCGTATCTGGAAAGCTGGGTAACCGTGAATTTGTGTCCGTATCCGATGGATGAACGTACAGCATCGGAATCTGAAAATGCAGGTTCAGCTTCACTGATCTCCACGCCGGAGTTTTCCGTAAGTCCGAATAAAGTGCCGGTTTCGTTGAGTAATGCGATACCCTGTGAATCCGAGTATTTTTCAAGGCCTTTTGTTGCAAGCCTGTAACCCACTTCGTAGAAATAATAGTTACAGGAGTTTCGGATGGCAGTGTCCAGAGTCTGGAAACCGTGACCTCTTGTATACCAGCAACTGGGGCTGGGGTCTATCTTGGTAAAAATAATATCATCATGAATTTTTTCCGTGGATGTGAGCACATCATTAAGAATACCCGCAACAGCAACCAGGGGTTTAATGGTTGAACCCGTGGGGATCCTCATCTGTGTCGCACGGTTGTAAAGAGGATTACTTGCATCTGAAAGAAGTTGGGAATAATAATCCCAATCAATCTTATTTGCCAGCAGATTGTTGTCATAGCTGGGATAAGTGGCCATGGCAATGACCTCTCCGGTCTTGCAGTCTGTCTGTACCACAGCTCCGTTGTAAGGCTCTATGGCAAGCATAGCGGGAGTGATCTTGACCTTCTTGATCTTGTCTATGAAAAAATCGTAAGGCGCGATCTCAAAATTTATAAGCTTTCGATAATCCTCTTCATTATATTCTATCACATTTTGGTCAAATAATAAAAGACAAATTTCTCTTCCGGTCAAATTATATGAAAAAATAAGATCATGGAAGATCATGAGGCTGAAACTCTCACTGTCGGAAATGGCATCAAAGGTCATATCCATAAGGGTTTCGTAAACTTCCTCCGTTGTGTAGTACTTGCCTTCGATACCGAGAGCTTTAAGATCCACCCATTCTTTGTTGATGCAGTGCTCGATATACTCATAAAAACTGATCTGATCGTAGTCGTAGGCAACATACACCGGATCCGTGGTGTCTATCTTTGAAGCCGTGATGAATTCATGCTCTTTCATCTCGGAATAAAGATAAGCGAGGTATTTTTGAACATTATCGGACAATGTGGATGAAAGCCTTGTGTTTCCGTATTTTGTGTAAACTCTGAGGGCTTCCGTCATTGATTCCCTGAAGGAATTGTAAAGAGCGTTCACCTGTTTCTCATTTAATGAAACATCCTCTTCCGACAGCTTGTCGATGTCGATGACGTGATTTGAAAACAGAGCGTAGTAACACTCGTAGATCGGGATGTTGATATCATCGGAGCTTTCGCCCTTTGTACCGTAATCAAGTGTCTTTACGACGTTTGATGCCAAAACGGAAGCTATGTTCTTTTCAAGAAGATAAAAGTAGTCCTTCTGTTTTTCGGCATCCAAAGACAGGTAAACATTCTGCCCCGGTACCGGTTCCGAGAGAATTTCCGTTCCTATGATCCTTCCGGAACGGTTCAGAGTCACCTTTTCCACTCCTTTTGTTCCCGACAGGATGTTCTCATAGGCTGCTTCCATGCCTGTTTTACCGATGTAATCGGTGGATGAGTAGACAGGATCCTTGGAATCGCTGTTCAGCTTTTCAAGCTCTTCTTCGTTGATCAGTCCCGTGTAGCCGATTATATGGGCAAAATACTTGCTGTAATAATAAAGTCTTTTTGTCTGGCGCTCCACAGAAACCCCGGGAAGTTCTCCGGAAGCCTCCATCAGTGCGGCGATGGTCTCGGAATCTATGTTTGTTGCAACAGTGTATCTGGTGGAATTGTCGGGGGTGGTAAAGTAGGCATATCTCACTGCCGCTATATCAAGTCTTTCCCGCATGGAGAGATCGTCAGATATACCGAACATGGCAGATGTCTTGTCACCGTGGCAAAGGAAATCAAATACCTCTTCTGCCGTTGCATTCTTCTGATTTTCGGAAAGATTGTTTACGGATCTGAGTCCGTAGGCATTTTTCTTAAATCTGAGTTCCGCGTTTCCCGTAACATTAAAGCTTAAATTGCCGTTTTCATCCGCTTCGATGTAAAAAGCAAATTCAGGAGTAACTCCGTGATCTCTTAATATGTTACAGAGCTTTAAGATCATTTCGTTCTTTTGAGCATTTCCGGAAAGAGTGGCGGACTGCTCGAGAAAAACGGAATAGGAAAGCTCATTACCCGCAAGGAGGACTCCGTTCTTGTCATAGATCAGGCCTCTCGTGGCGGGGATGTATCTGTATTTTACGGTGTAGTACTCTTCGCTTCCCTTTTTTGTAACGCCTTTAACGATCTGAAGGTTGTAAAGTCTTACGATCAATACGACAGAAAGAATGAAAAAAGCAAGAGAAACATAAAACAGCCTTGAAGTAAAAACTTCCTTTATTCTGTTCAAAAAATTATCTTCATTCATCAAGGATGCCTTCCGATCTCAAAAGCAGTCTGTTTATCAATAAGAACAGAGGATAAAGGAAAACCGCTACGATCAAAGTGTACAAAGCTCTCGGAAAGATGGTGTTTACGATGTAAGAGCCGAAAGATGTTTTTCCCATGAGGAAAAAGCCCGTAATGTAATAACCCACCGAGTAAAACAGTTCTCCGGAAAAGATCATTACAGCGGGAAGCCAGATGTTTTTTGGATCAAAAACCCGGTTGGAGTATCCCGCCAGAAAGCCCGTAAACATGTAGATCAAAGCACAGACCCCGATGGTCTCTGAAAAAAGCAGATCCAGAAGAAGTCCCGAAAAGAATCCGGTGGCTATGGCCTGATTGGGGCCTTTGGTATATGCGATCACAATGATCAGAATCAAAAGGCAGTCGGGAACAACACCGGACACTCTGAAGTAGGAAAACACCGATGTCTGTAACAAATAACACAATATGATCTCTGCAAAATAGACAATATATCGGATCATAGATCTTCTTTTTCCTTTAATACCGTGATTATAAGGACTTCGTCCAGCTTCTGAAAATCCACTGCCGGAACCAGAACAGCTTCCTTGGTCATGTTACTCGAATCCGGCCTAATGTCTTTTATGTAACCGATGAGAATACCGGAAAGATAGCGATCGCTGATGTGTGATGTGACCACTTCCTCATTCTCGATGGTCTTTGATTCCTTCGGGAGCATTGAGATCTCGATGGTTCCGTTTTTTCTGAGAGTGCTCATGTTTCCGCTCACCATGCAGGTGTCACCCGAAGATGATATCATGGCGGAAACATTTGAATTGTCGTCGATAATGGATTTTACAACCGCTGTATTCTTGCGCACGTCCGTAACTATGCCCACAAGGCCGTTACCGGCTATAACGTTCATGTCCTTGACTATTCCGTCTTCACTTCCCTTATCCACAGTAAAGATGTCGTACCAGCCGTTACTCTCACGGGCAATGATCCTGGCTGCCACCTTGGGAAGGTCCGGATACTTGCTGTCAAGTTCGTAAAGCTTTCTGAGAGCGTCCAGTTCGTACTTGTCCTGACTTGCAAGTCTGGCTTTGGATGTGGTCTCTTCAAGCAAAGCTTTGAGCTCGGCATTTTCTGCCTGCAATTCTTCATAGCTCTCATGCCTTTTAATCCTTGCAGCGATCCCGGTACCCACATGATTGATGCCTTCCTGCATGGGACTGACAACAGCGTCCACCGCATTTTTCAAAGGTCTTACGATATCCGGGAATCTGTAGGATACAAACATGATAACAAAGCATATGAAACTCAGAATAAAAAGGATATGCTTCGGAAGTAAAACTATTCTGTTCTCACCTGAGTTGTGTCTGCGTCTTGCAGCCAACCTCTTCCTTCTTCCGTTGTCCATTCTTGTAAAATCAACCTATATGAGCGATCTGATTAGCCGCAAATGCAATACTGCTGTAACGCCCGCCCTCTTCGATGATGATACCGAGACCGTTGACCACGTTATCGGCAGGATCGTCGCAGATGTGGATGTCCAGCTCTGTTTCCTGATGAAAAAGCTTGTCCAGTTTTCTGATCTTTGCAGAACCTCCGGAAATGAAAACTCCGGAGTCGATAATGTCTGCGGAAAGTTCCGGTGAAACCTTTTCAAGAAGGGATTTTACGTTATCCACAAGAGAATGAAGGCTTTCCGTGATGGTCTCTGTCACAAATTCCGAATCGATCTCCATGTCGATGGGAAGTCCCGAGATAACATCCTTACCGAAGATCTTTGCGGTAAGATGTTCCGGTTCCATGGCAAAAGCCAGTTCTTTCTTAAGGTACTCAGCTGTGGCATTACCGATGATCAGATTGTATTTCTTTCTTACGTTATTGATGATCGCTTCATCAAAGTTGTTTCCGCCCACAGGGACCAGTTTGCTGGAAACTATTCCTCCGATGGACATGATGGAGATCTCGGTGGTATTTGCACCGATGTCCACAACCATTGCTCCGCTGGCATTCATTATCTCTATGCCTGTTCCGATGGCGCATGCCACGGGCTTTTGAACGATCCTTACCTTTTTGGGCTTTGCGATGCAGTTTGAAGCAAGATCGAAGTAGGCTCTCTGCTCAACTTCAGTGATGTCTGTGGGAGTTGCCACGATGATCTCCGATCCGGTGATCTTTCCGTACTTCTTCTCGATCTTTGCAAAGGCTTCATTAAGTAACAAAAGCATATTCTTAATGTCTGCGATCACTCCGTTCTTTACGGGATAGGTGATGGTGTAATTGTCGGGAGCCTTTCCCAGCATGTTGAATGCTTCGTCTCCTATGGCTACCGGCTGTCCGTTATATATAGCGATCAGGTTTTTCTCATCAAAGATAACGCCTTCGTTTTTCTTGTAGATCTTTATGGAGCTGGTTCCGAAGTCGATACCGAATACTCTTGATGCCATTTAAAATGCCCTCCTTGATGTCATGTGTAACACGTTCATTACACGGATTTTACCATTTTACCCCATTGTTTTCAACCTTTCGAAAGTTTTTAAATGAGGCATATTTATGTCAAAAGTTACGCTGTTTACAGTTTTATAAGTCCGGCATTCACCATTTCCTGGAAGGACTTCATTATGCCCAGCTTTGCATGATACCAGGTAAGTCCCCCCTGAAAATACACTGCATAAGGGGGATACAGAGGCCCGTCAGCGGATAATTCGATGGAAGAACCCTGAATAAATGCACCTGCCGCCATGATAACGTCGGAATGGTAGCCGGGCATGGGCCAGGGTTCGGGAGTTACATAGCTGTCAACGGGAGCAGCGGCCTGTATGCCTTTGCAGAAGGCGATAAGTCCTTCGGGGCTTCCCAGCTTGACGGCCTGAATGATATCGTAACGTTCTTCAGTAGCATCGGGAACACACTGAAAGCCCTGCTTCTCGTAAAGATTTGCGGCAAAGATCGCACCCTTTAAGGCTCCGGCTGTAACTACGGGAGCAAGGAAAAGTCCCTGGAAGAAGGATCTGTTGAGTCCGAGAGTTGCGCCCACTTCCTTACCCAGGCCGGGAGCAGTGAGGCGAAATGCACAGTTTTCAATAAGATCGGCTCTTCCAACGATGTAGCCTCCGATGGGAGCAAGTCCGCCGCCGGGATTCTTGATAAGGGAACCGACACAAAGATCCGCACCCACATCAGTAGGCTCGATGGTCTCCACAAATTCACCGTAACAGTTGTCCACCATACAGATGACTTCCGGTTTAACAGATTTTATAAATGAAACCAGTTCTCCGATCCTTTCCACGGAAAGGGTTTTTCTGGGTTCATAACCCTTTGAGCGCTGGATCGTGACCAGTTTTGTCTTTTCGTTTATGGCTTTTTTGATCCCTTCAAGATCAAAATCACCGTTGGGAAGAAGGTCAACCTGGGAATAAGAAACACCGTATTCCGCAAGACTTCCCTTCTGAGGTCTGATGCCGATAACACCTTCCAGTGTATCGTAAGGCTTTCCCACAGGCGAAAGGATCTCGTCACCGGGACGGACATTTGCGGAAAGGGCTATGGTGAGTGCATGAGTTCCGCAGGTAAGTGTGGGACGTACAAGAGCATCCTCCGCATGAAAAATGTCGGCATAGACTTTTTCAAGAGTTTCACGTCCCGCATCATCGTAGCCGTATCCGGTGGAACTTTCAAAATGCTCTGCAGCAAGTTTGTTTTTCTGCATAGCATTGATGACTTTTAACTGATTGATCTCCGCAGTCTCGTCGATCTTTTCAAATCTTTCTTTTAATCCTTTGAGGATCTCATCCGAAAGCTCCAATACCTTTTTTGAAATACCAAGTTCTTCGTAAATCTTATCTTTCATTTTGTTACTCCGACAGTCTTATATCAGACTTATCATCTTTCTTAAAATTTCTTCGTCCGACATTTTGCTCTTGTCGAACCATATAACATCCGGCTCTCTTTTGAGCCAGGTTATCTGCCTTTTTGCAAAGTGTCTTGTGTCCCTCTTAAGGATGTAAACTGCTTCTTCAAAAGTGATCTCATTCATGAGCCATGCTGCGATCTCCTTGTAACCCAGTCCCTGCATGGACACATTTGTCCTTTCGACGCCTTCATCAAGAAGTCTTTTTACTTCATCCGCAAGGCCCTGCTCCAGCATCAGATCTATCCTTTTTTCTATCCTGTCATAGATCGCGCTTCTTTCATCCGTCAATGCAAAATAGCGATGATCGTAAGGGGATGATTTTGAACGCTGTTCTTTGTTATGGTCCGAAATTTTACCTTTGCTCTTCTCGTAAAATTCCAGAGCACGTATCACTCTCTTTACATTGTTCGGATGAATGCTGTCCGCTGCTTCGGGATCCACTTCCTTTAACCTGCTGTGTAATGCCTCGGGGCCTTTAATTTCAGCTTCTTTTTCCAAAGCATGTCTGAAACTCATGTCATTATCATTTTCGGTAAAATCGATGTCGTAAAGCAAAGACTGGATGTAAAAGCCTGTTCCTCCCACAAGGATGGGGATCTTGTCCCTGCTTTGTATGTCTTTTACTGCCTCTTTCGATCTTTTGGCAAATTCCACCACATTGAAATCTTCATGAGGATCAAGGATATCGATCAGATAATGGGGGATACCTTGCATTTCCTCTTTTGTGATCTTAGCGGTCCCTATGTCCATACCTTTATAGACCTGCATGGAGTCAGCAGATATGATCTCACCGTTTATTCTTTTTGCAAGCTCTATGGAAATCCTGGTTTTTCCCACTGCAGTCGGTCCTGCAATGATCACGAGTTTATTGTTCATTAAAGTACTCTCTTGAATTTCTTTTCCAGATCTCCTTTTGTCATGGAGATGGTTGTGGGTCTGCCGTGAGGACAATGATAAGGATCTTCCAGTTCGAACATATCCTGTATCAATTGCTCTGCTTCTTCAAAGGAAATGTAATTATTTCCCTTTATTGCGGCTTTACAGGAGATGGTAGCCACTCTGTCCAGCATGGTCTCCGGACTCCCTGCTTCTCTTCCGCTAAGGAGATTATCAAGTATCTCCTTAAACAATACTTCATAATCAATGTCCACCAGTTCTGCGGGAACTCCCGTTACCTTGAATTCTCTGGGGCCGAACTCTTCCAGTCTGAAACCCAGTTTTTCAAAAAGGTCGATGTTTCTTAAAAGGCATTCCGCTTCACGCATGGAAAGAGAAATAACAGCAGGGGGAAGAATGCCCTGAGAAAGGAATTCCTCCTTCGCTCTGATCTTCTTCATTGTTTTTTCAAACAGCACTTTTTCGTGGGCTGCATGCTGATCTATCATGAACATAGTATCGTTCATTTCAATGATCCAATAAGTTTTAAAGACCTGTCCCACAAGGCGGAATTCGGCCTTTCTGTCCTTGTACAGATCCAGCGGCAGCTCTGTCTGGACCGCATCCGTGATCTGTTCTTCAAAGATCGGTGGCTTTACTTCCGTAATTATCGTTGTCTCTTCCGCAGATTCTTTTAAAACAGGAGTTTCAGGGGTTATGACATTTTGCTCCTGAGGCTCTGTTTTTTCTTTAGTAAGGCAGGCTGAATACTCTTTAACTATCTCGGGCTTCTTGATCTCAGCCCCTTTTTCTTCAGATGTTTTTGAAGGTGCCGCAACAGATACGGGGATAACCTCCTTTGGCGGCTTGTTTTCAAAAGGCTCCGGGATGTGTACCGAATTAAGGGCTTCAATTTTTTCCTTTTTTTCGGTCACTACATCCTTTTCATCCTTAAGGATGTTGCTTACTATCATGTTTTTACCGGTCAAAGCATCTTTCACTGCCTTATAGACCAGTTTGTAAATGGCTTCGTTATCGGAAAACCTGATCTCGAGCTTTGAAGGATGAACATTTACATCCACAAACTCCGTAGGAACATCGATGTAGATTGCTGCAACGGGATAACTGTGTCCCATCATGTAGCCTTTATAGGCATCCTCAAGAGCATTGGCGATGACCTTTGACTTAATAAACCTTCCGTTTACAAAGAAGGCCTCCAATTCGCGGTTGCCTCTGGAAATGTAGGGCTTTGCGGTAACTCCTCTAACCTTAATGCCAAGATCTTCATTTTCTTCAGAGATCGTAAGAAGTGCCTTTGCAATGTCGAGGCCGTAAAGCTCCAGAAAATCATCCTGTATCTTTCCTTTTCCCGTAGTATGCAGGATGACTCTTCCGTTTCCGATGAGCTTAAAGGAAATGTCCGTGTGACTTAAAGCCAGTTTTTCCACAGTCTCGCAGATGTATCCCGCTTCTGTGGAAGCTGATTTCAGGAATTTCCTTCTTACGGGGGTGTTAAAGAATATATCCTTTACGAGAAATGTGGTGCCGTCGGGGCATCCCGCTTCTTCAAGAGCTTTTTCTTCTCCGCCTTCTATCACATATCTTGTTCCCGTAAAAGCATCCGCAGTCTTGGTGAGGACTTCAACTTTTGCTATGCTTGCGATACTGGAAAGAGCTTCACCTCTGAATCCGAGGCTTGTAAGCTTCATGAGATCCGAAGCGTTTCTGATCTTACTGGTGGCATGCCTTAAAAATGCGGTCCTGACCTCGGATGCATTGATGCCGCATCCGTTGTCCGTTATCCTGATAAGGGAAAGTCCACCTTCCTTGATCTCAATGGTTACTGCGGTGGCCCCTGCATCAAGAGCATTTTCAGTCAGCTCTTTCACCACGGAAGCAGGTCTTTCTATCACTTCTCCCGCAGCGATCTGGTCAATGGTGATTTTGTCAAGTACTGTGATCATCTGCATTTTTCCTTAAGTCTGTAAAGCACGTTCAAAGCGTCAAGAGGAGTCATGGTCTGGACGTTAAGTGCCAGCAGCTCATCAATGACGTTTTTGTATTTACCCGAAAACACAGGTTCGGCAACCGGTGCCGGCTTGTCTTCCGGAGGCTCTTCGAAGAAAGAAAGCTGACCGTCCATGTGATCGTCGTTCTTTTCTTTCTTCTTTTGTTTCCTTTCGGCGTGAAGCGCTTCGTCAAAGATCTCCTCGGAAATAATGTCATTCTTAACAAGTTCCTCCGAGATCTCAGAAGCACGCTTAAGGACTTCTTCGGGAAGTCCCGCAAGTCTTGCCACCTGAATACCGTAGCTCTTGTCGGCTCCTCCCTTTATGATCTTTCTTAAGAAGATGATGCTGTCGCCCTGTTCTTTAACAGCTATACAGTAATTGTTGACTCCCTTTAATCTGCCTTCAAGCTCTGTCAGCTCATGATAATGAGTTGCAAACAATGCTTTGGCTCCCAGCTTTTTCGTGTCTGCTATATGTTCTACAACTGCCCATGCGATGCTGAGTCCGTCATAGGTGCTGGTTCCTCTTCCGATCTCATCAAGGATCAGAAGGCTCTTTTTTGTGGCATTTTTAAGGATGTTCGCCACTTCGTTCATTTCCACCATAAAGGTTGACTGCCCCGAAGCAAGGTCATCCGATGCCCCCACTCTGGTAAAGATCCTGTCGCAGATACCGATCTTTGCGGCTGTTGCGGGAACAAAGGATCCAAGTTGCGCCATCAGTACGATGAGGGCCGTCTGTCTCATGTAGGTGGATTTACCTGCCATATTGGGACCTGTGATAATGGAGATCCTGTGCTCATTGTTGTCAAGGAAGGTATCATTGTCAATGAACATGTCATTCACAAGCATCTGCTCCACAACGGGATGTCTGCCGCCCTTGATCTGTATGGTTCCGTCATCCGCGATCTCCGGACGTACATAACCGTGGGCGGAAGCAACCTTTGAAAGGGAACAGATCACGTCGATGTAAGCAACGGCTCTGGCAGATCTTTGGATCCTTAAGACCTCGGCTGCCACCTTGTCTCTGAGTTCATCAAAAAGGTTGTATTCAAGGGAAAAGAGCTTATCCTCGGCTCCAAGAATGTCTTCTTCAACCTTTTTAAGTTCTTCGTTCGTGTATCTTTCGGCTCCCGCAAGGGTCTGTTTCCTGATCCAGTCCGGCGGTACCTGATCCTTAAAGGAATTTGTCACTTCGAAGTAGTAACCGAAAACCCGGTTGTATTTGATTCTGAGATTTTTTATTCCCGTGGCTTCCTTTGCTTCTGTTTCAAGCTGCATGAGCCAGCCTTTTCCGTCTGTCTTTGCTCTTCTTAAACGGTCAACTTCTTCGTTGTAGCCGGTTTTGATGATGCCCCCTTCTTTGATCTGTAAAGGAGGCTCCTCAGCAATGCAGGAATCTATCAGATCCGCAAGATCTTTCAGTTCATCTATCTCTTGGGTCTGAGCCTTCCAGAAGGATGATGTAAATTCGTTCGTAATGGCTTTTATGTAAGGAAGCATTTTTAAGGATGAGCACAGAGCGATCATATCCCTGGGATTTGCGGATCTGTAGGAAACTTTGCTCATCAGTCTTTCAAGATCGTAAATTGCGTCCAGATACTCAATGAGTTCTTCTCTGCCGATGGCATTGTCATTAAGCTCCGCCACCGCATCCAGACGTTCGTTGATCTCATTTTTCTTGATCAGTGGCTGTTCGATAAAATTCTTTAACAGTCTTCCTCCCATGGCGGTCTTTGTCTTGTCCAGGATACCGAACAGGGAACCGCGCTTGTTCTTGTCCCTCATGGTTTCCGTGAGTTCAAGATTACGTCTGGTGGAATTGTCGATTATCATGTATCTGCCGACAAAATACTGTTCAAGTCTCGTAATGTGAAGCAGCGAATTCTTCTGAGTTTCAAAGAGGTAACTCAAAAGCCCGCCGGCAGCAAGCTTTCCGATGGGGATCCCCGTAACCGAAGCATTGGGACTGTCTTTACCGAAATGCTTTGTCATGGCTTTTTCGCTCTCTTCCTCACTGAAAACGAAATCATCGAGAAAAGAAACGAAAATGTTCATCCTGGTTTTAAGACTGTCAAGATCCAGTCCCGAAACAATACAGGAAGAATTGCATATGATCTCCGAAGGAGAAAACCTTGTGATCTCGTCCAGTGCTTCGGAAACTCCCGAAACTTCCGTAACCAGAAAATCTCCGGTGGAAACATCCACGGTGGAAAGTCCGAAGGCTCCGTCCACGTAAACTATGCTCATCAGATAGTTGTGGGATGCATCGTTTACTTCCGTTACCTTAAGATTTGTACCCGGCGTGACTATACGGGTAACTTCTCTTTTCACAAGACCTTTCGCCTGCTTGGGATCTTCCGTCTGCTCACAGATGGCAACTTTGTAGCCTTTTTCCACCAGCTTGTCCAGATAGAGGTCCACAGCATGATGCGGTATCCCGCACATGGGAGCTCTTTCTTCAAGACCGCAGGCTTTTCCCGTGAGGGTGAGTTCAAGTTCTCTTGATGCAGTCAGCGCATCATCGAAGAACATTTCGTAAAAATCCCCCAGACGGTAAAAAAGTATGCAATCCTTGTATAAAGCCTTGGTTTCAAGATACTTCGCCATCATGGGCGAAACATCTGCCTGATTGATATCCATTAACCTTTTGCCTCCAAAGGATTGATCCATGCACCGTTCTTTACGAAATCCTCAGCAAGAGCCGATGCATTTTCTATAATACTGCTGTCGTAGCCATATGCCTTTAACATTAGGATGGCATTTCTGGTTTCCGACGGCCCTGATTTAAGCATATAATCAAAGCATACATCTCCTTCTTCGTCCAGGCTTTCTTCAAAATGGTAATTTGAGTATTCCTCTTTAAGAAGAGACGTGAGCTCGATGTCATGAGTCGCAGCAAAGACAAGTTTGTTCTGCTTTGCAAGATAACTTAAGGATGCGGTGGATGCAGCGATCCTTTCGATGGTATTCGTTCCTCTGAGAACTTCATCCACAAAGCAAAGAACGGGAGTTTCGCTCTCATCATCCATGATACGCTTAAGTGAACGGATCTCTGTGATGTAGTAGCTTTCACCCGCTATTATGTTATCAGAGAGTGACATACCGGTGATGACCTTGAAAAACGAGCCGTTATATTTCGCCGCAAAGCAGGTGTGGATAGTCTGGGCAAAAATGGCATTTAAAGCAACCGTCTTTAAGAACGTGGATTTGCCGGAAGCATTGGAACCTGTGATAAGGACATGCTTTTCGGTATCAAGGTCCGCGGGCACCGGATCCTTAAGGAGCAGGTGATAGGCTCCGCTAAAGGATAAGAAAGGCTTTTTATCTTTTGTAAGTTCCGGAACACACCATTTCTTTGAGAATGTCCTGAGACTTCCGATGTTTATGAGAGAATCGATGTATCCGATGTTCCTGTAAAGGGTCAATATGCTTTCTGTTTCCACGGCAGCGCATTTGATGGCCTTATTTAATGAGATCAGGTCAAAATGAAAGACCATGTTGGCATAATCAAGAAGGATGGAAGCCAGATCTCCGGATACGGTGGTCTTGATGGCCCATGAAGACTTCTTAAGGCTTTTTAGTTTTGAAAGAGCCTTTTGTATATCATCCTTCTCCTTGTCAAATTCCTCAGAATGTACTTTAAGAATACGATTGCCGGCTTCGATGAGTCCGATTATATTCTTGATCCCGTACATGTACCTGTCGATCTTGGATTTTGCGATGTAATAGGTCACGATGTTGTAGACCACCGCCATGATGGGAAACAAAAGCGAGGCGGAAGTGTTTACAACTATCGCAAAAATGATCGCAGCTATGGGTAACAATACATGAAAATACTGAATTACAGGGTTGTCAAACCTGTTGTTTGCAAATGCTTCAAGAATGGCGTGCACGTGAAAGCCCGGCTTTTTCGACATGCTCGAAACCGCGATCTGAAGATCCGTTCTCGCTTTCTTGTCGGAAAGAAGGAAATTAACAAGTTTCTCTCTTCTTGCCAGCTCATTTTCATCAAAACAGGGAGTTCTCAGCATGGAATAATACACGCAGGAACCTGCCGCGGATCTTGATCTGTCCGTCAGAAGATAGATGTAATCCAGAGAAAGATCGTTTGCTGTGATGTCATCGATAAAAAAACCGCCATTTATCTTATTCTCTTCATGAAAATAAGCTGCAGCGTCCTCCGCAAGCATGATATTAAAGTCATCTTCCTCATTCAGACTTCCGAATTCCCGTTCGATCTTCTCACGTATCCTCTTTTTGTTCCTAAAGGAATCATAGATCCCTTTCGCGATCAGAAAAACAACCGCAGCCCCTATAAAATAAATGATTTCCAATTGATCCTCTCCTCCGTAACCCTTAATCCGATACAACATGTGTTTCGTTTACCGCAGAAGATCGGCATTTTCGATTTCAAGCTTCCGCATGAAAGAAAAAGCCGATCCCCGGGTGAAAATCTTTTTAAAAGATCATGGCCTTTTCTTTAATGCTTTAATTCAAATTTCATCAAAACAGGCTCATGGTCTGAATAAAGGTAACCTGAATTCAGGTTCTCATAGCTTAATACGGAAACATTGTCCGAAACGATGAATCCGTCTACGATAAATTCATTTGTATGTCCCTTTGCGTAAGGCTCATCACAATCACGACAGGTCATTTCAAGTGTGTGTTTATAATCCTCTCCGAAGAGATCCATGGCAAGACTGAAATGCTCAGGTATGGAACTTCTCGGAAATGCACATGCCCATGTGGAGTAGCCTTCTTCACCTTCTTCGAGCTTCAGATCGTGATTAAAATCTCCTCCGCAGATGACATAGTTTCCTGCTTCATATTCTTCTGCCATGTCACCGAACAGCATGCCGATCTGTCCCTGTCTTACGGAATCATCGGAACCGTAGGCGGAAAGGTGGACATTAAAAAGTACGAGATATTTACCGTTATCCATGGGAACTCTTGATATCGAGTAACATCTGTCGAGATCAAGAACCTTGGAAACACTGTCACTGATGGGAAGGCTTCTTCTTAATCCGCTTTCGATCCCGTATTTTGAATAGGTCGCAATACCCGAAGTGATCGTTCCGTGGGGATGTAAAAAGGGATAGATAATAAAGGATGACTTAAAGTAATTGTATGCGTAAGTATAGGCATATTCTTTAAGTATCAGGTTAACAAATTCCAGTTCGTTTACATGATAACTTCTGGTGGAATCTTCATCCACTTCCTGAAGCATGATGAAATCAGGATCTTCCGCTGTCAGCTTCTTTAACGCTCCGTTCAGGTTTTCAAAGACCGCATCCTTGGAAAATGCCCAGGAATGAGTTCCTCCGTCCATAAAGAAATCAAAATCATAGGAGTAGGCACCGAAGCCCACATTATTTGACATTATGGAGTAGGTGTTCTTATCGCTTAAGCTGAGATTCCGGTCATAATCTGTATTGTAACGCACGGAAAGCTCAAAATTATCCGAAAGTCTTCCGTAGCTCAAAAAGAAATAAGCCACATAAGCTGCCGCCGCAATAAGAATGATCCCAAGAACTATGCAAAGGATCTTTAAAACTGTTTTGGCCGGGTTTCTTCTGTTCAATTTTATCATAGCTTTTTCTTTTGCTTTCATCCCAATACTCTCCTCCCAAACATCAATCTACCAGGAAAGAACGTTATACTCGGCTTTTTTGTCTCTGGTAAAAAGATCATGAACCGCTTCCACAGCCGGTTTGTCTTCAAAAAGCACCATGCAGACCTGCTCAACTATGGGCATGCTCACATCGTATTTTTTGGAAAGTGCAAGTGCTGCCTTGGCACAATAAACGCCTTCTACAGTCTGTCCCACAAGGTTCATCGCAGCTTCGCAGGATTTACCCTGTCCCATAAAGTAACCTGCGTTCCTGTTTCTTGAATGATTGCTGGTACAGGTGACCATCAGATCTCCCATACCGGAAAGCCCCGAAAAAGTCTCGGGACATCCGCCCATTTTGGTTCCCAGCCTTGAGATCTCTGCGATACCTCTGGTCATAAGTGCTGCTTTTGTATTGTCGCCGTAACCCAGACCGTCGGCAATTCCGGCAGCAAGTGCGATAACATTTTTTAAAGAGCCTCCAAGTTCGATACCGAGTACATCGGGACTTGTGTAGACTCTGAAATAATCATTCATAAAGGCATCCTGGATCTTTTCTGCAGCTTCTTTTTTGTGAGAACCTGCAACGATGGTGGATGGAATGTGTACGGAAACCTCTTCCGCATGAGTGGGTCCCGAAAGGACACAGACTTCAGCCTGAGGGATCTCCTCCGAGATTATTTCCGTAAGCGTTTTAAGGCTTGTTTCTTCGATACCCTTTGCCACATTGACAATGATCTGACCTTCTTTAACAAGAGGCGCCAGCATCCGGGCTGTTTTTCTTACAAATATTGATGCCACAGCCATTACGATGATGTCGGGATCATCAGAAAGGGCCTCATTGATATCCGTTGTTAGTCTGACTCCTTCAGGCATTACAGCACCGGGCAGATTTCTGATCCTGGTCCTGTCTGCCGCCATGGAATTGATCTCTTTTTCAACCGCACTCCACAGCGTCACTTTATGCTTGTTGGAATCCAGCAGGATGGCAAGGGCTGTTCCCCAGGTTCCCGCTCCGAGTATGGTGATGTTCATTATTCGTTCTTCTCCTTCTTTTTAACCGTAAGCTTGTTTTCATTGTGATTCATGAGTCTTACAATGTTTGCTCTGTGATTAAAGAAAGCAGAGACGGTGAAAAGCAGTGTAACAATGATCATATGCAGGTTTCCGTGAGAACTGATCCCAACAAAAACGGGAAAAAGTACGGAAGCCGTAAGAGATGCCAGTGACATGTATCTTGTTATCACAAGGATGGAAATAAAGATAACAAGTCCGATGGCAGCCAGTCTCCAGTCATAGATCAGCATGCATGCGCCCATACATGCGATTCCCTTTCCTCCCCTGAATTTGAGATAGAAAGGATAGAGATGACCGCAAACAGCACCAAGGGCGGTGTAAAGTACAAGAAGCTGGCTCATGTCCGAGAAGGGTGCATATTGAGTGAAAAGCAGGTATCTTGTAAGCATCATGGGAATGATGGTCTTTCCGAGATCGATAACAAGAGTGATGATACCGGCTTTAAGTCCCACAACCCTCAAAACATTGGTTGTTCCGAGATTGCCGCTTCCCTTTGATTTAACGTCTACATGATAGATCTTTCCGATAAAATAACCGGAAGAAAAGATCCCGAACACATAACCCATGATAATGCAAAAAATGATCTGAAGTACAAAATAATCCTTAAAAATCTCCATGTCCCCTACCTCTTATTCCGTTTCTTTTTCGCCGCGTTCTCTGATGATGAATTTAAGTGATGTGCCGGCAAAGCCAAAGGCTTCACGGATCTTGTTCTCAATGTATCTTGTATATGAGAAATGCATAAGCTTTTTGTCATTTACAAAGATGACAAAAGCCGGAGGTTTGACAGCCACCTGTGTGATGTAGAAGAGCTTGAGTCTTCTGCCCTTGTCCGAAGGGGGCTGCTGCAATGAAACAGCCTGCATCATGATCTCGTTGAGGACACCTGTTCCGATCCTTAAGTTCTGGTTCTGGATGATGGCATCGATGTGTTCAAAGAGCTTGTTCATTCTCTGACCTGTCTTTGCGGAAATAAAAACGATGTCCGCATAAGGAATGAAGGAAAGTACCTGCTTGATCTTTTCCGTCATCTTGTAAATGGTCTTGTCATCCTTGTCTTCAACAGCATCCCATTTGTTGACAGCAATAAGGATGCCCTTACCCGCATCGTGAGCGATACCTGCGATCTTTGCATCCTGCTCGGTAACGCCTTCCTGAGCGTTGATAACCACCACAACCACATCGGCTCTTTCAACTGCCGCTACGGTCCTGACCATCATGAAATGTTCAATGTCTTCCTTGATCTTTGCATGTCTTCTGAGACCTGCGGTATCGATGAAAACATATTCTTCGTTATTGTGTTTAACCACTGTGTCGATAGCGTCTCTGGTTGTTCCCGCAATATCCGAAACAATGACTCTCTCAGCTCCGATCAGCTTGTTGATGATGGAGCTCTTGCCCACGTTGGGCTTTCCTACGATAGCGATCCTGGGGCGGTCATCTTCCGTTTCTTCCGCTGTTCTTTCACCAACGGCCTGGATGACTGCATCAAGAAGTTCTCCGAAACCGAGACGGTTTACGGAAGAAACCGGGATGGGGTCACCTATGCCCAGATTGTAGAACTCGTAGGTGTCATTCATGAATTTATTAAAATCATCCACCTTGTTAACGCAAAGGATAACGGATTTGCCGGCTTTTCTCAAAATGTCGGCAACATTGTAATCCGCATCAACAAGACCTGTTTTAACATCGACAACAAAAATTACTGCGTCAGCAGTCTCTATTGCAACCTGTGCCTGCTCACGCATATAAGTCAGCATCATATCCCCGTTTTCCGGTTCGATTCCGCCTGTATCTATTAAAGTAAACTGCCTGTCAAGCCATGTAATGTCGGCATAGATCCTGTCTCTGGTGACACCGGGAGTGTCCTTTACGATAGAGATCCTTTCACCGGCAAGAGCGTTGAAAAGCGTTGATTTTCCCACATTGGGACGCCCAATAACAGCGATTATGGGTTTAGACATTTATTATTTCCTCCACTAAAGAGCTACCTTCAGATTTTACTATACTAACCCGTATTTGTAAAGATTTTTCGATGTCTCCGACGGTCATGTCATCCAGCAGAACATCCTCTCCGGTCTTAAGGAGAACGCAGGGAAGAAGCAGCTTTTCACCCAGTTCCCGTCCCGTCAGCTGGGCGATAATGTCCTGGCCGGTGAGAAGCCCGGCAACAGTTATGGTATCACCGAAAAAGTTGTTGATGACCTCGTAGACATTCACCTTGATATTGGGGAACTTTTCATTGATCTTCTTCACCTGATCGCAAAGAATGGGATAAGCAAGAGTCCCCGTGGCAAGGGAAACCGTGTGACATCTGTCATCTCCTGCCAGTTCTTCGAGGCACTCATCAACTTCGTAATTTAATAGCCTCACCATACCCACACCGTTTCCGATCTGGGGGTACTCCTCGTAGCTTTCCGCTTCCGGGATGGGAAGCTCCGCCTTCAGGTACCATTCGTCACTGGCATAGACGAACCGTGTGCCGAAAGCAGCCATGAACTTTTTCTGATACTTTTCGATCTGCCGTACTACAGCGATAGACTCCTCTTTATTAAAGGGTTCCAGAGGTGTGAGCCTGTTTCTGAATTTGGTGATCCCCACCGGTACAACGGATAAAGATTTCATATGCCCGATGTACATTGACAGGTCGTTTATCGTTCTGTCAAGTTCCACTCCGTCGTTCCATCCCTTGCAAAGTACCACCTGGCCGTTCATGTCTATGCCTGCCTGATAGAGCTTTGTCATATGGTCCATTACAGTCCCCGCAAAACGGTTGTGGAGCATCTTGCAGCGAAGTTCCGGGTTTGTGGTGTGAACGGAAACATTGATGGGAGAAAGATTGTAAGATATGAGCCTGTCTATGTCCTCATCTTTCATATTGGTAAGTGTTACATAGCTTCCCGACAAAAAGGAAAGTCTTGTGTCATCGTCTTTAAAGTAGATGGTTTCACGCATTCCCGGAGGGTTCTGATCGATAAAGCAGAAAATACACTTGTTCCTGCATGAAGAATAGTTGTCCATGATGCCGTCTTCAAAGATCAGACCCAGTTCTTCCGAAGGATCCTTTTCGATCTCCAGCTCCCATTCTTCACCGTCCTGCTTTCGTACTACAACTGTAAGATTTTCATTTGCGCACAAAAATTCGAAGTCAAAGATATCGATGACTTCTTTACCGTTAATGGAGACCAGTTCATCGCCGGGTTCTATTTCCATTTCTTCCGCGATGGATCCCTCAACTATGCTTTTGATGATCTGTTTCTTACGCTGTGAATGCATTTTTTATCCATTTAACCTCGTCCCCAAGGATCGACATTACGTCAAATCTGATGGGCTGTTCAAAGGAAAGTCCTTTATATTTTAAATAGGTCATTGCGCCTTTGATGATCTTTTTCTGCTTGGAAAGAACCACCGCTTCCTCAGGATAACCCGCATCGGTGTTTTCTCTCATTTTGACTTCGATAAAGCAGAGATAGTCTTCTCCAAGCCAGTGATCCTTTGCTATGAGATCCAGTTCTCCGCCCTTAAAGTAAAAATTCTTTTCTATGATCATTCCGCCTTCGGAAATGATCCTGTCAGCTGCAATGTTTTCGCCCTTTTTCCCCTTTTCCCTCGTATTCATTTCTGTACCTTTCCCCTACGGTCCGTTACCTTGCTTTCTGCCTTGTCTACCATTACAAGGACTTCAGCTACAACTCCGTACAGTTCCTCGGGGATGAAATCACCGATCTCAAGTTTTGACAGTGTTCCTGCCAGTTTTTCATCCTTATGGATGGGTACATCCTTTTCCTTTGCTGTCTCAATGATCTTTTCCGCCACATGACCTTTACCCGTGGCGATGATCTGAGGCGCAGTTTCTCCGGGAACGTACTCAAGAGCCACCGCTGTTTTCTGTTTTTCTTCCTTTTCTTCTGCCATAAGTTTCGCTCGTTAAACGAAATTACCTATAAAGCTGCGTCTGTGGATCTCGCAGGGTCCGAACTTTTTTAAAGCTTCGATGTGGGCTGCGCTTCCGTAGCCCTTGTTTGATGCAAAATCATATTCCGGATACTTGTCGGATACGGATTCCATGTATCTGTCTCTTGTAACCTTCGCGATTATGCTTGCGGAAGCAATGGAAAGGCTCTTGGCATCTCCTTTTATGATCTTTACCTGCTTTTGAGGGAGACCGGGGATTATCACCGCATCGTTCAGCAAAAGATCCGGACAGGGATCCAGTCTTGAGACTGCCTGCCGCATCGCTTCATATGTGGCCTGAAGGATGTTGATCTCATCGATCCTTTCCGGTGAAACCACTCCGATACCGTAAGAAACAGCCTTTTCCATGATCTCTTCGCTGAGTTCCTCTCTCTGCTTTGCAGTGAGCTTTTTGGAATCATTAACGTACAGTATCTTACAGCCCTTGGGGAGAATAACCGCTCCCGCAACCACGGGTCCCGCAAGAGGTCCGCGGCCCACTTCGTCTATACCGCATATGCGTGCGTAGTCAAAGTACTTGTTCTCATAGATCAGCATATTGTCGATCCGCTCAAGTTCCTTAAGATACTTTTCTTTCTTCTTCCTGCAGTCCTCAAGGATCTTTACAACCCCTGCTCTTTCATCGTCTTTGTAAGCATCCAAAAAAGCATCCGTATCCTCGGGAGCAAGAGTTTTTGATTTTAATCTGATGTCAGAAATACTTTCCATTTTATCGCCCTATTTAATGAAGTCTGAAACCTTTTCAAGACTTACTTTACCGAATTTCCCGCCTCTGAAGTCATCCGTGACAGTAAAAGACATACGGTCAATGTCCGGTTCTCCGCCCTTTTTTAAGCAAGCCTTTTTGGTGCATATGTCATAAAGAAGTTCAAGAGGATCATCCTTTTCCTGAACACCGTAACGGGAACTTACGGCACCGGGATAGTTCTGAACCAGGAATCTTAAAAGATTCAGGGACAGATCGTGGGAATCCAGGATGTTCTCATTTATGGAACCGATCATGGCTATGTTAAGTCCTACTTTCTGATCTTCAAACTTGGGCCACAGGATCCCGGGAGTGTCCAAAAGTTCCAGTTCTTTTGAAAGCCTGATCCATTGCTTACCTGTAGTAACACCGGGCTTATCCCCTGTTTTTGTACAGGCTTTTTTTGCGTAGGAATTAATGAATGTGGATTTCCCCACATTGGGAATACCGAGTATCATTGCCCGGATGGGCCTGTTGACCATTCCTCTTGCCTTATCTCTCTCGATCTTTTCTTTGCAGGCCTCACGGACCACATTCATCACAGGTTTAAGATTCCCGTTTCTGGCATTTGTTACCATAACATGATAACCTTTGGATTCATAATAGCTTTTAAAATCCGCTGTAACACGGTCATCCGCAAGATCCGCTTTATTAATGAGAAGAACTCTGGGCTTGTTGTTTGCCAGCTCGTCGATATCGGGATTCTTTGAAGAATAAGGGATCCTGGCATCAATGAGCTCGATGATCACATCTACAAGCTTAAGGCTCTCTTTTATCTCTTTTTTTGCTTTGGCCATGTGGCCGGGATACCAGTTAATGTTTGTCTTGTTATCGGTCATATGATCTCCTGACGTATTTTTAAGAAAACGTCTCTTATTTTGTGTTAAGTTTATCGATGAATGCAGGTGAAGGGGATATCCTGAAAAAAGCTTTTCCTATGATGTCACCCCGTACAACGGATCCAATGTTGGAGAATCTTGAGTCCTCGGAAGAGTTTCTGTTGTCACCCAGCACAAAGAATTCATTTTCCTGCAGTTCAATGGGACTGTCGGCCAGTCCGGAAACCTTCATTTCTTCGGTATCTATCGCTTCTTCAAATTTTTCGCCGTTAATGTACACCCTGCCGTTTATGATCTCAACCGTGTCTCCGGGAACTCCGATGACACGCTTTACATTATTGTAGGAGTGTTCATTGGAACCCTGATTAAACACGATCACGTCATTTCTCTTTGGTTCGCTTCTTAAGTAGGAAAGCCTGTTTATCAGGATAACATCTTTGTCATTCAGGGTCTTTGCCATTGAATCACCCACCATTACGGTTTTTGCAAGAGCGTATCTGATGATGAGCCAGGCAAGAAGAACAACAAGTGCGGATTCTGCCAGAAGTATACCCGTTTTCTTAAGAAGGATCAGGATCTTCGGTTTTTTGTCATAAAGATAAATGTCTGCCATAATAGTTAATTTTAATTGATTCGGGTCTTTTTGTAAAGCAAACTTCACCATATCCAAAAGAAAACGGGACAGGCAAAAACCTGTCCCGTACTTTTCGGTTTGTTATTACTTAATAACTTCCTTAACCTTTGCGCTCTTACCTTTTCTGTCACGAAGGTAGTTGAGCTTAGCGCGTCTTGCCTTACCGGTTCTGACAACCTCGATCTTCTCAACGATGGGGGAGTTAAGGAGCCAGGTCTTTTCAACGCCGATTCCGTTGGAGCTCTTTCTTACTGTGAAAGTCTCTCTTACACCTGCGTGCTGCTTCTTGAGAACTGTACCCTCGAAAAGCTGTGTTCTTACACGGTTTCCTTCTTTAACCTGAGCGTAAACCTTAACGGTGTCGCCTACGTTAAACTGGGGCTTCTCTGCCTTTAACTGTTCTGCTTCGATTTCTCTGATAATGTCGTTCATTTTACGACCTCCTTTTATATTAAGCCGTTCTTACTCAAATCTATGACAGCGGACCGACTTTTTCATGCCGTGATATTATAATACCGAATTGTATAAATTGCAAGTAAAAGTTGAAAAAATTATTGTAACAGATCGGGACGATATTTTTTCGTCCTTTCAACAGATTTTTCTTTTTTCCATTTTTCCACATTTGCGTGATGTCCTGAAAGAAGGACTTCCGGAACCTTTAATCCACGATACTCTTCAGGTCTTGTGTATTGCGGATGCTCCAGAAGGTTTTCGTTAAAGCTTTCATAAACAGCAGAATCTTCATTGTTGAGGACTCCCGGAACAAGTCTTGAGATCGTGTCCATCATTACCATTGCGGGCAGTTCTCCGCCTGTGAGAACATAGTCTCCTATGGTATAGAAATCCGGTTTAATGATCTCCAGAGCCCTCTCGTCAATACCTTCGTAATGACCGCAGATAAAGATCAGATCCTCTTCTTTTGCCAGTTCTTTTGCCGCATTCTGATCGAATTTACGCCCCCATGGTGTAAGATAGATGGTTTTGGGCCTGTTATCGGAAGATTTTTTTCTTTCCACGATCTCACCGGTAATGTGTTCCCAGGTCCTTACAACGGGATCCGCAGCCATCAGCATTCCCGCGCCGCCGCCGTAGGGGTAGTCGTCTACTTTTCTGTGTTTATCAAGAGTAAAATCTCTTATGTTAACAGCTTTAATACTCAGTATTCCTTTTTCAACAGCTCTTCCGATTATGCTTTCATTCATACATGAATCGATCATTTCCGGAAACAGCGTCATAACGTAAAAGTTCATATGCACCTGTATTAATCGATCAAACCGGGAAGGATATGCACGGTTATCTTTTTCTCTTCCAATGAAACTCTGATGTTGCAGTCCTTTATCGAAGGGATAAGGATCTCTTTTTTATCGGGAGTCTTTACAAGATAAACATCATTGGCAGATGTCTGAAGGATCTCAGTAAGCTTTCCCAAAGGAGTTTCGGGGTTGTTTTCATCAAATACGTCAAGACCGATCAGATCATAGACATAGTATTCCCCTTCGCCGAGAGGGATCGCATTTTCTCTCGTAACAAGAAGATCCATCTGTTTCCAGCGTTCCACATCGTTAATGGAATCTATGCCTTTGAACTTCAGAATGGCAAGATTTTTAAAATACTTTACTCCCGTCACTTCCAATTCCTTAAGCTCTTTTCCCGTATCAAGAAAAACCTGCTTAAGAACGTCAAATCTTTTAATATCTTCGGTTGTGGGATAAACCTTTACTTCTCCGTGTATCCCGTGAGTGTTGGAGATCACTCCCACTCTTAACATTTTGTTTTTGTCGATCAATTCAAACTCCTTAATGACATCTTTCTCTTAAAGAAAAGCGCATGCTTAATCCTAAACATGCGCCGACTTCTTTACTGAAGTATTTCTACAATCACCTTTTTGTCATCCTTCGCAGAAGCAGCCTTAACTACCGTACGAATTGACTTAGCGATGCGTCCCTGCTTTCCGATAACTTTTCCCATATCGGATTCAGCTACTTTCAAGGAAACAACCAGCGCTTTTTCGGTGTCCTCTTCGGTCACAACAACCTCAGAGGGATTGTCAACCAACGCCTTAGCGATGGTTTCAACAAGTTCTCTCATCATGATGCCAACCCTCCCGCTGATTAATAATTACTTATTGATACCTGCCTTCTTGAAAAGGTTAGCAACTGTCTGAGTGGGCTGAGCTCCGTCAGAGATCCACTTCTTTGCAGCTTCTGCATCTACATTGAATGCTGCGGGCTCCTTTGTGGGATCGTAAGTACCGATCTCTGCGATGAAACGACCGTTACGAGGTGCTCTCTCATCTGCAACTACGATTCTGTAGAAAGGGTTCTTCTTTTCTCCGACTCTTCTAAGTCTGATCTTTACCATGGTAAATTCCTCCGTAAAATATATTGATACATTTATTTATGAATATCCCAATTGATATTGCATACTGTTTCATCAGAACGGAAATCCGCCCTTTTTGCCGAAACCGCCGGGCATCATGGGCATCTTTCCTTTTCTGCCGCCCATCATTCCTTTAAGCTGTTTCATCATCTGTTTCTGGCCTTCCACCTGCTTGACGAGTCGATTGACCTCGGCAACATCCACACCGGCGCCCTTGGCGATCCTGCGCTTTCTGGAAGGGTTCATGATCTTGGGGTTTGCTCTTTCTTCCGCCGTCATGGAATTGATAATGGCAACAACAGGTTTAAACATGTCATCGTCAAGTTCGGCGTTCTTTAAAGCACCCATTCCGGGAAGCATACCCATGATGTTTTTAATGCCTCCCATTTTTTTCATCTGTTTGATCTGTTCAAGATAGTCGTTGTAGTCGAATTCGGCCTTCTTGAACTTTCTTGCCATTTCTTTGGCTTTTTCTTCATCAACGGCAGCCTGTGCTTTTTCGATCAATGAAAGCACATCACCCATTCCCAGGATCCTGTTTGCCATTCTGTCGGGATGGAAAGGTTCAAGGTCTTCCACCTTTTCACCCATACCTGCATAGAGAACAGGAAGCCCGGTGACTGCCTTTACCGAAAGTGCCGCACCGCCTCTCGTATCACCGTCAAGCTTTGTAAGGATGACGCCTGTAAGGGGAAGCTTTTCGTTAAAGGTTTCGGAAACGTTCACCGCATCCTGACCTGTCATTGCATCGACGGTAAGAATGGAGTTGGTAATAGGAAATCTCTCCGTGATCTCAACCAGCTCGTTCATCATGGCTTCATCCACCTGCAAACGACCGGCTGTATCTATGATAACAAGATTGAGCTTGTTTTCGGCTGCATATTTAAAAGCTGCATCCACAATTTCCAAAGGCTTTCTGTCGGTGCCCATCTCAAAGACCGGAACTCCGACCTTTCCGCCGTTGACCTTTAACTGCTCGATGGCTGCGGGACGATAGACGTCACAGGCAACCAGCAGGGGCTTTTTCCCCTTGTTCTTGAAGATAGCTGCAAGCTTTGCGGCTGTAGTTGTCTTACCTGCACCCTGAAGACCGCACATCATCACGGATGTGATCTCGTTTGCGGGAAGGAATTTGATCTCCGCATTTTCGGAACCCATGAGATTAATGAGTTCTTCGTTTACGATCTTAATGACCGTCTGGCCGGGAGTGAGGGAATTCAGAACATCTTCTCCAACGGCTCTTTCTGAAACACTTGAAATAAAGCTTTTAACAACCTTGAAGTTAACATCCGCTTCAAGAAGAGCCATCTTTATCTCTTTCATGGCTGCCTTTACGTCGTTTTCCGAAAGGCGACCTTTTCCGCGAAGTCCTTTAAAAACGTTTTGAAGTTTTACGGATAATGATTCAAATGCCATTTTTCTTGATCTCTTGTATTAATTCCGATATCCTTCTGCCTTCCTCATTCTGAAGGCTTTCGGCGATATCTCTTATCTCATCGCACAATTTGGAAGCAGTTTTGTATTTTTCTGCAAGATGCAACGCTTCTTCATACATTTCGAGGCTTTTTTCACATCCCTTAACTGCATCGTGAACCCCCTGTCTGGTCATTCCGGCGCTATCGGCAACTTCCGACAGAGAAAGATCGTTAAGGACATAATCCTCGAATATTTGTTTTTTTCTTTCGCTCAGCAGATTGCCGTAAAAATCATACAGCATTGAGAGCTCAACGGTCTTTTCCAACTGTTCCATATGATCTCCGCTGTAAAGCAAATTGCTTGACATCATTTACAGCTTCAAAACTATACCACAAAGAAAAAAGCCTGTCAAGCATTTTTCTTTACAGGCTTATTTTTTTTCTTGTTTTTCGCGTCAGCCGAGCATATGCCTTGCTTTCTCGAAATTCTTGTTTTTAAGTTCTTCTCTTATCCTGGAGCTTGATACGGGACTGCCTTCAAACTCTTCTCTTTTGATCACTATAAGCCTGAAGCCCAGTTCTGTGGACATTTCTTTAAGAAGCTCCGTGTCACCGGCTCTGTTTTTACCGAATCTGAAATCGTCTCCAACCACAAGAAGCCTGCATTTAAGCTTTTCAAAAAGAATGTCTTTAACGAAATCCCGGGCTTCTATGGCTGCAGTTTCTTTGTTAAAAGGGAAAAGGACCAGTTTTTCTATGCCCAGTCCTTCAAGGATTTTTTCTTTTTCATTTTCAGAACAGATCCTGTTTTCTGTTTCAAGGACAGAGTTGTCCTTTTGAATGTCAAAAGTAAAAACACAGGCTTCAAGATCCTTTTTTTCTTTCATCAGGATCTCGATGATCTTTCTGTGGCCGATGTGAACGCCGTCAAATTTTCCGATGGTTACGGCAGTTCCGGAAGATCTGAATTTTTCAATATCTCTTATTACAAGCACAAACTCATCTCCTAAACCTGATCTTTACATTGCAAGAAACATTTTTTCGGGTTTTAATCTGTTGCTCTTTTCATCCTTTAAGTAGATCCCGCAGAAATTACCTTCAGAGTCATAAACCCTGAAAGTTCCGAGTCCTACTGTTGTAGAAATCTCGCTGTTCCGTAAGGGATTTCCGTTTCTTACCAGCTTGTCGAACTCTGGTTTTGTTGAAACAGCAGGATACTCGTTAAAGTACTCATCAATTGGCAGAATGTACTTTTCTGGGCATCCTTCCTCCGCAGCTTTTGCCACATCCGAAAGCTTCACCGCACTGTCAAGTTCGAACCGCCCTGTTTTTATCCTTGTAAGCTCCTTCATACATGCACAGGTACCAAGGGTCTCGCCGATGTCTCTGCAAAGGCTCCTGATGTACGTGCCTTTACCGCAGGTAACGCGTATGCATGCTTCTTTTAAGAAGCCCCTGTCATCCTTTAAGGTGCTCAAAAGCTCGACGGAATGGATCGTAACCGGACGTTTTGCCACTTCTGCTGTCTTTCCCGCTCTTGCCAGTTCGTAAAGCTTTTTTCCTTCCAGCTTGATGGCGGAATACATGGGAGGTGTCTGCAGAATGTCTCCCGTGAAATTCCGGAAACTCTTCACAAGATCATCCTCATCACAATTAACGGGAAGGGTCTTGATAACCTTTCCCGTTACATCTTCTGTATCCGTAGCTGTTCCGAAAAGAATGACAGCTTCATAGATCTTTGTTTTGGCGGTCTCCATGTCGCAAAGCTTTGTGGCGGAGCCGATGCAGACAGGCAGAACACCTGTTGCCAAAGGATCAAGGGTACCGGTGTGTCCGATGTGCTTAAAATGAAGGATACCTCTCAATTTTGCCACAACATCATGGGACGTGAACCCCTGTTCCTTGTAAATGTTAATAATTCCGTTGATCATTTTACCTCTTTGATGTTACGAAGAGATCATTCATCAGCTTCTTCATTTTCTTCGCCGGTCTCTTCGTCTCTCTTGGGCATGGACGCCATCACATCATCGATCTTCTTTGACATGTTGACGCCATATTCTATGGTCTGGTCCACAACAAATGTAAGCTCGGGAGTGTTCCTCATGTTCATTGTGTGAGCAAGTCTGCTGCGAATGAAACCTGCTGCGGAATTCAGTCCTTTAAGAGTGTCTTTTTTGGACTGCTCACCGCCGAGAACACTGACCCAGACCTTACAGGTCTTAAGATCCGGAGCAACATAGACATCAACTACGCTGGTAAAAGGATCTATCCTGGGGTCATGGACCTCATCGCGGATGATGGAGGAAAGCTCACGAAGAACTTCCTGACTCACCCGAATGTTTTTAATGCTGTTTTTTTTCATTTTCTGGGTACCTCTACCATCTGATAAAGCTCGATCTGATCTCCTTCAAGAAGATCGCTGAACTTTTCAAATACAAGACCGCATTCATAGCCGGCATTGACTTCCTTAACGTCATCCTTGAAACGCTTAAGGGAAGCAAGATTGCCTTCGAAGATCTGGTTTCCGCCACGTGTGATACGTGCCTGGCATCCGCGAAGGATCTTACCGTCAAGCACAAAGGATCCGGCGATGGTTCCGACACCGGAAGCCTTGAAGGTCTGGCGTACTTCCGCATGAGCAATGACCTGCTCCTCGAAAATGGGATCAAGCATACCCTTCATGGCAGATTCAACATCGTCGATAGCATCGTAGATGACACTGTAATTTCTGAGGTCGATCTTTTCTCTGTCGCAGATGTCCTTTGCTGTATTGTCAGCCTTGACGTTAAATGCAATGATGATGGCATTGGAAGCGCCTGCAAGTGTGGCATCGGATTCATTGACCGCACCTACGCCGCTGTGAATGATACGTACCGCAACCTCTTCGTTTGAAAGCTTGAGAAGAGACTGCTTGATGGCTTCGACAGAACCCTGTACATCGGCTTTAACAATGACATTGAGTTCCTTGATGTTACCTGCCTGGATCTGTGAGAACAGTCCGTCAAGGGAAAGCTTAGCCTTGGTCTCGGCAATGAGTTTCTCCTTGTTCTGGGCAATGTAGGCATTGCAGATAGCCTTTGCTTCTTTTTCACTTGCTGTTGCGACAACAACTTCTCCCGCAGCGGGAACCGAATCAAGTCCCAGGATCTCAACAGGCATGGAAGGTGTTGCCATCTTTACTTTTTCGTGCTTATCATTGATGAGAGCTCGCACCTTACCCATGGAAGATCCGATAACAACGTTGTCACCGATCTTAAGTGTACCCTTCTGTACAAGAACGGTAGCAACGGGACCGCGGCCCTTATCAAGCTGTGCTTCTACAACGATACCGCGGGCCTGACGATCGGGATTTGCCTTTAATTCAAGTACGTCAGCCGTAAGGATGATCATTTCAAGGAGCTGCTCTATGCCTTCGTGGGTCTTTGCGGAAACGGGAACAAATGTGGTACTTCCGCCCCATTCCTCGGAAACAAGGCCGTACTCCGTCAGCTCTCTCTTAACTCTTTCAATGTTGGCAGTGGGCTTATCGATCTTGTTGACTGCAACGATGATCTCAACTCCCGCAGCCTTTGCATGGTTAATGGCTTCAATTGTCTGAGGCATTACACCGTCGTCTGCGGCAACCACAAGGACAGCGATATCTGTGGAATTTGCACCGCGCATACGCATTGCGGTAAATGCTTCATGTCCGGGTGTATCAAGGAAGGTGATCTTCTGACCGTTGATCTCAACCATATAAGCACCGATGTGCTGTGTGATACCGCCGGCTTCTCTTGAAGTAACGTTTGTTGTTCTGATGGCATCCAAAAGGGATGTTTTACCATGGTCAACGTGACCCATTACGCAGACAACGGGAGGACGTTTAACAAGCTTGCTCTCATCCTCTTCGTCTTCCTTAAGGAGTTCGGCAACCATGTCCACTTTCTCTTCGTGCTCTGCAATGATCTCATATTCAAGAGCAATGTTCTCTGCTTCTTCAAAGGTGATGTCGGAGTTAAGGGAACAGATCTTTCCGGAAAGGAAAAGCTTCTTAACGATGTCTCCGCCCTTGATCTTCATCTTGTCAGCAAGTTCCTGGATGGTAAGTACATCAGGAAGCTTGATGGTCTTGATGGCATCCTCTTCAACCTGCACCTTAACGGGTTCGGGCTTATGGAACGCACCTGCACGGTTGGGATCCTTACCCTTGCCCTTCTTTGCGCCCTGAAGTTCATCATAATCCTCAAAACGCTTATTTGCTTTCTCTCTGTCCTTGCTCTTGTCATTTCTGCGGTTATTCTGCTGCTTTAATGATTCTGCAATTTCAGGAGTATTGTTCCTCTTCTTGGGATCTCTTGAATGGGAAACGGGTCTGGAATCATCTTCATCCTTTCCGCCTCCGAAGCCTCCCTGAGGTCTGGTGGAGAAGCCGCTGCTCCTGCCGCCCCTGCCGCTGTTATCTCTCTGTGCTCCGGCAGTATTGTTACCGTAGCTTCTCTGATTCTTATTTTCAAACAGATTGCTGTGACCGCGGTTGTTACCGTCGTATCTGCTTTCAACCTGCTGGAAATGATTGCGGTCTGCAGGGCGTGCACCGGCCTTGGCACCGTTTTGACGGTTCATGCCATCAGGTCTTCTGTCCTGACGGTTATCATTGTTGAAAGGCTTTCTCTCACCGTTCTGGGGGCGTCTTTCACCCATATTCGCGCGATTGACACCCTCTGCACCTGCTCTCTTGATAATGTTGGGACGGACTCTTTCTCCCACAGTCTTGAAGACTTTTTCGGGAGCAGCTTCCGGTGCGGGTGCATTAGCAACAGCGCTTGCGGCTGCTGCATTTGCGGCTGCTTTTTCAGCTTCTGCCTTTGCTTTCTTTTCTGCTTCTACCGCCTCTGCTTTTGCCTTCTGAGCCTCTATGTTCTTCTCGATGGCTTCGGCTTCTTTACGCGCTTTTGCTGCAAGTTCATCTGCCTTTGCCGCATCCTCCGCAGCTTTCTTCATAGCTTCACGCTTTTCGGCCTCATGCCTTGCCTGATTCTCTTTGATCTTTTCTCTCTTTAAAGCTTCCAGCTCTTCTTCGCTTCTGAAAGATCCGTGAATGAGACGATTGTCTCCGTCGTCACTGGAGATCACAACACCGTTGATGGTCCTGGTTCCCGAAGGACGACGATCCCTCTGCCCTGCATATGTCTGCTTTCTGTCCTGAGGTCCGTTCAGCATCTGTCTTCTCTGCTGTTGCTGCATAAGCTGCTTCTTCTCCTCGGGACCGTCCAGCATCCTTCTCTGAGGCTGTACATTACGAGGTCCGTCTGCCATCTGTCTTCTCTGCTGTTGCTGCTGCATCAGCTGTTTCTTTTCCTCGGGACCGCTGAGCATCTTTCTGGGTGCGACCTGTCCTTCAACGGGTCTTCTGAGAGGCTTCTGACCTGCCGGAGCTGCGGGTGCTTTTGCGGGAGCAGCCTTTTTCTTTCCGAAATGGTCATTTACCATTTTGATCACATCTTCATCAACGCTGTTCATGTGGCTGGCTACTTCCACATTGTGAGCTTTGAGGAAATCTATGATCTCTTTATTTGTTACATTAAGTTCTCCGGATAATTCGGATATTCTTTTTTTTGCCATTAATTAGGACTCCTTCGTGATCTTTTCAAGGGTAAACATCTTGTTTTGAAAGCTTTTGCAAAAGCCTTCATCTATGATTGCAACAGATGAGCGATCTTCCTTACCTATTGCGTGACCAAGTTCCTCCTTTAAGCCGAAAAATACGATCGGCACGTTGTAAAATGAACATTTATCGCTAAAAAGTTTCTTAGTGTTATCGGAAGCATCCTCAGCTACGATAACCATGAAAGCCTTTCCGGTTTTAACGGCTGTTTCCGATTGAAACTCACCGCTCTGAAGTTTTCCCGCTCTTTGCATAAGTGAAAGAAGGGATAAAAGACTTTTTTTGGATTTATCATCCATTGTTTTCCATCTCCTTAACAAGGCTTTCATAAACATCATCCGGAATTGGCGTTGAAAGTGATCTCGCAATACTTCCGGATCTTTTGGCCTTTTCAAGACAGGAGACCGAATCGCAGATGTAAGCTCCGCGACCGTTGGCTCTGCCTGTTTTGTCGATCTTGATCTCTCCCTCCGGTGTTCTTAAAACACGGATCAGTTCTTTTTTTGACTTCACCGCTCCACAGCCGGTGCATTTTCTCATAGGGATTTTTTTATCTGCCATTTTATTCTTCCTCTTCGGAAACCTCTTCCTCGTTCACTTCAATGCCGGCATCCTGGGACTCGGACTTGATGTCGATCTTGTATCCGGTAAGCTTTGCTGCAAGTCTTGCATTCTGGCCTTCACGACCGATGGCAAGTGAAAGCTGATAATCGGGAACTACGACCCTTGCCTTCTTCTCGTCGGGATCAACGGTTACGGAAACCACCTTTGCAGGGCTCAGGGAATTCTCAATGAGAACTGCGGGATCCTCGCTCCAGACGATGATGTCGATCTTCTCGCCGTGAAGTTCATCAACGATAGCGTTTACTCTTGTACCGTTAACGCCTACGCAGGCACCTACGGGATCAACATTCGCATCATGGGAATATACGGAGATCTTTGTTCTCTGACCGGCTTCACGGGAAATTCCTTTGATCTCAACGATACCTTCGGCGATCTCGGTAACTTCTTCTTCAAACAGTCTCTTTACGAGCTCGGGATGAGTTCTTGAAACGGATACTCTGGGTCCCTTGGGTGAATCTTCAACCTTTGTTACGTAAAGCTTAACTCTTTCATTCTTGTAGAATTCCTCTCCCTTGATCTGCTCTGTAACGGGAAGGATGGTCTCGATCTTTCCGAGGCTTACGATGATGTTGTAATTTCCTCTGTCGGGATCCTGGAAGCACTGGATGACACCTGTGACAATGTCGCGCTCCTTCATTGAGTAGCTGGAGAAGAGAGCCTTTCTTTCTTCCTCACGGATCTTCTGTACGATGACCTGCTTAGCCTTCTGAGCAGCTTTTCTTCCGAAATCCTTGGGAGTAACTTCGATATCAACGATATCGCCCACTTCATAAGGCTGATTGAAACGGATCCTTGCAGCCTCTTTCGAGATCTGCATCGTATCGTCTTCAACCTCATCTACTACCGTCATTTCTTCAAATACACGGAAAGATGAAGTAATGGGATCAAAATTGATCTTAATGTTTTCCGTCTGCTTGAATTCATCCTTGCAGGCAGTAAGAAGTGATGTTTCGATGGTTTCAAGCATAACTTCCTTTGAAATACCCTTTTCCTTCTCGATCGCTTCCAATGCAAGGATCAACTCATTGTTTTCTTCCGGTGCCGCCTTAGCCGCACTCTTTTTTCTGGTTGCCATTTTAATTTCCTCCTATACGTCTTTTTATTTTAGAAATGTACCGCAAGATTGATCTTTGCGATATTTGATCTGTCGATGTTAAAGACATTACCGTCTTCGTCTGAGAGTGTAATTGTTTTTTCATCAAATCCTTTAAGAAAGGCATTGAATTCTTTGGGTCCCGAAGCAGCCTTAAAAAGTTTGACTTCAACTTCCTCTCCCATGCTTCTTAAAAAATCCTTATCCTTTTTCAAAACTCTTCCGAGTCCCGGAGAACTCACTTCAAAAATGTAAGATTCCTCAATGAAATCCTGCTCATCGAGAATGTCGTTCATTTTTCTGCTTACGATCTCACATTCATCCACGGTTATTCCTCCGGGCTTGTCAATGTAGACACGCAGGTAATCGGTTCCGGCTTCTTTCACAAATTCCACATCCACGAGTTCAAAACCAAGTTCCTCGCATATGGGAGCCGCGATCTTTTCAGTCTTTGAAATATAATCGTCTTTTTTTGACATTTGCATCTCCTATCGCACAAAAGCAAAGAGTGGATTCGCATCCACTCTTAACTAGTCATATATCGTATAAATTTATAGCATCAAACCCTTTAAATGTCAAGGGTTTAAGCCAAAAAAGTTACATTTGCAGCCATCAACCCAGCTGAGACTTCATTATCTCCTTGGCTTTTTCCACTGCAGCAGAGATGCCTGCAGGGTTCTTTCCGCCTGCCTGAGCCATGTTGGGACGTCCGCCGCCGCCACCCTGTACAAGGGGTGCAACCTCTTTAATGAGATTTCCGGAATGAGCTCCCTTTTTAACCGCAGAATCCGATGCCATGGATACAAGATTTACTTTACCCTCTGTTTCGGAAACAACGATCACGAAAAGGTCTGCATATTTCTCCTTAAGACTGTCGCAAAGAGTTCTGAGTCCATTGGCGTCGATGCCCTTGACCTCAGCAGCCACAACCTTTACTCCGCCTGCTTCGAACATATCCTTTTCAATGTCGCCCATGGAATCATTGGCAGCCTTGCTCTTTAAGGATTCGTTTTCGGAATTAAGAGACTTGATCTGAGCAAACAGCTGTTCGATCTTTTCACCAAGTCTGTCAGGTGTGGTCTTTGCAAGAGATGCTGCCGAATAAAGCATGTTCTCAAGATTGTTTAAGTAGGTCATTACATTTGAACCTGTAACGGCTTCGATCCTTCTGACACCTGCTGCGATACCGCTTTCTGAAAGGATCTTGAAGCAGCCGATCTCACCTGTTGCGGAAACATGAGTACCGCCGCAAAGTTCCTTGGAGAAATCACCTACTGAAACGACTCTTACTTCCTTTCCGTACTTTTCTCCGAAAAGTGCCATGGCACCTGTCTTTTTTGCATCTTCAACTGCCATTACTTCGGTAGTTACTTTAATGTTGTCTTCGATAGCGCGGTTTACGATCTCTTCAGCTTTGAGCAGTTCTTCCTTTGTAACCGGACGTGAGCAGCTGAAGTCAAATCTTGTTCTTTCGCTGTCCTGATAAGAACCCTGCTGAGCTACCTTATCTCCGAGGATCATCTGCAGAGCTTTCTGAAGAAGGTGAGTAGCAGTGTGGTTTCTGCAGGTCTTTGCTCTTCTTTCGCCGTCTACCTTAAGGACCGCAGTGCTTCCTTTCTTAACAGAACCTTTTTCAACATAACCGAAGTGAGCGATCCTGTTACCGGGGATCTTTGTAACTTCGGTCACTCTGAAGATACCGTCGGGTGTTTCGATGACGCCTGTATCATGAAGCTGACCGCCCATTGTTGCATAAAAAGGTGTTTTCTTAAATACAAGGCTTCCGTTTTCGCCTTCCTTAAGGCAATCCGTAAGGCTTTCTTCATTTGCTGCGGCAAGTACTGTCTCTTCAAATGAAAGTGTGTCATAACCCGCAAATTCTGAAACGATGCTCTCATCAAGGGAATCAAATACGGAAGATACTGACTTCTGGGCAAAGCTCTTTCCCTCTCTTGCCTTGTTCTTCTGCTCTTCCATTGCCTCATCAAATCCGTTGGAATCAACCTTCATGCCTTCCTCTTCAGCCATTTCCGTTGTGAGTTCAAGAGGGAAACCGAAAGTATCATAAAGGTAGAAAGCTGTCTTTCCGTCAATGGAGGCTTTTTTGTCTTCCTTTGCCTTGTCAAGGATCTTTCTGAACTCTTTCATGCCGTTTTCAAGAGTGCTCTCAAAACGTGTGATCTCTTTTTCAAGTTCATCAAGGATGAAGCTTCTGTTCTTAACAAGTAAAGGATAGCTCTCGGTGTAAACCTCATCGATGTAAACCGTTGCAATGTTTAAAAGATCCTTCTTGTCAAGTCCCAGCTTTCTGCCATGTCTTACTGCACGGCGGATCAGTCTTCTGAGTACATAACCCGCACCCGCGTTGGAAGGTGTGAGCTTTGCTTCATCACCGATGAGCATAACGCTTGTTCTTGTATGATCCGCAAGGATCCTCATCGATCTTGAGAATTCATCGTCTGCATCGTATTTCTTTCCGGATCTCTTCTCAATGTAAGAGATGGCGCCTGCAAAAAGATCTGTTTTGTAGACATCCTTTGTTCCGTTAAGGAATGCGAGGTTTCTTTCAAGTCCCCATCCTGTGTCTACATTCTTCTTTGCAAGAGTCGTAAGTGTTCCGTCCTTGTGCTTTTCGTACTGCATGAAAACGTCATTTCCAAGCTCTGTGTACTTACCGCAGTGACAGCCGGGTCCGCAGTCGGGTCCGCAGTCGGGAACATCGGCAACATAGAACATTTCACTGTCGGGGCCGCAGGGTCCGAATTCAAGTCCCCACCAGTTGTCTTCGGCAGGAAGATAATAGATGTTTTCCTTCTTGAAGCCTGAAGCTATTCTGCACTGTGCTCCTTCTTCGTCTCTGGGGGCATTTTCATCTCCCGCAAAAACCGTTGCCGCAAGATGATCGGAATCAAATCCGAAAACCTGGGTAAGAAGCTCGTAGCTCCATTTGCATCTGTCTTCTTTAAAATAATCGCCGAGACTCCAGCTTCCCATCATTTCAAAAAACGTAACATGGCTCTTGTCACCGACGGAATCGATATCGTTGGTACGTACACATCCCTGAACATTGCAAAGTCTTGTTCCGAGAGGATGCTTTTCTCCGAGAAGATAAGGCATAAGAGGCTGCATGCCCGCTACATTAAAAAGCACTCCGGTGGAACCGTCAGAAACAAGCGAAACCGCTCCGCAGTTCACATGACCTCTTTCCTCATAGAACTTGATCCATGCTTTTCTCAATTCATTTGAATTAAACTGTTTCATATATGACTCTCCTAAAATGTTATCTGCAAAAAACTTTTTAGATTATAGAACAAAAAAGATTACTTTTCAACCGAATATTCCTCTGAAGATAAAAAAAACAAAGAATCCGTAAATGGTTCTTTGTCATTTGGGTTGGGCTGTTAAATTAACAGTGAGCAGCTCGTATCGGAATCGAACCGGTGATTTCGCCGTGAGAGGGCGACGTCTTAGCCTCTTGACCAACGAGCCTTGTGCCATTAAATATACACTACGAAACAGAAAAAAGCAAGTATAACTTCAAGCTTTTTTTAGGTAATTTTTCAGAATATTCACCCCATATCAAACAAATCCATAAGACTTATCTGATCGGACTCCGGGATTTCTCCGAGAAGTCCCAGTCTCGCCATTGTATCAACAGCACTTTGAGGAGCTTTTGTTCTCTCCTTGAAATTTTCCTTTGAAGTAAAAGGTCCGCCCTTGCAGCCTTCATACATCAGATCGGAAGCTTTTTCTCCCAGACCCTGGATGGAATCGAAGGAAGGCATTACCTTTCCGTCGATAACCTGGAATGCATGGGCTTTGGCCCTGAAAATGTCGATGGGCATGAACTCGTACCCCCGTGCATACATTTCCAGAACACTCTTCATGTTCATGTAAGTCGTTTCATCCTTTGCCTTGGCGGTATGATTGTCGATGGCTGCTTTGATCTCGTTCATGTTCTTTAAGAGTTTTTCTTTTCCGAGACACATGAGCTCGTAATCAAAGGCCGCCGCACGGATGCCGAAGTACGCCGCGTAATACTCAAGGGGATGATAAACCTTGAACCAGGCAACGCGGAATGCCATCATGATATAAGCCGCAGCATGGGCTTTCGGGAACATGTACTGGATCTTTTTACAGGACCAGATGTACCAGTCGGGCACATCATGCTCTTTCATCTCCGCTTCCCATTCCTCCGTCAGTCCTCTTCCCTTACGTACGCTTTCCATGATCTTAAACGCATGTCCGGGTTCAAGTCCCTTGTTGATGAGATAAAGCATGATGTCGTCACGGGTGCATATGGCCTGTTTAAGGTTACATGTACCGTTTGCGATCAGGACCTGGGCATTGTTCGCATAAACATCGGTTCCGTGGGAAAGTCCGGAGATACGCACCATGTCGGAGAAGCAGTCGGGCTTCGTTTCACGTAACATGTTCATGGCATTGTCGGTACCCAGTTCCGGAAGACCCAGGGATCCCATGTCGATGCCGTTGATGTCGGCGGGGCTGATGCCAAGGGCCTCCGTTCCGTGGAACAGAGAAATGACCTTCTGATCGTCCATGGGAATTGTCTTTGCATCTATGCCGGTAAGTTCTTCCAGACGCTTGATCATCGTGGGATCATCGTGTCCAAGAATGTCAAGCTTCAAAAGGTTATGGTCGATGGAATGATATTCAAAATGGGTGGTGACAATGTTGGTTGTCATGTCATTAGCCGGATGCTGGACAGGCGTAAAGGTGTCGATGTCCTCACCCACGGGAAGAACAACGATGCCTCCCGGGTGCTGTCCCGTTGCACGGCGCACACCTACACATCCCGCAGAGATCCTTTCAAGCTCGGCTCTTCTGTGGGTGATGCCATGCTCTTCGTCGTATTTGAGGGCATAGCCGTAGGCGGTCTTTTCGGCGACGGTTCCCACAGTACCCGCCTTAAAGGTCTGTCCCTTACCGAAGATAACTTCCGTGTAATCATGAGCCTTTGACTGGTACTCACCCGAGAAGTTCAGGTCGATATCGGGCTCCTTGTCGCAGTTAAAGCCAAGGAAGGTTTCAAAAGGAATATCGCAGCCGTCCTTCACCAGCTTCTCTCCGCAAACCGGGCAGATCCTGTCAGGCATATCAAATCCGCAGATCGCTTCCTTCTGATACTTCTTCACCTCTTCCGAATCAAAATCCGAAAAATGGCACTTCTTGCAATAGTAATGAGCAGGCAGAGGATTGATCTCAGTAATACCCGCCATGGTGGCCACAAAGGATGAACCGACGGAACCACGGGATCCAACAAGGTAACCGTCCTCGTTGGATTTCCATACCAGTTTCTGAGCGATGATGTACATTACGGAGTAACCGTTCTTAATGATGGATGTAAGCTCTTTTTCAAGTCTTGTCTCCACCTGAACGGGAAGTTTTTCTCCATACATGGAATGTGCTTTGTCATGACAGATCTTAGTCAGCATCTCTTCCGAATGTTCGATGACAGGAGGACACTTGTCAGGGCGTACAGGCTCGATCTTTTCAATCATGTCGTAGATCTTTTGAGGATTGTCGATGACCACCTCGTGGCACTTTTTAAGACCCAGGTAATCAAATTCCGCCAGCATCTCTTCCGTTGTCCTGAAGTACAGCGGAGGTTGATTTTCTGCGTCTTTAAAGCCCTTTGAGTAGGTGATCAGTCGTCTGTAGACTTCATCCTCGGGGTTCAGGAAATGGCTGTCGCATGTGGCGCAGACAGGCTTTCCGTAGATCTCTCCCAGTTTAACGATCTTTCGGTTCAGTTCCTTAAGATCCTCATCGGAAGAGATGGAAGGATACTTTTCTTCGTCAAGAAGGAACCTGTTGTTTCCAAGCGGCTGGATCTCGTAGTAGTCATAGAAATCACAGAGACTGTCGATCTCGTCCTGGGATGCGTCTTCCAGAACAGCTCTGAAAAGTTCTCCCGCTTCACAGGCAGAGCCTATGATCAGCCCTTCTCTGTGGGCTGCCAGCATACTCTTCGGTATCTTCGGAAAACGCTTAAAAAACTTAAGATGGCTTTGGGAGATCATCTTGTAGAGATTGATCCTGCCTGTCTCGTTTTTGATCAGAACTATGCAGTGGAAAGGATGCATGTTCCTGATGGCTTCGTCCGAAGGCTTCAGGTTCTCGACAGCATCGGAAAGCTTTGAAAAGCCCTTCCTTTTCATCATCTCACAAAGCTTCTGATAGATGAGTGCCGTGCATTCCGCATCATCTACGGCCCTGTGGTGGTTTTCAAGTGAAACTCCCAGTTCATCCGCAACCGTGTCGAGCTTGTAGTTTTTAAGGTTCTGTATGAGGCCTCTGGCAAAGGGAACCGTGTCCACTATGGTAGGCTTCCAGTCTATGCCCTGTTCCTTTGCGAAACGCTTGATAAAGCCCGTGTCAAAGGGAGCATTGTGGGCAACGATCACGGCATCTCCGCAGAATTCGATGAAATTCTTAAGTTCGTTTTCAATGGTGTTCGCATCCTTTACCATATCATCGGTGATGTGGGTCAGGGCGATTATGTCAGAGGGAAGAGGTACTTCGGGATTTACAAAAACAGAGTATCTGTCAACGATCTCATTGTTTCTGAGCTTCACGGCTCCGATCTCAATGATCTTGTCCTTCCCCTTTGAAACACCTGTGGTCTCTATATCAAAGACGACGGTCTCAGCATCAAAATCCTGCCCCCTGTCGTCTTTTACAATGTCCTTCATATCGTTCACGAGATAGATCTCGCAGCCGTAAAGGATCTTGAAATTCTTGGCTTTTTCCGCTATCTCGGGGTTTTTGTTCTTTAAAAGCTTGTCCCTGTAGTAATGGAAGGCAACGGTAAATCCCTGAACAACACCGTGATCCGTGATGGCAACTCCCGGATGACCGAAATCAAAGGCAGTCTGCACAAGAACTCCGGGGTCGATCACCGCATCCATATCACTGAAGGTTGTGTGAGCATGAAGTTCTATCCTTTTTTCAGCAGCTTCGTCCTTACGTTTTTTAAGGAAATCCGGGATCTGCTTTATGCCCACGATATCCGCCATTTCCAGTTCGCGGTCAAAGGTGTCGTATCTGGGAAATGCTTTCATCTTGATGCATTTGCCCTTTGCGATGTACTTGAAGAGTTCGTCCTTGTCTTCAACAAGCGGGAAAAGCTTGGCATAAACAGAGTCCGTCATATCCGTAAAGGAAAACTTTACGATGTATCTGTCACCCTTCTTTGTCAGCTTGGGTTCTTCCACATTTATGATCTTACCGAAGACAACAGCCTCGGAATGACCGTCCTGAATCTCGGAAAGAGGTGTAACCTTCTCATCTTCGGAATCAAAAAGACGGCCGTAAAAAAGATCCGGATCCTCTTCCAGTTTCTTCTTTATGAATTTGGAACGGGCCTTGAAATCTGGCTCCTTGGCAGTAAACCTGCTCTTGCTTCCTTCTTTTTCCAAAGGCTTGGCATCCGGCTTTGCAGCATTGCTCTGATCGGGCTTTTCAAGCTTTTCACCCCGGGCATCGGCTTCTTCAAGAGCTTTTTCTTCCCGTCCCTCATCGGGATCGATAATGCCCTGCTCCGTGATCCTCTTTAAAGGCTTCTTTTCGGTCTTTTCTGCCGCACTGTAGTAATAGATCTCTTCAGGAACATCCTTTTCGGTACGCTTTTCTTCTCTCCATCGAAAAACTATGCCCACATTAAAGCCGTATCTTTCGGAATAGACTTCCGTAAGGAAATTACGGATGTTCTCGGAAACCATACGATTGATGAAGGAATCCTCGGATTCGATCACCATGGTGTAGTCCCCGGTTTCTCCCTTTTCAAAAGAGATCTTCGCATTGTCGATGAAAATGTTATTCATTTTGGAAATAGAATTCAATTCATCCAGCAAAGCGGGCTTTGCCATATCCCAGAGAGTCTCGGGATTGTACAGAGAAGACAGGGAGTAATTTACATCCAAAGACACCTGATTGCCTGACTTCAAAAAGAACTGATCATCAAGAGCCTCCTCCATGCTCTTAATGTCCTTGTATTCGATTAAATGGGAAGAATTCAGAAATACAGTGACCTTGCCTTTTCCTTTGCACATGCGGACTTTTAAAACATCCACATCGCTGAAAGCGCGTTCGGTACCTTTTTTCACTTCCAATCCCGTGAAAACCTCAAATAAGTTCATCCAATTCCCTTAAGAGCTCGGGCAAAAGCTCTTCTTCCTTACATTTTTTAATGATCTCGCCCTTTTTAAAGATCATGCCTGAGCCCTTTGCTCCGGCGATGCCGAGATCCGCTTCTTTCGCTTCTCCCGGGCCGTTCACGATGCATCCCATAACAGCGATCTTAAGATCCAGAGGATAGTCCTTCACTGCTTCATTAACCTTCTCTGCCAGAGCGATAAGATCGATCTGTGTTCTTCCGCAGGTGGGACAGGAAACCACTTCGATCCCGCCTTTTCTGAGTCCAAGAGTCTTTAAGATCTCCTTTGCTGCATATACTTCCTCTACAGGATCCGCAGTAAGAGAAACCCTGATGGTGTCACCGATCCCCTGAGAAAGTATCATGGCAAGCCCCATTGAGGATTTGATAAGGCCTCTTTTAAGAGTCCCCGCTTCGGTAATACCCACATGAAGCGGATGTTTTGTCCTGCTCTTTATAAGTTCATGTGCTTTAACACACATGAGTACATCAGAGGCTTTAATGCTGATCACAAGATTGTCGTAGCCCATGTCTTCAATGACAGCAGCTTCTCTTAAAGCACTTTCTGTCAGTCCTTCGGCTGTAACTCCGCCGTATTTTTCCAGAAACTCTTTTTCAAGAGATCCTGAATTCACTCCCACTCTGATGGGAATGTTTCTTTCTTTTGCACAGCTGACCACTTCTCTGACACGATCCGTGGATCCGATGTTTCCGGGATTTATCCTGATCTTGTCTGCACCGTTCTCCATCGCCAGGATTGCAAGTTTGTGATCGAAATGGATGTCTGCAACAAGGGGAATGGAAATCTGTTTTTTGATCTCGGAAAAAGCAAGTGCTGCTTCTTTTGAGGGAACAGCCGAGCGGATGATCTCACAGCCCGCTTTTTGAAGTTCCCTGATCTGTGCCACTGTTGCTGCCACATCTTCTGTTTTTGTGTTGGTCATTGATTGAATGGCTATGGGATTGTTCCCGCCGATGGTTACATTTCCGATCCTTACTTCATCAGTTAACATGCGCATATCTTTATCTTCCTATCAATCTTGCAATATCATTAAAGAAAACAAACACCATAAGGAGCATCAGCAGAATAAATCCCGCCAGATTGACTATGCCTTCCACTTTACGGTTAAGAGGTCTGCGTGCAATGGCTTCCACTATCAGGAAAAGGAATTTTCCGCCATCCAGTGCGGGTATGGGAAGAAGGTTCATTACACCCAGGTTGGCCGACAGAAGAATGGAGATGTACATCATCTGAAGCACCACGTCAAGTGCGCTGCCCTGAGCCTTTGTTTCCTCATAGGATTCTCCGATCATGTCAACGATAGCTACCGCACCGCCCACATCATCCTTTGAAAGCTGTCCCGAGATCAAAAGTCCGAGATTCTTTACTGTCGTTACGATCCAGTACTTAACCTCAACAAAGCTGTACTTAACGACCTCAAATGCATTGGCTTTTACACGGTAGAGGTTGTAATCAAATCCCAGTGAATAATTCTCGGACAAAAATTTCGGAGTGACCTCAAATGTCATGAGCTGTCGATCTCTGTCGATCACCATAATGACCGTTTCTCCGCTCAGAGGATCCGAAGTAAAGTATTGGTTAAGCTGCTTGCCCGAAGAGATCTTCTTCCCGTTCACTTCCACGATAATGTCTCCGGCTTTTATGCCTGCTTCTTCCATGGGATATCCGGGTTCGATCTTTTCTATGGATGCGGGATTGTCCGAATTGTTGTAAGTGAATCCCAAAAGATACTTTTTGAACTTAACGGGATTGACAACCGCTTCCCCTCTTTCTCCGTCTCTTTCATAGGTAATTGTTATACTTTCTGACGAGATCCCTTCATAAAAGAAATAGGAATCAACTTCTCGTCCGATGGAGACCTTTTTACCGTTGATGGCTTTGATCACATCTCCTTTTTCAAGTCCCGCTGCATCTGCCGAAGAGTTTTTGGAGACGGATGTGATCTCAGCAGGGTCATAACCTGCAAAACCTGTAACAAAAAGAGCAAAAACAAAGGCCAGAAGGAAATTAAAAAACGGACCTGCCAGGATCACGGACATTCTTTGCCAGACACTTTTTGAATAAAAAGTTCCTTCCGTAACCGTTCTTTCTTCATCCAGATCATCTTCCCCAAGCATCTGACATGCACCACCGAAGGGCAGAAGCTTTAACGAATACTTCGTTCCGCCGAATTCCTTGCCTATGATCGTAGGACCCAGTCCGACGGAAAATTCCACGACTTTGATGCCGTTTTTCTTTGCCAGGAGCAAATGGCCCATTTCATGGAAGATGATGATTAAAGAAAATATCAAAAGTGCAACAACTATTTTCATAAGATCTGAGTTCTCCTTTAGCGAGTAGAAAAGCCTGAAAGATCATGCTTCAATTTGTTTTCAAGTTCAAGGATCTCCGGAAGTGAAGGATTCATTATAAGTTTATGTGAATCCATCGCCTTGGCGATCATTTCCGTAATATCAAGATAGCCGATACTGCCCTTCAGAAATTTGTCCACAGCGATCTCATTTACGGCATTGTAAACAGTAGGAAGGCTGCCTCCTGTCCTGATCGCTTCATAGGCCAGTGAAAGAGCAGGAAAATTCTCATTATCGGGTTTATCGATAACAATGGATGAAAGTTTGCTGAAATCCAGTCTTTCAGCGGTTCTTTCCCTTCTTTCCGGATAGTATAAAGCATATTGGATGGGAAGCTTCATATCCGGAACACCCATCTGTGCGATAACAGCGCCGTCCGTAAACTCTATCATGGAGTGGATGATACTCTGAGGCTGAATAACAACTTCAATATCATCCGGGCCGACATCGAAGAGCCATTTTGCTTCCATGACTTCAAGTCCTTTGTTTACCATTGTAGACGAATCGATGGTTATTTTTCTCCCCATGGACCAGTTCGGATGCTTCAGAGCGTCCTCGGGTCTGATGTTCACAAGTTCGCTCCTCTTTTTTCCTCTGAAAGGTCCTCCCGAAGCCGTGAGCAGGATCTTCGCGGGTCTGTTGCCCTGCGCGCCCTGCAGACACTGGAAAATAGCCGAATGCTCCGAATCCACGGGAAGGATCTTTACATTTCTCTCTTTTGCCAAAGGCATGATCAGATGACCCGCAGTAACAAGTGTCTCCTTATTGGCCAGAGCAATGTCTTTTCCCGCATTGATCGCTTCGAGGGTCGGCCGTATGCCGATCATTCCCACAAAAGCCGTAACAACGATGTCGACTTCGTCAAGACATGCACAGGCGATCAGGCCTTCCATTCCCGAAGTCACTTCGCATTTTATGCCTTCTTCTTTTAATATGCCAGAAAGTTCCTTGGCCTTTTCCTCAGAATAAACACAGACCATAGCCGGAGAAAACTCAAGGATCTGCTTGTGCAGCAACTCAATATTTGAATTGACCGCCAAAGCGGACACATTGACATCTCCGTTCTGCCTGATCACATCAAGTGTCTGTGTTCCGATGGAACCTGTGGAACCCAAAATTGAAACAGATTTCATAATTATACCCTCGTTAAGCAAAGCGGCTCATCACATTCCTTTTAAGGGGAATGCACACGAACCGCCGTCAGTCTGAAGATCGGATGTTTTAATTAAATAACCCCGCAAGATAATAAACCAACGGAGCCACAAAGATAATGCTGTCGAAACGATCCATTATCCCGCCGTGACCGGGGATAAGATGTCCGTAATCCTTGATCCCGAAGTTTCTTTTAAATGCGGAAGCAGCAAGGTCTCCTGTTTGCGAGATCACCGCTCCCACGCCGCAGATCACGATAAGCCCCACGTAGTCGATAATATTAATGTCAAAGCATATATCGAGCACGAGTTTGTATATCACACCGATCAATATGCTTGAAACCAGACCGCCTATACAGCCTTCTATGGATTTCTTCGGAGAAAGCTTGGGGAATGCTTTGTGCTTTCCGATGGCTATGCCCGTAAGATAGGCACCGGAATCGGATATCCAGGAACAGATAAAGATCAGCCAGACAAGAAAAGCGCCGTTCTTCTCGATCATTCTGGTCTGATAAATGTAGGAAAGACCGAGCCCCACATAAATCAGTCCCGAAAAAGCCATCAAAACCTGATCTGCAGAGTACTTCGGATACATGATGACCATACATGTGAACAATACGATCAAAAATACCATAAACAACGGAACCATAAGATCCGTTCTGTTAAAGTACACGCAAGCGTAAAGTGCACCGAGAGCGACATAAGAAATTACAGCGATCATTGATCTGTGTACCTTTGCGACTCTCATGAATTCCATCATACCGATCGCGGAGATCAAAAGATTAATGCCAAATAGCGCCCAGCCTCCGGGAATGATCGTTGCAAAAGCAATGAGCGTAAGGATCGCACCGCTTCTGACTCTGATAAAAAGGGTCCTGCGTTTTTCTTTTTTTTCATCATTGTAATTATCGGACATTATTCCTTGACTCCTCCGTATCTTCTGTCTCTGGTGCCGTAGTATTCAATGGCCTGAAGCAGATCTTTCTTCCCGAAATCGGGCCACAGTACCTGCGGGAAATAGAACTCCGTATAAGCTAATTCCCAGAGCAGAAAGTTTGACAGCCTTTGTTCGCCGCTGGTCCTTATCAAAAGATCGGGAGCCGGAATGCCCGCCGTATCAAGCATGCTTTCGAAAGATCCTTCGTTTATTTCGGAAGGATCAAGTTCATTTGCCTTAACCTTCTCGGCTATTTTTCTTGCGGCACGCACTATCTCGTCTCTGCCGCCGTAGTTTATCGCGATCTGAAATCTGAGTCCGGTGTAATCCTTGGATTCTTCTTCCGTTAGTCTGATCTTTTCGACGATATCCGGAGCAAGTCCCGATCTGTCGCCTATTACTCTGACTTTCATATTGTTCTTTTTGGCATTTGCGAGGCTGTCGCTCAGGTAATCCCTGAGAAGATTCATGAGCATGTTCACTTCTTCCTCGGATCTTGACCAATTTTCGGTTGAAAAAGCATAAAGCGTGAGATATTTTACCCCAGCATTCCATGCTTCCCTGCATACCGTTTCCACGGCCTTTGCACCTGCCCTGTGCCCTGCGGTCCTGGGCAAACCTCTTTTCTTTGCCCATCTCCCGTTACCGTCGAGAATGATGGCTATATGATTTGGAACCTTTGTATTTTCAAGCTTTTCGGCCATAAAAAATAATCCTTTTCACAGATATAAGATAATAAAAAACCCACCTGTTCATTATAGGACAAGTGGGGTTCTTTTACAACAGAATAAATCGCAAATTTAAACTGTCATTATTTCTTTTTCTTTAGCTTCACACATCTTGTCGATCTCGGCAATACGCTTGTCGGTTGCCTTTTGGATATCATCCTCGATGGTCTTTTCTTCATCCTCGGAGATTTCGGAATTCTTACCCATTTTCTTGATCAGATCCATGGCATCACGACGGATGTTTCTGACAGCAACTTTTGCATTCTCAGCATTTTTCTTGATATCCTTGGCAAGAGCTTTTCTGCGCTCTTCCGTAAGTTCGGGAAAAACAAGTCTTATGATCTTGCCGTCATTATTGGGTGTGATACCCAACTCGGAAGCAAGAATAGCTTTCTCGATCTCCTTGATCATCTTTGATTCCCAGGGCTGGATCTGGATTATCCTTGCTTCGGGAACCGAAACGTTAGCAACTCCCTGAATGGAAGTAGGTGTTCCGTAATAATCAACCTTGATCTTATCAAGGAGATGGGGATTGGCACGTCCTGCTCTGATGGAAGCGAAATCTTCCGCAAGAACAGAAATTGTCTTTTCCATTTTTTCTTCAAAAGGCTTAATCTTATCGTTCATATCATTCTCCATTTTTTAATCTGCAGTAATTACCGTTCCGCCGGCCTTACCGGTTGCTGCATTTACAATGCCGTCTTTTTCAAGAAGTGAGAATATGAAAAGAGGCATTTTGTTCTCAAGGCAAAGGACGGCAGCAGTCATGTCAATAACCCCGAGTTTGTTGTCAATGATGGTACTGATGGACATCTTATCAAACTTCTTGGCATTGGGGTTGGTGTTGGGATCGCTGTCATAGACACCGTCCACAGCCTTTGCCATAAAGATCATATCGCAGTTAAGCTCAATGGCACGAAGGGATGTAGCGGAGTCGGTAGAAAAATAAGGATGTCCTGTACCCCCCGCAAGGAAAACGACTTTACCGTTTTCGAGATCTTCCACGGCATTATCCTTTGAAAAAAGCTTGGTCATGCTTCCACAGGAGAAAGGTGTGTATATGCTTGTGCTCAATCCGAGGAAACGGAAAATGTCGCTGACATAGATGCAATTCATTACCGTAGCAAGCATACCGATCTGGTCTGCTTTAACTCTGTCGATGGTCTCGCTTTTTCTTCCGCGCCAGAAATTGCCGCCGCCGATAACGATAGCCACCTGAACACCGTCTTCTGTAAGTTTTTTAACTTGCTTGCCGACCATGATACAGGTCTCTTCGTCAAAACCTGTCTTTTTGTCACCCGCAAGAGCTTCTCCGCTGAGTTTTAAAAGTATTCGTTTGTATTTAGCCATTTAAAATCAATCCTGTCTTATTCAAAAATAGAATCTACATCCAGTTCTGCATAGGAAAGTGAGCAGAAACCGTCGAGAACGGCACCGTTGTTCATCTGAACAGACTTAGCCTTGATGTTGCCTTTGATAATGGCGGTAGAGTCAAGAACAACAGGTCCGTTGACATCAACTTCACCCTTTACGGCACCGGCAAAAACTGCGGAAGACGCAGTGATGTCTCCTATAACGATAGTTCCCTGGCTGATCTTTACACAGCCTTCACATGTAATGGAGCCGTCAAGTCTGTCAGTATTGACAAAAACTTCCGATGCCATGGAATTACCCGTAACCTTACCGGAAATCGTAAGCTTACCGAGGCATTCGATGTCGCCGTTGATAGTACCCATTACATCAAGGGAGCAGTCGGAAATGATAGAGCCGTTGATAGTTGTTCCCTTAGTGATAAGAGTAACCTGAGTCTCATCTGTTGCACCTGATTCTCTGGCCTCTTTTGCACGTCTCTCGGCTACATCGGGAACAGGTCTTGTGCTCTCTGCCTTATCGTTCTTTTTCTTCTTGTCATCCTTAGGCTTTTCTGCATCGGAATCCTCTAAGATAGACTCAAGGAGTTCTGTGTCGATATCGGCCGCATCAACTTCTTCATCCTGAACATCAAAAAGATTGTTTTCGGATACCTCGTTGTTTTCATTGCCAAGCTGGTTCTTTGCATCATTAAATAAGCCCATAGATACCTCCCGTATTTTTTATGGTCTGATGTTCTAAACAAAAGTCTCAGAATGCATTCTCTTTGTTCACATTCCCAAGATGCTTTCCTTTTATCATCAATATAATGTATCATAGCACATTATGCTTCATTTGCAAACAAAAAATTTAACGGGCGGGATTATTCCCGCCCGTTATTATATCTAAAATTAATTTTTATTTGAATGCATCTGCTGCAACAGTAACATTCAATGTTCTGTCATTTCCTTCGGGAGCTGAAGGCTTTTTATCGAAGTCAGGATTCTCCTGCTTTGCCTTACGATACTTAAAGAACTCTGTTGCTACCTGAGGGAACAATGCGTAAGAAAGAACATCTTCATCCTGCTGGATCCATTCCTTGCACTCCTCACGGAACTTGTCCAGCTGAGGAGGAATCAGATCTGCGGGACGGCATGTGATGGGCTCTGCATCTCCGATAGCCTTCTTCTGTACTTCTTTGTTGAAAGGCTTTACTGTTCTTCCGAATTCACCGGCCAGGATCTTCTTGGACTCCTTGGTGATCATCTTGTAACGCTCTCCTGAAAGAACATTGAGAACAGCCTGAGTACCTACGATCTGGGAAGAAGGAGTTACAAGAGGCGGCTCACCGAAATCCTTTCTTACGTTGGGGATCTCCTTAAGAACTGCTTCATACTTGTCTTCAGCATGAGCTTCCTTGAGCTGTGAAACAAGGTTTGAAAGCATTCCGCCGGGTACCTGGTAAAGGAGTGTCTTGATGTTAACACCCAGAACCTTGGGATTAAGAAGGCCTTCCTTAAGTACTTCCTCTCTGTAAGGTCTGAAGTAATCAGCGATCTCGGCAAGGAGATTCTGATCGTATCCTGTGTCATAAGGAGTTCCCTTAAATGTCTCAACCATTACTTCAGTAGCGGGCTGTGAAGTACCCATGGAAAGAGGGCTCATTGCGCAGTCGATAACATCGGCACCTGCTTCAACGGCCTTAAGGTAGGTCATGGAAGCAACACCGGATGTGTAATGGGTGTGCATCTGCAGCGGGATCTTGGAACCGTTCTTAAGAGCTGTAACAAGCTCTGTTGCGGTATAAGGAACAAGAAGTCCTGCCATATCCTTGATACAGATGGAATCTGCACCCAATTCCTCGATGGACTTTGCCATCTTCTCCCAGTACTCAAGTGTATATGCTTCACCGAGGGTGTAGGAAAGAGCGATCTGTGCATGAGCTCCTTCCTTCTTTGCTGCCTTAACTGCAGTTTCAAGGTTACGAAGATCGTTAAAGCAGTCAAAGATCCTGATGATGTCGATACCGTTTGCAACGGACTTCTGAACGAAGTACTCTACAACATCATCCGAATAGTGATTGTATCCGAGGATGTTCTGACCGCGGAAAAGCATCTGGAGCTTTGAATGAGGCAGTCCTTTTCTTAAGGCTCTCAGTCTGTCCCAGGGATCTTCCTTAAGGAATCTGAGGCATGCATCAAAGGTTGCACCGCCCCAGCATTCGATGGAGTGATAGCCGACTTTGTCCATTTTGTCCAAAATAGGGAGCATTTCGGAAGTGGGCATTCTGGTAGCGATCAGGGACTGATGTGCGTCACGAAGTATAGTTTCGGTAATACCGATAGGTTTCTTTTTAATATCAGCCATAATTTTGTACCCTTTCTATTGATCAAACTCCGAAGATAGCCATAAATACGCCTGCTGCCACCGCTGTTCCGATAACTCCGGCAACATTGGGTCCCATAGCATGCATAAGAAGGAAGTTTGTGGGATCCTCCTGTGCACCGACCTTCTGAGAAACTCTGGCCGCCATCGGAACTGCAGAAACACCTGCGGAACCGATCAAAGGATTGATCTTACCATGTGTGAGCTTGCACATGAGTTTCCCGAGAAGAACACCGCCTGTTGTGCCGAAGGCAAAAGCAACAAGTCCGAGAACAACGATCTTGATGGTCGTCCACTGAAGGAAATTCTCTGCACTGGTGGATGCACCTACCGATGTACCGAGCATGATAACAACGATGTACATAAGTGCGTTCTGAGCGGTTTCCGAAAGTTGCTTTGTAACTCCGCATTCCTTGAAAAGGTTACCCAGCATGAGCATACCCACAAGAGGAGCTGTGGAAGGAAGCAGGAAGCAAACTACCACGGTAACGATGATAGGGAAAAGGATCTTTTCAAGCTTGGAAACGGGACGAAGCTGCTCCATCTTGATCTTTCTCTCTTCCTTTGTTGTAAGGGCCTTCATAATAGGAGGCTGAATAATGGGAACAAGAGACATGTAGCTGTAAGCCGCTACTGCAATGGGTCCCATAAGGTCTGTCTGTCCCAGCTTACCTGCAAGGAAAATGGAAGTAGGACCGTCAGCTCCTCCGATGATGGAGATAGCTGCTGCTGCTTCTCCGTTAAAGCCCAAAAGAATGGCAAGAAGGTAAGCAACAAAGATACCAAGCTGAGCTGCGGCACCGAGAAGGAAACTTCTGGGGTTTGCTATCAGGGGACCGAAGTCTGTGGAAGCACCTACACCGAGGAAGATCAGTGAAGGGAAGATGGACCACTCATCCAGCTTGAAGAAGTAGTAAAGCAGACCGCCGGCTGACTCTATGCCCGTATTGGGATCCACGGAAGGCGCAGCCATGATCTGGGGATAAATGTTAACAAGAAGCATACCGAAAGCGATCGGTACGAGAAGTAAGGGTTCAAATTTCCACTTTATACCAAGGTATAAGAAAATCAGAGCCACAAGGATCATGACATAATTGCCCCAGTAAAGGTTGGCAAATCCTGTCTGCTCCCATAAGTTCATTAAGGTCTCACCAATATTCATGAAGATTACCCCTTTTCTTAGTTAAGTGTAACGATTACGGTGCCTGCTTCTACCTGGTCGTTAACCTGGCAATTGATGGATGCGATCGTTCCGTCCTGAGGAGCGGTGAGTTCATTTTCCATCTTCATTGCTTCGAATGTAAGAATAACCTGTCCTTTTGTAACCTTTGTTCCTGCCGATGCATTGATGGCAGTGATCTTTCCGGGCATAGGCATAGCCACAGCCACTGAACCCTGTGCTCCTGCGGGAGCAGCTGCCTTGGGAGCTGCAGCGGGTGCTGCTGCCTGAGCTACGTTCTGTCCGTTTCCTTCTTCAACGGTTACGGCATATTTGTTTCCGTTGATCGTAATAGTATAGTTCTTCATTTGATTATTCCTCCATAATATGATCTTAGTTGTGATGGGGTGAAATTTGTTGGCTCAGATTTGATTGATCTCACATTTTTCGTGCGAAATGCAAAAGCGGCTGCGCCGCTTGCCGATCCCGAACAACAGCCGCTCCGGAAAAGCTTGCTTTTCCGCGACGGCTTTTATTCGGGATGATCATACGATCGAAGATCGTATGCCATTTCGCCGAAAAATCTATATGATCAGAAAAATATCATCCAATTATATCCCCATTAAGAAATCTTCTTTACAGAACGGACTACAATGCCGTCTTTAAAGAAATTACCGCGTGACTCTTCAAACTCACTGATGGCTGCGGTAATAACGGCAACGAGTTCAAAGTTATCGATATTGAGCTCATTTCCGCTTTGCTGTGTTGCAACTGCGGGAGCATTGTTAACAGCCTTCTTCTCATTGCTCTTGTCTAACTTTCCGATGTACTTGAAAAGAGAGATGATGAAGCTGATGAAGATCAAAGCTGCGAAGACAATGCACAAGCCGACAATTGTGTTGACACCGGCATCGGCAAGAGGACCTTTAACGCCTTCCCACCATGTCGAAGCTGCAAATACTTCTGTCATATCTACGTGCCTCCTGTTATATTCTTTTACGGATCACTATACGGGAATCATGATCGATCCCTATAGAAAACCCGATTTTCTCGCAATTATAATAATATCACAAGGGCATTGAAAATACAAGCAACAAATAATAACATTGTCATAAAAAAACTGTTACTGCTACCCTGAACACTGTTTTTTGCACTAAAAAACCTGCGGCAACTGCCGCAGGTCTGTAACCAATTGATCATTAATCGATCTGATCGAAGTTTTCGAGCCTCAAAGCCTTTGAAATGTTATCGGATCTGAATCCTTTTCTGTAAAACTTTGCGGCAAGCTTCTGTCTTTCTTTAAAATCAAGAGAAGCGATCCTTTCCGGAGTCATGCTGAGTTTCTTAAGTAAAAGGATTATGGCTTTCATTTCCGGATCTGTGTCATCGTCGGTGTCATCATCTTCGGAATAAACCGTCTCAATGGCATTTTCAGCCACATCATCCGGGATCTCACGTCTTTTGAGCAAAAACCTGATCTCCGCTCTGCTCTTTGTCATTTTGTTGTTTCTGACCAGACTTTCCGCAAGAGCTTCATCATTAAGATAATGGAAGGAATCCAAAAACTCAAAGATCTTTCCGATGATGGCAGGATTATAGCCGTCATCTTCAAGTTTCTTTTCCAGGGCTCTTCTTGAGTAGCTTTTCTTTACGAGAAGGTTCATAGCTCTCTTCTTACCGTAGGAAAGCATTTCGGATGTGAGCATTTCCAGCTCATCGTCACTCATCTCCGCTTCATCGCCCTTGTACATGCCTTTGTAAACAGTCAGAAACGATCCGTCTTCAAATACTATCCTGCTCTTGGCTTTTGAAAACTCCAGGATTTCGGAAATAGCGTGCATATGCTTTACTTCTCTTCAGCTTCTGTTACGATCTCGGGAAGAGGCGCAAATCCGTACTTTTCACGAACTTTGTTTTCAACCTCTCTGAGAACTGCAGGTCTCTCCTCGAAGTAGGCCTTGGCATTTTCTCTTCCCTGACCGATCTTTTCGTCATTGTAAGAGAACCAGGCACCGCTCTTGTTTACGATGTTCTCGTCTGTAGCAAGGTCAAGGATGTCGCCCACCTTAGAGATACCCTTACCGAACATGATATCAAATTCAGCTTCCTTAAAGGGCGGAGCCACCTTGTTCTTAACGATCTTGATCTTTGTTCTGTTACCGATCACATCGCCGCCTGCTTTGATGGATTCAACTCTTCTGACATCCATTCTTACAGAAGCATAGAACTTAAGAGCACGTCCGCCTGTTGTTGTCTCGGGATTTCCGAACATTACACCAAGCTTTTCACGAAGCTGGTTGATAAAGATAACAACACAGTTTGATCTGCTGATCGCAGCGGTGAGCTTTCTGAGAGCCTGAGACATGAGTCTTGCCTGAAGTCCCATGTGAGCGTCTCCCATGTCTCCTTCGATCTCTGCCTTGGGAACAAGAGCAGCAACCGAGTCAACAATAATGATATCAACAGCTCCTGAACGAACCATGGTTTCGGTGATCTCAAGAGCCTGTTCTCCGTTATCGGGCTGTGAGATGTAGAGATTGTCGATGTCTACACCGATGTTCTTTGCATAAACAGGGTCAAGTGCATGTTCTGCATCAATGAAGCCTGCGATTCCGCCAAGTTTCTGAACCTCTGCAACCATATGAAGAGCAACCGTAGTCTTACCTGAAGATTCAGGTCCGTAGATCTCTATGATCCTTCCCTTGGGAACGCCGCCTACGCCGAGAGCGATGTCCAGTGAAAGGGAACCTGTGGGGATCGCTTCAACCTGCATTGAAGCAGTGTCACCAAGCTTCATAACGGAACCTTTTCCGTAAGCCTTCTCGATCTGGGCAAGAGCCGAGTCGAGTGCTTTTAATTTATCCGCATCTGCCATTTGTATAAACTCCTTTATTTTATTGATCTTCCGATGCCTAAGGTAAACATGCGATCCTGCATACGAACCCCCGCCTTAAGCATCCAAACGTGACTTTGGTAGATAAATTTTAACAAATCGACTGTTTATTTACAAGGGAAAAACAAAAAAATGGAATGTAGAAAATAACATCCCATTTTTGTACAAAATGCACAATTTAAAAGATAATCTGATCACACCGCATTAAACAAAGAATTGACGTAATCCTCCGGGTCAAACTTCTTAAGGCTGTCGATCTTTTCGCCCAATCCTATGTATTTAACCGGAACGGAAAGCTCGGACTGAACGGCTATGGCGATACCGCCCTTTGCGGTTCCCTCAAGTTTTGTAATTATGATGCCCGTAACGGGAGCCACTTCATTGAATTCCCTTGCCTGAACAAGAGCATTCTGTCCCGTGGTACCGTCAAGCACCACAAGAGTTTCTCTTTGCGCTTCCGGATACTCTCTTGAGATCACTCTGTCGATCTTGTTGAGTTCATCCATTAGATTTTTCTTGTTCTGAAGTCTTCCTGCCGTATCCACCAGAAGCACATCGGTTTTTCTTGCCTTCGCAGCATTCAGGGCATCATATACCACAGCCGCGGGATCGGAACCTTCACTTTGGGAGATCAGATCAACCCCCGCACGTCTTGCCCATTCCGCAAGTTGATCTATGGCAGCAGCTCTGAAGGTGTCAGCCGCACAGATCAGGACTTTCTTTCCCTGAGCTTTTAGAGATGCTGCAAGCTTTCCCACGGAAGAAGTCTTTCCCACTCCGTTGACACCGATCATAAGGACCACAGAAGGACCTTTTTCAAATGAGTAGGCATCTTCCGGAACATGCATCTGCTCTTTTATTGAATCTATCAGAAGCTGTCTGCATTCATCCGGTTTGTAGATCTTCTGATGTTTAACTTTTTCTTTTAATGAGGATATGATCTTTTCTGCCGTGGCTATTCCCACATCTGCCATGACGAGATTCTCTTCGATCTCTTCGTAAAAATCATCGTCAATGATCTCAGCTCCGGTAAACAGAGCGGCAATTCGTCTGAATATTCCCATATAACTCCTGTATTCTTTGTAGAAATTGTTTTAGTTCGATAATGAATTCTCTATGAGGCTCACGGAAACAAGAGCCGAAACGCCCTTTTCCTGCATGGTGATACCGTAGAGAGCATCCGCCGATGCCATTGTACCTCTTCTGTGAGTGATGACGATAAACTGTGTGTGATCCGTCAGTTTGTGGAGATAACGTGCATATCGTCCGACGTTACTGTCATCAAGAGCGGCCTCGATCTCATCCAGCAGACAGAAAGGAGAAGGCTTCAGGTTCTGAATGGCAAACAACAGAGCTATGGCAGTCAACGCCCTTTCTCCACCGGAGAGCATCATCATGTTCTGCAGCTTCTTTCCCGGGGGCTGAGCATTTATCTTAATGCCTGCGGTAAGGACGTCTTCATCCTCCATGAGCTCCAATGTTCCCTGACCGCCTCCGAAAAGCTCCTTAAATACAACATCAAACTCATCTCTTATGAGAGCAAACTTTTCATTGAACTGTTTGCGCATTTCTTCTTCGAGCTTTTCTATGATGTCTTTAAGTTTTTCTTCTGCCTCGATGATATCATTTCTCTGAACCGTATAAAGATTGTATCTCTCGGAAACTTCCTTATACTGCTCTATCGCATTTACATTTACATCCCCAAGGCCCTTGATCTTAGACTTAAGTTCGGATACGCCTTTTTTGATGGCATTGTAGCTTCCGAGACTCTCGTCTTTCTTTTCCTTTGCGGAATCAACCGTAACCTCATATTCATTCCACATGTAGGCACATTGCTCGTCAATGACTTCTCCGATCCTTGTGATCTGGTTCTCGATCCTGAAGGCTTCTTTTTCAAGTCCTGTAAGACTTTGTGCCAATTGTTCGTGTTTATTGAAAAATTCTTTATGACCCTTTGTAAGAACAGCCTTTTCTTTTTCCAGCTCGGTGATCTGAGAATTGATCTCATCAACCTTTACCTTGCCTTCAGCAATGTCCGCATGAGCCTTCTTTATCTCTTCATCCAGCTTTGCAAGCTGTTCCTCGGAATTTGCTTCATTTTGATCGAGTTCTTCGATCTCTTCTTTAAACTTTGTGATCTCGGAGTTCAATCTTGCAACGGTTTCATCGATAAAGCCAAGAGTGTGTTCAAGACCCGCAAACTCTACTCTTAAAGAGGATTCCTTTTCATTAGAGTAACGTTCAAGTCTTCTTTCTTCATCAAGCTTATGATTAAGACCCTCGATCCTGTCATTGATCTCTGCGCGAAGGCTGCTCATTTCACCGATCTTAGCTGAGAGTTCTTCCGCGGATCTGCTGTTTTCGGCACTGTTCTTTTCAAGTTCCTTGATCTCAAGCTCTGTAACAGAGAAGGATTCCTTGCTTTCCTTCATCCTCTCGTTTTCTTTTTCCAGATTCATCTGAACGGTATTCTGTTTCAGAGTGAGCTTGGAGATCTCTTCCTGCTTCTTAGCGATCTCATCGGAGATCTTATCCTGCATTTCCTTGAAACCGTCCCGTTCTCTGGATAAAGCATTGACCTTTACCATGATCTGGGAAACCTGTTTTTCGGCCTCTTCCATCTCACGTTTACGTCCAAGAAGGTTGGAATTGTTCTTATAGGAGCCTCCGGAAAGGGATCCGCCGGGATTCAGCTGTTCGCCTTCAAGTGTAACGATCCTTAAGGAATAATTGTTGGCTTTTGCAAGCCTCAAAGCATTGTCGATGTTGTCAACAACAATGATCCTTCCGAGAAGATACTTAATGACTTCGGTATACTCTTTGGCAGTCTTGACAAGTTTGTTTGCATACCCGATGACACCCGGTGCCTTGATTATACCATCATCCTGAGATGCTTCCTTGGCGGTTATGGCGTTCAAAGGCAGGAAGGTAGCACGACCGAATTTGTTTTGCTTAAGGAATTCGATCATCCGCTTTGCTGTTGCTTCGTCCTTCGTAACAACGTTCTGAATGTTACCGCCCAAGGCAGTTTCAACGGCTGTCTCGTACTTTTCCTGTACCTCGATAATGTCGGCTACAACACCGATGAGACCGGGATACTTGGGCTTCTGCTCCATAACCTTTTTAATACTGATACCGTATCCTTCATATCGTTCGGAGAAATCCTTTAAAGTGCCGACCCTGGATTCCAGCTCGATCTTTTGTTTCTGGAATTTTTCCAGAAATCCGGTGGTCTCATCCATTCTTTCCTTTAATTTGATCTTTTCGACCTTTTGTGAAGCTATGCTCTTCTCGAGTTCCGAAAATTTTTCGGAAATCTCGGAAAGCTCACGGTTAAAGGTTTCTACTGCTGTCTCATATTCATTTTCAAAGTTCTTCTGATTGAGGACCTTTTTTGTGAGCTCAGCCTTCTTCAAGGCATTCTGCTCATTAAGAGTTTCAAACTTCTGCTTTTCCGTCTTAAGTTTGGATTCCTCATTGATCAGCTTCATCAGATCATTGTTGCAGTTTTCGATCTCCGCGGTACATTCATTAATGCGCCTGTGAATGCTGTTCAATTCTTCACCCGAATCAGATCTTGTGTTATTGAGTTCTTCGATCTGCTTTTCGGTAGCCTTACGATTTTCAGCCTGTTCATCGATCTCCGAGAGTCTGTTCTCTATCTCTTCATTGATGGACTTTTTTCTCTGTTCGTAATGAGCGTTGCTCTGATAGAGGGAGTTTTTCTTTTCCTCCATCAGCCTGATCTCACCTTCTTTTTTCTCGGATGAGATCAAAAGTTCGTTCTTCTTTTCCCTGCTTTCCTCGATCCGGGCAGCAAACTCGCCCATTTCTCCTTCAAGCTTTTCGTATTCTGTCTTTGTATTATCGTAATCACGTTTAGTGTTCTCGATATCGGAGTTGATGATCTCCTGCTTTTTTAAAGCTTCATCCTTAGCATCCGTATTCTTTTCGTAATCCGCAAGAAAGAGGTTGATCTCGTACTTTTTAAGTTCTTCGTTTAACTTAAGGTATTCTTTGGCAACTTCGGACTGCTTTTCAAGAGGTCCCACCTGCTTTTCGATCTCCGAAAGGATGTCTGTGATCCTGGCAAGGTTCATTCCTTCTTCTTCCAGTTCCTTTTCTGCTGCGTACTTTCTCTTCTTGTATTTTACGATACCGGCAGCTTCGTCAAAAAGCTCTCTTCGGTCTTCCGGCTTTCCCGAAAGGATCTTGTCGATCTGACCCTGTCCGATAATGGAATAGCCTTCCTTACCGATACCTGTATCAAAAAAGAGTTCCTGAACATCACGAAGTCGGCAGGAATTGCCGTTCAAAAGGTACTCACTCTCTCCCGAACGATAAACACGTCTTGCCACCGTAACTTCTTCATAGTCAATGTTCAGTGCTCTGTCAGAATTGTCAAATGTGATGGCCACATAGGCGTATCCCATGGGTTTTCTGAGCTGAGTACCGGAAAAGATTACATCCTCCATCTTGTTTCCGCGGAGCTGCTTGGCACTCTGTTCTCCCAGAACCCATCTCACGGCATCTGCCACATTACTTTTTCCGGAACCGTTGGGTCCGACTATGGCAGTGATACCGTCATTGAATTTAAATAGTATTCTGTTTGCAAAGGATTTGAATCCGTGTATTTCTATGGATTTAAGATACATTGGTTTACCTGTGTCAGTTGGATTTTATTTGAGCTGCATGTCCATGTAGGTTTTATAGGCAGCTTCCTGCTCTGCAGCTTTCTTGCTCTTTCCTTCCCCTTCATGCATAGGCTGTCCGTCTATCAGGACTCTTGCCACAAAGTGTTTGTCATGATCGGGACCTGATTCGGAAAGGATCTCGTAAGAGACATTTTTCTTCAATTTGTTTTGAACGAACTCCTGAAGGATAGACTTACTGTCATGGAAGATGGCCTTTTTTTCAATATCGTTCAAAACAAAGCGAAGAACGAATCTCTTCGCCTCATCAAAACCGCCGTCAAGGAAAATAGCTCCGATCAAAGCTTCAAATGCATCGGAAACAATGGAATCTCTGTATCTGCCACCGCTTTTGTTTTCTCCGAATCCGAGATTGATGAAATCGGAGAGCTTTATCTCCTTCGCATCATTTGCCAGAGAAGGTTCACAGACCAGACTTGCTCTGAGCTTTGTCATATGACCTTCGGGATAATTCGGATAATGTAAATACAGATATTCACTGGAGATCAGCTCCAGTACCGCATCTCCCAGGAATTCTATCCTCTCGTTGCTTTCGTTTTTGTTGACCATACGTTCATGGACCACAGAACTGTGGGTCAAAGCAAGCTGAAGAAGATCCGTGTTCTTAAAAACATAACCGATGTTTTTTTGTAGATCGTTAAGGTTTTCATTGACAACCATTTTACACCTGCCCGAAAAAAACGGACACTAAAGCCTTAAGACCAAATCCATAAGACAAAAGTGTCTGCATTTTCTTAATGTTATATTTCTTTATTATTGAATAAAAGCTTTGATCTGTTCTACAGCATCATTAACAGTAACGATCTTTTCAGCAGCTTCGTTGGGAATCTCGATATCGAATTCCTCTTCGATGCCCATGATGATCTGAAAAACGTCAAGTGAGTCTGCTCCGAGATCCTCAACAAATGTTGATTCAGGAGTGATTTCCGCTTCACTGATGTTTAAAACCTCACTGATGATTGATCTGATCTTTTCAAATTCCATATTACTTATTCCTCCCATGAATCATTGATCATTATACTCTCTTTGATTTTTTCGTTGATCTTCTGTGCTTTAAAATCCAAAGCCTGAAGAAGAGAATTTTTGACTTCCTTGGCTGTCGCACTTCCGTGAGTCTTTAAAACGAGGCCGTTGAGCCCAAGAAGAGGTGCGCTGCCGTATTCATCGGCCATGAGTTTCTTGAGAGTCTTTTTGAGAGCCGGCTTTACAAGAAGTCCGCCGATCTTGCTCATCAGATTCTCATAAAAGCTTTGCTTGACTATGCCTATAAGGGCCTTAGTGGTACCCTCGTAGAGTTTTAAAATAACATTTCCCACAAAGGCTTCACAGACGATGACATCCGCATAACCGTTGGGGATCTCACGAGCTTCGATACTTCCGATGAAATTGATGTCTTTACATTCCTTGAGTAAAGGATAGGTCTCTTTAACAAGCTGGTTACCCTTTTCCTCTTCAAGTCCGATGTTAACGATCGCAACTCTGGGCTTTTCCACGCCTGTTGTATTTGCATAGTAGATCGATCCCATTTTTGCGAACTGAACAAGATGCGAAGATCTCGCATCAACATTGGCACCGGAATCGACAAGCAGCGAAACACCTTTTGCTGTAGGGAACATGGTTCCGATGGGAGGTCTCTCAACTCCCTTGATCCTGCCGACGATCAGCTGACCGCCCACAAGAACAGCGCCTGTGCTTCCTGCGGAAAGGAAAGCATCAGCTTCACCCTTCTTTACAAGATTGCATCCCACTACTATCGATGAATCTTTCTTTCTTCTGATGGCATTCACCGGAGCTTCATCACAGGTGATCACCTCAGTTGCATTAACAATTTCGATGTTGTCTTTTTTGCCGTCGAATTTCTGAAGTTCAGCCCTGAGTGTTTCTTCGGGTCCCACAAGTTTGACAAAGATATTGGGTTGCTGGTTAACAGCTTCAACGCAGCCCTTTACGATCTCGTAAGGTGCATTGTCTCCACCCATACCGTCAACGGCAACTGTGACTCTTTCTTCCATATTTCCTCCGGATCACATTTTCCTGTAGAAAAATGACTTTGCAGTCGAATAATTCAAACTGTAAGATTGAATTATCTGTTCTGTGGATCCGACGAAAAGTAAACCATCCTTCTTTAAAGCAGCATTAAACTTCTTGTATATATCGGTTTTTGCTTCTTCGGTAAAATAGATCAATACATTTCTGCAAACGATCAGATCGCAATCCGAAGGATAGGGATCCTTCAAAAGATTTGCGTTTTTAAATTCAACGCATCTCTTGATATCGTCGGAAATTTTATAAGAGTACTCATTGACCTGAGTGAAATATTTTGCAAACAGGTCCTTGGGAACACTCTTTAAGCTCTTATCGATATAGAGCCCGGCTTTTGCTTTTTCAATCACCTGTTTATCGATGTCTGTTGCGAGGATCTTGATCTGACTTAAAGGAAGATACTTTGAAAGCAACATAACGATGGTGTAGGGTTCATCACCCGTTGAGCAGGCCGCACTCCAGATCTTTGGAGTCCTTGTTTTCGCAAGAATGTCAGGCAGCAGCTCTTTTTCAAGGATTTCCCACTGCTCGGGGTTTCTGAAGAATTCAGAAACGTTGATGGTGAGATAATTGACAAATTCCTCAAACAGAACTCTGTCCTTTTTGATAGCGGTTACGTATTCGGCGTAGGTGCCGAAGCCGTTTTTCATAATAAGAGAATCGATCCTTCTGCGCATCTGTTTCTCTTTATATGCACTCAAATCTATCTGGGTTAAGGCAAATATTTCTTTTTTAAACGCTTCGTAATCGTCCATATTCACCATGTGGCTGTGCAATCGTACCGCCACTCTCCTTTTCTTAGAATTGGTGTAACCGCCGTTTCTAAAAAACAGGAGGTGTACCGCGTTGAATCAGTACAAGATGTCACGGCGACACCTCCCATAAGTCATGGATTAGATTATTCTTCTTTAGCTTCTTCAGCGGTTCCTTCTGCCTCGGCAGCTTCAGTCTCTTCATCGGGCTCCTCGAGAGCTCTCATGCTGAGAGAGATCTTCTTCTCATCATAGTTGAAATCAACGATCTGAGCTGTGATCTCCTGACCGATCTTCAATACGTCGGAAGGCTTCTCGATCCTCTTCTTGGAAATCTGTGATACATGAAGAAGAGCATCTACACCGGGAACGATCTCAATGAATGCACCGAAATCGGTCATTCTTGCTACCTTACCGGTAATTACATTACCGATGGCGAAATCCTCATCGGCATTTGCCCAGGGATTCTGATCGGCAAACTTCATTGAAAGAGCGATCTTGTCACCGGAAATCTCCTTGATGAATGCTCTTACGTTGTCACCTGACTTGAATACCTTCTTGGGATTCTCGATCCTGCCCCAGGACATTTCGGAAATGTGAAGAAGTCCGTCAACTCCACCGATGTCAACAAATGCGCCGAAGTCTGTAACATTCTTTACAACACCTTCAACTGTGTCGCCAACCTTGATCTTGGAAAGAAGCTCTGTCTTCTTCTCTTCCTTCTTAGCGGCAACAAGCTGCTTTCTGTCACCGATGATCCTTCTTCTCTTTGTGTTGAACTCGGTAAGTACGAATTCGATCTCCTGTCCCTTGTACTTTGAAAGATCCTTTTCAAAGGTGTCGGAAACAAGACTTGCGGGAATGAAGATCCTTGTCTCGTCGATCTCAACGATGAGACCGCCGTTCAATACTTCGGATACGGGTGCCTTGAGAACTGTCTTGTTGTTGAATGCTTCCTCAAGAACCTTGCTGGAGCGTTCAGCAGCCAATCTCTTGTAAGATGCGATAACCTGGCCTTCACGGTCATCAACCTTAAGAATCTTTACGTTCATTGTGTCGTCAACCTTTACGCACTTTGTAAGGTCAACATTGGGAGTGTTTGTGTACTCTGCGCGGGAAACGGTAGCGTCAGACTTGTAACCGATGTTCAAGATGATTTCGTCTTCTTTAACACTGATGACTTTGCCTTCAACAACCTGACCGGTATGTACTGTCTTAAAAGACTCCTCCATTAATTGTTCAAAACTTTCTTCCATAACAGTAAGAACCTCCTTGATGATTTTGTTTGGGGTCGATGCCCCGGCAGTAATACCTACGCAGCAGAAAGATTTAAATTGCTTTAAATCCAGGTCAATAAGTTTCTGTATAAAGTAAGTACTAGCGCACTGCTGTTTGCATATTTCAAACAGTTTACGTGTGTTAGAACTGTTTGTCCCTCCGATTACGATCATAGCATCATGTGTTTTGGCCATCTCACACGCTTCATCCTGACGTTCCTCGGTAGCACAACAAATTGTGTTCATAACATTTATATAATATACGTTCTTTTTCAAAATTTCAACTATTTCTTTAAATTTCTTGGTGTTAAATGTAGTTTGTGAAACAAGGATATATTCTTTGTTTTCATCACCTTTGAAATTTAAAGCCTCATCCCTGTCGGCGATAATTGTCGCTTTATAGTCACACCATGCTGTGATCGCCTTAACTTCAGGGTGTTGGGCATCTCCGACCACGATAATGCCCTTACCTTTTTCAGACTCTTCGGAAACTATCTTATGAATTTTTTTTACAAAAGGACAAGTGGCATCCACTATCCTGTGTCCCGTTTTCTTAAGAGCCTCCTCTTCCTGTTTTGAAATTCCGTGAGAACGGATAATTATACATCCTTTTTCTTTTTGAGCGGCTTCCTCCGGAGAATTTACTATCTCCACTCCTTTTTGGGCCAGTTCTTCGATCACACCCTCATTATGGATTATGGGCCCGTAGGTGTAGACTCTTCCGCCTGCTTCGGCCTCTTTGTAGACCATATCCACGGCCCTTTTTACTCCAAAGCAGAAGCCGGCTGTTTTTGCAACATCAATCTTCATTTAAAGTCCTTTGCTCTCCGCGATCTCAAGGATCTTCCCGACAACCTCTTCCACCGTAAGTTCCGTGGTATCCACTTCTATGGCATCATCGGCTTTTTTTAACGGAGAATTATCTCTGTGAGTGTCCCTGTAATCTCTCTCAATGATCTCTTCTCTGAGTTTGGCCTTATCGCAGTCGATACCCTTGGCTTTTAACTCTTCAAACCTTCTTTCGGTCCTTACATCCACGGAAGCTGTGAGAAAGATCTTTACCATGGCATCGGGCAGGACAACGGTTCCGATGTCGCGACCGTCCATTACCACGGATCTCTTTTTAGCCAGCTGCTGCTGAAGGCTCACCATCTTTTTTCTGACAGCTGCATTTGTGGATACACCTGAAGCCATGTTACCGACTTCGGGAGTCCTGATCATGGAATTTACGTTTTCACCGTTTAAAAGAACGATCTGTTCCCCGTTCTCGTAAACTATGCTTACATCGATTTCATCGATCATCCCTTCGATCTTTGCCGTGTCATCGGGATCTACCCCGTTGTTCATGTAATATAGTCCCATGGCACGGTACATGGCTCCTGTATCAACGTAAATAAAACCTTTTTTCTTTGCGATGTTTTTGGCTATCGTGCTCTTTCCCGCACCTGCGGGTCCGTCTATAGCAATAGATCTGATCATTTTATCTCCCTTCCTTGTGAGCGGCCGCATACCCGGCAGCATAACCCGTTGACCATGCGATCTGAAGATTAAATCCTCCCGTCATGGCATCAAGGTCCAAAACTTCCCCTGCAAAATACAGTCCTTCCCGGAGCTTTGACTCCATTGTCTTTGGATTTATCTCCTTCACGCTGACTCCGCCCTTTGTGATGATGGCCTCATTAAAATCCCTTAACCCCGACACATTGATCTCAAGATGTTTTAGAAGCTCCGCAAGCTTTTGCCGCTCTTCCCTTGTTATGGAATTTACCTTTTTGTCCGGGTCCGTTCCGGAAAGCTCTACTATCACCGGGATCAGGCTTTGAGGAAGGAGCGAATCCAGGGAATTTCTGAAGGATCTGTTAAGTTCACCGGAAAAATCTTTTAAGAGTCTGGCATTAAGCTCTTCCACACTCATTCCCGGTTTAAGATCGATGAAGATCTTACCCGGATCCTTCTTTTTGGCAATGGCTTCCGCGATCAGTGAACTTGCTGACAAGACAAGAGGTCCGCTGATCCCGTAATGTGTAAAAAGCATCTCTCCCAGTTCCGAATAGATCTTTTTACCCTTTTCATTTTCAAGAGTAAGAGTGACATTCTTTAAAGACAGGCCCTGGAGCTTTTCGGGAAAATCCTCTTCGGTTTCGATCCCGACAAGAGACGGGACCAGGGGTGTGACACTGTGCCCCGCTTCTTTTGCAAACCTGTAACCGTCTCCGGTAGACCCGGTACTTGCATATGATATACCGCCGGTTGCAATGATGACAGAGTCACACTGTTCGACTGCTGTCTTTGAAGAATGATCTTCAAGAGTAACAAAACATCTGTTATCCTTAAACTCAAAAGATCTGACCACAGTGTTCAGCCTGACCCGGATGTTTAATCTTTCGATCTCATCCTTAAGAGCTTTGATGACATCCGAAGATTTGTCAGACTCGGGGAATACTCGTTTTCCTCTCTCGATCTTAAGCCGCAGTCCCAGCTTTTCAAAAAAGTCCATGAGAGCTGCGTTGTCAAAGCTTTCAAAAGCGCTGTATAAAAATCTGCCGTTGGAAGTGACATTATTAAAAAGCTCTGCACGTTCACAGGCGTTGGTGACATTACATCTTCCTTTGCCCGTAATGAAGAGCTTTTTTCCAAGTTTTTCATTTTTTTCGACGAGAAGGACCGATGCCCCTTCCCTTGCTGCAATGATCGCAGCCATCATGCCGGCAGCACCGCCGCCGACGATAAGGATCTTGTTCATTGATATGTTCCGTTACCGCAGGTTTTACTTCGTAAAACCGCTTATTACTCGTTGAATTCTTGGCGTCCCATAAAACGTTAAGATAACACACGGATTGCTGCGCTTCTTCGAAGCTCCCGCAATCCGACAAATTCAACTCGTAAACCGCAGGTTTTACTTCGTAAAACCGCTTATTACTCGTTGAATTCTTGGCGTTGACAACATCATAAAGCATTCTTTCAAACTTCGTTTGAAAATGCTTTATGATGTTGTCAACTTGTTATCTTAACAAAAGCAAAACAGGAATGCAAGATTCCTGTTTTTAAAGTTTGATTTATTTACTGTTTATTTTATCATGTATGCTTCATCAATCCCGAAGCTGAAATTGGAAGAAACATACTCTTTTCCGTCTATTCTGAAAACAACCGCGGTACAGCTTTCGTAGTTCTCTATGATGCTCTGGGCGATGCAGTCAAGGATGGATGCCTCATAGTTGGGAGAACCTGCTCCGGGAGTTCCGTCCGCCGCAAAATCCACAATGGCTGTGGTCTTTTCAAAACGGGCGTTGGACACTTTTACCGAGAAGGATTCATCCTCCAGAGCAACGGAGATCTTCTTAACAAGATCGTACAAAGTGATCTTTCCCGTATCTATCATCACGGGTATCGCAACTTTTTCAAAGTTTTCGGAATTTAAACTGTAAATGATAATGTCATTCTTGGGTTCGGGGATCTCCGAGATCGTAGGGGAAACCGTAGGTGCTGTTGTGGGAGTTTCGATCGGTGGATAGTCGGTGGGAGCAAAGGTGGGGGTCGGCGTTACGATCTTTTTTTCGTTTTCTATCAAACAGCCTGCCAGGCAGACCACCAACAATATTCCAATTGCAGAAAGAAATATGATCTTTTTCAAAACAACAACGCCTCCACTGACAAAAATCGAAATCCACCCTTGATTTTAGGTGGTTATTTTGTCAAAAATAAGGCAAAACCCTGTCAAAAACAAGACATTCGGCGTTTTTTATTTCTCTTCTTTCAAAACTTCCCTGTTTTTATAAATATAATCTGCCAGGGAGATCACTGTAAGAGCTACGGAAGCCCAGATCAGCACCTGTTCAAGAATGAAAAACCACTGCAGATCGAGATGTATCATCAAAGTTATGGCCATGATCATCTGGACCGTTGTTTTTACCTTGCCCCACATTCCGGCTGCTATGACTATGCCTTTATCGGAAGCAACGAGACGAAAGCCCGAAACGATGAACTCTCTGGCAACTATTATGATGAGAGCTATGACATTAAGTCTTCCGTCAGCCGTGAAAAGAATCAGGGCCGTAATGACCAGCATTTTGTCCGCCAGGGGATCCATGAACTTTCCGAAGGTTGTTACAAGGCCGTACTTTCTCGCGATCTTTCCGTCGGCAAGATCGGTAAGACATGCAACTATATAGATCACAAGCGCAATGTATTCGGAATGGATCTCAAAGAAAAATACAAAAAACGGTATGAGAAGGATCCTTAAAATTGTAAGTTTATTAGGTAAATTCATTTTCATAGAAATGTTCCCCCTTTAATTATTGTCCATCGCCTCTCCCATGAGGTCATATTCCTTTGAACCTGTAATCCTAACCTTAATAATATCGCCTGACATATAGTTTCCCGCAGAATTCAGAAAAACATAGCCGTCAACTCCGGGGGCATCCATATAGCTCCTGCCGATCCAGATGTTATCTTCGGGAAGTTTTCCTTCAACGATAACGTCCATGATCTTTCCGATCTTTTCTTTGCCTTTATCGGCAGAGATCCTCTGCTGCAGAGCCATTACGTCTTTTCTGCGCCTGTTCTTTACTCTTTCCGGTATCTGATCCTTAAACTTCGCGGCAGGAGTTCCGTCTTCCCTGGAGTAAGTGAAATCTCCGAGACGTTCGAAGCGGGTCTTTTCAACAAATTCCAGAAGTTCTTTGTGATCTTCTTCCGTTTCTCCGGGAAAACCTGAAATAAGTGAAGTTCTGAGAGCAACGTCAGGGATCTTCTTTCTGACTTTGCCGATGATCTCTTCCAGTTCAGCCCTGTCAGTCCTCCGTCCCATTCTTTTAAGGACGGCATCGGACGCATGCTGTATGGGAAGATCCAGATAATGACAGATCTTCGGCTCCGAAGCTATGGTATCGATCAGTTCATCGGTGATCTCTTCCGGATAGCAATACATCAGCCTGATCCAGGAAAGTCCCGGGATACGGCAGAGCTGTTTAAGAAGCTCCGGAAGCATTTTTTTACCGTAAAGATCTGTTCCGTAAACTGTGGTCTCCTGAGCAACAAGGATCAGTTCCTTTGTACCGCCTTCCGCCAGAAATTCAGCTTCTTTGACCAGTCTTTCCATGGGTATGCTGCGGTATTTTCCCCTTAAATGAGGAATGATGCAGTAGGAGCAATGCTTGTCACAGCCTTCGGCGATTTTAAGGTAGGCATAGTAACCGCCGGTAGTGACCACACGATTTGTCTCGGGCAGAGGAAGTCTGTCCGCGTTTTCTACAAAATCTCCCTTGCCTTCGATGGCATCGCAGATCTTGTCTACTGCTGTAGTCCCTACTATCGCATCGACTTCCGGGATCTCCTTCTTGATCTCCTCTGCATATCGCTGAGCAAGGCAGCCCGCAACAACGATCCTTTTTAAGCTGCCGGCTTTTTTGTATTCCGCAGCTTCCAATATGTTATTAATACTTTCCTGCTGGGCATCTTTGATAAAAGCACAGGAATTAATGACGACACAATCCGCTTCCGCTTCGTCGTTGGTCAGGGTGTATCCCCTGTCTCTCAGCAATCCCAACATGAATTCGGTGTCTACTGTGTTCTTGTCACAGCCCAAAGAGATAAACATTACTTTATTCATTCAAAAGTCCATTCTGTCTGAGGCAGCCTTCGAGACAATTTTTCATCAGCATTGCAATGGTCATGGGGCCCACTCCGCCGGGAACAGGGGTGATCTTGGAAGCAACTTTTTCAACGCTTTCAAAATCAACGTCTCCGCAGAGTTTTTTACCCTCAAGCCTGTGTATGCCCACATCGATCACAACAGCGCCTTCCTTAACGTAAGACGCGTCGATCATCTTCGGTTTACCTATGGCCACGATCAGGATGTCTGCCCTCTTGCAGACTTCCTTAAGATCCTTGGTTCTTGAATGACAGACAGTGACTGTGGCATTCTCTCTCAGCATCAGCACCGACATGGGTTTCCCGACAATGTTGCTCCTTCCGATAACCACACACTCTTTACCCGAGATCTCTACATTTGAGCGCTTCAGAAGCTGGATGACTCCCGCAGGTGTACATGACACAAAACCGGGTCTTCCGATGAGAAGATTTCCCACGTTCACAGCATGAAATCCGTCCACGTCTTTTTCGGGCGCGATCGCCGCAATTACAGCATCCTCATTAATGTGTGAAGGCAAAGGAAGCTGAACCAGTATCCCGTTCGCTCTGTCATCCCTGTTCAATTCATCGATCTTCTTTAAAAGCTCTTCTTCCGTTGTTTCTTCCGGAAGCTCCAGCGAAAGGGAATCAAATCCGCAATATTCGCATGCTTTCTTTTTGTTTGCAACATAAACGGTGCTTGCCGGATCGTTACCGCAAAGGATCACTGCAAGACAGGGTTTAAGTTTTTTTTCGGCAAGTTTTAAAGTTTCCTCTCTTATCTCGTCTTTTATCGCCTGCGAGATCGCTTTTCCGTCGATTAGTTCAGCCATTGGTTTTCTCCTTGATGTTTATTTAAAAAGCATATATATAAGCGTTATCACAAGACCTGTACTGAAAAGCAGCATGGAAAGACTCAGGCTTCTTTCGATCATTCTTGCGATAGCTGCAGCCTGCTCGTTTAAAAGAGCAAGGGACGTAACAAAAGAAACTTTTCCGGGCTTCTTTCCCCTTCCCGTGATCTTGTCGAGGAATGAACCCAGTCCGAAGGAAAGGCTGTTCCCCACAGTGGCAGCTCTTTTCTTTCTGAGAGGCTTGAACACCTTTTTACGGAAGAAGTATATGATAAAATCCGTTAACTTGTCAAATAATCTGGCCGCAAAAGCACAGATGAAAGGCAGGAAATACATGAACAAGGGTCTGTACACGTATCTCTCGAGATCGAACCAATCGGGAAGTCCGTGTCTGTAGAAGACCCTGTCCCCTTTTCTGCCGATGAGGATAAGCCTGATGCAGATGTAATACAGGCATATGCCCGTAATGAGGGAAATTCCGGTAGCGATCAAAGCTTCTGCTCCGAAGTACTCAAATAAAGCCGCATCCTTAAAGACTTCTCCCGTAGCTGCCTGATACTCGGAAAGCTTTGCTGCACTTGGCAGGCTGATAAAAGCACGGGGTAAGATACCGGATACAGCCATAAGGATCGTGGGGATCAGTGCAGTGATCACCGATGCTTTTGAAACTGCATTCTTCTTTGCTCCTTTTCCGTTTTCAACAAACAGGCAGATGAACAGCTTTAACATGTAGCAAAGCGTCATACCGCCGGTAAAAGTAAAGATCAATGAAACGCCGTTTGCAAGTCCTGAGCTTAAAGCTATCTCATCCAGTGCTTCATGCATCATATTTTTTGAAATATAACCCGAAAATCCGGGTACCCCCGCAAGACTGAGGCCGGAAACCGCAAAGACCGGCATAAGAAGAAGATTCTTCTTGCCGTAGCCCTTTAACTCATTCAGATCCAATGTTCCGCAGGCTTTGAAAATGCCTCCCACTGCTATGAACAATGCAGTTTTTATCAATGTGTGATTAAGCATATGCAGAACGGTTCCCGTGTAGGAAAGACCGCCGGGTTCAAGCACCATGCATGCTACTCCCACCACTATAAAACCGATCTGGGAAAGAGACGAACAGGCAACCGTCCTCTTCAGATTGTTTGTAAATACTGCAAGAAGAGCTCCCGTAAACATGGTGGCTGCACCAAGCACAAGAAGGATGTTTCCCCATTCTTTATTTCCGATCACGCCAAGAGATGAGGAAGTCAGAATGATACCGATTATGCCTGCCTTGGACAAAACAGCGGAAAGAAAAGCGGTTCCCGGTGCGGGGCTCTGGGTGTAAGCCTTGGGAAGCCATACATGTAAGAGAAAGACTCCCGCTTTTGCACCGAATCCGACAGAGATCAGAACAGCAGGTAAAAGTGTCTTTTCCGCAGGAAGTTCACGAGTTACGTTTATCAGTTCATCGAAATTCAATGTACCCAGATCATGAGCTGCAAGAAAGATGCCGAAAAGCATAACCATTCCGCAGGCTACGGAGATCCTTAAGTAAACTCTTCCCGCAATGTCACTGTCTCCCGTCTCTCTTTGAAAAACCCAGACGGTTGAAGCCAGAGACATGATCTCAAAGAACATGAAACAGGTAAAGAGATCTCCTGCAAAAAGGAGTCCTGCGGTACAAAGAAAAACGACTATCCAGGAAGCCCAGAACCGTCCGTTCTTCTTACCGCCCTTCATGTGGTCGAAAGCGTAAAGGGTGCAGATAATGAACACCAAAAGGGAGACTCCGAAGTACAGAAGTCTGAAACCGTCACACTTAAACGAAAGCCCTATTGAACAAAAATCATTTAAAAAATCCATCATATAAGTCCTTCCGCAACCTTTGAAATGTAATCAATAAGCGGTGAAGAAAAAATGCCCAGGAAGATGATGATGATCGACAGGACCACCAGAGGTACCTTCATTAAAAGCCCCGGATCCTTAATGTCAGCAACAGTATCCATGTTAAAGCCCGCTCCCGGGAAGTAGACTCTGAATATCAGTGAAAAGATGTAGATCGCAGTCAGTACGGCAGAGATCAGTATCGCTATGATGCCTGCCGTTCCGATGGCGCCTCCCGACTTTGCGGCTCCCGTAAGCAGCTGCCATTTACTTGAAAAACCGATGGTGGGCGGGACTCCCATCAGTGCCAGTCCCGCAACGGTGAACGCTGCGAAGGTCACTTTCATTTTCCTTCCGTAGCCGTAGATCTCATCAACGTAAGCCTTCTCGTACTTGCAAAGAACGATGCCCGCAACAAAGAAAAGTGTGATCTTTATTATGCCGTGAAAAACAAAATGCGCAAGTCCCCCTGTAAGTCCTTCGGGAGTCATGAGGGAAACTCCGAAAAGCATGTAAGAAAGGTTGCTTATTGTAGAATAGGCAAGTCTTCTTTTAAAATGCTGCTCCTTTAAAGCCATTGAAGAACCATAGATTATGGTGATGACAGACATGATGACGCAAAGGTTCTGGGCCCATGTACCGTAAAGGAGATCCGTACCGAAAACATAATAGATGACTCTGATAATGGCAAAAGCACCGCAGTTTACCACAGCCACCGCATGAAGCAGCGCAGTTACGGGAGTGGGTGCCACGGATGCGGAAGGAAGCCAGCCGTGAAGAGGAAAAATGGCTGCTTTAACACCGAATCCAAAGAATGTCATCACAAAAATGATCCTCAGAACATTTGCTTCCCCGCTTGTAAGAAAAGCCCTGAAGAGCCCTCCGTATACAAAATCGGTACTGCCGGCACTGTTCAGCACAACCACCATTCCGATAAATGCAAAGGCTGCTCCGCCTATGGAATAAAGCACGTATTTTCTTCCGGCCGCAATGTTCTTTTCCTTCATCCCGTGCATTACGATGGGAAGTGTCACCAGGGTTAAAAATTCATAGAAAACGTAAAGGGTCAGAAGGTTTTCCGAAAAAGCTATACCGCAGGTAATGCCGTAGGTAATGAGGTAAAATGTATAGAAAACGTTCTCTCCGCCTTCATGGACCATGTACTCCAGTGCATATGAAACCGCGATGGGCCAGAGCAATGCAATGAGTCCAGCAAAGATTTTTCCGAGACCGTCAATCTGCAGAACGATGGGCAGTCCCTTGCCGATGTCAAGTAAATGGAATTCTCCTATCTTCTCTGAATTCAACATCAAAAACAGTATCAAAAGAGAATTTATGACAGAAGCCGTAAGAAGATAGATGTTTCTCGCTTTTCTGTTTTTAAAGCCGATCAACGCCAAAAGGGCTCCCGCAAGTATGGGAAAAAGGATCGGAAAAATAAGCAGGTAGTTCATAGTTTTCTCCGCTGAATATAATGACTTTAATAGCTAAAAAAGATCGTAGATCATGTCAAAGGAAAGGTCGTAAAAGATCTTGGCAAAAACTCCAAGAAGCAGTGCCATGACAGCAAGTACCGCCATAACGATGAGCATGCCTTTTTTTACCTTTCCGGATCTCTCAAGGTTTTCATCAAACTCTTTTACATCCTGTCCCGGGAAGAAGCCCGCAACCACGATGGAAAGAAGGTATCCTGCCGTAAGTAAGGCACTGATCAGCAGAATTGCGATACCGATGTATCCGACAACAGTCTCTTTCATGTCCAGAGCTCCCATGCAAAGGTACCATTTACTTACAAATCCGCAAACGGGAGGGATGCCCACAAGTCCGAGGGAAGCCACCGTAAAGGTGGAAAGTGTCACGGGAAGCGCATTTCCGATACCAACAAGTTCGTCACATCTGTGCCTGCCGGTGGAATAGATGACGGTACCCGCATTCAGGAAAAGCGTTGTTTTAAGGCATGCATGAAAGATCATGTGAAGGACGGCTCCGAAGAGCGAAACCGGATTCAGGCATGCTATACCGAAAAGTATGTATGAGACCTGGCTCACTGTGGAGTAAGCAAGACGTTTCTTTAAAACATTCTCTTTGTAGGCAAGCATAGATCCCATGAACACCGTAAGAAGTGAGATCGTCAAAAACGCCCACTGTACAGGCGTTCCGCGTAAAAGTTCGGGACCTGCAATGAAAAACACTACTCTGATAATCCCCAGAGCTCCCGCCTTACAGATTATGCTTGAAAGGACTGCCGAAGCAGGGGCAGGCGCCACGGGATGAGCTGAAGGAAGCCAGCCGTGCATAGGGAAAAGTCCCGCTTTCGCACCGAATCCGAGTATCATAAGAAATACGGAGATCAAAACTATGCCGCTGTTCTCTCCGTTCACCCCGGTAAGACTTCCTCCGGGAAGGAATTCAAGATTTCCTCCTGTAGTCTTAGCAATAAAAGCAAAGCCGAAAAGTGCAAAGGAAGCACCTGCTATGGAGTAATAGATGTATTTCTTTGCGGCGAAAAGCGCTTCTTTTGTCATGTCATGCACAACAAGTACAACACTGGTCACCGTCATTAGTTCATAGAACATGTAAAAAGTAAGGAGATTTCCTGCCTGCGCAAGTCCGACAAGTACTCCCCAGACCACAAGATAAAAGCAGAAAAACGTTTTTCCCGCCAGAGTCTTTACCTTCTGCTCCTCTTCGGTCTTACTGTCATCGTGTCGCATATAGTCCGTTGCGTATATGCCCGTGAGAAGGAAAACAAAAGAAGTCATCACGATAAAGATCTGAGTGAAAAGATCCTTCTTAAGAACTGCCGAGATCAGATCCGTAAAGGAAAAGATCACAAGCTTTTCCGCACCGAAAAAGACATAAAGCCCGGAAAGACAGGTCTCTGCAACAAGGAGCGAGATCAGAAGACCTTTGCCGAAGCTGTGGCGGTGCTCCCCTTTTCGCTCATAGAAAGCAACTGCGATACCGGCGCAGATGGGAAAAAGGATCGGTAGGATCGTAATCAGTTTTGTAAAGAAATCATTCATTAAGCTTGCCTCTTTTATCTCATGTTAAGAGAACATCGTAAGTCCCTTGTTTATCAATTTGATGATCATGTCACTGAAAGTACCCGCAAAAATGTTGAATGCGATGAAAAATGCCATTGCCATGATGTACTTCAGTGTAGGTCTTGTGTTGTCCACTTCTTCCTTCAATTCACCGGCTGCATTGGATACGGGTGTGTAAAGCGCGATCAAAGCCCTGAAGAAATACAGGCAGTTAAGGACCGTACTGATGGCAAGAGCCACAAGGATAACAATCATCTTGGTACTGCCCGCTTCAGCCGCCGCATCCGCAAAGTTGATCTTGGAAACAAAGCCCGGGAAGAAAGGGATACCCACCATGGAGAAGGCTCCCACGGCAAAGGAAACTCCCGCAACCTTGTTTCTGAAACCTGCACCTTTGATGGCCTCCAGCTTGGTGGAGTGACCGGACACTTCCTTGATACCTCCGAGGGATGTGAATATCATGGATTTTGTTGCTCCGTGAGCAAAGATGTGGAACACGGCAGCAACTATCCCCGCTTCGTTGCCGATACCAAGCCCCATGAAGATGTATCCGATCTGGGCCACTGAAGAGTAAGCTGTCATACGCTTTACATCCTTCTGGGCAATGGCGAAGACGGATCCGAAGATCATGGCCATAATACCGAAAACAAAGATAATGTCATTAACACCGGTCTCAAGGACAACTTCACGTCCGATGGCACGGTAAAAGATCTTTATGAGTAATACGATATATGCCTTTAAAACAAGGCTCGAAAGTATGGCGCTTGAGGATATGGTGGAAGCGGTGTGGGCATCCGGAAGCCATGAATGGAAAGGAAACAATGCGCTCTTAATGGAAAGTCCGATGGTGATAAGAGCGATGATGATGGTGAAGGGTTCCGTATACTCTTTTATGACTATGGTATTTACAGCGTTTTTAATGTCCGACAGCAACAGATGTCCCGTAACATCGTAAAGCAGTGTGATACCAATGAGCAAAAGACCGGAGCCCAAAAGACTCATGATCATGTATTTAACGGATGAGAAGTAGGCTCTTCCGTTACCCATCACAGCCACAAGTCCCGCAGCGGTGATAGTGTTGATCTCAACAAAAACATAGGCTGTGAAGATGTCGTTTGTGTAGGTAAGTGCCAGGAGCGAACTCATCATGAGGCAGATCAGTGTGTAGTAAAGATTGATCTTACTGTCTTCCACATCTTCAAAAATGTGCTTTTCTCCCGCGAGAACCGAAAGGAACATGATCACCGAGAAGAAAACAGCCAGAACTCCTTCAAGTACGCCCGCTCTAAGTTCGTTACCGAAGGGTGCTCCGAAATGTCCCATCCTGTAGATGAAACAGCCGTCGATCTTTAAAGTGTAGGCAAGAACTCCCGAGGAAAGGATGAGCAGAACCGTCAAAAGTGTGTAGGTCAGGTACCTTGCGGGATTCTTCTTTAAAACCGAGCAGACCACTCCGCACATGAGGCATGCGATGATGGAGAACATGGGGAAATTGGTGCAAAATTCCATTATTTGCCCTCCTTCCTGATGATCTGCATGATCTCATCCATTTCAAGGGTATGATAACGCCAGTAAAGTCTGATGGTGAGTGCAAGCATTACAGCCGTAACACTGACAGAAACAACGATACCTGTCAGTACAAGGCCCGTGGGGATGGGATTTATGTAGCTTTCCATCTCCGTGATCCCGTCAACCACGATGGGAGCTTTTCTACCGAAAACATAGCCCTTTGCGGCAAGAAAAAGGTAGACGGAAGAATCCATGATGTTAAGTCCCATGATCTTCTTGATAAGGTTCGGATGAAGGAAAAGAGTTGTAAATCCGATACCGAACAGAATGATGGCTACGCCTTCAAAAAGGTTGGAACTGATGTAATCTATGACAGCCTGCATTTTACAGCCCTCCTTTTCTGAACATTCCGTAGAAAGAATACATGGTACATGCAACCACTGCCCCAACACATATGTTAAGAGGCAGAATAAGTCCGGAACTCAGGATGTCTCCGGGAGTTCCCTTGGATATAAAGCTGTGAAGTCCGTTGGCTCCCGTAAAAAAGGCATATGTCTTCGAAACCGAATAAAACAGCAATGCACTTACGGAAACAACGGAAAAAGTCTTTTGGGTAAAGAATCTTTCTGTCTTTTTAAAGCCAAAGGCATTAAGATACAGGATCAGTCCCGCACCGATGATGGCTCCCCCCGAAAAACCGCCTCCTGGACTCAGGTGTCCGTTAACGATTATATAGATCCCGAAAGTAATGATCAGAGGCACAAGTATCCTTGTAGCCCATGCAAGGATGGGATCGTTCTTGGGCTCGTAGGCTCTGTCGTTTTCAAGATTGATAAATCGTTTTCCTTTCTCTGAATCCGGATCAATCTTTAAAAGGATCATGACACAGACTGCGGCAATAAAAAGCACATGGGACTCGCCGAGAGTATCAAATGCTCTGTAATCAAGGATCATTCCCGCAACTATGTTCACGGCTCCGGTGTCTTTTATGCCGTCTTCTATGTATTTTTTCGATACTTCATTGTTCGCAGGATTGGAGGCATCGCCGTAGTCCGGAAGATTTGTAACGGTGGCGAGAAGGATGGCTATGATGGCCACGCAGGTGATCACAGCAAACAGACGATAAAACTTCTCGTAAAGTTTTATCGCTCTTCTGTCCGTTTCTTCGGAACGTTCTTCGATCAGTTCCGTGATCTGAACCTTTTTCTTTTTCCACTCCGTCTCTTCAAAGAAATTGTTGTGCTTTCTTGATTCCAGTTCCTCACTTTCCACATCAAAACCGGACTGCTCGTCAAAAAAGTCCTTTTCACCGTTTACGAAGCGAACGATCTTTCTCCATAATGTTTTTTCATAATCACTTCTGATTTTACTCATTTAAATCTCCCAAGATCACATGTCCGCAGATCTGTCTTTTTCTTTTTCATCCAAAGGCGCAATGTTGTCTTCGTTCTTTTGGTCGTTCATGGCATGGATCTTTTTTAATGTAACGAAAAACAGCACGGAGGTAACACCCGCTCCGACTGCAGCTTCGGTAATGGCAAGATCCGGTGATTCCAGGACCATCCAAAGGATCGACATTATTACGCTGTAGGACATGAAAATGATCACGGAAGTGAGGAAGTTCTTGCTGAAGCAGGTGCAGATCGCACATATGATCAAAAATCCCAATAAAACAACAGTAAATGCATTGATCATTTGTTTTCCTCCTCCTTTTCCAGTTCTTTTAAAGAAACCGACCTGTATTCATTCCCTTCCGCCTCGGGATCGGTGGTGTATTCAAGCTTTGCGATGAAATGGCTTGCAACGGGGCTTGTGATCCAGAGGAAGACAAGGATCAGGATCGATTTAAAGGAAATAAAACCAAATCCGTAATAAACCACAGCTCCGGAGACTGCAAGAAGTATTCCTAAAGTGTCTCCCAGTGCAGCTGCGTGCATACGGTTCAAAACGTATTTAAATTTGTAGACACCGAAGGTAGCGGTAATGTAGATCAGGGTGCCCAATATAAAAAGTACTGCTGCAATGATCTCTCTTATCATTTGCTCTCCTCCTTCTCTTCACTCTCCGCAGATTCCGCATCCTCCACGGCTCTCTCCTTGTAAACGCCCATATAGACCTTTGTAAGAACGATCACCGAAAGGAACGAGATCAGTGTGTACAGAAGGGCAACATCAAGAAGCCAGCCCTCGTTCAGAAGGATGGAAAGCATGATGATGATCACATCTGTCATGGTGCCCACCATATTAACGCCTACGATCCTGTCCGCAAGTCTGGGTCCTTTGATGACACGGATGAGTCCGAAGATCATGCATATGCCCAGCACACAGATACAGGTATTGAGAATGTAAGACAAAAAAGTACTCATGCTTTGTCACTCTCCATTTTCTTGATCTGTTTAACAAAAACAGAATCATTGATCCCAAGTCCCATTTCTCTGTCCAGGCAATGAACCGTGTATTTATTGCCTTCAAGATGAACGGTGATGGTGCCGGGTGTAAGGGTTATTGACTGGGCCAGGAGCACATCGTGTCCTTCGTTCTTAAAGTTTCTCCGGAATGTCACTACTCTGGGCTCCACTTCGAGTTTGGAATTGTAAATGTAATAAATGACCTTACAGTTGGCAAGGATCACTTCTTTTATAAGTATCAGAGTGTACAGAAGAAAACGCAGGATCTTTTTCGCCATACGAAGTTCGGTCTTCGGACTGTATTCCACAAACCTGTATAAAAACAGATAAAGGGCTGCGCAAACAAGAGCCCCTATCGTTAATATTTCCCATGTGAACTTTCCGTTTAAAACGATCCAAAAAAGAAGAAGCAAAAACAGCATATGGTTCCTCCCTTAAAAAAGCACCAAGCGCTGTTGTAATATCGCTGGTGCTTAGCATTGGCTTGATTATTTCTTATTTTTCAGAA
>JAEFAR010000009.1 GCA_016287675.1 Lachnospiraceae bacterium
GCGCTGACTGAGGCGGCAGCCGAGAAACGAGAACCTAAGCGCGAGACGGGACACAAGGAAATGTCACGCGCACCTACGGTGCACCTGACCGGTCGTCCCGTCTATTATAATGCGCTTTTTTCATACCACAAAAAATAAGAGCACCTTACGGAATTAGAGCGCGAGACGGCGCTACATGCCGGTGGCATGTGCTTAGCGCTGACTGAGGCGGCAGCCGAGAAACTCGAATTCGAGCCCTGGCTGGGCTCGATTAATTCAAAAGGGCATCCAATGATTTGGATGCCCTTTTTGAATTAAAAAAGCGCGAGACGGGACTCGAACCCGCGGCCTCGACCTTGGCAAGGTCGCGCTCCACCAACTGAGCCACTCGCGCATTTTGTGTTTTTTTTGAAGGACTTGCGTCTCTCGAACACGAGTGATATATTACACCCGTGAAACCCAAAAGTCAACGCTTTTTTGCATTTTTATTGAAGAACTATTGTTTAAATTTTTAGATAAATTCAAAAAGCTTCATTGTTATAGGTTGATTTTTTTTCTGTTTCTGATATAATGCCTATTTACTTACAAAAAAGAAGGGAAAGCAGATGAAAGGTTCGGAAATTCTGATCAAAACATTAATAAAAGAAGGTGTCGATACCGTGTTCGGTTATCCCGGAAGTTCGGTGCTTGACATTTACGATGCGCTGTACAGGCATCCCGAGATCAGACACATTCTGACTTCTCATGAGCAGGGAGCTGCCCATGCTGCGGACGGATATGCCAGAAGCACGGGAAAGGTGGGAGTGTGCCTTGCCACCAGCGGCCCCGGAGCCACCAATCTTGTTACGGGGATCGCCACAGCTTACATGGATTCCGTTCCCATGGTTGCCATCACGGGAAACGTTTCGAATTCCCTTTTGGGTAAGGATTCCTTTCAGGAAGTTGACATAGCCGGCATCACTATGCCTGTTACAAAACACAATTTCATCGTAAAGGATGTAAAAGATATTGAGAAGACTGTCAGCAGAGCATTTCGTATAGCGGGATCCGGAAGACCCGGCCCTGTTCTTGTGGACATCACAACAGATGCCATTTCTGCCGAATGGGAATTTGAAAATCTTGAAATTCCGAATGAAAGAGAGTATAATCGCTTCGCTCTAAAAGACCTGAAAGCTGCGGCGAAACTCATAAATTTATCTAAAAAGCCTCTGATCTATGCGGGAGGAGGCGCTGTTAAATCAGGAGCATCCAAGGAACTTAAAACCCTCGCTGAGATACTGAATGCACCTGTCTGCGATTCGCTCATGGGAAAGGGAGCTTTTTCCGGAGAGGATCCCAAATACATCGGTATGCTCGGTATCCACGGAACCGAAAAGTCCAGAGAAGCGGTTAAAGAGTGCGATCTTCTGATCGCTGTGGGCGTAAGATTTTCGGACAGAGCCACAGAGTACTTTAAGGCTTTTTCACCAAAGTCAAAGATCGTCCACATAGACATTGATCCTGCTGAGATCAACAAGAACATCCTGTGCACGGTCTCCTTAAACGGTGATGCAAAGGAAACTCTGAAAGCTCTTCTTCCTCTTGTAAATGAAAAGGAGAGAAAGCTCTGGATCGGTCCCGAAGCCGAAAAGAAGGATGAGGGATCTGATTTCACAGCAGAATTTATCGTAAGAGAGCTTTACAGACAGACAAACGGAGATGCCATTGTCGTTACGGATGTGGGTAAGCATCAGATGACGACGGTTACGGAATGGAAATTTAAAGAAGCAGGGAAGCTTCTCACTTCAGGAGGCCTCGGAACCATGGGTTACGGTTTGGGTGCTGCCATCGGAGCAAAGCTTGCAAATCCGGATAAAACTGTCATCAATTTTGCGGGAGACGGATGCTTCAGGATGAACATGAACGAGCTGGCCACAGCCACCCGCTACAACGTACCTGTCATAGAGGTCATCTTTAACAATCATTCCCTGGGACTTGTAAAGGAACTTCAGGATGAATTCTGCGAAGGACGCCATTCGAGCACGGATCTTAATGACAAGGTGGATTTTGTTAAAGTGGCGGAAGCTATGGGTGCAGAAGGCATATGCGTGCGTAACAAAGAGGAATTTAAAGAAGCTGTTACAAAAGCGCTGAGATCAAAGGTGCCCTTTGTTCTGGAATGTGTGATCTCAGGCTATTGATGATAAAAGCGAAATAAGAAACAAAAGGATAAGTTTAAAAGAATTATGACGGAAACACTTAAGAAATCGGATTTTTATTTTGATCTTCCCCAGGAACTCATCGCTCAGGATCCTTTGGAGGACAGATCGGCATCAAGACTTCTGGTTCTGAACAAGGAAACGGGAGCGGTAGAACACAGGCATTTTACTGACATAAAGCAGTACCTTAAGCCCGGTGACTGCCTTGTGATCAACGATACAAAGGTGATCCCCGCCCGTCTCATCGGTACAAAGACCGGAGATGCAAAGGGAGACGGCAATCAGTTCGGCTCCAGGATCGAGGTCCTTCTTTTAAAGAGAGGGCAGGATGATGTCTGGGAGACCATCGTAAAGCCCGGAAAAAAGATGAGAAAGGGTGCAAGGATCGACTTCGGAGACGGACTCCTTCAGGGTGAAGTTGTGGAATGCCTCGAAGACGGAAACAGAATGGTGAAGTTCCATTATAAGGGCATATTCGAGGAAATCCTCGATAAACTTGGTCAGATGCCCCTGCCGCCTTACATCACTCATGAACTTAAGGACAGGAACCGTTACCAGACAGTATATGCAAAAAACGAAGGATCCGCAGCGGCTCCCACAGCGGGACTGCATTTCACCAAGGAACTCCTTAAGGAACTGGAAGAAATGGGAGTCATCATTGCAAGAGTCACCCTTCACGTGGGGCTTGGAACCTTCCGCCCCGTAAAAGAGGAAAACATCCTGGATCACCATATGCACACGGAAACCTATCAGGTGCTTCCCGAAGAAGCAAAGAAGATAAATGATGCAAAGGCTGCGGGAGGAAGGCTGATCTGCGTTGGTACCACCAGCTGCAGGACCATAGAAAGCGTTTCGGACGAGGAGGGCATTGTACATGCCGGTTCCGGAGACACACAGATCTTCATCTATCCCGGCTACAGATTCAAGGCCCTTGACTGCCTTATCACAAACTTCCATCTTCCCGAATCCACGCTCATCATGCTGGTGTCCGCCCTTGCGGGAAGAGAGCATGTGCTGGCGGCTTACGAGGAAGCAGTGAAGGAAAGGTACCGCTTTTTCTCCTTTGGAGATGCCATGTTCATTAATTAGATGATCCCTTGCTTTTAAAACTATTATTTGATATAATCCAAAGAAATAATCTACAGATTTAAGGAGTGTGAATAATCCCAGATGGACGGAGATCCTGCCAGTCGATATTTAATTTATTTGGCAAATGTACAGAGCAACCACGATCTGTTGCCCTGGATTATCGTTGTTTTACTTCTCTTTGCGGCAGCAGTCCTTGCTGTTACGGAGACGGCCATGGCAGCCGTAAAAGCCTCAAGGATACGTGCCCGGGCCGACAGAGGCGACGAGCGCGCAAAAAAAGTCATTAAGGTTTTGGACGATTTCGATCGCGCCATTACTACGATTCTGATACTTACCAATATTGTACATCTTTCAGCAGCGGGCATAGTTACAGTCCAGGTCACCAGGATCTGGGGCCTCGGAGCGGTCACCTTAAGTACTGTGGTCAGCACACTGGCTGTTTTTTTCGTAGGTGAAATGCTTCCCAAGAGCATTGCGAAAAAATACAGTGAGACGCTGTCACTTGCTATGGCACCCACCCTTTTGTTCTTTATGGCCATACTTAAGCCTGCGGCTCTTCTTTTATCTAAGATCGGACAATTTGCCGGGAAGTTTACCCGTGAAGAGCCCGAGATCTCGGTTACCGAAGACGAATTATACGATATAATTGAAGATATGACCGAAAAGGGTTCCCTTGAAGAAGATCACGGAGACCTTATTTCTTCTGCGCTGTCCTTCGGAAATGTGCAGGTCAATTCCATCATCACCTCAAGAGTTGATGTTTGTATGCTTGATGTGGCAGCCACACCCGAGGAGATCATAAAGACTATCAAGGAAGTCCGCCACAGCCGGCTGCCTGTTTACGAAGGAACGGTTGACAACATCATCGGTATACTTCAGATACGAAAATACATTAAGGAGTACCTGAAGGACGGAGGAAAGGCTGAACTCAGATCACTTCTCGATCCTCCTTATTTCGTTCATGCCAGCATGAAGATCGATGATCTCCTTGCCAAGATGAGCAAGGAATGCATAAACATGGCGATTGTTACGGACAGCTACGGCGGTACCAGAGGCATAGTTACGGTTGAGGACATTCTCGAAGAACTTGTGGGAGAGATATGGGACGAGGATGATGTGGTGGAGGAACCCATCAGACGTCTTGAAGAAAACTCATGTGTCTGCGACGACGATGTTCATGTAAGCGATGTTTTTGAATTCCTGGATTATGAAGACCCGGAAGAGAACGAGGAACTTGAGAACAAGATCATAGCGGAGTGGGCCTACGAAAACTTCGGCACGATACCGAAGGTGGGAGATGCTTTCATTTATCATGATGTGGAAGTCAAGGTTTTCGAAATGGATCACAACAGGATCACGGCCCTTACGGTCACATTACTTCCTTCGGAAGAGAAAGAAGAGGGAGGTGATGAACAATGACAGACATTATCCTGATCATTGCATATAGTATCGCGATAATAATCTGCATCATTCTTTCCGGCTTCTTCTCAGGGGCGGAAATGAGCTATTCATCCTGCAACAGAACAAGACTTGACAATCTGTCCGAGGATGGAGATAAGAGAGCAAAAGCAGCCGCGAAGATCGTTGCAAAATTTGACGATACCTTGAGCACAATACTGATCGGAAACAATCTGGTGAACATCGCCTGCTCATCCATCGGTACAGTGCTTGTGATCTCTGTATACCAATTGGCCTATCCGCTGGGCAATCCCGAAGATGCACCCACATGGATCTCCACATTGGTGCTTACGATCCTCATCATCATCTTCGGAGAGACCATTCCCAAGATCTCGTCCAAGAAACAGGCAAACAAGAAGGCTCTCAAGTATGCCTATGCCATCAGGGACCTCAACATTATCCTTAAACCTGTGGTCGTTCCCGTGGTTGCGCTGGTCAGACTCTGTACCCGTCCTTTTAAGGGAGATAAGATAAAGGATGACGATGATGTGGCCATAGATGAGCTTACGGACATCATTGAGACTGCCGAGGAAGAGAAGGTCCTGGATGAGGATGCTTCGGAGCTGGTCCAGGCGGCCATCGATTTCAGCGATACCCCTGTTTACGAAGTAATGACGGCAAGAGTGGATATGCTTGCCATTGACATCGAAGATGACAGAGAAAACATTGACGAGATAATAGCAAATTCAACATACACGAGAATTCCTGTTTATGAGGGAAGCATAGACAACATAATCGGAACCCTTTCCCTTAACAGATACCTTCGTGCGTGCCTCGACGGCAAAAAGCCCGACATCAGAAGTCTCATCATGCCGCCCAAGTACGTTTACAAGACAATGAAACTTCCGAATGTCCTGAACGAATTCAGACATGCGAAGCAGCATCTGGCGATCGTTACGGATGAATACGGCGGAACACTGGGCATCGTGTCCATGGAGGATGTCCTTGAAGCTATCGTGGGAGACATCTGGGATGAGAGCGATGAAGTGGAAGACGAAGTTGTGGAGACTTCCGACGGACGTTTCGAATTTGACGGAGACACTTCCATAGACAGCTTCCTTAGTGAGCTGGAACTTGATGACGGAGCTCTTGAGTGCGTTTCGGACACCGTCGGAGGATGGGCTATCGAAACACTCGAACATTTCCCTGAAAAGGGTGAAAGCTTTACATGGAACGGTTACAAGATCACCGTCATGGATGCCGACGAACACAGGGTTTCCAAGATCATGGCAGAAAAGATGGATACTGAAGAAGAATAAAAAAGAGGGAACATCTTAAAAGGTGTTCCCTTGATTTTTTTAGTTTGAGATCTCGGTAAGTTTTTTCTGCATGCTTTCGCAAAGCTGATTTACCATGTCGGTTACAACGCTGTTCTCTTCGGTTCTGGCAGCCAGGGTCTCGATCTTCGAATTGGCTTCGGAGATGAGAGCCTCAAGCTTCTGAGCCTGTTCGTTCATACTGAGGATAGCTTCCGTGATCTGTTCCTTGTTGGCAAGAGAACTCTTTGCCGCTTTGTCCGAGGAAGAGGAAAGCTCTTTTATGTTCTGAGCGACCACGTTGAAGCCTCGTCCCGCATCACCTGCCCTTGCGGCTTCGATGGAAGCGTTCAGAGCAAGGAGAGTGGTACGGCCCGAAATGGCAGTAATGTTCTTGTTATCCTTCTCAAGCTGATCCAGCAGGTTCATGATGGAATTGAAGGAATTGGCAAAGTTGACACAGAACTCGTTGATGGAGTTTATGCTCTTTGTGATCTCTTCCGTATCCTGGGCAGTTGAACGGTTGTTGGAAGAAAGGTTGTCGATGGAAGTATTGAGCTTAAGGAAATCGCTGTTAACGTATTTGGAAATGGCGATACTCTTTTTCTCGTTGTACCAGATGCAGTTTTCCTTGATGTTTGCTTTGTTGTGGATGGCTCTTGCCATGGACTTGCAGGAATTGTAGCCGCAGGCACCGCAATCTATGTGGCGATCGGCCTCTTCGGTCTTCATCATGGTGTTAAAGATCTCGTCGTATTCCCTTTCAGAAGGCTCCGGCTCCTGTACGTAGGAGGATTTATCGGAGTATTGTCTGATGAAATCTTCAAGCTTAAGATCCTTAAACTGTTCGTTCAGTGCTGCCAGCCTTTGGTCGGGAGTCATTGATTTGCCCGTCTCTGAATCCTTATCGCTGTCGATCTTTTCTTTTCTGATCTTCTGTAAAGCGAAGAAGGTGTCATCACCCGTTGCAATGTCGGGTTCCGTTGCTGTTCCGTAGAGACAGCCCTGAGAACAGTTCAGAGCGTCGACGAGAACGGGAAGCTCTTTACCTGAAGCGACTCTCTTTGCATAGCTTCTCAAATACTGGTAGGCATGCTTTTCGCCTTCGATCTGTTTTACCAGAACGTCTTCTCCCAGGAACCAGTAAACGTTTTCCTTGAGACCTCCGGGCATAGGATAGATGGCTCCCATTCCATCTTCGATCTCATCCTTTACATCATTTCCGTACAGGTGATTGTCACGCATATATTTAACAAGGTGATCGTAGGTTACGTTGTAGGATACAAGTCCGTGAGTTTCAGGAGCTTTGAATTCCTTGGATTTTGCAATGCAGGGACTAAGGAAAGCAAGCTTGTCGGAACAATGCTCGTATTTTTTCAGATAAACCGCCGCACAAAGAGTGGGGGAGTGTACGGGCATGAGCTTCGGAAGAAGCTTAGGAAGATACTTTTCGATATAGTCAACAATAGCCGGGCAGGGCTGTGAAATGCCGCCCATGAAATTGTTTTCTGTAATGTATTTGATGTAGGCCCAGGTAGTGATGTCTGCACCAAAGCCCACGCTCACCAGTCTCTTGACTCCGAGATTCTTAAGCCCTCCCAGGATGCGTCCGGCGTCTTTCGGATAATTTGCAAAAAAAGCAGGGGCTATAAGGAGAGAAATGTTTTCCCCTCTGCGGAGATCCTGAAGAAATTCCTGAGTGTCATCATCGTAAGAGCGTGCGTCATGGTTACATGCATCGATGCATGAACCGCATCCGACACAATAATCAGGATTGATCTCGATCATCTGAGTGTCATCGTCTCTTTTAACAACTCTGTTAGCCAGCAAGGACGGGCATACTGATATGCAATGGTGGCAGGCAATGCATTTGTCATTAGTGGTAACCAGTGCTTGAAAGTGACTCATTTTTCTGTTTTCCTTTCTTGTCATCCCGTATCTGATCGGTATCCGGGATATTGTGCTAATATTATACAAATTTTAACCTTTTTTAGCGAACAAAGCAAGGTTCAGAGCCTTGATTTTATTTATTTATAATAAAGACTGACTTTTGTTGGACTTTTTATTACATCACATTGACAAAGTATTTTTCGTTAGCCTCTTTTAATTTGCTTAAATGTGTTGTAAAATAGGCAAAAATCATCAACCATGAAACTGTAATGAAGGAGCAAACGCCCATGAGAGTAATCGACAAGATCAGATCCGAAAAGATCAGCTTTTCCTTTGAGGTTTTCCCCCCGAAAACTGCTGACAAATTTGAATCAATTAAAAATGCCGCGGAAAAGGTGGGGGCACTTTCACCTGATTTCATGAGCGTGACATATGGTGCAGGCGGAGGAACCAGCGAGTACACCGTGGCCATCGCAAAGGATCTTCAAAACAAGTTTAACATTCCTGTTCTGGCTCATCTTTCATGCATTTCTTCCACAAAAGAAGGTGTGAGAAAGCAGCTTGAAGCCATCAAAGCAGCGGGCATAGAGAACATCCTGGCTTTAAGGGGAGATCTTCCCCAGGGAAGTGAAGCTCTGGAAAACTGGGATTACAGATATGCTTCGGAGCTTGTTAAAGAGATAAAGGATTTCGACCCGGGCTTTTGCATAGGGGGAGCCTGCTATCCCGAGTGTCATCCGGAATCATCCAGTCAGAAAAAAGATATAGAGAACATGAAGAAGAAGGTGGATGCGGGATGTGAGTTTCTCACCACACAGATGTTCTTCGACAACAACATCTACTGGAACTTTCTTTACAAGGTGAGAGACGCGGGGATCAATGTTCCCATAGTCGCGGGCATTATGCCTGTCACAAACGTAAAGCAGGTGGAGAGGACACTGAAGCTTTCAGGAGCACAGGTGCCTCTTAAGTTCAAGTACATGGTAGACAAATTCGGGGGGAATCCCGAAGCCATGAAACAGGCAGGCATCATCTACGCAACGGAGCAGATCGTGGATCTCATCGCAAACGGTGTTACCGCGATCCATCTCTACACTATGAACAAGGCCGACATAGCGGAAGAGATAAAGAACAACCTAAAAGGCATTTTGGATATATGATTCAGCAGGTTATAGAGATCAGAAAGTACAAAATCGAAGAATTGAATCTCAGAAATGTAAACTATTACATGGGACAGAGAAACGGACAGGCAATAGACGGAATGCCCGAGAGGATAGACAAAGCACTTAAATGCCTGCTTCCTGTCTTTGACGGAAAAGTCTGTTTCATGGAAAGCGATCCCCCGGAAGTGGATTCCGTGGATCTGAAAAGACATCTTGTGGGATGCAAAAGGGTGATACTGATGGCCGCCACTGTCGGTGCGGAAGCAGACAGGATAAGGATGCGGGCTGCAGTCAAATCCCCGGTGGATCAGCTCATATACGATGCATTGGGTACGGAAGCCATTGAACATGTCTGTGATACATTCTGCAGAGAAATGGAAGAAAAGTACGGGAAGCTCACATCAAGGTTTTCTCCCGGATACGGCGATCTTCCTCTGGAATATCAGAGGGACATGATCGCACTTCTCGACACCAACAGAAAGATCGGTCTGTCTCTGACGGATTCGCTCCTTATGAGTCCGACAAAATCGGTTACCGCGATCGTCGGAATTAAAGAAACTTGAAAGCAGGATAAGCATACAGGACTAAGGATACGACTATGGATTTAAGAGAAAAGATAAAAACAGGACTGTTTTATTTTGACGGTGCGACCGGTTCCCAGCTTCAAAAGAAAGGGATCAGACCGGGAGAGCTTCCCGAGACATGGAATATTACACACAGAGAAGACATCATTGAACTCGGACAATCCTACTTTGAGGCAGGAGCCAACGGAGTTGCCGCCAACACTTTCGGTGCAAATTCAATGAAGTATGACGGTAAGGATGGCCGTTATTCCTTAAGAGAGATCGTTCAGACCGGTATGGACTGCGCCATGGAAGCCAGAAGAAGGGCAAAGGGAGAGATGGTGCAGAAGGATCTTTATGTTGGTCTTGACGTGGGATCCCTGGGAAAACTCTTAAAGCCGCTGGGAGATATGGAATTTGAAACGGCAGTTTCTCTGTTTAAGGAGACCATTTCACTGGGCATAGAATTCGGAGCGGAATACATCCTGATCGAAACCATGAACGATTCCCTTGAAAGCAAGGCTGCGGTGATCGCGGCCAAGGAATGCGGAAATGTACCCATCTTTGTAAGTAACGTTTACGACGAGACCCATAAAACCATGACAGGTTCCTCACCTCTCGTCATGACTACGATAATGAACGCTCTTGGAGTGGATGCGGTGGGCTCCAACTGTTCCCTGGGACCTGACAGGATGCTGGAGATCGTTCCGGAATTATATGCAGGGGCGGCAGTTCCGGTGATCTTTATGCCGAATGCAGGTATGCCAAAAATGGATGGAGACCGCGTGGTCTACGATGTGGGCCCGGAGGAGTTTGCATCTTTTGCCGTACAGGCTGTGAAGCAGGGGGCAAGACTTCTGGGTGGATGCTGCGGTACCACCCCGGAACACATTAAACAGATGGTGCTTGCCACGAGAGACATGAAGCCTATGGAGGTTCTGAAGCAGACGAAGGGAAGAGTGGCGTCCTACACCACAGTGGTTGAATTCGGAAACCGTCCCGTGCTGATCGGAGAAAGGATCAATCCCACAGGTAAGAAAAAACTTAAAGAGGCGCTCCGCTCGGGAGACATGTCCTACATTTTGAGCGAGGCCGTCAAACAGGAAGAAGCGGGGGCGGACATTCTGGATGTTAACGTCGGGCTTCCGGAAATTGATGAAAAGGCTGTGCTCTGTGACACGGTGAGAGAATTGCAGGGTATCACGGCCCTTCCTCTCCAGCTTGACACGAGCGATCCCGTTGCCATGGAAGCGGCCTTAAGGGCTTACAACGGAAAAGCCATGGTGAATTCCGTAAACGGCAAGGAAGAAGTGATGGAAGCTATCTTTCCTCTGGTGAAAAAGTACGGTGGTTTCCTTGTGGCTCTGACCCTTGACGAGGCTGGGATACCCGAAACTGCAGAAGGCAGATTCAGGATTGCTGAAAAGATCGTAAAAAAGGCAGCGGAATACGGCATCGACAAGAGCAATCTCATCTTTGACCCTCTGGCGATGGCAGTGTCCTCGGACTCCAAGGCGGCAAGAGGCACTTTGGATGCCATAAAGCTGATCAAAGAAAGACTGGGATGCTACTGCTCCCTCGGCGTTTCAAATGTTTCTTTCGGACTTCCCAAAAGAGAGATCATCACATCCGTGTTCTTCACAATGGCGATGGAGTGCGGACTTGACGGAGCCATCATGAATCCCTTCGCCGCAGAGATGATGAAGGCATATAAGTGCTTCCTGACTCTTTCGGGGCTTGATGACAACTGTATCGGATATATAGAATACGCAGACAAACTGGAGATCAACACGGTGCAGACTGTTTCGACTTCTTTCGGTAAACAGGGGGACGGCGGCACGGCAGCTGCAGCTCCGGCCGGTAACGGGAGCGACCACTCTCTTGGATTTGCCATAAAAAAGGGAATGTCCGATGCGGCAGCGGAAGAGACGAAGAAGCTCCTTGAGACCAAGGATGCCATGGCCATCATCAATGAGGACATTATCCCTGCCCTTAATGAGGTGGGCGTCGGTTTTGAAAAGAAGACTGTCTACCTTCCCCAGCTCCTTATGAGTGCAGAGGCGGCAAAAGCAGCCTTCGGAGTGGTTTCGGCTTCTATGCCAGAATCTTCGGCAAAAGGACCGAAGGTCATTATGGCGACCGTAAAGGGAGACATTCACGACATCGGTAAGAACATCGTGGTTGCACTTCTTAAGAATTACGGCTTCGAAGTCCTTGACCTCGGTAAGGATGTTCCGCCCGAGAAGATCGTTGACACGGTGAAAAAAGAAGGGATCAGGCTGGTGGGGCTTTCGGCACTGATGACCACCACCGTTCCCGCCATGGAAGAAACCATAAAACAGATCCATGAGTATGACCCGACCGTCAAGGTCTGTGTCGGGGGTGCAGTTCTCACTCAGGAGTACGCGGACATGATCCGCGCCGACAAGTATGCGGCTACAGCCATGGACACCGTGAGATACGCCCAGAAGGTTTTTAATATGGAATAGAAAAAAATGCGTACCTGCTCATCACAGATACGCATTTTTAATGTCTTTATTATTTTACTGGGGCTGCTTTCCGATGTAAGCAAGGATACCGCCGTCAACGTAAAGAATGTGTCCGTTAACCGCATTGGATGCTTCTGAAGCAAGGAATACAGCGGGGCCTGTAAGCTCTTCGGGCTTGAGCCATCTGTTAGCGGGTGTCTTTGCACAGATGAACTGATCGAAGGGATGACGGGAACCGTCGGGCTGGATCTCGCGAAGAGGAGCAGTCTGAGGTGTCTCGATGTAGCCGGGACCGAGGCCGTTGCACTGAATGTTGTACTGACCGTATTCGGAGCAGATGTTTTTTGTGAGCATCTTGAGACCGCCCTTAGCGGAAGCGTAAGCGGAAACGGTCTCACGACCGAGCTCTGACATCATGGAGCAGATGTTTATGATCTTTCCGTGGCCTTTTTTGATCATTGAAGGGATAACTGCCTTTGATACGATGAAAGGAGCATTCAGATCCACATCGATAACCTGTCTGAACTGAGCAGCTGTCATCTCGGTCATGGGAATTCTCTTGATGATGCCTGCATTGTTTACGAGAATGTCGATAACGCCAACTTCCTTCTCGATCTTTGCAACCATCTCGTTTACAGCGTCCTCGTTTGTAACGTCGCAAACATATCCGTGAGCATTGATGCCTTTTTCCTTGTAAGCGGCAAGACCCTTGTCAACGAGATCCTGATTGATGTCGTTGAAGCAGATGGTTGCGCCTGCGTCCGCATATGCACTGGCAATGGCGAAACCTATGCCGTAGGAAGCGCCTGTTACAAGAGCAACCTTTCCTTCGAGGGAAAAGTTAATAAAATTATTAGCCATAGTAATCCTCCATACGAATTTTAATCATCTTTGTACCGCAACCGGTAACTTTCGAAAAAGGATTATAACAAAGAAAAGAATTAAAAACAAGGTCACGGACTTGTCATTTTTTTAACGCTTTAGTGCGGTTTCAACCACTTAAGGTCATTGTTTCGAGAGCATACGTACAATGTAGATTTAGGAACTCCGTTATTGCCTTTTTAAATAATTATGTTATAATTTTACGTTAGATTTGACAGCAAAGGCACGACATGACTGTTGTGCAATTGTTTAGAAAAAGGAGATCATCGTGCTTTTTCCGACCTATTACTATGCTTCGGCTTACGACATTCCCTACAAAAAGTTATATGAAGAAGGAAAAAGAGGAGTGCTGTTCGATTTGGACAATACTCTGGTAGAGCACGGAGCTCCTGCGGATGACAGATCTGTCAGACTCATTAAACAGCTTAAGGATACAGGCTTCAAGGTGTGCTTTATCTCAAATAATAAAGAGCCCAGGGTAAAGGGATTCAATGAGCCCATGGGAGCATCCTATGTCTTTAAAGCGGGAAAGCCCGGGAAGGAAGGGTATTTAAAGGGATGTGAACAATTAGGCATTCTTCCTTCCGAAGCAGTCTTTGTCGGAGATCAGATCTTTACAGACATATGGGGAGCAAACAGGAGCGGGATCGAATCCTATCTGGTAAAACCCATCGCTTTTCATGAGGAGATCCAGATACATTTTAAGAGGATCCCGGAATTCTTCATTGTTTTGTTTTTCAGACTGATACACAGAAAAAGATGCTTTTTAAGCTGATCAAATCTTAGGAAAGGAAGGTTATCTTATGACCAATTATGAAAGAGTTGAGGCGATCCTTGACGAAAAAAACATTGATGCGATCCTCGTATCCGACGGATACAATATGCGCTATATTTCAGGATTTACCGGAGCTACAGGCTATCTTTTCATTTCGAAGAATGTGAGAAAGCTCTTTACGGATTCCAGATACACAGTTGCCGCAAAGGCACAGGCACCGGATTTTGATGTGGAGATCGTTGACGGCGGAAGAAATTACGCCGCACTCATAAACAACGCTATTGAAGCGGACGGAGTAAAGAAACTGGGCTTTGAAGCAAACAATTTCAGCTATGCCCAATATGAGAGCTTTAAGAAGTCGCTCAAGGCAAAGGAACTTGTTCCCGTAGGAAACGATCTTTCTCTTTTAAGAGTTAAAAAGACAGAAGAGGAGATCGCAAATCTCAGACAGGCAGAGCACATCGGAGACATCGCTTTCAACGAGATCTTAAGCCATATAAAGCCCGGTGTTACAGAGCTTGAGATCGCTGCAAAGATCGAATACATCATGAAGTGCAACGGCGCGGAGAAGCTTAGCTTCGAGACCATCGTTGCAGCCGGCATCAACGGCTCCAAGCCCCATGCAGAGCCCGGGAATTACAAGATCCAGTCCGGAGATCTGGTTACCATGGACTTTGGCTGCGTTTACAACGGCTATTGCTCGGATATGACCAGAACGGTATGTGTGGGCAAGGCAAATGCTAAGCAGCGTGAGATCTATGACATAGTGTTAAAGGCTCAGACTGCTGTCATCGATACCCTTAAGCCCGGTATGAAGGGCAAGGAGTACGATAAGATCGCCCGTGACATTATTGCTGATGCGGGCTATGGCGAGTACTTCGGTCACGGACTCGGACATTCCGTAGGTCTTGAGATCCATGAAGATCCCAGATTTTCCGTTTCCGAGGAAAGGATCATTGAAGCGGGCACCATCATTACGGTAGAACCGGGCATATACATCCCTGACTTCGGTGGAGTGCGCATCGAGGATATGCTTGTTCTGACAGAAGACGGATGCGAAGATTTCGCTCATTCAAGAAAAGACCTTATCGAGCTGTAATGGGCGCCGGCTGAAGAAAATTACGTATACTATTATTGTGAGGACATATGAGTATGGAAAATGAAATGACAGGTAAAAATTTTATCGAGCAGTTCGTGGAAGAGGACATCGCCGATAACGGAAGGTTCGCAGGTCAAAGAGTTCACACACGTTTTCCTCCCGAACCCAACGGCTACCTGCACATCGGTCATTGCAAAGCTCTTTGCATAGATTTCGGAACAGCAGAGAAATTCGGCGGTATTACGAACCTTCGTATGGATGACACAAACCCTGCCAAGGAAGACAGCGAATACGTGGATGCCATCAAGGAAGACATCCACTGGCTTGGCTTTGACTGGGGCGACAGATTCTATTACGGTTCCGATTACTTTGAAAAGGATTACGAATATGCTGTAGAACTCATCAAAAAGGGGCTTGCATATGTCTGTGAGCTGGGACCCGAGGAATTTTCAAAATTCAGGGGAGACACTCAGACACCTGCAACGAGTCCCTACAGAGACCGGCCCATTGAAGAAAGTCTCGATCTCTTCGAGAGAATGAGAAAGGGCGAGTTTGAAGAGGGGAGATACACGCTTCGTGCCAAGATCGACCTCGCTTCGGGCAACTTCAACATGAGAGATCCGGTCATCTACCGTATCAAGTACGTTAACCATCACAGACAGGGCAACAAGTGGTGCATTTTCCCCATGTACGATTTTGCTCATCCCATCCAGGATGCGCTTGAGGGCATTACTCATTCCCTTTGTTCCCTTGAGTACGAGGATCACAGACCTCTTTACGACTGGGTTGTGAACAACGTTTCTGTTCCTTCGAAGCCCCGCCAGATCGAGTTTGCGAGACTGGGGATTAATTATACCGTGCTTTCAAAGCGTAAGCTTCGTAAAATGGTGGAAGAGCACATAGTTACAGGATGGGATGACCCCAGAATGCCTACGCTCTGCGGTTTGAGAAGAAGAGGCTACACGTCCGCTTCTATCCGTGATTTCTGTAACAAGATCGGTGTGTCAAAGGTGGTTTCCACTGTTGATTATTCCTTCCTTGAGTCCTGTCTGAGAGATGATCTGAACCTTAATGCACCCAGAAAGATGGCTGTCATTCGTCCCGTTAAACTCATTCTCACCAATTATCCCGAAGGACAGCAGGAAGAATTGGATGTTGAGAACAACCCCAACGATGAGAATGCAGGAACAAGAAAAGTAACCTTTTCAAGGGAGCTTTACGTTGAGGCGGAAGATTTTATGGAGGAACCCATACCCAAGTACAAGAGACTTTTCCCCAACGGACCCGAGTGCAGACTCAAGGGCGCTTATCTCATTCAGTGCACAGGCTGCAAGAAGGATGAAAACGGAAATGTGGTTGAGATCTACGCAACCTATGATCCCGAGAGCCGCGGAGGGGATCCCGCTGACGGAAGGAAGGTAAAAGGAGCTACGCTTCACTGGGTAGATGCTTCCAACTGTATTGATTTTGAAGCACGCCTTTACGACTATCTCTTCGATCAGGAAGATCCGGATGCGGCCGAAGATTATTACAGCTGCCTGAATCCCAAGTCCCTTGAAACCCTCACCGGCTGCAAGGGAGAGAAGAGCCTTGCGGACGTAAAGCCTTCCAAGAGCGGAGAGAACGAGCCTTCGTTCCAGTTCCTTCGTCTCGGCTACTTTGCCCTCGATTACAAGGACTCCAAGGACGGCAAGCTTGTATTCAACCGTTCCGTTGCACTTAAAGACAGTTTCAAGAAATAAAACTCACGACTTCGGTTTCTCGCCGAAGTCTTTTTTTGGCTTCACTATGCCGAACATTTTTGCTATACTGAATGTGAGTCAAATGACTTGGCGGAGGTTAATTATGAAGAAGAAAGATACGTTTGTTTTTTGGTTGCTGATCTGGGGATTGGGAATAGCAGGGCAGATATGCTGGAACATGGAAAATCAGTGGTTCAACACCTTTGTTTATGCCAAGATCGCTAAGGATCCCACCATCATATCCGTAATGATAGGGGTTTCAGCTACAGCAACAACTGTCTCCACATTCTTGTTCGGCTGCGTTTCCGACAGAATAGGAAAAAGAAAGATCCTTATCTCATTGGGTTACATTCTTTGGGGCATATTTACCATCGCTTTCGGACTTACGGAATTCATTACCTCCGGAAGCATAGGAAGGGATGCGACATTGATCATGACAGCCGGCATAGCGGTTGTTTCCGCTGACGCGATCATGAGTTTCTTTGGCTCCATGGGCAATGACATAGGCTTCAACGCATGGATCAATGATAATATGAATGACAATAACCGCGGACAACTTGGAGCGGCCGTAGCAACACAGCCCATAATCGGAACCATTCTCGGAACAGTGGTGGGCGGAATGCTTGTGGGAGAGAACGACAATTATATGCGTTTGTTCCTTGTGATGGGCGGTGCGATCATAGTGTTCGGTCTGTTCTCACTCTTCGGAATGAAGGATGTCGATTACCTGAAACCTGCAAAAAAAGGAAGTTTTTGGCAACAGTTTTTCAGCATCTTTAATTTTAAAAAGTACATTGCACTTAAGGAACTTGCATGGGTGAATCTCGCTCTCGCGGTTTACTTCATTGCTTTCAACATGTATTTTGCGCACATCGGAAACTACATGATCTATTACCTCGGGTTTAAGCCCGACATGATGGGGTACATCGAGGGCATAGGACTTGTGCTCGCAATGCTCTGTACGATCCCTGTTACTAAGCTCCTCAATCACAGAAAAGAGCCCAAGGTGGCGATCATTTCCGTGCTTGTTAACAGTCTCGGTGTTGCCATCCTCGGCCTTTTCGTCCGTCCCGGCAACATCGATCCGAAAAGCATATGGAATCCGGTGCTTTTGATCGGAGTTTTCCTTCTGGGAGTGGGCTACGTGCTTTTTCTTCAGAGCATCACTGTCTGGAGCAAGCAGCTCTATCCTGAAGACTCACGCGGCCAGTTCGAGGGCATAAGAATACTGTTCTTTGTACTTATCCCGATGATAATAGCACCTCTTCTTGCAAACCCGATCATAAAGAGAAGCGGAGAATATGTTGACGAGAACGGCTTCACTGCATATCTTCCCACGCATACTTTATTTATCGCAGGTGCGATCCTTGTATTGCTGACTCTGTTACCTTTGATCCCGGCGACGAAAAAGCATAGGGAAAGGTGTGAGCGGTGAATAAGTACACGTCAAAAAAAACTGTTGCAAAAATACAAAAAATAGGCTAAAATATCGCAAGGTCTGCGGAAAAATAATTTCTTCCGTGGGAATTGATAAATTAGATTTTAAAATCATTAGGAGGATTTTATGATTTCAGCAGGTGATTTCAGAAACGGTATTACACTTGAGATCGAAGGACAGGTTGTACAGGTAATCGAATTCCAGCACGTTAAGCCCGGTAAGGGAGCAGCTTTCGTAAGAACAAAGCTCAAGAACGTTATCTCAGGCGGTGTTGTAGAAAAGACATTCCGTCCTACAGAAAAGTTCCCCGCTGCACGTATCGACAGACTCGACATGCAGTATCTTTACAAGGATGGCGATCTTTTCAACTATATGAACACAGAAACCTACGATCAGATCTCTCTTACAGAGGATCAGGTTGGTGATTCCATGAAGTTCGTTAAAGAGAACGAGATGGTTAAGATGCTTTCCTACAACGGACAGATCTTCTCTGTTGAGCCCCCTCTTTTCGTTGAGCTCGAGATCACAGAGACAGAGCCCGGCTTCAAGGGTGACACAGCTACAGGTGCTTCCAAGCCCGCTACTGTTGAGACAGGCGCACTTGTTTATGTTCCTCTCTTTGTTGAAAGAGGAGAGAAGATCCAGATCGACACCAGAACAGGTGAGTATCTTAAGAGAGTTTAATCGTAGAAGATCAATATGGAAGCTTTCAGCCCGCATTATATGCGGGCTGTTTTTTTGCTCCGCTTATGTCTGTCTCTGCTTTCCGATGCCCAAAGAGGGCGAATGAAGCAAAAGCTGAGCAAAAAAAGCATCGGAAATTCACTTTTTGAAGCTTTCCGATGCCTAAAAAGGGCAAATGAAGCAAAGGCCGAGCGAAAAAAGCATCGGAAATTCATTTTTTGAAGCTTTCCGATGCCCAAAGAGGGCAAAAGAAGTAAAGGCTGAGCAAAAAAAGCATCGGAAATTCACTTTTGGAAGCTTTCCGATGCCTAAAAAGGGCAAATGAAGCAAAGGCCGAGCGAAAAAAGCATCGGAAATCCACTTTTGGACATTTTCCGATGCCTAAAGCCATATTCCGATGCAAATCAGAGAATGAGCCTGAGTAAGATGTGCTATTTAAGAGGAGATTATCTTACATCCCGTTCAAACTTTGGTTTATCTCCGATATGTCTGTTTTCAGCTGCCTGTATTGTGTGATCCCCATGATCACATAGGTCAGAGCGTATCCGGATAAAGTGCAGACAATCGCCTGAGGATACTTGTGAAGTCCCCAGAGAAAGACAGTGATGAAGAGACACAAAGCCATGGTGACAAGAAAGTATATGCACCACTGAATGATGTATCCCAGGCGACGGACTTCGAAGATAAAAGTCATGCCCGCAAAGGTTGCACCGATCACACCGTAAAGAAGGATGTTTATGTAGGCCGCCAGAACGGGAGAGGGAAACAGTGCTCTGAATTCCGGAGAGATAGAGATGAATCCGGGATCTCCCGCAGCATTTACGATCCCATCGATGATGAGATTTACCATAAGTCCTGCAAAAGAAGATATGCAAAAACTGATGGCTATACGTTTAAACAAGTCTTTCATTTCTTAAGCATCTCCTTTATCTTTGTAACGTTTCTGCGTGATGTGTAGGTTTCGTAGCCATTGGACATTGTGAGCTTTATGGTGCCTGTGAAACTGAGATCCAGGCCCTTAAGATACTTCATATTAATGAGTTCGGACCTTGAGATCCTGACAAATCCCGCAGTTTCAAGCTGCTTCTCCAGTTCATAGAGCTTGCATGGCAGAGAGTATTTTTCTTTTTGACCGAGGCAGTAAACCTTCTGTCCTTCGGCGTAAATTGAAAAAAGCTCGCGAGGTGAAAGCTTCACTTTATTTCCGCGTTCGTCTGTTCCGATCAGCGTGGGATCAAACATGGCATGAAGATTCGCTATGATCCGAGCTACCTCTTCATCCCGCTTGTCTTTACAGACATGCAACTCCGTTTGTTTGTATTTTTCGTCTGTTATTGCTTTTATCAGCATTCTGCCTCCGATCATGGCGCTCTGCCGGGCATATACCTGCCGGACAGTGTCATTTTGCGTAGTCGAACGGTATATGCATTTACAAAGCCGCACCGAAAGCATTGTATCCTTTCGTGATGGCTTCGTAATTGCATATAATAAGAATATCATATTACATTTCGTTCGGAATGCAAAGAAAAAGGTTGCGTAAAATGATCATTTGATCATTGCAGATCGGCCTTCATCTTTGATTTAAAGAGAATGGATGACAGGAGTGCGAAGAATACCGCACAGCAAAGAACGACCGCCAAAGACAAAAGGAAATCTTTTCCGAAGGTCAGGCTCACAGCACATCTTACCAGCTTTGCACAGTAAAAGAAGGGAAGACATTTTGCTATCTTAAGGAGGATTCCTCCGGTACTTTCCGCATCAAACCAGATTCCGCCGATAAATGATCCCAGAGAGATGATGATAGAGCAAAGTCCCGGCGCTGCGTTTTGGTTGAACAAGGTACCGAAGATAAGTCCGATTGATGTAAAAAAGACTGCCGAGGGGATCAGCATACAGAGACCGGCAAGAAGACCGAGCACGTTCAGATCGAATCCTACGATCAGTGAGATGATAAAGGCTGCGACCATGATCATTGCGGACTGGATCACGGAGATCAAAAGCATAGGCAGGATGTATCCTTTTGAAAAGTCAGAGCTTTTCATCGGTGATGCAAAAAGACGGATGAGAAATGATCCTGTTCGGTCCTTTGAAACCGTAAGAGCTGTAAAGAGCATCACAAATGTCTGACCGAAGATCGCAACACCGCCTGACAGGTTGTCTATCCTGAAGATCGTCATTCCGGCTTCCTTCGGAATGCTTTCGTTCACGAGAGTCATTATCACAAGCATAGCAAGAGGGAAGGCCACGCAAAAGATGTAGCTCAACGTGTCTCTTGACATTTCCGTTAGATTTCTTTTTGCAAAGCATATGGTCCTGTTCATCTTACACCTCCGTTTTCGACAATATTGACAAAGACGTCTTCAAGCCCTTTCCGACCAGTCATCTGCTCCAGTTCATCAAGGGTTCCGACTGCGATCATCCGACCGTCTGTCATGATGGCGATACGGTCTGCCAGCATTTCCGCTTCTTCCATGTAATGAGTTGTGAGCACGATGGTCATGCTTTTCCTTAAGTCCTGGATGATCTTCCAGAGTTCTCTTCTTGCAAGAACATCCAGACCCAAAGTGGGCTCATCGAGATAAAGGATCCTGGGATCTCCGATGATGGCCATGGCTATGGAAAGTTTTCTTTTCCAGCCTCCGGAAAGTGTCTTGGCACGTTTGTCTCTTACTTCCTCCAGATGAAAAGCCTTGATGGCTCTTTCCGAAGCCGTCTTTATGTTTTTTCCGAAGATACCCGCCATGAATTCAAGATTTTCCTATACCGTCAGGTTTTCTGCCACGGCTGTGTCCTGTGTTGAGATACCGATCAGTGATTTAACGACCTCCGGTTCTTTTTGCACATCATGTCCCAGAACTTCCGCTGTCCCTGAAGTGGGAGAGGACAGGCATGAAAGCATACGTATGGTGGTTGTCTTTCCGGCGCCGTTCACCCCGAGCAGAGCAAAAAGCTCATTTTCACGGACTGAAATGTTTAAACTGTCGACTGCTGTTTTTACACCGTAGATCTTGGTCAGATCTTTGGTTGCTATTGAATTCTTTTGACTCATAAAACCTCCTTTAAAACCGGTATTTTTCTTCTGATGGCAATATAACGGAGAATGAGGCTTTATTGAAGTTTTTTTACATGAACGGTATATTTGATCAAGCGAACGGTAGAAAATCAAGAACATAGATATGCATCATATATACAATAGAGTTGGCACAGTTAAGGATGTTTTTATTTTTTGATAATAAATAATTTAAAAAGATTGACAGGGGGGGGTAAAAGTTTATAATTGTGAAAAAATTTATGACTACATTTAGGAAGGGCATGTAATGGAAAAACAATCACCATCAGTATTTAAAAAAGATATTGAGAAACTAGTACAAATTGAAAAGGAAAATAATGATAAATGGGCTGATCATGAAAGAGAATTTATTCAAAGGAATACTGAATTCAAAAAGTTCATGATTGCAGAAGGGGGTATCTATCCGCATAAAGAAAAAGATATTGAGATAGGCAAAGAACAACTGATAAATGATTTGAGCGTTCTATACGATCGTCTTAGAGTCACTTTCCAGATGAAGGATCTGAAAAAAGAAGTACGTGATTCCAGGATACAGTTAGCAAAAAGAGGTTATGAAGTTGCGACACAGGAAAGAAAAATCACCAAATTTGAAATGTTGGTTATTCTTGGAATGGGAGTACTGGCATTAGGAGTCTTAAAATTTGTGTTTGATTTTTCTTGGCTTGCAACAGTCATATTGGGTATTGTTATAATGTTTATCACATATTATATTCAGGATATTGTGGTGGACAAGATCCTAAGAAATGCATTAGATAATGAATTCGGTAAAATACAGAATGAAGTGAATTCTTTACTTATAGTTGAAGATAAATTCGCGGATGATGTAATAAGACTTATTGATCCGAATAAGCTTAATAACAGCATAATCAGTTATGTTGGAACTGATAATGCAAGCTTGAATTGCATAAGTGATATTGTGCAACTATTGCAAACCGGTAGAGCAGATGGATTAAAGGAAGTATTGAATCTTTATGACGATATTAAGCATAAAAGACGAATAGAGAATATGCAAAATCAACAAACGATATATGCAAAACAGCAAGCAAACTATGCCAGAGTTCAAGCGGAATATGCTAGGGAGACAGCTGATTATGCAAGGCAAACAGCTGCAAACGTTGAAGAATTGAACAATAAAATTGCAGATCAACGTTTTAGATAAAAGCAGTTAGATGGATTAGTATGCGGAGGATAAAAAAATGGAATTAAAAGATATAGTTATGATTGCGGCTATAATATTTATGATAGTGTGTATTGCCTTTGAAAATAAGCTTTCTTTGCCTTATTTACATTTCGGTATTTTCAAACGTTGGCAAGCCTGGCTTTTTGGATTCACTACATATGGCTTTATATTGGGACTGATTATGGCTTTTGCAAAGTTACCCGAGACCGGAGAGATTGATAAAGCTACTGCAGAATCAGCATGTCTACTTGGCGTTGTAGCTATAGTAACAGGATTTGTTGTTTTGAGAAAGTGCCCTGAGGGGTTACGTTTGACTTGTGCATTTGATATGATTTTTGCCGGTATAGGAATGACTTTTAAATTTTTTATCGGTCTTTTAATTAAAACGGTATGGGTTTATGATAGTACAGGCGTAAGCTATTTGGGAAACGATGGATTAACATATGTACGACATGGAAAAATATGGTCGGTGAATGGGAAGATATTGCCTAAATTTAAAGGTGATGGATCAAAGGTGTTAAAAGGTAGTGACGGAAAAATATATAGCAGTAACGAGATACCTAAAGATCAAATTGGAACAGATGTTAATTGGGAAACTATACATTTTGTGAAATAAACACATATAATAATTTTGTAATAAAAAACTTAATCTCTGGCAGAAATGATAAAAAGAGGATCAGGGCCTTGTAGCACTGATCCTCTTTTGTCTTTGAATTTGCTACTCACTTAAGTGGTATGTTTTATAAAGTGCTTCGCAATAGCTTCTGTCAGTGGTAACTTTTGGAATGTCGCTGAGTCTCATGCTCGATGAAAGTATACTGATCAGCTGACCCATCTTGTTCTCGGGTTCAAAGTAACTCTCTGCGTAAGCTTTGCTCCTGTTCTTCCTGAATGCCATATTAATGCACCTCCATTCTTCATGTGCCTGTTAATGCGTTACACTTGAATCATGATATGTACATTGTCATTGTACGACCGGAAGGCTTTGGAATCAATTAGCTTTCTGTAAACTTTTAAGGAAAAAAGATATTGTTTTTTTATTGATATTAGTCTGCATTGATTTAGGACTGAATTTTTTTAATGAATGCGGGATGAATTAATTTCCCCACAGGTGTTGACTTTTATTTTTAAAGTGATACAATGCTTCTATCGTCGATTTGACTTGGTAAAGTGATAAAATCTAAGGTGAGTGCCCGCAAACACTGCGAAGCTGTAACCGCCATTCATTCATGAGCAAGTAGCGAAGCGGATTGCGAATGAATAAAGGGCGGAGTGAGTACGAAAAGCGTGTCAGTAAGCCACCATTGTACTGGGTGGTGTTGTGCGTACCCATCACTCACCTATACTTGTTCTACGCCCTGTCACCCCCGACGAAATATTATTAAAAGTAGCAGTTTTGGTGACCTAGGACTGCGGTAAAGGAGGATATTATGGGTCGAGTTTATAATTTTTCGGCAGGACCGGCAGTATTGCCCGAGGAGGTCCTGAAAGAAGCAGCAGAGGAGATGTTGGATTACAAGGGAACCGGTATGTCGGTAATGGAGATGAGTCATCGTTCAAAAGCGTATGAGGAGATCATTCAGACGGCAGAGCAGGATATTCGCGATCTCATGAATATCCCCGACAATTATAAGGTTCTTTTCCTTCAGGGCGGTGCAAGCCAGCAGTTTGCAATGATCCCCATGAACCTTATGAAGAACAGAAAAGCTGACTACATCATCACGGGACAGTGGGCAAAGAAGGCTTGGCAGGAAGCTCAGATCTACGGTGAAGCAAAGGCTATCGCTTCTTCCGCAGACAAGACTTTCTCTTACATTCCCGACTGCTCCGATCTTCCCATCGACGATGATGCGGATTACGTTTATATCTGCGAGAACAACACTATCTACGGTACCAAGTTCAAGACCCTTCCCAACACAAAGGGCAAGACACTTGTTGCAGACGTTTCTTCCTGCTTCCTTTCCGAACCCGTTGATGTAACCAAGTACGGTGTTATCTACGGCGGTGTACAGAAGAACGTTGGACCTGCAGGCGTTGTCATCGTTATCATCCGTGAAGACCTTATCACAGAAGACACGCTTCCCGGAACTCCTACAATGCTCAAGTACAAGATCCATGCTGACAACAATTCACTTTACAACACACCTCCGGCTTACGGCATCTACATCTGCGGCAAGGTGTTCAAGTGGCTCAAGAAACAGGGCGGACTTGAGGCTATTCAGAAGAAGAACATCGAAAAGGCTCAGATCCTTTACGATTTCCTTGATCAGTCCAAGATGTTCCACGGCACTGTAAGAAAGGAAGACCGTTCTCTCATGAATGTTCCTTTCGTAACAGGCAATGAAGAACTTGATGCAAAGTTCGTCAAGGAAGCAAAGGCAGCAGGCTTTGAAAATCTTAAGGGACACAGAACAGTCGGCGGTATGAGGGCATCCATCTACAACGCTATGCCCATCGAAGGCGTTAAGAAACTCGTTGAATTCATGAAGAAGTTTGAGGAGGAGAATGCGTAATGTTTAAGTATAATTGCCTCAACAAGATCTCTAAGGTCGGAACTCAGAACTTCGGTGAAAACTATACAGCAACAGATGACATCAATGACGCTGATGCCATCCTTGTAAGAAGCGCTACAATGCATGACATGACCTTTGGAAAGAACGTAAAGGCCATTGCAAGAGCAGGTGCAGGCGTTAACAACATTCCTCTTGACCGTTGCGCAGAGGAAGGCATAGTTGTTTTCAACACTCCCGGAGCAAATGCCAACGGAGTTAAGGAACTGGTCATCGCAGGCATGCTTCTTGCCGCACGTGATATTACAGGCGGTATCAACTGGGTACAGACCATTAAGGAAGAGCCCGAGATCGCCAAGATGGTGGAAAAAGGCAAGTCCAACTATGCAGGTACGGAGATCCAGGGAAAGAAGCTGGGTGTCATCGGACTCGGAGCCATCGGTGTTTTGGTTGCCAATGCTGCTGTGGGCCTCGGAATGGAAGTTTACGGATGTGACCCTTACATCTCGGTAGAGAACGCATGGAAGCTTTCCCGTTCCGTAAAGGCTGTAAAGACCCGTGAAGAGATCTTCAAAAAATGCGATTACATCACGGTCCACGTTCCGCTTCTTGATGATACCAGGAACATGATCAATGCAGAGACCATTAAGACCATGAAGAACGGAGTCATCATCCTGAACTTTGCGAGAGATCTTCTTGTAAATGACGATGATATGGCAGCTGCACTTGCTGCAGGCAAGGTTAAGAAGTACGTTACGGATTTCCCCAACGCGAAGAGCGCGAAGATGGCAGGAACTATCGCCATCCCTCATCTCGGAGCATCCACGGAGGAGTCTGAAGACAACTGCGCTGTAATGGCAGTCAAGGAACTGGTTGAATACCTTGAGAACGGTAACATCATCAATTCCGTTAACTATCCTTCGGTTGATGCAGGCATATGCAGAACGGCTGCAAGGATCTGCATCCTTCACAAGAACATCCCCAACATGCTCACTCAGTTCACAGGCGCTTTCTCTGCTGAAGGCATCAACATTGAGAACATGGTGAACAAGAGCAAGGGAGATTCAGCTTACTCCGTACTTGATGTTGCAAACGTTAACGATGATATCGTTAAGAAGGTGAGCGCCATCGAGGGCGTAAGATCCGTACGTGTTATAAAAGTACAATAATAGGGCAATAACTGACAATAATCTCATTGCTTTTAAGACCAAAATAATGTAGAATCAGAGTGTTCGTTTTTTGCGGACACTCTTTTATTTTTGCTTATGAAACGATCATTCAAGTACCTTTTTGAAAACAAAACAGCTATCATAATCGGCTACATCATCAAGATCTCAGGAACTGTAGTCGGTCTTTTTGTACCCAGGATCATGAAAATGCTGATCGATGACATTGTCCCCATTGTAAAGGAAACGGGGGACTGGACAGAGTTCATCGGTTTCAGCCTGTTCATGTTTTTTTGCGCACTTTTTGACAGGTGTTTTAACGTTATCGCAAACAGAAGAGCAGCCAAGTATTCGATGCTTGCCATCCGCCATCTTCGTTACGATCTTTACAAAAAGATCCTTTCTCTTTCCGGAAAGAAGACCGATGAATTCGGCATTCCGTCCCTTGTCTCAAGACTCACTTCCGATTCCTACAACATCCATACTTTTTTTAATATTATGCAGCGCATGGGCGTCAGAGCTACATTTATCACCATCGGCGGACTCATAATGTGCGCCACTCTTGACCCTGTTCTTACCCTTACCCTTGTTGCCACTTTCCCCTTTGTTTTCGGAGTGGTCTTTTTCATTTCCAAAAAGGGCATCCCTCTTTACACTTCTGTTCAGAATGCCGTGGACAAGATGGTCAGGATCATGAGAGAAGATGTGTCGGGCATACGTGTCATCAAAGCTCTTTCGAAGGAGGATTACGAGAGGGAGAGGTTCGAAGGAGCCAATTCTGAAACCGTTTCCGAAGAACTGAAGGCATCGGGAGTAACAGCGATCTCGGGGCCGGTCATCAGTCTTTTCCTGAACATGGGTCTTGTCCTTGTCATCATAGTCGGTGCCTATCGTGTGAATTCAGGCGCCATAAAGGGCGGAACCATTATCGCGTTTTTGACCTATTTCACCACCATCCTCAATTCCATCATCGCAGTCAACCGTATCTTTGTTAACTATTCCAAGGCTTCCGCTTCAGCCGGGCGCATCTTTGCAGTTATGGATGCGGAGGATGACCTTAAGGTGATCCCTTATTCGGGAACGGCTTCCAAAAACGCCCCCAAGATCGAGTTCAGGCATGTTTTCTTCAGTTTCAGCGAGAATAAGGAAGACAACGAAGAAAAATATGTTTTAAATGATATAGATTTCATTCTTGAAAAGGGAGAATCCCTGGGAGTGATCGGAGCCACAGGTTCCGGAAAGACTACGATCATCAGCCTTCTCATGAGGTTCTACGATCCCACAAAGGGACAGATCCTGATCGACGGACGGGACATTAAGACCTACCCCTTGAATGAACTCAGGCGTATGTTCGGTGTCGCTTTCCAGAACGATATCATTTTTGCGGAAGCAGTAGATGAAAACATCCGTTTCGGAAGGGAGATCTCGGATGAAGATGTGGAAAGAGCCGCAAAAGCAGCCTGTGCCTATGAATTCATCTTGGGGAAGGAAGCAGGCTTTAAGCACGAAGCAGCCATTAAAGGCGCGGATTTCTCAGGAGGCCAGAAACAGAGGCTGTTCATTTCCAGAGCTCTGGCAGCCCACCCGGGCATACTGATCCTGGACGATTCCTCATCAGCCCTTGACTACAAGACCGATGCTGATCTGAGAGAGAACATAAACAATGATTACAGTGACTGTACGCTGATCTCCGTGGCTCAGAGGATCAGCTCCGTAATGAAGATGAGTAAGATACTCGTGATCGATGACGGAAAGATCATCGGTCTCGGAAGTCACGAAGAACTTTTAAAAAACAACGAAGTCTATAAGGAGATAGCAGCTACACAGCTGGGAAGCTTATTGTAATGGCAAAAGACAAACAGACGGGAGTCAGTAAGGCAGTTGAACATGCGAGAGACCCGAAAGCGGCGGCAAGGTTTCTCTGGCGTTATCTGAAGGAATTCAAGTTCCTTCTGTTTGCTGCGCTTGCTTTGACTCTGGCAGCCAATTCCTTTGCCCTCATCGGCCCCAGACTTTCCGGAACCGCCATAGATGCTTTAAGAGGAAAAGGAGATGTGGATTTTGACATCGCCTTCCGATATGCAGGGATCATGGCTGCTTTTTACCTGATCTCCGCAGTCCTTTCCTATGCTCTGGCCCTCCTCATGAGAAGCATTTCCCAGAAGATCGTTAAAAGAATGAGGAAGGATGTCTTCGATAAGCTTATGAAGCTTCCCGTTTCCTACTTTGACAAGCATATGGCGGGAGACATCATAAGCCGTGTTTCCTATGACATTGACGTGATCAATACATCTCTTTCAAACGATGTGGTACAGATCCTTGCAAGCATAGTGACCGTTGTGGGATCTTTCGTCATGATGCTGATCATTTCGCCTGTTCTTGTTATCGTCATGTGTGTTACCATCCCCGTTTCTCTGCTGTATACCGCTCATATGACAAAACTCACAAGACCCAGGTTTTCATTGCGTTCCGCGAAACTCGGAAAGATGAACGGCTATGTGGAGGAAACCGTGGGAGGTCAGAGAGTCATTCAGGGATATGCCTGCGAGGATGTTTACACCGGCAGGTTCTCTGATGTCAACGTGGAAGCTACGGAAGCCTACTACAATGCAGACTATCTGAATGCTACCATCGGACCCACCGTGAATTTCATAAACAACCTCTCCATGTGTCTTGTGACTGTGTTTGGCGCTTTACTTTTCTTCTTCGGTTTCATGACACTGGGAGATATTACATCCTTCGTGCTTTATTCCAGAAAGTTTTCCGGACCCATCAACGAAGCGGCCAACATCTTCGGAGAACTTCAGTCAGCACTGGCTGCAGCTGAAAGAGTGAACAGGATCCTGTCCGAGGACAATGAACCCGCGGATCTGAAAGATGCACTCGAGCTCACCGACGTTAAGGGAGACGTGATGATTGAGAACGTGGATTTCGGGTACGATCCGGAGAAGGTCATCCTTAAGGACTTCTCTCTGGAAGCAGGTCACGGAAAACTCATCGCAGTTGTGGGACCTACGGGAGCAGGGAAGACAACTCTCATTAATCTCCTTATGAGATTCTACGATCCCGTAAGCGGTCGGATCCTGATCGACGGACATGAGAACAACACCGTTACAAGAAAGTCCTTAAGAGGAAGCTTTGCCATGGTGCTTCAGGACACCTGGGTCTTCGGAGGCACTATCTTTGAAAACATTGCATACGGTAAAGAGGATGCAACCATGGAGGAAGTGGTAAACGCTGCCAAGACCGCAAGGATCCACTCCTACATCATGAGACAGCCTCAGGGCTACGACACTGTACTCACGGAGGACGGTGTGAACATATCAAAAGGGCAGAAGCAGCTCCTTACCATTGCCAGAGCCATGCTGAACGATGCTTCTATGCTGATCCTTGATGAAGCTACTTCAAACGTGGACACCAGAACGGAAAAAAAGATCCAGGCAGCCATGGAAAAACTCATGGAGAACAAGACCTGCTTCATCATCGCCCACCGCCTTTCCACCATTCAGCATGCGGATGAGATCATCGTCGTTAACGACGGAAGGATCGTAGAAAAGGGCAGACACGAGGAACTGATGGAGAAGAGGGGTGCTTACTACGAGTTGTATGCTGCGCAGATCAAATAGGATAAAATCCTTGTAAAAATCTGTTTTTTGCTGTAAATTACCTTATGAAGTTCTTTTAAACAAAGAGATGATTTAAGAGAGGTTATTAGTTTTAGGAAAGGAGTGTCGGACAGATTCCGACGGAAAAACATGGTTAAATTTTCGGAGATCAAATACGAAAGGCCTGATCTTAAGAAATTCGAGGCATTTGAAAATGAATGTCTGGACAGAGCAGAGAAGGCAACAAGCTATGATGAGTTTAAGAAGGCTCTCATGGACGGTGAGGAGAAAGAGAAGGAACTGGGAGATCTGATCCAGGTCTGCTACATCAGATCCACCATGAACAAGGCAGATGAATTCTATTCAAAGGAGCAGGAATTCCTTGATGAAGAACTTCCCAAACTTATGCCTTTGAACAAGCGGCACAGTGAAGTCCTTTTACATTCGAAGTTCAGAAAGGAATTTGATGCTGAATTCGGAGACATCATCAATAAGACTGAAGAGAAGCTTCTCATTCTTAAGAATGAAAAACTCATCCCTCTTCAGATCGAAGAGAACAAACTGACTGAAGAGTATTCCCAGATCGCAGCAAAGTGCAAGACGGATTTCAGAGGCGAAGAGTGCAATTTCTACGGACTTCTCCGTCATATGCAGTCCACTGACAGAGCCGAAAGAAAAGAAGCTTTTGAAGCATGGGCTTCTCTTTACGAGAGTGTTTCAAAGAAGCTTGATGAAGTGTACGACAAGCTGGTGGCGCTCAGAGTTAAGAAAGCTGAGATCGTAGGATTTAAGAATTACAGAGAATTTGCTCTTCTTGAAAGTGAGCATTTCGATTACACCAAGGAAGATCTGGCAAACTTCAAGAAACAGGTCATCGATATCATAGTTCCCGAAGCTGCGAAGCTCTACGAAGAGCAGAGAAAGAGACTCGGACTTGAGAAACTTGAGTACTATGATGAGCAGCTTGTTTTCCCCGAAGGAAATGCGAAGCCCATCGGAAACAGAGAGCAGATGGTTAAATGGGCACAGGAGATGTATTCCGAGCTTTCACCCGAAACAAAGGAATTCTTTGATTTCATGGTAAAGTATGAGCTCTTTGATCTTGAGACAAAGCCCAACAAGCATCTTGGCGGTTACATGACACTGCTGCCCAAGAGCAAGGCACCATTCATCTTCTCAAACTTCAACGGAACCTCCGCAGACGTGGAAGTCCTTACCCACGAGGCGGGCCATTCGTTTGAAGGCTATGTTTCTTCAAGGATACAGCCTCTTTCACAGCTTGTAATGTCCACCAGTGACATCGACGAGATCCATTCCATGACCATGGAGCATCTTACCTATCCCTGGATGGACAAGTTCTTCGGAGATAAGGTGGGCAAGTTCAGATATGCTCATCTCACCGAGGCTTTAAAGGTCATCCCTTACCTCTGTGCAGTTGACGAATTCCAGTGCAGAGTATTCGATAATCCCACCATGACGGCGGATGAGAGATACGCTGTATGGCATGATATCGAAAAGACGTTCCTTCCCTGGAGAAGCTACGACGGAAATGAATTCCTTGAAAAGGGCGGTTTCTGGATGCAGAAGCAGCACATCTTCCTGTATCCGTTCTATTACATAGATTACGCTCTTGCACAGATCGGTGCTTTTCAGATCTATGGCAAGGCTCTTAAGAACAAAGAAGAGGGATGGAATTCCTATCTTACCCTTTGCAAGATGGGCGGAAGCAGAGGATATCTGGATCTTCTCAAAGGCGCCGGTCTTGAAAGCCCCTTTAAGGACGGAAGCGTTAAAAAGGCAGTTGAAGGAGCTCTTGAACAGATCAAGGTTTTTGAAAGGAGTATATGATGATCAGGATTGCTGTTTTTGCAGCTGACGGCTGCGAGGAAATTGAAGCTTTGACGGTTGTTGATCTTTTGAGAAGGGCGGGGATGGACACAGACATTATCTCCATTTCCGACAATAAGGCTGTCACCGGTTCACACAGGATCGTTTTTGGAGCTGAGAAGCGTTTTAACGATGTGAACATGGATGATTACGATGCCCTCATCCTTCCCGGCGGTATGCCGGGAACCAACAATCTGGCAACTCATACCGGAGTTTGCACCACTGTTAAGAATTTCGCCGCAAGCGGAAAGCTTTTGGCAGCAATCTGTGCGGCACCCAGTGTTCTGGGCGGCCTTGGAGTGCTTGAAGGCAAAAAAGCCACCTGTTATCCCGGCTTTGAAGAAAAGCTCTTGGGGGCAGAGGTCCTGACCGACAGGGTAGTTGCCGACGGCAACATCATTACATCCAGAGGAATGGGGACAGCCATAGATTTCGGTCTTGCGATCATCGAGTATTTCGCAGACACGAATGTGACGGATGAACTGGCGGCATCCATTCTATACAAATAAATCCGGAAGGTGCAGAAAATGACAGACTTATTGTTTATTTCTCCCGTTTTTAAGGAAATGATCTGGGGAGGAAACAGAATGAGGGATATCTACGGCTACGATATCCCCGGAGAAGATACAGGCGAATGCTGGGCGATCTCGGCTCACGAGAACGGTGACGACACAGTTGTGGGAGGAGAGTTCGACGGATGGAAGCTGAGCAGGCTCTATGCCGAGCATCAGGAATTGTTCGGAGACGGAAAAAAGAAATTCCCTCTTCTGGTCAAGATCATCGATGCAAAGGCGGATCTTTCGGTACAGGTTCATCCCGATGATGCCTATGCCTTTGAGCACGAGAACGGAAGCCTCGGAAAGACGGAATGCTGGTACATTCTCGACTGCGATGAGGACGCCACCATTGTCATCGGTCATAACGCAAAAAATAAGGAAGAACTGGCGGATATGATACACAACGGACGCTGGAACGATCTGATCACCCCCAGACCCATTAAGAAAGGTGATTTTTTCCAGATCGAGCCCGGAACCGTACATGCCATCAAGGCGGGTACGCTGATCCTCGAAACACAGCAGTCCAGCGATGTGACCTACAGACTTTACGATTACGGCAGGCTTCAGAACGGAAAGCCCCGTCAGCTTCATATCGAACAGAGCATAGATGTTATAAAATGTCCTCACAAGGATGTTCTGAGCGCATGTAAAAAGTATGACCGTGGCGATGCAAAGATCGAGGAGCTTGTTGACTGCGCTTTTTATAAGGTCTGGAAGACGGATCTTAAGGGAAAAGCTAACTTCGATGCGCCGACGACCTACAGATTGTTCTCGGTACTTGAGGGAAGCGGAAAGATCAACGGATGTGAGATACGAAAGGGACAGCATTTTATCATGCCTCTCGGATATGGAGCTTACACTGTTGAAGGAGATTTAAGCATCATTAATTCCGAAGCAAAATAGAAATAAGAAATTGGCAATGTTAGCACTCATTCAAAATGAGTGCTAATTTTTTCTTGACTTTTGGAAACTAAGGGATATAATATCTTCTTGGATAAAACAAAAATTTTTAGAAGCTTCGGGATAATGAGGGCTTTGAAGCTTCTTTTTAAGATCTGGAGGTAATACAATGGACAAGAAAAAAGGAAATCTTTCAATCGATTCGGAAAATATATTCCCGATAATCAAGCAGTGGCTTTACTCAGATCACGACATTTTTTACCGTGAGCTGATCTCCAACGGCTGTGATGCCATTACAAAACTTAAGAAACTGGACGGAATGGGCGAGTGGCAGATCCCCGAAGGCGAAGAACTCAAGATGAATGTCTTCGTTAATCAGGAAAACAAGACCATTACTTTTACCGATAACGGTATCGGTATGACTGCCGAAGAAGTCGACAAGTACATTAATCAGATCGCTTTCTCGGGTGCAAAGGACTTCCTTGAAAAGTACAAGGACAAGGAAGGTGCGGATCAGATCATCGGTCATTTCGGACTCGGTTTCTATTCCGCATTCATGGTTGCCGACAAGGTCACCATCGATTCCCTTTCCTACAAGGAAGGCAGTAAGCCTGTTTACTGGGAATCCGAAGGCGGAATGTCATTCGAGATGAGCGAAGGTGAAAAAGAGGAGAGAGGAACCACCATCGTCCTCTACCTGAACGAGGATTCCTACGAATTCTCCAATGCTTACAAGGCACGTGAGATCATCGAAAAGTACTGTTCCTTCATGCCTGTGCCCATCTACTTTAAGGATGAGAATGCCAAGGAAGAAGAGAAGAAGGATGAAGACAAGAAGGACGATGAGAAGAAGGAACCCAAGAAACCCGAACCCATCAATGACATTCATCCTCTTTGGACAAAGACACCCAATGATTGTAAGGAAGAAGATTACAAAAAGTTTTACCGCGATGTGTTCAATGACTACAAGGAGCCTCTGTTCTGGATACATTTGAACATGGACTATCCTTTTAACTTAAAGGGCATCCTTTACTTCCCCAAGATCAACACGGAGTATGATTCTATCGAAGGAAAGATAAAGCTTTATTCAAATCAGGTCTTCATTGCGGACAATATCAAAGAAGTGATCCCTGAATTCCTGCTTCTTCTTAAGGGCGTCATCGACTGTCCGGACCTTCCGCTGAACGTTTCAAGAAGCGCTCTGCAGAATGACGGCTTTGTTAAGAAGATATCCGATTACATCACCAAGAAGGTGGCTGACAAGCTCATCGGAATGTTCAAGACCGAAAGAGAGAATTACGAGAAGTACTGGGATGACCTTTCACCCTTCATTAAGTACGGATGCCTTAAGGATGACAAATTCCGCGACAAGGTCAAGGATTACATGATCTACAAGAACCTTGAAGGGAAGTACATCACCCTTCCCGAATACGTTAAGGCGTCCAAGGGCGAAACGGCCGAGACCGAAGTTGTCGATGAAAACGGAAACAAGGTTGAAGCAGAAGTCGTAGAAAACGCAGGCACCGACGAAAAGAAGGATGAGACTCCCGAAGACAAGGAAAAGAAGAAAGACATCGTTTACTATGTGACCGATGAAAAGCAGCAGAGCCAGTACATCAACATGTTCAAGGAAAACGGCAAGGATGCGGTGATCCTTACTCACAACATCGATCAGCCTTTCATCAGCCAGCTTGAGTACTCATCGGAAAATGTAAAATTCCTCAGAATAGATGCTGAAGTCGCAGACGCATTTAAGGATGAGATCTCTGCAGATGAATTAAAGGATGAGACAGACAAGCTTACAAAGATGTTCAGAAAAGTTCTTAACAAGGAAAAGCTTGAAGTCAAAGTCGAGAAGATAAAGAGCGAAAAAGTTGCAGCAATGATCACGCTTTCCGAAGAGAGCCGCAGAATGCAGGATATGATGAAGATGTATGCAATGAACGGCATGGACATGGGCAATGATATGTTCGGAGCGGGAGAGACTCTTGTTCTGAATGCAAATCATGCTCTTGTAAAGTTCCTCTTTGAGAATCCCAAGAGTGATAAGGCTGGCCTCATCTGCGAACAGCTTTACGATCTTGCTTCGCTTGCTCACAAGCCTCTTGAACCTGCAGCAATGACAAAGTTCGTGGAAAGATCCAACGAGATCATGCTCCTTCTTACAAAATAATAGATTATTGAGGTTATATGAGATACAAATGCTTGGTGCTGGATCACGATGATACTGTGGTCAGCAGTACGGCAGAGATACATTACCCGGCCTTTCTTGAAGCGCTTCGCATCATGAGGCCGGGAGAGACTATCTCGGTCGATGATTACTTCAGATACAATTTCGATCCCGGCTTTCTTGAATTCTGCAAAGGTAAGTACAAGATGACCGACGAGGAGTTCAAACAGGAGGAACTGATCTGGAAGGACTACGTTTCTACAAGGGTTCCTTCGGTCTACCCCGGAATGAAGGAAGTTTTGGAAAAGCAGAAAAAGGAAGGGGGACTCATTGTCGTCTCTTCCCATTCCTTTGATTTTAACATAAGAAGAGACTACAAAGAGAACCACCTGCCCGAGCCCGACGAGGTTTTCGGCTGGGAGCTTCCCAACGAGAGAAGAAAACCGGATCCATATGCTCTGGAAGTGATCAGTGAAAAGTACGGGCTTAAGAAGTCCGATATTGTGGTGATCGACGATCTGAAGCCGGGATATGACATGGCAAGAGCCTTCGGCGTCGATTTTATCGGTGCGGGATGGTGCAATAATGTGCCTGAGATCAGGGAGTTTATGCAGAAGCACAGTGATGTGTATTTCGATGATACTAAGGAATTGTTTGATTATTTGTTTTAATGAGCAAGTATGCTGTTACTGTTCACAGATATGCAAGGTGCTAAAACTCTGAAAGCTTGCTTTCAAAGAGTTTCAGCACCTTGCATATTCTGCGTAGCAGTATGCTAATGCTGCATCTGATGAACAGTAATTTTCTCGTTGACATTTCAATAAATTTGTTGCATAATAACAAAGCTTGATTTCAAGCGACTCGAGGTGTGGCTCAGTTTGGTAGAGCGCTGCGTTCGGGACGCAGAGGTCGTGGGTTCAAATCCCGTCGCCTCGATTATGCTGGAATGGCTCAGTCGGTAGAGCGACGCACTCGTAATGCGTAGGTCGCGGGTTCGATTCCCGCTTCCAGCTTTTTGGGAGATGTTAAAAACATCTCCTTTTTTTATAATCATTGACACTAAAAACGCAAAAAATGAGAATGCTTTTTGACACATTTGCTGTATAATATATGCATATGGGAAAATTTCGTTTTCCCGTGTTGTTATGGGGAAAAAACAAATGAGGTTGAATATGAAGAAGAGATTACTGTTACCTGCCTTGATCGCAATGGGTCTGTTGCTTTCGGGGTGTATGGAGAAAAACAACGAAAACGCGGCAAATGTTACACCGACCCCCACTCCCGTTGAAGTTCCGGACAACAACGGAAAAGATGAGCAGGGGAACGGAGACGATTTTTGGGATTATCTGAGACAGCAGGGTGTTATCACACCCACCCCGGAACCGGCCACCCAGACTCAGGGAGATGCAACCGCAAAGCATGCAAAGGCTACCGCAACCCCTACTCCCGGAAGCAGTTCGCCCTATGCGGTCCTGAATGTTTCGCCGGACAGGAAATTTACCACCTATGTTTTTTCAATTACGGGTAACCCTTCAGAACTGACGGATTATCCAAACGGTCTTTTCTACGGAAAGAATTACGAGAAGAGAGGACGGGAGAGCGAAAGACAGGTACTGGTGGAAGCCTGGGACAAGGATGGCAATCCGATTCTTTCACAGCTTGCGGGGCTGAGGATCTACGGGGGCTACTCCCGTATGAACTACCTTAAATCCGTGAAGCTTTTTGCCAGGGAAAGCTACGATGCGGCTAACAAGAATTTTAAATACAATTTTTTCGATACCCAAAAGCTTTACGAGGACAAGCCTGTAAAGAAGTACAAAAAACTGGTACTCCGTGACAGCGGTAACGATTGGCAGTTTGCCTGGATCAGGGATGAGCTTGCCCAGACCCTCGCTCCCCTTGCGGGCTTTACGGATTATGAAGCCGTTGCTCCCGCGGTTTATTATCTGAACGGAGAATACAAGGGTTTTTACTGGCTGCATGAAGTCTATTGCGATAATTTCTTTAAGAACAAGTACGGCGATGAAGGAAAGAACGGCGACTTTGTCGTGATCGAGGGAACGGAGACCGAAAAATCCATAGAGGATGACGACGAGATCAATGTTAAAGCTGCAAAAGAATTCAACATTGCATATGACGATCTTTCAACCCTTGATTACACCAAGGACTCTGTTTACAGGGATCTCTGTTCGTTTATGGATGTTGAAAACTATATAAAGTATTATGCCTACAACATCTACATCTGTAACAAAGACTGGCCTAACAACAATTACAAATGCTATCGTTACTATGCTCCCGCAGGCGAGGAGTACGAGAAGGACACTATATATGACGGAAGATGGCGTTTCCTTCTTCATGACATGGATTATTCCATGGGACTGTACAGCCAGAAGGAATGTATGGCAAATTATGACAAGCTGGGCGAGGTGCTTTCCCCGGAGGTCAAGAACGATAAAGGAAAGATGGAGAAAAACGATAAGTATTCACCTCTCTTTGCAGCTTTGATGAAGCGGGAAGAATGCCGCGATCTTTTTGTGAACTTCAGTCTGGAGCTTGCAAACGGAGCTTTGTCAAAGGAGACATTGAGCAAGACTCTCGATTCGATGAACGATGAAAGAAAAACGGAAATGGAGTACTTCTTCCGTTACATTGAGATCCTTAAGGCAAAAGGTGCGGAAGGCATATGGACCGGCAGCTACCTCTTCGACGGATACACCAACGAGATCAAGAATTTCGCCAAGCAGAGAAAGAATTATTCCAGAGCCTATATGGAGAAGAACTTTAAGATCGATCTTCATTAAACATTTCAGACCGGGCAGAAACTTTTGCCCGGTCTGTTTTTCTTTAGGTGTTGAATTTTTTTAAATGATGGCATATAATTAACGACAATATCTAAGCGTTGCAGTCGCGGAAATGGAGAATATTATGATAGACATAAAGTTTTTACGTGAGAATCCCGAAGTTGTAAAACAGAATATCAGAAACAAATTTCAGGATTCCAAGCTTCCTCTTGTTGACGAAGTCATCGAACTTGACAAAAAGAGTCGTGAATTCAAACAGGAAGCAGATTCTCTGAGAGCTGAGAAGAACAAGATCGCAAAGAACATCGGTGCTCTTATGGCTCAGGGCAAGAAAGAAGAGGCAGAGGCTGAGAAGAAGAAAGTTGCTGAGTTCGCAGCAAGACTTGCTGAACTTGAAAAGCTTGAGCCTGAATATGCAGAAAAGATCAAGACCATCATGATGACAATTCCCAACATCATCGACCCTTCCGTACCAATCGGAAAAGATGATTCGGAGAATGTTGAGATCGAGCGTTTCGGTGAGCCTGTGGTTCCCGATTTCGAGATCCCTTATCATACAGACATTATGGAGCGTTTTGACGGTATCGACCTCGATTCCGCAAGACGTGTTGCCGGAAACGGTTTCTACTACCTCATGGGCGACATTGCAAGACTTCATTCTTCAGTCATCGCCTATGCCCGCGATTTCATGATCGGACGCGGCTTCAGGTACTGTGTTCCGCCCTTCATGATCCGTGCGGACGTTGTTACAGGCGTTATGAGCTTTGCTGAAATGGATGCAATGATGTACAAGATCGAGGGAGAGGATCTCTACCTCATCGGTACTTCCGAGCACTCCATGATCGGTAAGTTCATCGATCAGATGATCCCGGAGAAGACCCTTCCCCAGACACTTACCAGCTACTCACCCTGCTTCCGTAAGGAAAAGGGAGCACACGGCATTGAGGAACGCGGCGTTTACAGGATCCATCAGTTTGAAAAGCAGGAGATGATCGTTGTCTGCAAGCCCGAAGAGAGCCCTATGTGGTTCGATAAGCTCTGGCAGAATACGGTAGATCTTTTCAGAAGCCTTGATATCCCCGTAAGAACCCTCGAGTGCTGCTCGGGAGATCTGGCAGATCTTAAGGTTAAATCCCTTGACGTTGAAGCTTGGTCACCCAGACAGAAGAAGTACTTTGAAGTCGGTTCTTGCTCGAACCTCGGTGATGCTCAGGCAAGAAGACTCCGCATGAGAGTTCAGGGCGAGAACGGTGAGAAGTACCTTCCTCACACCCTCAACAACACTGTTGTTGCTCCTCCCAGAATGCTCATCGCTTTCCTTGAGAACAACCTTCAGGCAGACGGAAGCGTTCTGATCCCCAAGGCATTGCAGCCTTACATGGGCGGACAGACAAAGCTTGTACCCACAAAGTAATTTTTGCTTGACAATAAATAAAATTTTGTTAGAATTATCACATCAAAGACACTGATGGGAAACAGTAGCAATTTTGCAAACTTACAGAAAATAGCCGGCTGATGAGAGGCTAAGCGGAAAAGATGCGAATACATCCCGGAGTCGTGCACCGAAAGGAAACGAGTAGGCTGCAACGGGAAGCGACCGTTACATCGCAAGGGTATGAAAGTACCTGCTGAGACAGGCAGTGTGAGCTGCTTGTGAATTAAGGTGGTAACACGGAGCAAAGTCTCGCCTCGTCCTTATTTAAGGGCGAGGCGTTTTTCATTTTCAGGAGGTTTTATTATGACATGTTACGAAGAACTGGTGACCAGAGGATTGATCGCCCAGGTAACGGACGAGGCTGAGATCAAAAAGATGATCGACACGGGAAAAGCCACATTCTACATCGGATTTGACTGCACGGCTGATTCTCTTACTGCAGGACATTTCATGGCACTTTCTCTCATGAAGAGACTGCAGATGGCAGGAAACAAGCCCATTGCGCTTATCGGAGGCGGAACCACCATGATCGGCGATCCTTCCGGAAAGAGCGACATGAGAAAGATGCTCACAAAGGAAGACATCGATCACAATGCAGAGTGTTTCAAGCGCCAGATGGAAAAATTCATTGACTTCGGAGAAGGCGGAGCGATGATGGTAAACAATGCGGACTGGCTCTTGAAACTCAATTATGTCGAGCTTTTGAGAGAAGTGGGAGCGTGCTTCAGCGTAAACAACATGCTGAGAGCAGAATGCTACAAGCAGAGAATGGAAAGGGGACTCACTTTCCTCGAATTCAACTACATGATCATGCAGAGCTACGATTTCTATATGCTTTTCCAAAAATACGGATGCAACATGGAGTTCGGCGGTGACGATCAGTGGAGCAACATGCTGGGCGGAACCGAACTCATCCGCAGAAAGCTGGGTAAAGATGCTCATGCCATGACCATCACACTTCTCACCGATTCTCACGGCAATAAGATGGGCAAGACCGCAGGTAACGCAGTATGGCTCGATCCCAACAAAACAACTCCTTTCGAGTTCTTCCAGTACTGGAGAAACGTGGGCGATGCTGATGTCATCAAGTGCTTAAAGCTCCTTACTTTCATTCCTCTTGAAGAGATCGAAAAGATGGAAAAGTGGGAAGGCAGCGAGCTCAACAAGGCAAAGGAGATCCTTGGCTACGAACTTACAAAGATGGTTCACGGAGAAGAAGAGGCAAAGAAGGCTCTCGACGCTTCCAAGGCACTTTTTGCAGGCGGCGGAGACGATTCGAATATGCCTTCATGCGAGCTTTCCGATGAGGATCTGGTTGAGGGTTCCATCGACATCATTTCGCTTCTCATGAAAGCAGGTTTCGTTTCTTCCCGCGGAGACGGAAGAAGAAACGTGGAGCAGGGCGGAGTTTCCGTTAATGACGAGAAGATCACGGATTTCAAAAAGACCTATACAAAAGCAGAGCTTGCGGGAGACGGCATCATCCTTAAAAAGGGTAAAAAGAACTTCTGCAGAATGACTGCAAAATAAAGCATATAAATACGGCTCCCTCTTAACGGAAGGAGCCGTTGCTGTTTCTAAGGCTTTTGTTTGTACGATCATTTAAGGACAAACAGATTCAATAATCCGAGTATCAGAATATGCACGGGATAGAAGAGGTAGAAGAAGTACTTCATGTTAAAGCTCCCGCGTTCTCCGTTATAGCATGCTATAAAGAGGAAAGAAAAGCATCCGATGAGCTCAAAAATACTTGAATTCGAGGGGATTAAAGTCAGGATCATGGCGACCATAACCGCAAGCCACATGATGTTCCTGTGGTTTCTTGTGATATAAACGGCGGCTGTCATTGCGACGCCCATATAGGTGTAATCGCACTTCAGAAAACCTGCTGCAGCAAGTGCCGCAACGAAGACGAGAGTCTGAAGTACTCCTGCCGGGAAGCTTTCCGGAACGTGATCCGAAACGGCTTCAAATCCGATCATCATTAAAAGGCCGATCAGTAAAGTGAAAAAAACATTTTGATAGGAAAGATCGAAGATATTGCCCGTGAATGCCATATTAAAGGGGATCTCAGAGATCAGGGCAAAGATCGCGAGGCGAAGCGCATACTTCCATACGTTTCTTGTGTGAAGGAAGCCTTCCAGCATCAGAAAAAGGAAGATGGGGAAAGCGAGGCGGCCTATGCCTCTTCCTACACTGTCAAGCGTTGCCCAGAGTTTGTAATCTTTTGCGGTATATTGAAGGTCAGCCCCTCCGATGAAGGAGCGGGCAGCTTTGGGAAGCATATATCCTTCGACGATCACATAGGTCAGATGATCTATGAGCATTGTCACGATCGCTATCATTTTTAAGGCATTTCCGTTTATCGAAGGTCGTTTGATATTTGCTGTCATTTTAGGTCTCCTTGGGTGGTAACAGTTTGAACACAGAATGAACAAGGTTTAGAAAAAATTTCATGTTATATTCTAAATGATTATGTTAAAATTATCAATACAGAACAGGAACAGAGAATGAACGGTTGCTGAAATATGGTTACTGTTCACACCGCCCGAAACCCTGCATTCGCAATCCGCTTCGCTACTTGCTCATGTGGGGGGGGCGGTTACTGCTGCGCAGAATATACAACATGATGAACCTCTTTGAAAGCAATCTTTCAGAGTTTCATCATGTTGTATATCTGTGAACAGTAACCTGAAATCAAAAACAATGTCGGGGAAAAAAGGATCATGTCGAGGGAGTATAAATTTAAAGGTTATACGTTTTATTCCGAAGAGGAATTGAACGAAGCAAAAAAGGAAAACGAGACAATAGAATACATTAAGGCGAGGACGGATCTCACCAATACGGAGACCGTTATTGCCCTTTACAATAAACTGATCGACAGAAATGTGATAACCACTGTTGTCGGGCAGGATTTTCTTAAAAGGCTGAGAGGACTGGCGCTGAAGAACGAAATGATCGATGCCTCAAAGCTGAGGGAGATCCCGGATGTCAAGGTCAGCAAAAAAAAGAAAGAAAAACCGCCTGTGACGAAACTGCAGAAGTTACAGAAAGAGAATCTGGGGCTTAAGATCGTCATCGCGGGGCTGATCGTCATCATCATAGGGATGTTTGTGATCGTGCTCACCGGCAGGAGTTCTCCGCTTAAAGCGGTTTACGAGAGAGATGTGCTGAACAGATATGCAACCTGGCAGCAGGACCTCGACAGACAGCAGCAGGAGATCAACGATAAGCTGTATTTTCTTGAACAGAACGGGATCTATTACGAAGAATAAGATGAGACGGAGGATGTTATGGACCTTGTAAAAGTTTTGGTAGTGGACGATGAAAGCAGAATGAGAAAGCTTGTTCACGATTTTTTGGCAAAGCAGGGCTACACGGTTTTGGAGGCTGAAGACGGAGAACAGGCCATCGATGTGTTCTTTGACGAGAAGAACAAAGACATTTCGCTTGTGATCCTGGATGTCATGATGCCCAAACTCGACGGATGGCAGGTTGTGAAAGAGATCAGGCAGTATTCGCGGGTTCCGATCATCATGCTGACCGCAAAATCGGAAGAGAGAGACGAACTTCTTGGCTTTGAGCTCGGGGTGGACGAATACATTTCCAAGCCTTTCTCACCCAAGATCCTTGTGGCAAGAGTGGAAGCCCTCTTAAGAAGAGCAAATTCCTCCCTTGAAGAGACCATAGAAGTTGGAGGCATAGTCCTGGATCACCAGGCTCATTCCGTTAAGATCGACGGCGCAGCCATTGACCTTTCCGTAAAAGAATTCGAACTCCTTGAGTACTTTGTAACGAACAAGGGAATCGCTCTTTCAAGAGAAAAGATACTGAACAACGTATGGAACTATGATTATTACGGTGATGCGCGCACCATTGACACCCACGTTAAAAAACTGAGAAGCAAGATGGGTGAAAAGGGCGACTACATTAAGACCATATGGGGTATGGGATACAAATTCGAGGCCTGATCCTTAAGGCATATGATCGCAGGGTGAAAACATGAAGATCTCATGGAGACTCAGGCTCACGTTTACGATAGTGGCTACCGTTTTCGGTGCAGTTATCGTTACCTGGGCTTTAAACAGATTTTTTCTGGAAAAATATTATATAAACACTAAGCTGGAGGCGCTTAAGAGCACCTATGAATCCATAGAGCAGATCCTTTCCAAGTACTATGTGGGAGAAGAGAACAATCAGTCTGCTTCCGTCGAAGTGCCTGTTGCTGAGTCTAAGTACATCAAGGCAGTCTTTACTGCTTCGACCCAGGCAGATCCCAGCGCAACCCCGTTACCTCCTCCCGACGCAAGGAAAGATGAATTCGGCGGAGAGTTCGTTCCGAAAAACGGACAGAAAGAAGATGAGGTTCAGCCGCCCTTTGACGGACCTGTGGAGATCACTCCCCAGACAGATACGGAAAACTTTCTTTCGGACGGAGATTCGAGAAATCTTGAAGCCGTTGCAAACAGATACAATCTGTCCATTTCGATCCTCTGGAATTACGTCTATTCCTTCAGCACCGCAAATGTGAACACAAAAGAGAGGATCTTCTTTGAGAGAGTTTCCGTTTATTCGGGAAAAAACGACAAGACCCGGGATTTTCAAAGTCAGGTGATGTACACCGATCCCGAAGGCAGATACAACATTACCAAAGTTTACGACGGAAGAACCAAGGCGAGCTATATAGAGCTTTTTGCCCAGGACGATACCAACGCGACATTTGTGCTGATCAGAACAAATGTTGAAAGCATGCAGGACAGCGTGCATATAGCCAACACCTTCCTGCTGTATGCGGGACTCCTTGTAGTGGTGGTGGCATCCGGGATCATGCTGGTGGCATCGGGACGTATGGTACGCCCCATCAGACAGCTTTCGGAGATAGCGAAGAGAATGTCGGCTCTCGATTTTACCAGCAAGTATGAAGGAAGATCCGGGGACGAGATCGGTGAACTGGGTGAGAGCATCAACACTCTTTCAGAAAAACTGGAGGAGACGATCTCGGATCTCAAGAGCGTAAACAACAGACTGCAGAGCGACATTGAACAAAAGACTCAGGTAGATGAGATACGAAAAGAATTTCTTGCCAATGTGACTCATGAATTAAAAACCCCCATCGCTTTGATCTCAGGATACGCGGAAGGGCTAAAGGACTGCATCAATGATGACGCCGAGAGCAGGGATTTTTACTGCGATGTGATCATAGATGAAGCAGGTAAGATGAACACTATGGTCAAGAAACTTCTTACCCTGAATCAGATCGAGTGCGGAAATCAGATCATAGAGCTTAAGAGGTTTGATATCTGCGAAGTGATCAGATCTGTTTTGAATTCCTCGGATGTACTTATAAAGAACAAGGGTGCAAAGCTTCTGGTCAATGCAAAGGGGCCCATTAATGTTTGGGCTGACGAGTACATGGTTGAGGAGGTGTTCACTAACTATCTGACCAATGCACTCAACCATTGCGAAAATGAGATGATCGTGGATGTTAAAGCCGAAGCCAAAGGGAAGACTGTCAGGATCTCCGTTTTCAATACAGGTAAACCCATACCCGAAGAGGAGATCGACAAGATCTGGATCAAGTTCTACAAGGTTGATAAGGCCAGAACCAGGGAATACGGCGGTTCGGGCATAGGTCTGTCCATAGTTAAAGCCATTATGGAAGCTCACAACAAGCCTTACGGAGTGATCAATCATTCCAACGGCGTGGAATTTTGGTTCGAACTTGATTCGGATACTAAAATTTAAAAGAGAAGTTGCCGAAAAACATATAAAGTGTTATAGTTTTAAAGCACACAAATCTACGCAAAAGAGGAGCATTCAGGTGTTTAAGAAAATCCAGTTTATCTTAATATGCATTGCTGCACTCGGACTCGGCGGATGTCTTGTTGAAAGGATACCCTTAAGCGACAGGGAAATCGATGCTGTTGCACAGTATTCCGCGGACGCGCTCTTTAGGCATGATATGAATTATAAGAGTACGATGGTGGATTCGAAGGATCTGACACCCACCCCCACCAACACCCCGACGCCTACACCGACAGACACACCGACACCCACTCCGAGACCCACGGCGACACCGGTTGATCCGAACGCTACCAAGACACCGACGCCCACACCCACAAATACGCCGACCCCGACGCCTTTCCCTGAGAACAATTCCGAAACATGGAAACAGCTGGCAAAGGTCATCGGTGCTGAGGAATTTGATGTGATCTATGCGGGAGCCAGCATTCCCGAGTACAGCTTTTCCATCGGCGATTCCTATTATACTCTGAAGAGGATCGAAGGCTATGAGTATCTGGCCGTTAAGATCGTAATAAAGAACCAGAGCTCGGTAACAAAGTATCTTAAGACCTGCGATATGGGACTCAGGAGTCTCATAATGGTCAACGGGACCTATTTTGATTACGAGACCATGACGCTGTTCCCGAACGATCTTTATTTCATCGGACTTGATACGGAAGATGAAAGAGGAGAACCCATTCCGCCGGGGGGAAGATACAACGGCGTGAATGGAGCGGTCATTGTGTTCAAGGTTCCGGAGAACATTGAAATAGATACGGCAGGTGTTCTCATTACCAATAAAAACAACGACAGTGTGATAATTAAAATACAATAAACTTGCTTCAAATCAATTGAAAAATATTCTGATATGTTATATAATTTACTAAATATTTACGATATGAATATACCTAACACGGAGGAATAATTATGGATACCAACATCTTGTTAGAAAGCGGAACAAACGAGCTTGAGATTCTTGAATTTATGGTGGGCGGAAACCGCTACGGCATAAATGTGGCCAAGATTCGTGAAATCCTGCAGTATACACCGGCAGTGGCTGTTCCTAATGCCGACCCTTGTATAGAAGGCATTTTCATGCCGCGTGATGAGGTTATCACCAGCATTAGTCTTTCAAAGGTTTTAAATCTTCCCGAATCAGATGAGGTTAAGAACGATCTTTATATCGTTACTTACTTTAACAATACAAATGCAGCATTCCATGTACATTCCGTTGTGGGGATCCACAGAGTGTCCTGGGAAGAGGTTTTAAAGCCCGATGCAACATTAAACGGACAGGGCAAGGGCGTTGCCACAGGTATTGTAAAGCTTGACGGAAGACTCATCGTTCTTCTCGACTTCGAAAAGATCATCGCGGACATTTCACCCGAGACTTCCCTTAAGGTCAGTGATGTTGATGAACTCGGTTTCAGACAGAGAAGCACAAAACCCATTCTCATTGCAGAAGATTCGGCTCTTCTTTCAAAGCTTTTGCAGGATTGCCTCAAGAAGGCAGGTTATTCAAACCTTATCGTAAATATGGACGGACAGGAAGCATGGGACAAGCTTACAGAGCTCAATAAGAGCGGAAACATCACGGAAAAGGTTAAGCTTGTTATCACAGATATAGAGATGCCCCGTATGGACGGACATCACCTTACAAAGCTGATCAAGAGCGACGATAAGATGAAGAACATTCCCGTTATAATTTTCTCATCAATGATCAGTGATGAACTCATCGTTAAGGGAAAATCCCTCGGTGCGGATGCTCAGATTACAAAGCCTCAGATCGGACGCCTTGTCGGAGAGATTGATAAGCTCATTCTGAACTAATTAACTATCACTCGGAGTACTAACAGATGCCAAATGATGAATCTTATCTTGACAGTCTCCTGAACGGGCTTACTTCAAACGGAAATAAGTCGGACAACAATGACAGATTTTCGGCCTACAGAAAAAAGAGTGAAAAGAAGGCCGACAACAAAGAAATCAGGGTATCGCCGGAATCTGAAGAGACTCCGGCGAATGAGGTTATGGATGAAACTGCAACAGGCAGCAAGGCGGAGCTTCACGACATTCCGGATTTTCTGGATGCCTATCTTTCACCGAAGGATGAAGGCGAAGATGATGAAGCTGACGGATCGGATGACACTCATGAAGAAACCTTTAATTTCCTTGACAGTGATGAAGAAGATGACGACGAGCCGGCCTTTTCGTTTGATGAAGAGAAGTACGTGACAGACGATGAGCCTGATACGGATTTCGAAACAGGGGAGATTGAAAACTACAACATATTTGATGACTATGATGATGCGGTCATCGATAAGATGATAAATGACGAGCTTTCCGAGGAAGGGTCCTCCGGAGAGCTGTTTGCTGTGCCTGAAGAAGAAAAACCTGAACCTGCGCCCGAACCCGCACCCGAGCCCGAGTTTGTATCGGAACCCAAGGAAGAAACGGACCGGGCACCGGAAGAATTCTTCGGCGAAGGTAACGACGAAGAAAGCAATGCGCTTGATGACCTCTTCGGAAATCTTTACAACGAAAATGAAGAGCCCAAGGAAGAGAAAAGCTACTCCGATCAGAGTGATGATATGGATCTGGACAACTTTGATTTCTTTAGTGGGGTGACAGATAATCCTATTCCCGAAAACCAGATGGAAAATCATCTGGCCGACGAGGTTTTCAACATTGAAGCGGAAGACGCCGGCTCAGATGAGGTCAGATCCAAAGAAAAGCCTGAACTTGCCGATTCTGAGGACATTTTCTCGTTAAACGATCAGGACAATGCTCCGGGGGTCTTTTATGAGGACGGAACTCCTGCAGAAGAAGAATCAAAGGATACCCCCAGGTTTATTTTCGGCGAGGACACTCTGGGCGAAGATCAGAACGATCAGAGTACCGACAGCGGAACAGAGGAAGCTTTTGATTTCCTGAACAGCGGTTCTGTGGAAAGTTCTGAAGAAAATGCAGACAATTTTGTACCCGAATATGAAGACCCCATGGGCGGGTTCTCCATGAACGAAGGCGGCGAGGAGGGACACAGTTCCGAGCTGGGAAACATGTTCGGTGACGTGGGAGTTGACAGCTTCAATGAAGATGATCTGGCAGCTCTTGATGATCTCCTCAATGAGATAGATGTCGACAAGAATGACGAAGAAAAACCTGCCAAGAAAAAGGCTGCGATAAATAAAGAAAAGCTGCCCTGGTACATACAGCTCTTTGGTAATGTTAAGATCCCGGAAAACAAGATAAAACCCGAGATCCCGCCGGAAGAACTGGAAAAACAGAAGGCTGAAGCCGCCGAAGCAAAGAAGGCCCTTAAGGAAGCCAGGAAGGCGGAAAAAGAGGAAAAGAAGAAGGCCGCCGCAGAGGCGAAGGCTCTCAAGGCTCGACAGACTGCGGAAGAGAAGGAAGCCATCCGCAAGAAAAAGCTGGAACAGGCCAGCGAAATGATCCTGGAGGATGTGGGGAACACCACAAGGCTCAATAAATGGGGCATACTGGTGATCTTTGCACTTTTCATCGGTATCGTTGCCGTCACCGTAAGCGGCGGCAGTACTCTGGCTTACAACATCGGTGTACGTCAGGCCTCGAAACTTTTTGACAATGCTTTGATCTACAAGGATGTTACCTACTACACCAAGGCTTATGACAAGATCTACGGTCTGGATATCGAGGACGAAGACTACGAGCTTTACGACAAGATCCTGACTATCAATTACGTTAACACTCAGCTCAATGCTTACAATAATCACGCATTGCTTGATGATTACAGAGAAGGACTTAACGATCTGTTTAAGGGCCTTTTGAGATTCAGAAAATGGTTTGCTCATGCTACTGCGTTGGGAGCGCAGGATGACATTTATCTTGTTAGGAGCGAGATCTACAAAAAACTTTGGGAGATCTACGGGATAGATGAAAGTGAGGCCATGTTTGTTCTTGAGCATTATGATATGCTTAAGGAAAGCTACGGCGAATACGAAGCAAATCTTTACTACACAAGATATATTTATGAGACGGTAGATCAATTGGGATTGGGTACAGGCGAGAAATAGCCTGACTAAAATGATGTAATACGGGCGGAGCATATACTCTGCCCTTTTTTCGGTAAAAAACCGGTTCAGACAGGGAGGTTCTTTTGTGATTGCTATTATTGATTACGGCGCAGGTAATTTGAGAAGTGTTGAAAAAGCATTTGCGTATCTGGGCTATGAGACTGTTGTGAGTTCAGACGAAAATGTACTGCTTTCAGCCGATAAGATCGTTCTGCCGGGGGTGGGAGCATTTGCCGATGCCATGAACATGCTGAGAGCTTCGGGGCTGGACAGGACTGTAAAAACAGCTGTTGAGAGGAACATTCCTCTGCTGGGCATATGCCTGGGGATGCAGATGCTTTTTGAATCAAGCGAAGAGGGAGCGGAGGTTCCGGGACTTTGTGTGTTCAAGGGAAAGATCAAAAAGTTTGAAGAAGCACCCGGGTTCAAGATACCCCAGATAGGATGGAATTCGATTAAGATCAAGGAAGGAACAAAGCTTTTTAAGGGCATTCCGGATGATTCCTATGTTTATTTCGTTCATTCCTATTACCTTGACGCTGAGGATGAAAACGTGGTAGCGGCTACCTGTGATTACATACATCCTTTTCACGCCGCAGTGGAAAGCGGTAATGTGTTCGCATGTCAGTTCCACCCCGAGAAGTCGGGAAAGACGGGACTTGCCATGCTTAAGAATTTTGCGGAGATGTGAGGAGGAGACCATGCTTACCAAACGAATTATCCCGTGCCTTGACATTAAGGACGGAAGAGTTGTTAAAGGAATAAATTTTGTAAATCTGAGAGATGCGGGAGATCCTGTTGAGACAGCGGCCGCTTACGATGCCGCGGGAGCTGACGAACTGGTGTTTCTTGACATTACTGCATCTTCCGATGCCAGAGAGATAAAGGCGGATCTTGTAAGAAAGATCTCCAAAGCCATTTTCATCCCTTTCACTGTTGGTGGAGGGATACGCAGTATCGAGGATTTCAAGGTCATTCTCAGAGAAGGAGCGGACAAAGTGGCTGTGAATTCTGCTGCCATCATGGATCCGGAACTCATTTCCAGAGCTGCGGACAAATTCGGAAGCCAGTGCGTGGTTGTGGCCATCGACGCCAAAAGAAGAGAGGACGGCAAGGGCTGGAACATCTTTAAAAACGGCGGCCGGATCGACATGGGGATCGACGCTGTGGAATGGGCAAAGAAAGCCTGCGATCTGGGAGCGGGAGAGATCCTTCTCACATCCATGGATGCAGACGGAACAAAAAACGGATATGATATCGAGCTGACAAAGACCATTTCGAGTCTCGTGAACGTGCCTGTGATCGCTTCAGGCGGAGCGGGTAAATGTGAGCATTTCAGCGAAGTACTGACCGAAGGCGGTGCGGATGCGGCACTTGCGGCTACGCTTTTTCACTATAAGGAGCTGGAGATCTCTGAAGTCAAGAGATTTCTTAAAGACAAGGGGATACCGGTGAGATTGTAATGAGTGCGATTTCTAACGATTGGAACGATCAACTGAAAGAAGAATATAAAAAAAGCTATTACAGGGATCTTTTTGAGTTTGTAAAAAAGGAATACAACACAAAAGTTGTGTATCCTCCGTCAAATGACATTTTCAACGCCTTTCATTACACCTCTTTTGAGGAAACCAAGGTTGTGATCCTGGGGCAGGACCCTTATCACAATGTGGGACAGGCTCACGGACTTTGCTTTTCGGTGCTTCCGCCCACAGAAGTACCCCCCAGCCTGCAGAACATCTACAAAGAACTGCATGACGATCTGGGCTGCTACATCCCCAATAACGGATTGCTTACAAAATGGGCAAAGCAGGGTGTCCTTATGCTGAATACCGTATTAACGGTCAGAGCACATGAGGCCAACAGTCATGCGGGACACGGCTGGGAACAGTTTACCGATGCGGCACTGAGGGCGCTGAACAATAAAAAGACACCTGTAGTTTTTTTGCTCTGGGGTAGTCCCGCTCAAAGAAAAGCCGACCTCATCACAAACCCCAACCACCTTATACTGAAAGCACCCCATCCCAGTCCCCTGTCAGCCTACAGAGGATTTTTCGGATGCAGACATTTCTCGAAGACCAACAGTTTCCTTGAAGAAAAGGGACTGGCTCCTATAGACTGGCAGATTGAGAATATATAGTGGCAATTTAAAAAATGACGTGATATAATATGCCGTATTAAATGAAACAGATTTATGAGGGTATGGAAATGACAGAGAATTATCCGATCTACTACTTGGGAACAGACATAGGTTCCACCACCGTAAAGGCGACTATAGTAAACGAAAAAGGTGAACTTTTGTTCTCGGATTATCAGAGGCATTTTGCCGACATCCAGGGCACACTTGCGCGTATTTTAAATAAAGCAAAAGAGGTTACGGGAGAATGCCTGCTGCAGCCGGCCATCACCGGATCGGGCGGATTGACTCTTGCAAAGCATCTTAATGTATCATTTGTGCAGGAGGTTGTGGCGGTTGCAAACGCATTACAGGAATTTGCGCCCAAAACCGATGTAGCCATCGAGCTTGGCGGAGAAGATGCAAAGATCATCTACTTCACAGGCGGCGTTGAACAGAGAATGAACGGCATCTGTGCCGGAGGAACCGGATCTTTCATAGATCAGATGGCATCACTCTTAAAGACCGATGCCGCGGGACTTAATGAATACGCAAAAGACTACAAGGCTATTTATCCGATTGCTGCCCGTTGCGGCGTTTTTGCAAAAACAGACATACAGCCCCTGATAAATGAAGGAGCTTCAAAGGAGGATCTTGCAGCTTCCATTTTCCAAGCGGTTGTCAATCAGACCATCAGCGGACTTGCCTGCGGTAAGCCCATCCGCGGTAACGTAGCCTTTCTTGGAGGTCCCCTTCACTTTCTTACCGAACTTAAGGAAGCTTTCATCAGAACATTAAACCTGGCTCCCGAAGCCGTCATTGCCCCCAACAATTCCCATCTGTTTGCGGCCATGGGCTCGGGAATGAGTGCAAAGGAAAACAATAAGATAGAAGAGAGAGTGCTCCTTTCCGAAATGATAACGAGACTGGAAAAGGGCATCAAAATGGACTTTGAGGTTGCGAGAATGGAACCTCTGTTTGCCGATGAGCAGGCATATGCAGACTTTAAAGCCCGCCATGAAAGGGCTACTGTCAGAAAAGGCAGCCTCGCGGATTATTCCGGAAACTGCTATCTGGGTATCGATGCCGGTTCCACCACCACCAAAGTCGCCGTTGTGGGCGAAGACGGCTCTCTTTTGTATTCCTTCTATCAGAACAATAACGGAAGTCCTTTGAAAACTGCCATCAAGGCCATTAAAGAGATAGCGGACAAGATGCCGGAAAGCGCAAGGATCGTCCGTTCATGCTCCACAGGCTACGGCGAGGCTCTTCTTAAGGCAGCGCTTCTCCTGGATGAGGGTGAAGTTGAGACAGTAGCCCATTACTATGCGGCTTCCTTCTTTGACCACGATGTGGATTGCGTTCTGGACATCGGCGGTCAGGACATGAAATGTATTAAGATCAAGAATCACGCAGTTGATTCCGTTCAGTTAAATGAAGCTTGTTCCTCGGGATGCGGCTCCTTCATCGAGACTTTTGCGAAGTCACTTAATTATGAAGTGGCGGATTTTGCAAAGATCGCGCTGTTTGCCGAGAATCCCATCGACCTGGGCACGAGATGCACCGTGTTCATGAATTCCAAGGTAAAACAGGCTCAGAAAGAGGGAGCGAGCGTGGCGGACATTTCCGCAGGACTTGCTTACTCCGTTATCAAGAATGCACTTTACAAGGTTATCAAGGTCAGCGATGCAAAGGACCTCGGTAAAAAGATCGTTGTTCAGGGGGGAACCTTTTACAACGACGCTGTTCTTCGCGGACTTGAAAAGATCGTTAATGCCGAGGTGGTCCGTCCCGACATCGCAGGCATAATGGGTGCTTTCGGAGCGGCGCTGATCGCCAGAGAGCATTATGAAGGACAGAAGAGTACCATGCTTTCCTTTAAGGAGATAGAGGAACTCACATTTTCCTCCACCCTTACAAGGTGCCAGGGCTGTACGAATCATTGTCTGCTCACCATCAATCATTTCCCTGGTAACAGACATTTTGTTTCCGGTAACCGCTGCGAAAAGGGTCTGGGTAAAGAAAAATCCAATACAGGTATTCCCAACCTGTTTGCTTACAAATTAAAAAGGATCTTCGGTTACGAGGCACTGGAAGAGTTTGCTGCTCCCAGAGGAACGGTGGGCATTCCCAGAGTCCTTAATATGTATGAAAACTATCCCTTCTGGTTTACCTTCTTTACTAACCTTGGTTACAGAGTGGTGCTTTCCCCCGTATCATCCAGAAAGATCTACGAGATGGGCATAGAATCCATTCCTTCGGAATCGGAATGCTATCCCGCAAAGCTTGCCCACGGTCATGTCACATGGCTCATAAAGCAGGGTATCAAGTACATTTTTTACCCCTGCGTTGTTTACGAAAGGATCGAGTTCCCCGAAGCGGGAGACCATTACAACTGTCCTATGGTGGCAGGCTACGGCGAAAACATCAAGAATAACGTTGAAGAGATCAGATCGGAGAATGTGAGATTCCAGAATCCTTTTGTTTCACTTGAATCCGAAGAGATCATCACAAAGCGTCTGGTTCAATTCTTCGGTGAAGAGAATGGCATCGGAGCGGTTGAAGTAGAGGCTGCCGCTCATGCCGCATGGCTTGAACTCCTTAAAGCAAGAGGAGATATGAAGAGAGCGGGAGAAGCCGCTGTACAGTACATTAAGGACAACCACATTCACGGCATCGTTCTGGCAGGAAGACCTTACCACATCGATCCCGAGATCAATCACGGTATCCCCGAACTCATCACATCCTTCGGCGTGGCTGTTCTTACGGAAGATTCCGTTTCGCATCTTCGCCCCGTGGATCGGCCCACTATTGTTGTGGATCAGTGGATGTACCATTCGAGACTCTATGCTGCCGCCAGCTATGTAAGAGAGAATCCCGATCTGGATCTCATCCAGCTCTTCTCCTTCGGATGCGGTCTGGATGCTGTCACGACGGATCAGGTGGCTGACATTCTTTCGGGATCCGGCAAGATCTATACTATGCTAAAGATCGATGAAGTGAACAATCTCGGAGCTGCAAGGATCCGTATCAGATCCCTTCTTTCCGCCATCAATGACAGAAAGAGAAAAGGGGTTGTGACCGAGGTTAAGGATTCCGCTTACCATCGTGTCGTCTTTACCGAAGAGATGCGTAAGAACTACACTGTTCTGGTGCCTCAGATGTCTCCCATACATTTCGACATCCTGGCCCCTGCAATGGCATCCTGCGGACTGAATGTTGTGGAGCTTCCCGAGCCCGACAGACACACGATAGATACGGGACTTAAGTATGTTAACAATGATGCTTGCTATCCTTCGCTTCTCGTGGTGGGAGAGATGATCGCGGCACTGCAGTCCGGGGAATACGACCTCAACAAGACAGCACTGCTCATCACCCAGACAGGCGGCGGATGCCGTGCCACAAACTACATCGCTTTTATACGCCGTGCTCTTAAAAAAGCCGGCATGGAGCAGATACCCGTTGTTTCTTTAAGTACATCGGGCATAGAGAAGAATCCGGGCTTCGGGCTTGAGCCCAAGATGGTCATCAGAGCAATGATGGCTCTTGTCTACGGCGACATTTTCATGCGGGTGGTTTACAGGACCAGACCTTACGAAGAGGTTCCGGGATCTGTAAACGAACTTCACGAAAAGTGGAAGAAAAAGTGCATAGAGCAGGTCAAGACCGGAAGATTCAGAGATTTTAAAAAGAATATCAAAGGCATAATAAAAGACTTTGACGAGATCCCTCTTAAAGACATCAGGAAGCCCAGAGTAGGCATAGTGGGAGAGATCCTTGTTAAGTTCCTTCCCGCAGCAAACAATAATCTGGTAGACCTTCTGGAAGCGGAAGGGGCCGAGGCTGTTATGCCCGATCTCATGGATTTCCTTGCCTATTGCTCTTACAATGCCAACTTTAAGCATGAAGCACTGGGCAAATCAAAGAGATCACAGCGGATCAACAATCTGATCGTAGCATTTTACGAATTCATGAGAAAGGATGCGGTAAAGGAGCTGAACAAGAGCAAGCGCTTTGAGGCTCCCACCCACATCGCAAAGCTTGCGGATTACGCAAAGCCTGTGGTATCCATGGGCAATCAGACCGGCGAAGGCTGGTTTTTGACCGGAGAAATGGTGGAACTCATCCATTCGGGCGTTCCCAACATTGTATGCTGTCAGCCTTTTGCCTGCCTCCCCAATCACATCGTGGGAAAGGGCGTTATCAAGGAACTCAGGCGTCAATTCCCCGGAGCGAACATCGTTGCCGTGGACTACGACCCCGGTGCATCTGAAGTTAATCAGCTGAACCGTATTAAGCTGATGCTTGCTACGGCCAATAAAAACCTTAAGAAGGAACAATAAAATGGATATTAATGAAGCACTTGATTATGTGCATGGTCTCAGATGGATGAGCAAAAAGCTGGGTCTCACCAAGACGGAAGCATTGCTGGAACTGGTGGGGAATCCCCATAAAAAGCTTAAGTTCATCCATGTGGGCGGAACCAACGGTAAAGGATCGACTTCCGCTATGCTTGCGGAGATCTTAAGATGTGCGGGACTTAAAGTCGGTCTTTTCACTTCCCCCTTCATAATGCGTTTTAATGAACGTATTATGGTCAGCACTCCGGAGGCCTATAACAAAGACTCTCTTTTCGGATTCAAAGAGATCCCCGATGAGGCACTGGCCGAGCTTGTTACCTTTGTCAAGGCAGCTGTCGACAAGATGGAAGAACCCCCTTCGGAATTTGAAGTGGTGACTGTTATCGGGCTTTTGTATTTCCTTGAACAGAGATGTGATGTTGTTGTACTGGAAGTCGGCATGGGCGGAGAGTTTGATGCAACCAACGTCATTCCTGCTCCTCTTGCTACGATCCTTGTGAACATCGGACTCGATCACATGCAGTACCTTGGGAACACTGTGGCAGAGATAGCAAGGACCAAATCAGGCATCATAAAACCCGGATCGGATGTGGTCTTTTACGGTGAAAGTCCCGAAGCTCAGGCAGAGATAGAAAAGAGATGCCTGGAGACGGGAAGCGGTCTCATCATCCCCGATTTTAATAACATTACGGTCAAAAAGGCGGATCTTGGCGGACAGAGCTTCACTTACGGCAATTACGACATTGAACTGTCAATGATCGGTGCTTATCAGAGAAAGAACGCCGCTGTTGTCATCGAAGCGGTGGAGCTTCTTAAAAAGAAGGGCCTGGTCATCGGAAGAGAATCCGTGGAGCAGGGCATTAAAAACACGAAATGGATCGCAAGACTTGAGAAACTGAAGAACGATCCCCTTGTTTTTGTGGATGGTTCCCACAATCCCCAGGGTATGAGAGCCACCATAGATACGATCAAAAGCTGCATAGATGTTAAGAAGCCCGGAAGCCCCAAAGTCATCTGTGTTTTTGGTGTTATGGCCGACAAGGATGTGGACGGTATCCTTAAGATCATGGCAGAAGCGGCTTCGGAGATGATCTGCGTGCAGCCTCTTTATCCCAGAGCCATGAAGTGCGAAGAACTTTATGAAAAGGCATGCCTGATCTGCGGAGACGACGTGGAAACGGTGATCTGCGGCGGCGATGTACCTTCGGGTATCCAAATGGCGCTGGACAGAGCATCGGATAAAGACATTGTTTTGTGTCTGGGCTCTCTTTATATGGCATCGGAAGTAAGGAATTACATTTCAAAGATCAAAGAACACAATTAGTACATATTTTGGTGATAGCATTTAAGACAAAGGAGTCTTAATGATCGAAATATGAAAACATTTATAAAATCCATGATCTGTGCCCTTTCGGCCGGGCTTGTTGTATCTCTGGCCTTTGTCGGTGTCAGATTCATTAAATACAAAAAAACAGAGGCAGCCGTAAAACAGGCAGTGATCAAACAGCAGGAAGTCTGGGAAAAGGTAAGCTATGCACGGGATAACAATACCGATGACCCGGGCACGGACGGTGACCCATCTTACGGTGTTGCAGGGGCTGCCAAATGTGCTATGCCTTCACTGGTTTCGGTTGGCGTAACCTCCGTTACGTACAGTTACGATTTTTTCGGAAGACAGTATCCCTATGAGACCAAGGGAAGTGCTTCCGGTATCATTGCGGCACAGAATTTCGGCGAGATCCTTATCGTCACCAACAATCATGTTGTGGATGGTGCTTCCGAGGTGGAAGTGACATTTATCGACGGGGCAAAGGCCGAGGCTGAGGTGAAGGCTACGGAGGAATCAGAAGATCTGGCGGTTATCGGAGTAAAGCTTTCCGACATTTCCGCGGAGACTCTTTCCGTCATCAGGATCGCCACCTTTGGCGATTCCGATCTTTTGGTGCCCGGAGACATGGTCATTGCCGTGGGAAATGCTCTCGGCTACGGACAGTCTGTTACTGTGGGCTATGTAAGCGCCTTGAACAGAGAAGTGGAAATGAGTGATGAGTACACTCTGACCCTGATCCAGACCGATGTTGCCATTAATCCGGGAAACAGCGGAGGAGCGCTTTTAAATGCCCGGGGAGAGGTGGTCGGGATCAATAATGCAAAGATCGCCTCAGAAGATGTGGAAGGCATATGCTATGCGATCCCCAGTTCCACCGCGATCCCCATAATTGAAGTCCTGATGACAAGAAAGACTCTTCCTGTGGGCGAACAGGCTTATCTCGGAATTACAGGGCAGATCGTGACTGCCGAGAATTCAAAGCTTTACAATCTCCCCAGAGGAATCTACGTAAAAGAAGTACGAAGCGGGTCCCCTGCTGAGCGTGCGGGGATCAGGGTGGGAGATGTCATCACCGAGATCAACAAAAAAACCGTTAATTCCCAGGAGGCATACGAAAAGATAATGTCCTACACCCCCGGGGGCAGCGAGGGAACGGTTACGGTCAAGAGGTTGTCGGAAGGAAAATATAAAGAAGAAACATTGAATGTAACATTTGGCTACAGAGCTGACTGACAGTTTTCAAGAGGTGGGAGCAGATGGCAAATTTATTTGATTATCTTACTTGGCGCGGAGACATCACATTTGACATGTCTCCCGTGAATGAGGTGGATTGCCTTTTATTTTCCTGGCTTTCCTATGTCAATTTCGACGGACTGGTTCCCGACGGATTCACCGGAGGGGTTTCCCTTAAGAAAACTTCAGAATTGTTTTTGAAAAAATACGATCTTGATAAGATCCTGGCTGAATCTCTTTCCTTTACCAGAACATCCGGCCTGGCTCTGAAAAAATGTGCCGAGACCGAAAGATTTAAAAAGATCAGTTTTTTGGGCTACAGAAATGAGATCGATTATTCAAACGATTCTCAGTTCTCAGCCGTTACGATCCGGATAGACCCCAGAACTGCGGTAATTGTCTTCAGGGGAACGGATGACACCATCGTGGGGTGGAAGGAAGACTTTAACATGTGCTTCATGCCTCAGGTACCTGCCCAGAAGAAAGCTTTGGCGTATCTTGAAGAAGCAGCTTCCGGAATAAGGGGCAGATTATATGTCTGCGGACATTCCAAAGGCGGTAATCTGGCAATCTATTCCGCATGCCTTGCAAAGAAAAGGATAAGAGACAGGATCGTAAGGGTTTACAATTACGACGGCCCCGGTTTCGGAGATGAGACTGTTCTCGGAACAGGCTCGGGAGAGGTCCTTGCCAAAACCGAAAGCTACACACCCAGCGAGTCCATAGTGGGCATGCTTTTAAATCATGTCAGCAACTACACCGTCATCAGAAGCACACAAAAAAATCTGATGCAGCATGATGCAGCCTCCTGGATGATAGAAGGAAAGCATTTTGTAACTGCGGACGAAGTGGAAGAAGCAAGCAAAGTTTTTGATGAAACCATGAAAAACTGGTTAAAGAAGATGAGTGATGAGGAAAGAGCTGCTTTCATCGATGCTTTGTTCAAGGTACTGTCTGCCAACGAAGCCAAAACCACCGTTGATATAAGCAGTGATGTTTTAAAGAGCGGTTTCGGAATGCTTAAGGAATACAACAGCTTAAGCAAAGAAGCCCGGACCATGCTTAAGAAATTTACCGGTGTCTTCCTTAAGGAGGGAACGGAATCCATCATTAAAAGGCGTAAGGAAGCAAAAAACAAGACAGCATTAAATGTGCCTGCAGAGGATAAAAGTTTGTAAGTTATGGTTGACAGTCGATTGCTAAAGACTTAAAATGTTTTGAGAGGGAAGGAGTACGAAAATGTATCTGGGAAATTATTTGGAAAAGAAAAAGGGAACAAATCCTCTGATCGTTGCTTTATCGATCATTGGAGCTCTCACCGTGGCTTTCGCACTCATTTATGCCGTTTACAACCTTGTTTCCGGAAACGCATACAAGGATGAGGATGAGTCCGAAGACGAATTTGAGGATGACGAAGCCCGGACGGAGTGATCTGTTCATTGGATAGAATATTGATTAAATGCTGACCGACTTTAACGGTCGGCACTTTTTATACTGAAAAGGGATTTTATGGAAAAAATGATGACACTAAACCCGGAGCAGATGAAGGCCGTGATGCATGACAAGGGGCCTTTGCTGATCCTTGCGGGAGCCGGTAGCGGAAAAACCAGAGTATTGACCCAAAGGATAGCGAGGCTCATCCGTGAACTTGATGTTTCTCCTTATCAGATCCTGGCCATAACCTTTACGAACAAGGCTGCAAAGGAAATGAAGGAAAGAGTTCAAAAAGCAGTGGGAGAGGGAAGTGAATACATTCAGGTATCTACATTTCACTCAACCTGTGTAAGGATTCTCAGAAGATTCTGCGAGTACATCGGCTATGAACGCAGTTTCACCATCTATGATTCGGACGATCAGAAAACTCTTGTAAAAAACATCCTTAAGCAAATGAACATAGATTCAAAGCAATTTAAGGAAAAGGCCATAATGGCAAGGATCTCCAAGGCAAAGGACGAGCTCATCGATCCCGACCGCTTTGAAGCAGAAGCTGCCGACTATTATGACAAAAAGATCGCAGGCATATACAGAGAGTACCAGAAACAGCTTAAGACCTGCAATGCATTTGATTTTGACGATCTTATCTGTAAGACGGTGGAACTGTTCAGAACTACCCCTGACGTTTTAAGATATTACAGAAACCGTTTTGTTTACATCATGGTGGATGAGTATCAGGACACCAACACTGCTCAGTTTGAGCTTATCAGACTTCTGGCCGAGCATGAAAATGAAGACGGCGAGATCGAAAAGAATCTCTGCGTAGTGGGGGATGATGACCAGTCCATCTACAAGTTCAGAGGGGCAAACATCAGAAACATCCTGAACTTTGAAAAGTTCTATCCCGAGACCAAGGTGATCAAACTGGAGCAGAATTACAGATCCACTCCTGACATTTTAAATGTGGCTAATGCCGTGATCCACAACAACACCGAAAGAAAAGACAAAAAACTCTGGACAGCAAACGAAAAGGGTTCTGCGGTTCATTACAGTCAGTATGGCGATGAGACCGGGGAAGCGGACGGTGTTTCCTTAAAAGTCAGAGAGATAATGGAAAGAACAGGGGCCGAATACCGTGATTTTGCTGTTCTTTACAGGACAAATGCCCAGTCTCTTTCCTTTGAAAAATCCATGCGTTTTCATAATCTTAAAGCAAAGACCATCGGAGCCGTATCTTTCTTTGAAAGACGAGAGATCAAGGATATTATTGCCTATCTTAAAACTATAGACAATGCAAAGGATGATATAGCAACAAGAAGAGTCCTGAATGTTCCGAGAAGAGGCATCGGACCGACCACGGTTGACAAGGTTGCGGCCTATGCCGCACAGAGCGGGCTTTCTTTCTATGAAGGACTGGCCCGTATCGAGTACATTCCCGGAGCAGAAAGAGCAAAAGATAAGGCCAAAAGCTTTATCGCTCTGGTTGAAAGCATGAGATACGAGCAGAACAATAACAGGCTTTCGATTAAGAGTCTTATTAAACTTGTAATAGAAGAGACCGGCTACATGGATTATCTTCGCGATGACGATCCGGAGACTGCGGATGACAGGATCCAGAACATAGAAGCTCTGGTTTCCTACGCTGCCAGATACGAAGCGGAAGAGGAAGATGCTTCTCTTACCGGATTTCTGGAGTATTGCGGATTAAACGCCGAAGAAGCTGCATCGGAGGATGAAGAAGACGATGGAAATTTCATTTCCCTTATGACTCTTCACAACGCCAAGGGACTGGAGTTTCCATATGTCTTTCTGGTGGGAATGGAGGATGGGCTTTTTCCCAGCAGTCTTTCCATAAATGCGGAGGATCCGATCGCAGAAATAGAAGAGGAAAGACGTCTTTGTTACGTGGGGATCACAAGAGCCATGAAGGAACTGTTCCTGTCATCGGCCAGAATGAGGAGAATGTATGGCGAACAGCAGTTTAATACGCCATCGAGATTTTTGAAAGAAATTCCGAGGTACTTGCTGGATATGAGTACTTCATTTAATAACAATTACAGGAGGCAAAACTATATGGATAGCGAAATCAAGGACAAGAAGCCCGCACCTGCCTATACAAAAGCCAACGGTGATGACGGCTACAAGAGACATGACGGGGGAGATCTTTCCGCTGAGCCTTATGCTTTGAATTACAGCAAGATGTTCACTCAGGCAGGCGGTCAGACAACACTTTCTTATGCCGAAGGAGACACGGTGTCTCACATCAAATTCGGCAAGGGCAAAGTCATCTCTATTGTAAAGGGCGGCAAGGATTACGAAGTGACCGTTGAATTTCCCGACTTCGGAACAAAGAAGATGCTTTCGGCTTTTGCTAACCTCAAGAAGGTTGACTGATAAAAAAACAGCAGCTCCTGTAATAAGGAACTGCTGTAATTTTTTACTTTTCAGACTTTTTGCTGTCGCCTTCTTCGGGGAAGGGAGCAACTCTTGAAAAGGCCATGTCGTAACCGTCGTTTCCATAGTTCAAAGAGCGGTTTACACGACTGATCGTGGCTGTCGAAGCGCCTGTTTCTTCAGCAATCTCGAGATAGGTTTTTTTGGCTCTCAGCATAGCCGCAACTTGGAAACGCTGTGCAAATGAAAGGATCTCATTTACTGTACAGATGTCCTCGAAGAAATTGTAGCATTCTTCATGGTTTTTCAAGCTGAGTACCGCGTCAAAAAAATAATCAACAGCGGGTGTCTTGATGTTAATACTCATTTCTCTATATCCTCCATTTTGCCGTAAGGCAAAGTACATTTACTTTTGTATTTTAACACTACACAATTCTAAAGTAAATAGCTAAAAAGCAATTAAATAAAAAATTCACAAATTTATTTTTTGCTGCTCTTAAGCCCGGGGACTTTACATGTACAGCTTTCGGTAAGTTAGAAGTGTATATTTTTTGTTAAAATTTTATACATTAATAATTTAGTGTTGTAAAATCGAAAAAAAAGTGGTAAATATATTAGATATTAAATTTAGGAGTAACCGACGGAGAGTAGATATGTTCAAAATTCTTAAAAAAAGCATGTTATCCGACAATATAGTCCTGATGGATATTTATGCGCCCAGAGTAGCTCATAAGTGTCTTCCCGGACAGTTTGTCATTGTTCGCCCCGATGAAAAAGGAGAGAGGATCCCTCTCACCATCTGCGATTACGACAGGGAAAAGGAAAGCGTGACCATAGTTTTTCAGACTGTCGGAGCATCCACAAAAATGATGGCTGCCTACAATGTGGGTGATGAATTTGCCGATTTTACCGGCCCTCTGGGCCTTCCTTCGGAACTTTGCAAAGAAGATCCGGAAGAGCTTAAGAAAAAACACATAATCTTCATGGCAGGCGGTGTCGGAACAGCTCCGGTCTATCCGCAGGTGAAATGGCTCCATGAGCAGGGAGTTGACGCAGATGTTATCATAGGCGCGAGAAACGAATCCCTGATCATCCTTGAAGATGAGATGAAAAAGGTCGCTGCAAACGTTTATGTTACGACCGATGACGGAACAAAGGGAAGAAAGGGCAATGTAAACGATTGCCTTAAGTATCTTATAAATGAAGAACACAAGACCTACGATCACGCAGTAGCCATCGGTCCCCTGATCATGATGAAGTTTGCTTCGCTTTTGACCAAGGAACTGGGAATTCCCACAGTTGTTTCCATGAATCCCATTATGGTGGACGGTACCGGCATGTGCGGTGCCTGCAGAGTGCTTGTG
>JAEFAR010000048.1 GCA_016287675.1 Lachnospiraceae bacterium
GTAACGAAAAAACAGTATCCGGCGCCGAAGCCGAGTACCTTATCAGAAACAAGATGACACCCACTCTGGAGAACATCGCGGAAGCACGGTCCGCATCGGCTGTACAGAAGAAAGAAAAAACTCTGACCGAGGCCGCATGGAACCAGCTGCAGCCCACTGTCAGCCACCTTCTTTTCCAGGCAGGATTAAGACAGAGCAAGGACCTGATGGCTGCCGCACAGGATTTCATTAAGAAGGACATTCCCTTAACTGCTGACAACCTTAAATCCTATGCACAGCTCACAAAGATAAAACTTACAAAAGAAGAGATCCTCACCCGTTCGGTGGATGCGATCTCCGTGGGGCAGGATCCCAAATCCGCAAATCTCCTTTCCACAGCTGCCAAGCAGGTAAGGCAGATAATCAAAAACAACGAAGCAGTCACAGACGCAGGCATAGATTACGCAGTTGCAAAAAAGGCCGCTCAGACCGGAGAATACTCCGCAGACAAGCTGGAGCTTTCCCTGGGCGAACTCCATGAGGCACAGGAAGAAGTAAACTCCAACGCTGTCGTACCCACCTATCTTGAGGAATACTCAAGTTCAGGCATGGGAAATGCAGCCTCCATCAAGGCACGTCGTCAGCTGGAAGAAGTTAAGGCCAAGATGACCTATGAAGCAGGCTACCGTCTCGCAAAAGAAGGCATACGCATCGACTCCGTTTCCATGAACAGGCTCCTTAACGATCTCCGCACCCTCGAAAACCGCTACTATTCCGATTTCTTCAAACAGTCAGGAGCAGCACCCGGAAGCTACACTCAGAATGACGTGGATCTTTTAAAGGATACCACTCAAAAATTAAAAGAGATCGAGAACATGCCCGCATCTCTTGTTTACGACACCGTAGACAGAGCTCAGAGCATCACCGTTAACGAACTCTTCGAAAACGGACAGGGCACCTACAGCCATGTGATGGGCAAGTTCAATCAGACCTTCGAAACAGTCATGACTTCTCCTTCCTCAAAGTACGGAGACAGCATGGAAAAGGCCTTCGGTAATGTGGACAGCCTCATTGAAAATGCAGGTCTTCCCGTTACGGAAGAGACAAGAAGAGCCACCAGGATACTGGGGTACGCTTCTGCCGAGATCACTCCCGACAACATCAGAAAAGTTGCGGAATATGACGCAAAGCTTCAGGAAGCTTTCGTCGATCTCTCACCTACGGTCACGGTAAAAATGATCCGCGAAGGCATAAATCCCCTGAACGAGTCTCTCGACAAACTTATCGCAAAAGCAACGGAGATCAGGGCAGAGAGCGGCATTACAGCCGAGGATTCCTATGCTTCCTTCCTCGTAAATCTGGACAGGAAGAACGAACTCACCCCCGACGAAAGAGATGCCTACCTTGCCATCTACAGAGCTCTTCACCAGATCAAAGAGTCCGAAGATACGGCTCTCGGAAATGTGTTCAAAAACGGAACCGAGCCCACGTTGCAGGGGCTTCTCACCGCTGTCCGTTCAGGAAAAGTTTTAGGACATGAAACAATTATAAACGATACTTTCCAAAATCTTTCGAAAGTGTCCGGAGACGTTGACAGGATTGAAAACAAGATACGTGCGGGACTTTCAAAGCCTGCATCTCCCGAGGGGATCGAACTAAATAAATTGGTGGAATCTGCCGATAATACATTAAAGGAACTTTCCGAAGACACTCACTACACAGCCATTGAATGGGTGCAGAACCTGAACGAGCTGGCAGCGAGCGGCACCAATGCCACAAGATTTTTGGAAGATTTCAACGTACTTACAAGCATAGAAAACATTGAGGCAGCAAAAGACCTTTTAAATGAAGACACCACGATCTTCAAAAACTGGAAGCGCTTCAAGACATTGGCAACAGGAGAAGAAGGCATTCTTCCCGATTTCCTTGAAAGCCTTAACAGCGACGAGGAAATGGAAGAAGCTTACAGGGCCTTCACGGAAGAATCCAAGGAGATCAAAAAAGAGATCCAGCACGATCCTTCCCTTAACAGACAGGACGTTAAGGCACTCAAGAAAATGGACGTGGGCATAAAGTTCATGAACCGCTTGAGCAAACGTAAGTTCTATAACATTCCCATCGATACGGGTAACGAGATCGTAAGCATGAAAGTTACCATTGTAGACGATCCGGAAAGATCGGCTTCGAAAGTATATGCCTCGGTTCCCACGGAGAACCTGGGTACGGTATCGGCCGAAGCCACCATTGAAGACAACAAAATGAAATGCTTTATAAGCAGTACCACCGCCAAGGGCATGGCAGACCTCAAAGACAGGCAGTTGAATCTCTTTGCGGCTCTGGCACAGAACGGGATACAGATCGGCTCCATCTTCTACGGCGCCGAGGAGGTCCCTTCAGATCGCTACGATTACAAGACCTCGGGGCTTTACAAAAATGTTCCGGAGGATGTGGCGGGCACGAGTCCTTCCAATGAACTCTACCGCATCGCGAAAGTCTTCGTAACCCATGTGAGACAGGCGGACAGCGAGTAACTTCGCCACTTCAGGAGGTTAGTGAATGAGAATTAATCACAACATTTCGGCATTAAAGATCAACAACATCTTAAGCAAAAACAACACTTCGCTGGAAAAGAGTCTCCAGAGACTTTCTTCCGGTTACAGGATCAATTGTGCGGCGGATGATGCTGCGGGACTTGCGATTTCCGAAAAGATGAAAACACAGATCGCAGGTCTGAATCAGGCATCCAGAAACGCATCCGACGGTATCTCCGTTATCCAGACAGCTGAAGGTGCTTTGATCGAGGTCGAGCAGATGCTTCAGAGAATGAGAGAACTGGCTGTTGAGGCCGCGAACGGTTCCTACACCGACGAAGACCGTGCCACTCTCCAGGATGAAGTTATCCAGCTGAAGCAGGAGATCAACAGGATCTCCACCACAACCGAATTCAACACAAAGACTCTTCTTGACGGTACGGTTGACAGACGTTCCTACTCCGACAACAATGCGGTTAAACTCATTTCCCTTTCCGACAGCGTAGGAGTTAAGAGCTACACTTTCGAAGTGGACAAGGAAGGTTCTCAGGCAGTCATCATGACAAAGCTCAGATCATCTTCCGCTCCCGATCAGGGAAAGATCACCATAAACAACGAAGAAGTTACCATTGAAGCTGGTGACACCATCGATACGATACTTACAAAGCTCACAGCGACCTGTGACAGAATGGGTATCTATGTCGGTCTCACCAACGGTGTGGCTGATGAGGCAGGCGAAGGCGGTTTTGCTCCCATATCCTCTCAGGATGCTCTCGTGGGCACAACAAGCCTCATCTTTGTTACCGAAGACTACGGTTCCGACGCAACACTTTCCGTCAGCTGCAGCAACTCAAATCTTGCTACCGCTCTCGGGCTTTCCGGGACTTCAATCTCAAGAGGCACAGATGCAGCTGTTTCCATCGGTACCGAAAGCGCCAAGGGTGCTTCCGCAGTCTGCAAAGGCATAGTTGCGGACAAGGCCTGCGGAACAGGATCTCTGACCTACACCATAAACAACAGCGAGACAGGCACAACAGAAACCGTTAAATTCACCATCAGTGCCGGAAATGTCTTAATGGAATACACAGATTACGCAGGAAATGTGATCAGCGCAAATGACGCTCCCGCTTCAAACAGTTATGCGGATGTTATCGCTTCCATCAAGACGCTGGCTTCCCGTACTTCCGGAATGGACGCCCTCAACGTTTCCTTCTCCGAAAGCAACGGCTACGTTTCCCTTTCGGCAGTTACCGCTTCCTCGGGAAAAGACATCTCCATCTCCGTAACCGACGATAACACAGGCATATGCAACAACCGCCCCGCAACAGTGAAGGGTGCGGAGTATGCTGCTACCGCAGCAGCTTCCGAAGGAACCATGTCCGCCATCTTCTCCACCCCCGACGGAAAGAAATGTTCCCTTGAGTTCACCATCAATAACGGCGAAGTAACCATGACCTACATCGAGAACGAAGCAACGGTTCGTACCCAGTCCTCATCCGCACTTCCCGCAAATCCTACAAACGACGATGTTATCACAGCTGTTACCCAGCTTTATTCCACACTTTCCGGCTCACTCATAAATCTCACGGTTGAACCCGGAACAACAGGCAACTGTCTTGTGTTCACAGCAGCAGATCCGGAATTTTCTTCCGTTACTGCATACGACACCAGCGGCTATCTTGCAGAGAACACTTCTTCCGATTTTTCGGTTGGAGAAGCAGCCCTCACATATAACGGCGGAAACCTGCAGCTTACCATCGCTTCCGCAGACGGCAGCTACACTGACACCGTAACGGTTACGATCCCGGCAGGTTCCACAAAAGCCAACATTGCAAATGCGTTAAATACCGCTCTTGCAACGGCAGGTTCCTACAACGGAACACCTTACAGCAGCATCTTCACACTGAACGCAAGCGGAAATGATTTCTCACTTGAGTCTTCTGTTTCCGGCCTCAGCCTTTCCATATCAGATCCGAGTTTTGTACTTGCAAATCCTTCTGCCGCATCAAACATCGATACGAAGGAAGATTCCGGTACAGGAAACATCCATGTGGCAGTTTCCAACGGTGACACCATTGATTTCACAGTGACCGATTCACTCCTCACCATGGTTTACACTTCCGGCGGAAACACACTGACCAGAACACAGACTCTGACATCCGACCACACGAACGGTGCTGTGCTCACGGCAATGAAAGAGCTCTGCAACGCAGAAGTTCCTTCACTTACCATTAATTATGACGATACAGACCCTTCCGCAGCATCCTTCTCCATGGATTCCACGGGAACTCTTACAGTAACCGCAGACAACAGCCTTAACTTCTACAACACCACCATCTCCACAGGTGCGGAAGTAACAGGCATTTCAGCCGGACAGTCCGTTGTCACCAAGAGCGGAAAGAACGCAGGCGGATTTACAGAGACAACTACAGTTTCCGTAAACGGCGATTACATCACGGTCCGCGACAGAGACGGATTTGAAATGGTGCTTCAGGCATCCAAGGGCTCCATCAGCAAAGAGACCACTGTTACCGTTCTCGATGCAGGTCCCATGACGCTCCAGATCGGTGCAAGTGAAGGTCAGACAATGGAGATCAGGATCCCTTGTGTGGATACAACGACGCTTTTCATCGATTCCGCAGACATCTCCACACAGGAAGGTGCCCAGCATGCCATCACTCTGTTCAACAACGCGATCCTTGATGTTTCTGCGATCCGTGCCAAGCTCGGTGCCTACCAGAACCGTCTCGATCATGCCATCAACTCTCTGGACACTTCCGCTGAGAATCTGACGGAAGCCCTTTCCAGAATAGCTGACACGGACATGGCAAGCGAAATGGCTACCTACACCCAGCTCCAGGTACTTGTACAGGCTGCGACGGCAATGCTTTCACAGGCTAACGAAAGACCTCAGAACATTTTAAATCTTTTACAGTCATAAGGACATTTAAATGAACAGAGAAGAAATCAAAGCTTTTACACTTCGCGTTACGGAAGCAAATTCCTGCGACCTCATCGTCATCCTGTACGACATCGTACTCTGTGACATCAGGAACGCGAAGAAAGCATATGAAAACAAGGATCTTAAAGAATTTACAGCCCGTGTTCATGACGCTACACGCTTCATGAACGAGCTGATATCAAGCCTCAATTACGAAGGCGGTCTTGCCCGGGATCTTCTGAGTCTTTACAGCTACTGCAACAAGAGACTCGCTTCTGCGGTTGCAGGCAGCAATCCCGAAGCTCTGGACATCGTTACGGATGTTATCACAAAGCTCAGGGATTCCTTTAAGACTCTTGCGGAAAACGACACAGGCGGTCCTATCATGAGAAATGCTCAGACCGTTTACGCAGGTCTCACCTACGGCAAGGGATGCCTCAACGAAACCTACGTTGACGCAAAAGATTACAACAGAGGTTTCCGCGCTTAATGCTTACAGTATTCATGCACTTCTTAAAGAATAAATGAACATTGGCGGTTATGGAAAAAATAAACACCGGTGCGGGTCGGAGCTCGCATCGGTGTTATTTTTACGTTCAGATCTTAAAGCATCTCTGCATGGACCTTATGTCACCCAGCACAAGAAGCGTGCTGTCTGCATCAAGGACGGTGTCGGGCAGAATGGAAAGGTTCATCCTGCCGTTGTTCTTTACAGCCATTATGTTAATGCCGTACTTCTTACGTATGTCGATCTGACCCACGGTCTTTCCGCCCCATTCCTCGGGCACCGGCACTTCGTAGATACCATGCTCCTCGTCAAGCTTCACGTAATCGAGAAGGTGATCCGAGGCATATCTTATCGCTGCCCACTCCGCTATCTGCTTCTCCGGGTTTATGACCTCGTCTGCTCCGTTACGAAGCAGGAATTTGCTCTGAACATCGCGGTCCGCAAGAGAGATAACGAATTTGGCCCCCAATTCCTTAAGAAGTGACGTGGTTTCAAGTGAGTTCTGGAAGTTGTCTGTGATGGCCACCACGCATATGTCAAAGTTGTCCACTCCCAGGCTCTTTAAGAAGCCCTCGTTCGTACCGTCTCCTATCTGAGCGTCGGTAACCATGGGAAGCACTGCGTTCACACGCTCTTCATTCATGTCTACCGCCATGACCTCATGACCGAGTTCATGAAGCTTTTTGGTGAGCAGAACGCCAAAATTGTTAAGTCCGATAAGTAAAACCGATTTCATGCTAAAACCTCCGAGTCAAATAATCTGTCCTTATCCCACACTTATCTTTTCCACGGGGTATTGGGAAACCTCCGCGGTCTTTGTGGAAAGAGCGGCATAGATCAGTGTAAGTCCTCCCACACGTCCTATGAACATGAAGATCACAAGAAGAATGTGGGAAAGTGTATCCAATCCGGTTGTTATGCCGAGAGTGAGCCCTGCGGTACCCAGCGCAGATGCGGTCTCAAAAGCACAGACTGCCATGGGCAGGCCGTTGGAAGCACTTAAAACAACAGCGCCTGCCACGGGAAGTATCAGATAGATCATGAGAAGTGCGGATGCATTCTTCACCGCAGCATCCTCTATCCTTCTTCCGAACATCTCTGCGTTCTTCTTTCTTTTAAAAACAGAGATGGCATTTGCCAGAAGGACCGGCAGAGTGGTGGTCTTCATACCGCCCGCAGTGGATCCCGGGGATCCGCCGATCAGCATGAGTCCCACGATGACAGCTTTTCCCGCACCCGTCATGAGCGACAGGTCAGCAGTGTTAAAGCCGGCTGTTCTGGGAGTCACAGACTGGAAAAGCGAAAGGAAGATCCTTGTTTTTAAAGGATAGTCCTTAAAATCCAAAAAGAAAAACATGATCGCGGGAAGAACAATGAGAAGCAGGGTTGTTACAAGTATCACCTTGCTCTGAAGGCGATATTTCTTAAAACGGAACCTGTTTTCCGCTATATCATCCCAGGTAAGGAAGCCTATGCCTCCCACAACGATAAGAATACAAACTGGGATCACAACAGCAGGATTTCCCGCAAAATGAGTCAGGGACGAAAACTCTCCGGAATGAACTCCCATGATGTCAAAACCAGCATTACAAAAGGCGGAGACGGAATGAAAGAACGCCATCCATATGCCTTGGGGACCGAATTCAATGCAAAATGCGGGAAGCAGGGCAGCAGCGCCGATGAGTTCAATGATGAAGGCATTTCTGAAAATGAAGCCCGTCATCTTTACTATCCCGCCGATCTGATGGGCGGAAATGCTCTCCTGCAGCATGCTCCTCTGAAAAAGAGAGATCTTTCGTCCGGACACCGCAGCGAAGAACACTGCAAAGGAAATGACCCCCAGGCCTCCGATCTGAATGAGGATAAGGATCAGGATCTGCCCGAAGAGAGACCAGTAAGTGCCCGTATCACGGACAACAAGCCCCGTGACGCAGACTGCGGATGTGGAAGTGAACAGCGTATCTTCGAAGGAAGTCCACTGTCCCGTTGCCGATGAGCAGGGGAACATGAGAAGCACCGCTCCGAAAAGCACCACCAGCAGAAAGCCGCCTATGATTATCTGAAAAGAATTAAACTTCTTAAAAAATCCCTGTTTCATGGATCACCCCCGAGGATCAGACGGATTCCCTGACGATCAGCCTGGATCTCAGGAGAAGCTTTGACATGGGAACGTTCCGAATGAGCCCGTCCAGCATGAGAGCCGCACTCTTTCCCAGATCTTTTCTGTCCTGACGGATGGTTGTAAGGCGCGGGCTCATCTCCTCCGCTATGGGAAGATCGTCGAATCCGATAACAGCCACATCTTCGGGAACCTTCTTTTTAAGGTGCCTGAGCTCGTTAACCACACCGGATGCGATAAGGTCGCTGGCACAAAGGACCGCAGTGGCTCCGTTTTCGATAAACTTTTCCACGTAAGCCTTTGCACATTCGGGAACGTAGTAACCGTAGGCCACCAGTTCCTCATCTATGGGAAGCTCGTTTTCTCTCATACCGAGCCTGAAAGCCAGATCTCTGTCGTTTGAAACCATGGAATTCTTTGTTCCGTTAAGAAAGGCGATCTTTTTGTGCCCCTTGGAAGCAAGTAACGCCACTGCCTGAGCTATGCCTTCCCGTGAATCCGTACCCACGTAGCCCACATGCTCGTTGTTTTCGATAAAGTTGTCCAGGAGCACCGTGGGAACTCCTGTTTTTTCCAGTTGTCTGATCCAGTCGTCGTGAAGGGTGAATCCCAGAAGAAAAGCTCCCGAGTAGCCATTTTTAAGCATATAGCTGTCGTACTTTTCCAGTGTTCTGAAATTCAGCTCCGAGGGCTCCACCACCACTTCCCAGCCACGGGTCAGAGCCGCCTGTTTAAAGCCGTTCACTATCTCGTATCCGAACTGTTCGTTTGTTTCATAGCCCATGTTTGCGCTTTCGACAAAAACACAGACCTTGTCCACCGCATTTCTTTTTATCTTTTTAAGGGAGTATCCCATTTCAACGGCAGTATCCAGAACCAGCTGTCTTGTTTCAGCAGAGATGTCCTCCGCTCCGTTCAAACCCTTTGAAACAGTGCTGACTGCCAGTCCCAGCCGTTCTGCGATGTCCTTTATAGTAACCATTAAAAATCTGTCCTCCAAAATCCGTTTCATGTATCCACTACTGTAACAAAAATTTACGAAAATTTCAAGTTAAGACCTACTGTTCGCAGATCGGCAACAACAGTTCTCTTTCAAACGTATGCTTTCAGGAGAACTTGTGTTACTGTTCACATATATGCAGCCGGGGCTGCATATGTGTGAACAGTAACCATCTGCCTTTGCCGATCTGCGAACAGTAACAACCCCATCATGATGAGTAAGCAGCGAAGCGGATTACGAATCATGTTTAGATTATGAACAGTAGGTCTCGTTACAGTTCAGACGCCCGCAGCCCTGCATTTGCAATTCGCTTTGCTACTTGCAAGAAAACTCTTATGGGTGTATAATTCATAAATTAATCGAAAAATCGGAAAAGAAAGGGAGAAGAAGAATGGAAAAGAAGAAATACTATCTTACAACAGCCATCGCTTACGCATCAGGTAAACCTCACATCGGAAACACCTACGAAGCTATCATGGCTGACTCCGTGGCAAGATACAAAAGACTCCAGGGTTTTGACGTGTTCTTCCAGACAGGAACGGATGAGCACGGCCTTAAAATAGAAGAAAAAGCAGCTGCAAAGGGCATGAAGCCCAAGGAATTTGTTGACAATGTTTCAGACGAGATCAAGAGGATCTGGAAAAGAGTCAATGTTTCCTATGACCGCTTCATAAGAACAACCGATGCGGATCACGAAAAGCAGATCAAAAAGATGTTCAAGAAGTTCTACGATCAGGGAGACATCTACAAGAGCGAGTACGAAGGAATGTACTGTACCCCCTGTGAATCCTTCTGGACACCTTCACAGCTTGTGGACGGAAAATGTCCCGACTGCGGAAGAGAAGTAAAGCCCGCAAAAGAGGAATCCTACTTCTTTAAGATGAGTAAATACGCTCCGAGACTCATCGATTACATCAATGAGCATCCGGATTTCATACAGCCCGAGTCCAGAAAGAACGAGATCATGAACAATTTCCTTCTTCCCGGACTGCAGGATCTCTGTGTTTCAAGGACCAGCTTCAAATGGGGCATACCCGTTGATTTTGACCCCAAGCACGTGGTTTACGTCTGGCTTGACGCTCTCGCAAACTACATTACCGGTGTGGGATACGACGTAGACGGTAACTCCTCTGAGCTCTGCAAGAAAATGTGGCCCGCAGATGTCCACATCATCGGCAAGGACATCATCCGCTTCCACGCGATCTACTGGCCCATCTTCCTCATGGCTCTCGGACAGCCGCTTTACAAGCAGCTTTTTGCTCATCCCTGGTTCATCCAGAGCGGAGAAAAGATGAGTAAATCAAAGGGTAACGTGCTTTATGCGGAGGATCTTTGCGACGTTTACGGTACAGACGCAGTGCGTTACTACGTTCTTCACGAAATGCCCTATGGAAACGACGGTTCCATCTCATGGGATCTCATGACCGAAAAGATAAATGCCGACCTCGCAAACACCCTCGGTAACCTTGTGAACCGCACCATCGCAATGAGCAACAAGTACTTCGGAGGCGAAGTCATCAACGCTATGGTCTGCGAACCCGTGGATGACGAGCTCAAGGCAGTAGCCACCGGAGCATATGAAAAATTCTGCGCCAAGATGGACTCCTTCAGGATCGCAGACGCCATCGACGAAGTCTTCAACATCTACAAGCGCTGCAACAAGTACATCGATGAAACCGCTCCCTGGGCTCTTGCCAAGGACGAGGACAAGAAGGGTAGACTCCAGACAGTGCTTTACAACCTGATCGAAGCCATCTCCATCGCAACAACAATGGTAGAGCCCTTTATGCCCGAAACCGCAGAAAAGATCTTCGCCCAGCTCAATGTTGAGAAGAGAAGTTTTGAGGAATTGAACCAGTTCGGTCTCATTCCTTCCGGGATCAAGGTTACCGACACTCCCGAAATCCTCTTCGCACGTTTGGATCCCAAGGAAGTGGCTGTTAAGGCTGAAGAGATCAGAAAGGCCCAGGCAGAAGAATTTGCACGTGAGAACGGAGAATCACCCGCGGAGGAAACAAAGACCGAAAACGCTGACGCTGTAAAGCTTGAGATGAAGCCCGAGATTACCTTCGACGACTTCGGAAAGATGCAGTTCGCAGTGGGCAAGATCCTTAAGTGTGAAGCTGTTCCCAAGTCCAAGAAGCTCCTCTGCTCCCAGGTTCAGATCGGAGACACCGTGAAGCAGATCGTTTCAGGCATACATCAGTTCTACACCCCCGAAGAGATGGTGGGCAAGGAAGTAATGGTGCTTGTAAACCTTAAACCCGCAACTCTCGCCGGCGTCCTTTCCGAAGGTATGCTCCTTTGTGCGGAAGCTCCCGACGGATCTCTCGCTCTCATGAAACCCGAAAAATCAATGCCCAGCGGATCGGAGATCTGCTGATCGGAACACAAAAATACGCCGCCAACCATTTCGGTTGGCGGCTTTTGTATTCTTTGGTCACCTCACGGGCATTAAAGGATCACCCTTTAACCACCTTAACCTCCTTGTCAAATTCGATCTTATCTATAACGCTTCTGTCATGTAATATCATGATGACTCCGCCTCTGATTTCGTTTATGAAATCTGCCAGCCTTTGTTTCGCTGTTTCATCCAGGTAATTGCTAGGTTCGTCAAAGATCCACAGTTTAGGTGACCTGACATATGCTCTGGCAAGGGAAACCCTCTGCTTTTCACCACCTGAAAGCGACTCTCTTGTGACGATCCTGTCTCCAAAATCCGACAATTCAAACTTATCCATCGCTTCTTTCAAAACAGCTTCGTCTATACCGCTCTCGCCCAGCAGAATGTTATTACGCACTGTATCTTTGAATATATATGGATCCTGCGAAACTAAGCAAATATGCCGTCTCCACTCATCAAGATCGATCTCTTCAAATTTTTTTCCGTTAACCGTTATATTTCCGCTATAGGCGGGAAGCAGCCCTAAAAGGATGTTTAAAAATGTTGTTTTACCGGCCCCATTTTCTCCGGTGATCAGAATCTTCTCATTATTCCTATAGTCGAAACTAATTTTACCGGTTGTATTCTCATCGTCAAAGGTATATGAAACATCCTCAAATACCAATTCACCGATATCATCAACAGCTACCCCTTTACTGCTGTCCGCAAAGGAATAAATATCCTCCATTCTGGCATACAAATTGTCCAACACCGGTTTCTTTTCTATGAGTTCCATTAAGCTTTCATTCAAAAGCTGAATGATAGGTAATGCGCCCGTCATCAGTACAACATGTCCCGGATTCATCTTTCCCACTGTCACCATTACCGCTCCGGTAGCAATAATCAACAGATCGGTTACTAAAGAAACAGTCTGCTGAATAGAAATTTCAGCTTCCTTTTTGCAAGAGTTACTTCCTGTGGCCTACTTTTTGCAAGAGTAACTCCAAAAATCGCACCTTGAAAACAGAATTAAGTTTTGCAAAAACAGCCCAAATCGGAAGTTTCTATTGCAAGGGTAGCATTTAGTTTTACAAATGCCTTGAAATCAAGCATTATAAAGTGGTACTCTGTTCTTGAGATCAATCTTTTTGGCACGCAAATAAGAAGTCGTCGCTTCGTTTGCGTGTTTGCAAGGGAAACTTCCACTTCGGGTCATGATGTATTTATCAGGAGACGGCTTAGTGTTAGTTTTACTTCAACAGTTCAGGTTTGAGAATGATCTCATTGGCAGGAATAGCCTGCATCGTCAGTGCTGAGGCTACTTCCTCACCGTAAAAGAAGCTGAACAGTTGATGGGCTGATCGATTATTCAGCTTCTTTCTTGTGTATGAGTTGATGTGGTTCATCATCAGTTGAACCTTGTCCTGGGTAAGAGTTGCAAACGATGTTCCTTTCGGCAGGATACGTCTGATAAGCTCATGTGTTACCTCGATACTGCCTTTCTGATCGGAACGCTGCGGATCGCAGTAGAACACATAGGTTCTACGGTTACCCTCATCATCAAATTCGATTGATGTCGGGTCGGTAAATTCGCTTCCACGGTCCGTCAGAATAACCTGAAACATCCTACAGAATTGTTCTCTACCAAGTCTGCTGTAAAGATCATTGATGATCTCAGTCACAGATCTCGCGGTATTAGCTTCCCTCAGAAATGCCAGCATGCAACTACTGTTTCTGAAAAAGAGCGTAAGCAGCACTTTTGTCGAATCCCGCTTTCCTTCTACCGAATCCATCTCAACTACCGCATAATCAGGATGCTCTTCCATAAAGGCAAGGAAATCTTCATAAGTCCTGCCGATATGACATTTCTTGTCAACACGGACAGATTTCTTAGCCTTTCTCTTCTTGTAACGGACTTTTCTTGGTAGATCCAGGTTTCCAACAGAGAGAACGCCGGCATCGATGTAGTTGTAGACAGTACGTTCATCGACCATGATCAGATCGGCATTGTTGACACATATCTGATGTATTGACTGTCCCTGCTTGACAAGGGGAGTAACGATATCGTCAAGCCTTGTGAGTTCCTCCGGCGTAAGGTCTATTCCCTTCCTTGATTCGCTCCGCGTATTCTCATAGGCCTGCTGGGCTTCTTTAGCATCATAGACCTGTTTACGAAGGGTACATGACCTGATGCTGTGGCAAGCATTGCAAACGTATGGCGCCTTCGTTAGTGCCCTGCATTTTTCTTCGACAAAATCAGGACACACGCTATTGCACTTGGAGCACCCGGCACAGTATGGTTCATAATGCCAAGCCATTCCAACGGGTAAACATCCTTCCTTACACAGTCCGGACTTATTACATTTGTTCCTCTTGGCACAGGTGTTAAAGCCTCTTGACCTGGTTCCTGTCTCCTTTACAGTCAGGTGTGCTTTTACTTCTTTTGAAACTGTAGAAGGATCCTTGCCTATAGTTGCAGCTATATCAACAAAGGGCTGTCCCTCTTTCAGACCCTTTTGAATGACTATGCGGTCATCAAGTGTCAGATGTTTGTTATAAGATGACATATATTCATCCTCCTTATGACAGCCATCTCCTGACACTGTTGAAACACTTCTATTTTGACATAAATAAAGAAGATAGTCTCCTTGTAAGACTATCTTCCACTTAAATCTTTGCAATATTTACTTCTGTTTTTAAGGTAACATCAAATATTGGAACTGGAATTTAAAATTTCAATTGAGTAAAGAAACAGTCTTTTTAAGATTTGTGTATCTTGCCTTGAATGCACCGAATCTTCTTCCGACTTTGATGTAATAATTGCGGAACAGCTCATCCATGTGTTTGATCCATGGCATTCCGATTCCAAGCGTAACAAAAGTTTCTGTTCTTTCCGAAAAGATCATTTCTGCACTGCGTAACTCCGTAGTAAACTCTCTTTTTTCCTTATCAAATTCTCCCAGCTTTTTTTGAAAGAATACCGGAAGAAGAACTCGTATCCACGCCAAAAGGAAAGCCCCCAAGATATAAAGGACATTGATATCTTTTATCCTGAATAACAAAAAAGCTCCAACGATCGGTACTGCTAAGGTATTTGTAAAGACATCACTGTATGCGCAATAAAAATCTATCGGATCCTGTTCAACACGATATTCTGCATCACCCGCATCCATTTTCATAAGTTCGGAATATGGTTTCTTCAAAAAGGCTTTTAATACTCGTTCACAATAGGGTAACGACTGCTTAAACATCAGAAGTTCCGCAAAGGTTTCTAACAACGGAACAAAAAAGACCAAAGCCAAAAGAGCGCCCACCATGCCTACATACATACCGACATTTGCATTATGCCCATAAAGCAAGACCTCATCTGCCATGCTTCCCAAATAGTCAACTATCTCAACCATAACCAGACCTTCTGCTACCTTTCTTGCCGCATATAGCATAAAGGCCCCCATCATCGTTTTTCTTACATCCCTGCCAATCACTTTCCTATTCATGGATCAACGCCCTCTTTTCGATATATAAAGTCTCATTCGCAAAAGTGTCCAACGACTGTCCATGTGAAACAACAGTCCATGCATTTTTATATTCATCAAAAGCCTTTGCAACCTCTTCTATACTCTGTTTATCCAAGGAATTTTCCGGTTCGTCCACAAATGCGATCTTGCTCTCCATGCCAAAAACATATGCCAGAAATGCCTTCTTCCTTTCTCCGCCTGACATTTCACTTATTTTTTTATCATACAGATCTTCGTCCTTCATTCCGAAACGCCGTGCATATTCAAACATTCCGGCTCTCTTCTCCGCATCAGCCATCTCAGTCAGTTCATTAAAGGAAATAGACAGTTGCAGATCTTCCTGGGGTAAATACACAATTTCTTCTGTAAAACAAAGGTTTACGTCTGTGCTATAATAATCTTTTGCTCCCGAAAACCTTACCTTTCCGCCTGTGGGTTTCTTCAAACCGACGGCAAGTTGCAAAACCGTGCTTTTTCCCGCTCCGTTTTCACCTTTGATCAATATCTTCTTTCCGTTGCCAAAAGAAGCATTGGCAGATTCAATCAGTATGCCTTCATCCAACTCCAGAGATATATTGTCCATATTAATCTCTTTTACATCTGTTGTAATCGGTACACGATCCCCCTTCTCATATATTCTGCTGTTAGCCGCCCTGTATTCTGCTTTATCCGATATCAGTGAAAAAACGGACGATACCGCAGCAAAAAAGTCCGAAGACAATACGATCACGGCAATCATTCCATCTATGTCGATCATTCTGTTCAGCAGCATAATTCCGCAAACAATATACAAGCCATACTTCAAGATGCTTCCAATCAGCTGATTAAGCACTCCTTCAGCTTCAGCACACAAGATTGATCTGTTTCCGATGCTTAAATAATCAGTATTCAATTTGTGCATCCTGCTTTCAAACCATCCTGTTGCCCCATACGCCTTAAGAGTCCTGAATCCTTCTATACCGGCTAAATACTCATTTGTTATCTCGGATTCAATATCCCTGCATTCTGTGTACGATCTCTCTAGCCATTTCTTTACAATGACAGGAGGTATGATCTTTATCATTGCCATGGCAAGTACAACTAAAAGGACATTCCATCCGTAAGTCAGCAGTATAAATGTGTATCCCACCGCTATACATGCATATGCTATAGCAGAAGGTATGCATTCCAGTTCGTATTTTGTAACCGTATTAATGTCATCATCAAACTGTTCTTTTTTGTCTCCCGCCGTGGCCTTTCCAACCTCCGTCAGTTTTTTTCCTATTTGCAGTTCATATACTTCCAGCTTCCTGCCTTGCACAGAAAGCATACGGCTTTGAATATATTTTTGCGACAAAAGAGTCTCAAGCGATCTAAAAATAATAACCCCGCCGACAACCAACAGTCCGGACAACGCAACTGCTCTAAGGTCTCCGTTTCTTGCACCTTCAACTGTTCGAGTGATGCCGAAAGCAATCAACAGATCTGTTGGAACCGTCATCAAAATCTCGGTTATCTTCAAAAAACAAATTTTGATATTCTTCATAGTACTCCCATGATAATTTTCATAACATATTTTTGTAATCACATTCGGAGATTAAAAACTTTATACCATCACAAAGTTTAAAGCTTATGTCTTCACTTAATCTGCTTTGGCAATAACAATTTACCATTTTTTTAATGTATCTGTTGAATTACTTCAAAAATAAGATTAATCTTTGTATCAACAATTCCATAAGTGACAAGGAGGCTTCCGTTTTCCCCGTAGCCATGTCTCCTGCCATTTCCCCGGCCATAAGCCCTTTTCCGACTTTTGCCCATGATATACCTTTTTGATCCCTCAATTCATTCAATAGCATCAGGATCGGATTCTCAATATCTTTTTTATGCATTTTCCCCTACCTCATAAGATTGTTCAAGTTTTGTTCTGCCTAAGATTAAACCGCTACCGACCGCAGGGGAGCTGTATCCCCCGGGACCGCGTACTATTATAATCTAAGGAGCAATGAGCATCAAGCCTTCTTTTCACTCGTAAGACACAAAAAACACTCTCCCGCGGTCGTACGGAAGAATGTTTAAAATGTGTCAAAGTATCAAATTTTACTTAAAAGGATTCTCTGTTTTGTAGAGCATTCCTTCGGGCTGGTTGAAGCCGATCTCGTAGAATGATCAATACACTGTAAAGCCCATATTTTCCAATTCTTCTTTGATCTGTTTTACCATTTTTGAATCTCTTATAACAATATTTATCCTTGACGGTGCCAGTTGCGTCATGCTCTCCATATCGTTTAGCGTGAGATAACAGTTTTTCTCATTCTCTTCCCCACTGTCGTCCGCTATACCCACGATCTTATATTTCAAAACATAATGACCGCTAGAACCGCAAGCCACTTCCATTCCCAAAAGACTTTTTGCATACTCCCTGAGCTCATCTTCACTTTTTCCCACTACATCGAAGCAAACAGGATCGTTCCTCATGGTTCCCAGCTCCAGGACTATCTCGCCCTCTCTTTCCGCATTACGTCCCCAGATCAGCTTTGATCCTTCCAACTCATTCGCTTTCATACAGTTAAGCCTGCTAAACCCAATATTATAGGAACTTCCGCTAAACAGTTCCGGATGTTCACTAAAAAAACGATCCGTAAACAAATACGTCTGATCGCGGAATTCGGAGTTTTTCAGAATATCGGAAAGCAATGATATCATATCAATTGGGATATACGAGATTTCATGCCCCGAAGCATCCTTACTCCGATTGATCCCCACCACCGTAACATCCTCATATACATCTCTGTATTTTAGCCTTACTGTCCTTCCCAAAATATCTTTGTCCTTTGTATCGGGAAACAACTGCTTCGCGCTATCATATGCCAAAACGATCTCTCTTGCGTTACAGGGATAAGCTCCGTAAATATTCATTCTGTCCAGTTGCTTTCTGCAATAATCGCTGTTATCGATGAACTCGATATGATCATGCATCGCTCTATTTGCTCCGGACTCGATCCCTAAACCCATGATATATTCATAACTTACGTGCTCAAAGCGCGGATCGTTGAACAAATACCTGTAATCTTCCGTCATGGAGCGCTTGAACACACTTGCGTTTTCATATACTCCCGCATTTATGTCAAATCCTTTTTGTATTTGGATCTTCCTGGATTGATCCAAGACAGCTGCTCTTATGATTATTATCCAATAAACTAAAAATCCTAAAAATGCACAGATCAAGACGATCAACGGTATGCGTATCCACAGTTTACTCTTTTTCCCATGTTTGCTGCTGATTTCATCACGGATCTCCTCACCCATACTATATCCCCCTACTCATCCTTACGATGTTTTTGTTCTTAAAAGAATACCCCTCCCGCAATGCATACGGGAAGGGCATCTGTATCTCAATATCTTATTTAAAAGGATTCTCTGTCTTGTAGAGCATTCCTTCGGGCTGGTTGAAGCCGATCTCATCAACATCGACACCGATCATCTTGAAGACTTCAAAGAGAGCCTTTCCGTAATGACCGAATGCAACAGCTCCGTGATGAGGGAAGCCCTTCTGGATGAGAACGTGACGATAGAAACGTCCCATTTCCTTGATCGCAAAAACGCCGATACCACCGAAGGACATAGGATCTACGGGAAGAACCTCACCCTCTGCAACATATGCACGAAGGATGTTGTCAGATGTGGACTGCAGGCGATAGAAGGTGATCTTGCCGGGAGCGATGGCACCTTCAAGAGTTCCGTTTGTAACCTCGATAGGAAGGTTACGAGCCATGATCTTCTGGTACTTCATCTCATAGTTTGCAAGCTTCTTGGTGCATGT
>JAEFAR010000010.1 GCA_016287675.1 Lachnospiraceae bacterium
AGGAAGATCACTGCTAACGCTAAGATTACTATTTCCGCAAATCCTACAGCATTATACTCCAAGGCTCCCTTGATCGAAGTGATAGCCCCGTAAGCTATGATTATTGTCTTTACCCCGAGTGATGCTGTTAAAAGAAGCTTATTCTGCAGAAATGCATACAAGATTAGGATGATCGGTACTGCTATGGATCCTATTCCTAAGATAACGCTTAAGGAATCTGCTCCACCGTTAAAAGTAAAGATGTAACCCACAATCATTAACACTGCCGAGATAAATGCATCTGCAGCAATACACAAGTTTTCTTTTTTTTGTTTAAACATTTTAAGTCCTCCGCTCTTAGTCTATAAAACAGTTGTCTTTCATACATACATTATCATTTCTGTACTGATGTTTCTACTGTTTCATTCAATAAAACAGTGGTTCTTTACTGCCAATGTCAGGCTTTTAAGGATTTCAGACGCAATCCCCACAACAAATCCGGGACCAAATATAAAAATGAGTCCATCAATAATGAAGGTACGCATCAGATCAGCATACGGTAAGGATACGAGCCATAATATTCCCCCCGCAAAGAGTGCTATAAAAATGCATAATCCACCGATAATTACAAACAGCTTCGCTCCCATCTGCCCAAACACCGTCACAACAGCGCAACTTACTGCAAGTGCCAGAAAGATTATTCCGATTATCCCGTTCCACGTCCACTTCCCGATGAAACACATGACTGCCTTTAACTTTTTCATATAGCCTCCCATCTGCAAACCATCAATATTGGCTTATTTACCGTTATTTGTCTTTTCCCTGGAAATACTGATCCATCTTTACCTGGTACTCAATCAGCCTGTATATGTACTCAGGCATCGGATTGTTCCCGAGCTCCCAGTCCTGAAGTGTCCTGTAAGGAATCTTCAGATACTCCGCAAACACCTTCCTGTTAAGTCCGGTCTTTGTACGAAGTTCCAAAAGCAGCTCGCCATAATTGGTTTTAACGATATAATCCACGTTTTCTTTCTTAATCTCTTCTCCCATAAGAGTCTCCTTTCTTATACGCTCTGCGTATGCATATTATATATCATATACGGCAGGCGTATGTCAAGAGGGTAAAAAAAAGTTCCGCCTTGTTTTTTTCAAAGCGGAACATACATACTATATAATTCTAAATAACATCTCCTGATATAAAAAAGCCAGAACCTTCATCGTAATTTATTTCAATTTTTTTATTTCTCTTGTCATAAAACCATTGTAAGTCTCCGGAATATCTCTCCGTTATCAAATGAATGATCTGATTCTTTGACCCAATCAGATTTCGTTCATTTTCAAGATTATCAGGTTCAAAGCTTCCGTCAATAATCAAGTCGACTGCATTCCTTATTTTTTCATCAATTTCATCAATTCGCTTTCCTGTGAAAAGAATAATTCCAATGTCCAAGTTCTTCAATTCTCCGCAAAGGATTCCCAAATTATCTTGAAGTGTTGGCTCACCACCCAATAAAGTCACTCCCTCTATTCCGTTATCAGCTTTTGAATCAAGAATAATATCAATCACTTTTTTAATCGTTATAATATGTCTCGGAACCAAAGGTTGAAGATCAGGATTACAACATCCTTTGCACAAAATATCACAGCCTTGGAACCATATCCCCACCCTTTTATATGGTCCCTCAGTCTCTGTACAAGTATTGATGTATGCGACATTTACTTTTTTATTCAAATCTAAAAGCGAGTCCATCTTTCTTTGTTTCAACACAAATTTTTCCATTTCTTAATGCCTGTAAATCTTCTTTGTTTCTAAACAAAAACATCGCCAAATCGTCCAAAAGCTTGTCATTTATCGCGTTAAGGATATCTCTTCCACCCTTGCTCTTATCCGCATCGCCGATAACATAATTTATGAAGTCCAGTTCATTATCAAACTCCAACGACATATGATACTTTTCTTCAATCCCTCTCTTTATCGGTTTTAACTTCGACTGAGCAATTTTCATCCTAAACTCATCGTCTTTAATGAAATTAAACGGGATTATGTTACTATATCCTATTCTTCCGAGAAGCTCAGGGCGCTTCAATTCTTTATCAAAATAATCCTTCACTTTCTTTACAAAATCTTCAGAAGGATTATCTGAATCAGCACTTACTTCCGCCGCTCCTAAATTAGACGTAAATATGATCACGCTCTCACTAAAGTAAACCGTTTCTCCCTTACTGTCGGTTAATCTTCCGTCTTCAAGAATCTGAAGAAATATATCCAGTATTCTTGGGTTAGGTTTTGCAGCCTTCTCTATTTCATCAAAAAGAATCACACTAAAAGGCTTTTCTTTGATGGCATTGGTTAATTGTCCCCCCTCTTCATAACCAATGTATCCGGGAGGCGCTCCGATCAATTTTTGGTCAGAATTCTCCTGTGCATATTCACTCATATCAAATCTAATACAAGCATCTTCATCACCAAACAAAAACTTCGCCAATGCTTTCGAAAGTTCAGTCTTACCAACGCCTGTTGGCCCTACAAAGAAAAGTACACCTTTAGGCATAGATCTGCTCGATGTCTTATGTAGTCCAGTCATTCCCATATAAGCCTTTACTACAACCTTTTCAATTTTCTCTATTGCCTCATCCTGTCCGATAACCCTTTCAGCCAGCTTTTCCTTTATTCTTTTCACTTCAGAGTAGGCTAGTTTTTCCCACGGATTATCCTTTTCGCCATATTTGAAAAGAAGGAAAAGTTTATCAAAAGTCATCCTTTCTTCTTTTCTGGATAAACGAGCTAATTGTATTATTTCTCTGTTTGTAAAATCATTTAGCATATCAATATACTCGTTTATCTTTTCGCAGTCCATCAAATCTTTCCCCTTATCGGTGATCACGTTAAACGATACTGCAATTCTCCTTAGCATTGCTTCACGTTCTGTGCGATCAGGTTTAGGTATTGAAAGCGTACTAACTTCCGGATTACCCTGATAAAATGAAATCGGAAACATTGCTAGTTTGTTTGTAATAAGAACAATCGTGCTTTCGTTCACATCTCCGGCATAACAATCGGGTAATTTTTCTCTGATAGCTTTACCAAGTATTGTTAATTGCTCCCTTTCATCAGCTTGTAGTTGATTCCCAGAAAACATATAGTCTGCCCAGCTAAGAACAAAAGCTACTTTCTTGTTTTTATTCAACAGATTTCTCATAATAATGCTAAACATTTCTTTAACATCACGTGTATCAATCTGAACGTCATTCTTTTTCTCGTGATTATCTGTTGCTCCCGTAAGTTCGTTTAACTCATCATCATTAAGATATGATTCCCCCTCCATATCATATTTTTCTACCAGTTCAAGTCTCCCAATATCATCTTTTGTTCCATCTACTTTGTCCCAAAAAATGATATTATCATAATCCATGTTTTCAAACACTTGCTTTAAATACATACGGAGATCTACAATTTGCCCCTTTTCATTTAAGTATACATCTCCAACGTTGCCATCAAGAATAATACATTTCTTTATGCCGATTTCTCTTTTAAGTCTGTTAAATGCGTTATCAAGTGCCATGTTTTTACCTCCCAACTGTATTATGGTTGATCTGCTGATATTTCATAGTGGTATTTTTATCTGGGTTACCATTCCATAACTCTGTTCGATTGATCACCTTTATTCCGTATATTTCTTCCAAATCTTTCATAAAAGGCTGAATATCATTTTGACACGCTTGTCCTTCGTATCCATCAAATCTGTATTCAAACTTTCCATTCAGATAAACTTTAAACTCAGCTTTTGCTCCGCTTGGCTTTTGTGCCAGAATATTCACCTGATTATTTATACGATCAATCTTAATGGCCCCCGCATCAACTATAAAGCCACGTTTTTTTATGGCATTCACAATAATTTTAACGCTTTCTTTTCTGACTTTCTCGCTAACGATTTCGGCATTTGCCCGTTCCCTGATATCTCTCAGCCTTTCCCTTGCGGATAATTTGTCCGAAACAACAATACCTCGAATAACTGTTTCTTCAATCTTAGCCTCTTTCAATTCTTTTTTTATTTCATCAATTTTATTATTTTCTTCGCGCTCATAGTGATTCTCTTCTGAAAAATCCTTTTTTCTTTTAGCTACGCTAAGCAATTGTTCAAATCCCATATCTGTATTCTCCAACCATGTCAAATACACATATTGCTTTAGGATTTCATCTTCTATGTCGTTTATACGTTTCATAGTTTCTGATTCAAATATAGTTTTTCCTGAAGCCAACCCCCTCAACCTTTCATTCTGTCTTTCCAGCCTACTATTCATAAGATTGTTTAAGAGTGCCTCAAACTCAATTATTTTGGTATCTGCCATTTTGGAAGCGAGAAGTTCAAGTTCTTTTGCTTCTTCAATAATATGCCGTGCCCCGGAATGCTTTCCCATATAATCAGAGTCAACCATTACCACGCCTTTAGAAGCATTTCTCTTAGCTTGATCAAGGACTCTGTTGATTTGAGCCTGGATCTGATCTCTGTTTTTACGGATTTCAATTCGTAGCGCCTCCGTTTGTCCATCTAAAAGCTGCAGAGAACCTTCCTCAATCCTATCCAATAGTTCTTCCAATTTACACAACTGGCTGCTTGCCAATTCGCAAATGCTTTGACACTCTATGGATATCCCACGATAATCAATTCTCACGGCGTGACTCATTCGCCATTCCTCCTATTTTTTCAACAATCTCACACCATCCCGATATAGTATTCTCTGTATAATGAAAATCTCTATTTTCTTTTGGATGTTGAAAACCATTTCTGCATTTTCGCAAATTATGCATTTCTGTAAGTTCTATATCTTTTAAATAGGTATGTATTCTACTATCCTCAAGAAGATCATATGTTGACATGTTATCAGTACCAAACAGGCGATTCAACTCAAACTGAAGTCTAACATGCAGATCACATATAGCATCTTTATATTTTGCTTTTTTAAGCATCTGTTCGATATAAGTCTTATTTATTTTGCTTGGATTGCTATTTGCTTCTTTTTCCACCGTCAGAACTTCTTTAAGTTCTTTGAATCTCATATCATATGCTGCAATTTGCGACCACTGTTCTTTAGCATATAAGCTAAAGCGCTCTATCTTTCTATAGCATTCGCTGAAAGAAGCAACTCCATTAATAAATTCATCATAGTTTATTTCAAAGTCTGCGGAGTCCTCATAAGGGTTATTGATGCCTGTTATTCTTTTTAATTCATTTAGTTTTTTTCCAAGCATCATAAACTGTCCGCCCAGTTTTCCTTTTGAATTGAATTCTTTTCCTCCTAATATGTCATTACAATACAAAGCAAAAACGTTTATCACGCCAAGTAATACATCCGCAACAACCCCTGCTTCTTCAAGCAATTCATATGTCAGGTACATTCCTTCAGAATCAATCATTTTTTTTGAAATCCGTGCCAAATAGTCGTGTTCTTTAAGGTTCATGATCTTATTCAGTTTCTTTCCCAAGACATTGAGTGCCTTAAAGTTTCCGGCAGATACTATATCACACAGCTGATTGAACAATTCTTCAGCCTTTGTATTAGCGTATTCTTTCCATAAATACATGCCCGAAACCTCTGCATCCAAGTCAGTAAACACTTCTATTTTTTCCGCATTGGTCTTTTTATCTCGTAACAAAGAATTTGAAAACTGTTCCAAAAAATCTCTTCGTTTAGAAATCTGTGTAATCTTCTTAATAACATCACATGCTGATAGCGGTTCATCTTTATCCAAACATCTTAAGAACAGTTCCACAAGGACCTCATCCTTTTTTGCCTTACAAAGAGTCTTTAAAGCTATAAGATTAACCTTTACCGGTCCTGATATTCCTTCAATGTCAAACGAAAAACGACCGGGTACAACAGAAACCAATTCCTCATCACTAAAAAAGCATGCAATTCCGGAAATGTTGCATTTTAACATAATATCTCTAGATTCTTCTTTTTCAATCTTACACTCACTTCCAGAAATCAATACGACATTGTTTAACGATAAGGGCGTTTTTATGCTTGTAATTGAAGATAATTGCGAAGGGAGACAGAAAGAGCTTACTCCGGATAAATCCGTATCTATCTCCGCTTCTTTCAACACGTTTTCAGGAAATCTGAACTTCTTTTTCGCATCTAAAATATTAGTAACAACCTCACCGGAATAAAACTTATGTACAAAAGCATCTCTATCCTTATCATCTATCTTTATTTGAGCTGAATTATTTCCAAACAAGATAGTAGCAGCATCCTCAATGGCAAATCTCCAAAAGAACGGTTCTTCATGTTCAAATCCGGTTATTCTTTCACCTTTTTTAAAAGAATATTTGTTCATACTCGAACTGATATAGTTCTCAACATCAGAATTGTTCAAAAGAATATTTCCGACGCAATTAAAATCCATCGGAGAATCAGCCAATGTATATAATTGACCACGATATACATTCATAGTCTCCTTTTTGGACACATCATAAAACACATTAGTTTCCTTAACTTTATTTCCTGCCATAGGGATAGCTCCTTCAGCAAAAAGCTTTCGTCCCATCTCAGTTATATCAAAATCATTTGCACTATATTGCCCAAAATCCTCTGGATTATAGTTATCTCCTCGTTCCTGAACAATCCCTAAGTTAATCATGTTTGCCAGCTCTTCAGCAAAAATATAGTGTATATCTGTTGGAACATCCATGTTTCTCAATGCCAAAGCCAGTTTTTCACCATTATTCTCTTTTTTGTTTATCAACTGTAAAAGAATAAATGATATCCCCGACGCTCTTCGCACTTCTACATATGATGTTTGTGCTTTGTATTGAACCATCGGAAATGGCCATGCCGTTTTCACTTCAAGATAATTTTCACCTTTCATCCGCTTTTACCTCACCAATCACATCTCCAGCCTGTAAAACTTTTCCCTTGGCCTGAATTGTTCTGATTATCTCACGGTATACAGGGAAAGAATACCTATCAAGAGCTTTGTTACCATTTATGTCAGGTAAATTTATACTGCTTCGACTAAGAAACTCCTGTGATCCAACTACGATCAGCATACATCTTGCCCTTGAAAGCGCAACGTTAATTCTTTCAAACTGATCGGTGAATGCTGTATTATATCTATCAGTTCGTGGATTTCTAACCATTGAAAGTATTATTATATCCCTTTCATCCCCCTGGAAGTCATCCACTGTGTTTATTATCATTCTTTCTTCTCTTTTTTGAGAAAAATTATCAAACTTAACTCCTTGTAGATTTTTCCTTATAAGGTTTGCCTGATCTCTATATGTACAAATCACACCGGCACTTTTTCTGCTATCCTTTTTACCTGCTACCTGAATAAGGCCTTTTTCAATCATACGTCCGTATTCATTATTCATCAGCTTCAGCAGTTGGCAGACAACATCACATTCCTGTTTATTTATAATCGAAGAAGATTCCGCGTCAAGATGAGATTCAAAGTCAGTACAATTAACAAAATATACGTGTTTTGTTGGTTCTATCAGCGTTACACCATTGGTCTTTATCAAAAGATCATGGTTTTTCAAATCATTCTGGTTACTCAATCCGATTGAAAGCCCTTTACCATTTGTACTGTAAAAATGATTAAAAACATCCATAATATCGCTATGACAACGATATTGTTTATCAAGCATTATCTTATAATCCATTGGAACACTTTCGAATAGGGACTTAAAAAAACACGTCTCATACATTTCCTGATACTGTTTATTGATATCATAATCAATTATATCCGAATTAAGCCCTTCAAATTCCTCATTTCTCATGTGTTTCAAATCATAAAGAGGAGGAAGCTGTCGATGATCTCCAACTAAAACAACAGTTTTTCCGTACAAAATCGGAATCATCATGTCCAAAAATGACGATTTACTTACCTCATCAATTATAACAACATCAATGCCAACATTTCTGATATTTATATCACCAAGATTATAGTCTCTGAGTGCTTTCATTGTGTTTTCGTTAAAACGCTCTCTACTAGTACATGTCATACCAAAAACATTTGCATTATCAAACAGTTTCTTAGTATAGCTCCTCCTATCCTCATCAAGAATCTCAGGATCACTCAAGTATTCACAGATTTCTTTAAACATAGGTATTCTTGACTTGTTTTCACGCTCACGTTGTTCTTGATTGTGTTCGATTTCTACCCAGTGTTTCTCAATTATATCTATCGCAGCAGAATAATCGTCCGCTGGGTACTCGTCTAAAATCTCAAAATCATCAAAAAATTCAACTATTTCTTTTCTGAGTTCCTGCTGTTTACGTCTAAACGTGATATATGAATCATTCTCATTTAGCTGCTCTATTTCATTTTGAATTATTCTCTTTTGCTCTCTTTTTCCTCTAACCTTCTCATCAATACTTTCCATCTGCTTATCAAGTTTATGAATAACTGACTTAATCTCAGCTCCGTATCCTTTTATCACATTTGAAAAATCCGCTTTAATTTCCGAGTAAGTTCGAAGAAACTCTGTCCTTTGAACACTTTGAGCCAGTTTTTCCACATCAACAAAAGATGCAAGTTGAAGTGAATCATAGGCAAACGCTTCATTTGTATCTTTAACATTCTTTAACGCTATTAACTTAGCCTTTAATTGTTTATATTCTTCCTCTTTTCCTTCAATAATATCGTCAGTATCTGGATCTCTAAGTGACTGAATTTGCGACTTTATAGCACTCTTTTCACGATCAACGTTCATTGAAGACATATTATCCTCAATGATTTTTAATTCGTCCTTTACCTGATCAATAGAGGTATTACATATCCTGTTAATTTTTGTCGGGTTTAATTCACCAAAAAAGTCATATTGTTCCAGCAAGTCATATAGTTCAAATAAAAGCTGTTTCAAAATATCAGCATGTTCAACTTCCTCGTCAAATAATCCTCTCTCTATACATTTTAAAACAACATTGTACTGTCCTGCTTCCTCTTCCAACGGCCTTTTTGATTCTCTACTTTCCTGTACAAAGTTATCAATAGCCTCACACTCAGCAGAAAGCCGGTCTTTCTTTTCTTGAATGGCATTACATTCTTTTTTCAACTGCTGCATTTGACTTTGCCTCAAACGAAGTTCGTTCATCTTGTTTCCAAAATTATTCTTCATTTCTGCAAAGTTATCATATTGACTAATGCGGTGTCCCAATCGTGCAGATATACTTTGATATAAATTATCAACCAGTCTTTCGGGGCTATAATCTGTCTCCTTGTTTGATTGTGATGGTATTAAACGTAAAGGTCTGATTTCAGGGATTTTGGGAAGTCTTTCAAAAACATTATCTATTGCCTTATGTGTTTCGCTCGAAATCAGCACTTTCTTCCCTTGTTTAACGCACTGAGCAGTTATTTCAGCTATAACTTCGGTTTTGCCGGTCCCTGGCGGTCCTTGTAGCAAAAACATACTATTGCTGGCCAATGCTTTTTTTACAGCCTCTTTCTGGGTATCATTCAGCCTTTCCCCAAACCATTCAATTTCGCCTATTTCATTTTCCCCTTTTCCTAATGTTTCCGGAGCAAATAAATATGATGCAAGGAATGGGTTTTTAACATACCCTCTGTAGAACCCCTCAAGCGTTTTTTGTTGGCGGTCTATTTTGGCCTTCTCTGCTCTAATGTCATAAACTAAATACCTATAACTGCTCAATGTCTCAGTAGCAACATTCTCAACATCTATATCATCCGCTTTAAAATAGATATTAAAATGTCTGTTTGTATCTTTTTCTATCCTTTTTTCTATTTCTGCCCGTCTTTCCTCCTCATTTTGCAATTTGTATTGACTTTTTTCGTCAGACCATAAGTCTTTTAGCTCCAGTCTTAACATTTGCTCTTTTTCACCACAAATGTCTCTCAGTTTCTTTTCCTTTTGAGTTCTATTTACCTGTTCAAATTGTCTTTTTTTCTCGGAATTTCTCTCCTCGTACCATATTCTAATTGGAATTTCTTCAATTTCTTGAATCTCTTCTATCTCTATATCTCGTTTCTTTTCTTCAAGTTTTTCTTCGCCATGTCCTTTTTGCTTTTTATCTCTACCCGTCTCAAGCTTCTTTAATTTCTGTCTATACTTCTCTCTTATTTCTTCCACGCATTTCTGATACCGCTTATTTATTGATTCATCACTATTATGTTCAATATCCGAATCGAGTGAGTCATCCAATGTCTCAGAATAACGTTCTATCTTTTCATAAAGTTCCTTTTCCAACTTCTCTTCTTCTATTTTTTTAAAAGCTGAAACAGTCTCTTTAATTATTCCTTCGTACTTATTATCAACCTGCTCTTCGATACTTTTGCGTCTATTATCAAAAAAGCGATCAATGTCTTTGCAATCTGGCTCCACGTCCACAGTTTCAAAAGCAAATCGTTCTCCTAAATATATTATTTCCTTATGATCTGCTTTTGTAAGTGCAACCTGTGTATGTGTAAACCTTCTTAAATCTCTTTCATAAATTGTCGTTTTTTTATCTCGCGATAAACTCTTCTTTATCTCAGCTAGATTTTTTATAATAACGCTTCTGATAAGAGGAAATTCAACTGAGTTTTCAACATTCTTAGCCAACAAGACTTGATCCTTACGAATAAAGTTCTTGTTTCCATCAAGCAAGTACTCAGAATATGTATCTTCATTTTTCCTATATTCCATCCTGCTGACAGCGTATGCTTTGATAAAATCAACCTTATTAACCTCTTCATTTTTTTGCGATTGAACATCGAGAAAATACTGTCTAAAATTCACATATTTCATCCATTTTTCAAATACATCAACCGCTCTCTCAGGGTTTTTAATCGGATAGACATTTTCGCACAAAATAAGTACCCGATCTCTCGTCAAAAAAGGTTTATATAACTCCCTTGCTTCGATGCCATAATCAGGTAAATTTTTCTGATTTCTTGTAACAGCGCAAGCTGCAAAACATTCAACAGCGAGTTCTCCGAATTTTTCTACATTTACATCTATCAAATCCAATCCTTTTACCACAAAGGATATTAATTCATTTCTAAAAACAAGATCTCCCACCAAAAAAACATCCAATTCATTTGGTATAATAGAACTCATCATAGATGTTTTTTCAGGGCGCAATATCATATTGTATATGCATTCACAGCCTGAATACTGTTTAGATTTCTCAATTTTCCTATCAAATCCAGGCATAGAAACATAATATTTGCTTTTTATTCTCGGGAAGCAAATATTCACAAATGCTCTAAAATCCGCGATATTCTTTGTTCCCGCAAACGCCAATCGCCTTTGAATCTTTTCAAACTGTTCTTCAATCGACTCTTGGTAGATATCATTCCAATTTTTACTTCCATTTTTAAGATTATGTGTGAAATCTATATAGATATAAGAACTCTGCGCATAGAAAACATTCTGCTCAAACGCTCTGCTGGCAGCATCCAAGTTATTAGACAATCCTGTTTTTGATAAACAACTGCTTCGATAATCATCCCACATTTGATCCGTTTGATGATCTATCCACATAGCATTCATTTCTTGCTGAATCTTATCTTCTTGAAAAACCTCATCTACACTCGGTATGTAAGGGGACTCCTCATTATCTTCAGCATCCGATTCATCAATGGTGTCTTTTTCACTCACATTATCGTTGTGCTCTCCATATGAATCCATTATATGCTCTTTATTTTCAAGCCCTCTTAAAACTGTTGCTATACCCAGTCCTACAGCACCAATGCCAAAAACACCTGTTATTATTTTATCCAGATCATCTTTCTTAATGGCCATACTCTATCGTTCCTCACTTATTATTTCTCAGTATAAGTCACAATAAATTTATCAGTTAAGTATAACATAAAAAGAAAAACTTTTCCAATTCATGGTAAAGCAGTAATTCATATGCGCCCGCTCAACTTCCCTCTCCCCTCTGCCGATAATATATATGCACGGACGGCACTATATCGCAAAGGACTGCTTTGCTGTATGGTGTCTTTTTATATGCCCGCATAGGCGACGGAAGGAGAACTTATGAACATCGGTGCAGTAGTGAGTCAACGGGGAGTCAACGGGGACGTTTCATTTCGACTCCTCATGCCCACTCGCATCCTATATGACACCCTAACCCCGTCCCCAAAAGCTAACACGAGTTCTTGACCACATCATTATTTTAATATATAATTATATCTACAAATTAATCGATATTTCCAAGGGGGTATTTTAATGTACGCTATGAAACATATAAATGAACACATTGTTCCAATCTCGCGCTTTAACAAAGGAGAAGCCAATAAAATATTTGATGAAGTAAGTCAGGATGGTTTCCGTTATGTAGTAAAAAACAACCGAGTAAAGTGTATTCTCCTTTCACCTGAAGCATATGACGAATTAATAGACAATCTTGAAGATTATTATGATGCAAAAATGGCAGATGAAAGATTGGCTCATTCCTCAGGTACTGTTCACAGTCTTAAAGAAGTGGCCGCCAGGGCAGGTATAACCTTAGAAGAACTGGAGGCTGCTCCCGATGTCGAAATCGAATAGATTTACTTTTCCTGACAACGTTGAATTAACTGATGATGCACAAGAGGATTTTTTATCATTGGATCATTCTTTACAAATTCCGGTGTTCAAGGCAATATGCAAAGTATCAGCTAATCCCCAACCTCAGCCCAATGGTTACGGCAAACCATTGTCAGGACGTTTATCCGGCTATTGTAAAATAAAGCTCAGGGATTACGGAGTCAGGATAATTTACAATCTTGTTCCAACCGATTCAAACAATATGAATATAATCATTATTGGTATGAGAAATGATGACGCCGTATACGAAGAAGCAACTAAAAGACTATAAAAGCCTTGTCTATTAAAGACAAGGCTCAATAGTTCAAGCGCGAGCTCGGTCACAAATGGGCAGTCGGAGCGGCCCATCTATTGTATGTTTTGCTGGTGCTCGCCTCCATTTAAACTCTTCGTATGTGAAACATCATTAAACAATTCAACCCTCGGATGCACATACCTGCCTTTTCGAACGGGGAACTCCAATACGATCACGGACGTGAATTCATAAGGGAAAAAAGTGCAAACGTAAGGGTAAGGAAGCGAAAGAATGTGAGCAAGAGCGCACGCTCCGGAACCGCCGTGGCTGAATAGTGCCACCGTCTTAGCCTCATCTCTTTCGCAGAAGAATCTCGATCCTTCATGCCTGAAGCCCTGAGCCTCGAGGAAGCCGTCGATCTTTTCGGAGATCATGTCATAAAGCTTCGTTACCTCGTTTTTTTCAAAAGCCGGGTGTTTTCTCCAGTCCTCGTGATAAAAATCAAAATCATCTTCATTCACCATCTTTTCGCTGACGGTCCAGGGATGTCCGCCGTCGGGAACGCCCTCTCCTCCCCAGGAAACTTCATGCATATAATCCAATATCTTTATGGGAAGTCCCAGCTTTTCCGCTGTGGGAGCCGCAGTTTCTCGGGCTCTGCCCATCGGAGAAGCATAGATCTCTTCTATGCCTTCGTCTTTAAGTCGTTCTGCAACCGCCTCCGCCTGGGCATGTCCCTTCTTTGTCAGCCTGTCCGCAACGTAATCCGGCTCACCGTGGCGAACGAAGATCAGCCTGAAACTCTTGTTGTCCGCTTTCTTAATGCGCACATAGTACTTGTTCTCATCCGAAGTTATGATTCTTCCGCCGTTTTTCTTCATGACGCGAAGCGATGCGGGATTGGTCCTGTCCACCCTGAGATAGATGTCGTCCTCCGGCACGATCTTCCTCGCCTCTTCCAAAAGAAGTCTCAACCCTTCCGTGGCATATCCTTTCCCACGAAACTCTTTTTTCACGAAATATCCCACATGACCCGCTCCGTTCCGCAGAGCATCGTTCAGATGATGCCTCAGCCTGAACTGGCCCACGATAACCTCGTCGTCCCAAAGGAAATAGGTAGTGCATGGCACTTTCCAATCCGGAAGTCCGATCCCCGCCTCATCATTCAGCATCTCCGGAAGCGCCTTCTCTCTGAAATCTTCGAAGGAAACTCCCTCCCATGAATTCAACAGTCCGTTCTCGTCTGCGGGCATATCCTTCACGAACTGCCACTCTTTTTCAATATCTTCGGTATTTGCTTTTTTTAATGTCAACATTTTATTCCTCTCCCACCAAATGCACAGTTTTAAAGTCATGCCCCACAGCGGGCAGGAACTTCTTTATCACATCTTCCGTACGTATCTTGAGGCTGGAAGTGTTGATGCATGGGTGGCACCCCACATATTCAAACTTCAGCAGATCTTCATCTATCAGAAGCTGCACTTCATGCCCCCTGTCATTCATGAGCCCCATCACACTGACTGATCCCGGCGCAATGTCCAGAAGTCTGAGCATATCACAAGGTTCTGCAAATGATAGTCTGGCCGAATTGATCTGGGCAGACAGTTCCTTTGTCTTAAACTTCTTATCCCCCAGCATCATGAGTAAATAGAACGCAGTCTTTTGCCTGTTGCAAAGGAACAGATTTTTGCATATACCGACCCCCAATGCCCTGCCTATGGCATCACAAGCTTCCATAGTATTTGCGGGTTCGCTGTCCACCCGATAATATTCTATTCCAAGGGCGTCCAGTATATCATATGTCCGCATTTCCCTTTGTGTCCTGCCTTCAGTGTCTTTCGGTCTTCCATTTTGTATGTTCATGATTTCCCTTTCCAAAAATCAAAATCCGTCTTAATTCTTAATACTTACAATTTTTTTCTGCCTCATCAAATAATACATTTATATCATTTATATTTCGAATAAAGCACTTTTGCATAAGACTTCCAACCACATCCCTTATTTTTGCAGTGCCAGCAAAAGTAGGTGTAGAAAAATATGCATTTCTTTGTTCAAGACAAATCCCGGCAACTCTTTGCTCAATCCCGTTTTGCTTCAGATATGCCTTATAGATATCTGTCTCAGAGGCAGATAATATAACCGGTATAGTTTTTGTTTCAATTGCAAGTTCAGCCTGAAACTCAGCATTCAAAGTAATATACTTTACAAAAAGCCAAGAAGCCACAATTTCCTGATAATCCTCCGAATTGAAAATGCACAGATTCGGACCTTGAAAAGAAACTTTTGAATTTGAAACATCCACTTGAGGTATCATAGCAACTCCGACTTCGAAGGAATAATTACCATTTTGGTCAGGTGTCGGTAACTGGTGCTTTGCACCGGAAGAAGAACTTATATTCATATAACACTTTGTCCCGTTTTCGGCGACAAACAACCCCGAAGTATAAGCGCCATACAATTGTTGAGTTGTGACAAGTCCTTCTTTATACCATTTCGCAAAACGACGGACAAACTCCTTATTTTGCCTGTTATTAAACAGAACATGTTCTCCTTCTGCTCTTATGTACCCTGATCCATATTGCTCACACATAGTGATGAACCAATTTGCTTCAGAATCATAGCCTAAGGGAATGCAATTGGGGTCTATCATCTTAATCTTATAACACAGTTCTTCCATTTCATCCCATGTTTTGGGTACCCTTAGACCGTTTTTTTCAAAGAAAGTTTGGTTATAGTATAAAACTTCACAGGACTTGTAAAACGGCAAACAGTATATATGCTCATCCGCAAAAGATGCTCCTTCCTCCAAAAAAGCAGGAATATAATCATCTATCTGGGAATCCATCAAGCCAAGTGTTTCATTCATTCCATCAGCCCTGATTGCATAGTCCTCGTCGACTATGAAATAATCAAGAGGAATAACCCTATAATCGCTATAAATATTATTATACAAAGCTACATGTTCAGGGTTGCAAAATGCAATATTAGGCTGACTTCCCACGGTCAGTTCAGTGCTTATCTGATCTCTGAGATCATCATAGATTCCAATCTGGCTGGCATGAACATGTATATTGGGATAGATCTCATTAAATTCTTTAATATATTTTTTTAGAATATCAGCAGACCGCTGTCCCATCGTGTGATAAAATGTCAGCGATACTTCACTTCCATCATATGCCAAATGAGGCTCAATAGTTGGAGTCGGTGTGCTCGTAGGTGCCGGTGTAGGTGTAGCAGATAGCATAGCTATCAACTCTTTATTATTTTTCTCAAGCATCAAAATATCATAAGACTGTTCTTCAATCTTCAAAGTCAAATCAGATATCTGCTCTGTAAGACTTTCTAATTGTCGCTGTGTTTCCTCGAGAAAAACACGTTCTTTACTTCTTGATGTACATCCTGATAATGCCAAAACTCCAATCAACACAATCATAAGATTTTTTTTCATGTCTTTTGCCATCACTTTGCCTCCCAATCAAGTGTAGAATTGCAGTATGTCCACATATGCTTTAATAAACAATGCCCACATAATCAACTTATCAAAAACGGCAATATATACAGCGGTCTGAGCTGAAGCGTTTCCTCATTTCCGATATCCTTTTGTGACAGCAGATATATATTGCGGACGTTCTTCGAGAATTTTCTTGAAAACTCGGTTATGGATTCATGTTTTCCTTTTCCGGATGACTTTACTTCAAATGCATCGACCTTACTGCCGTGTGCCACCAAAAAATCCACCTCGTAGTAATGTGTACTGTTTTCCCTTTCCCATGTATGGTAAAAGAGTTCCCTGTCAGTAACCGCGATCATTTGGGCGACAAGGTTTTCATAGAGATATCCCAGGTTAGCCGGCAGCTTATCCGACAATAATTTGGCATAGATCTCGTTTTCCACTTCCGGCCGGTCCATAAACATTAACGTAACAAACAAGCCCGTATCCGAAAGATACAACTTGTAACATGTCAGATCTTTGGTATCAGTCAAACTGGTGCGGGGATCAGTAGAATTGTAACAGGGGATTACGGTTTTTGAGTCAATCAGATCATATATCAGGTTATCGGTTTTATTGTTTCTCTTATTGATAGCAGTGGTCGTCCTGTACTTTCTTGTTCCTTTAGCAAGTTGAGCCGGGATGGAATGATACAGCGAAGAAATCCTTCCTGAAGGATCAATTTTCTTAAAGTCTTCTTCATACAATGATATTATCTGTCTTTTGATCCTGTCTATCTCTGCAAAATTTTTCCCTTCTACATAGGCCTTTACAGCCTGTGGCATGCCCCCCACTGCCATATATACACGTAGATCTCTCATCAGCTTTCGGTTTGTCGACTGACCGATCCCGTTCTTCATATTACAGATCTGCTTAAGGATCTCATAATTGCTTCCCACTGCTTCACTAAATTCCTCATAATCCATGGGATAAACATGGATCTTCATTTCCTCCGAAGGGATCAGGATATCCTTTACATTTTTCTTTATCGATATCAAAGATCCTGTTTCAATATAGTGATATCTTCCGTCCGCAACCAGATGTTTTATAGCTTGTCTTGCTTTCGGAAAAAGCTGTACCTCATCAAAAATGATCAAGGATTCGTGTTCATATAATGTGACCCCCATTTCAGCCTGTAACCGAAGAAAGAACACATTAAGATTCCCAATATCGTCAAAGCACTTTACAATACTATCCGACGCCTTTGAAAAATCGATCAAAGCATATGACTTGTACTCATTCTTTGCGAATTGTTCCGCGATCGTCGACTTTCCGACTCGCCTGGCGCCTTCAAGCAGCACAGCATATTCATCGGAATACCTTTCTTTCCACTCTTTTAATCGATCATAGACTTTTCTTCTGAAATACATCCTGACTTCTCCCACTATATGCACGTATTTTGCTTACTCTATTCAACATTATAATGCTAACCTTACGTTTCTTCAACGAAAATTTTCCTGAAATAGTGCATTTCTTCAACGAAGTTTTTGGCAAAATGCTACGTTTCTTCAACGAAGTTCAAAAAAAGCCACCGGATAAACCGATGGCTTTTATTATGCTTCGTTATTGATTTAGAACTTGCCTGCCTTAGCTGCTTCTTCGATGGAAACTGCTGTTGAAACTGTCATACCAACCATGGGGTTGTTACCTGCGCCGATAAGGCCCATCATTTCAACGTGAGCGGGAACGGAAGAAGAACCTGCGAACTGAGCGTCAGAGTGCATACGTCCCATTGTATCTGTCATACCGTAGGAAGCAGGACCTGCTGCCATGTTATCGGGATGAAGTGTACGGCCTGTGCCGCCGCCGGATGCAACTGAGAAGTACTTCTTGCCTGCCTCGAGGCGCTCCTTCTTGTAGGTACCTGCAACAGGATGCTGGAATCTTGTGGGGTTGGTGGAGTTACCGGTGATGGAAACATCAACGTTCTCCTTCCACATGATGGCAACGCCTTCGCAAACATCGTTTGCGCCGTAGCAGTTAACCTTTGCACGAGGGCTGTTAGCGTCCTTGGAGTAGCACTTTCTGCTTACTTCCTTTACTGTATTTGTATAAGGATCATACTGTGTCTCAACAAATGTGAAGCCGTTGATACGGGAAATGATCTGAGCAGCATCTTTTCCGAGACCGTTAAGGATGACACGGAGGGGCTTTTTACGAACCTTGTTAGCCTTCTCTGCGATACCGATAGCGCCTTCTGCTGCTGCGAAAGACTCGTGACCTGCAAGGAATGCGAAGCACTCTGTCTCTTCTTCAAGAAGCATCTTGCCAAGGTTACCGTGTCCGAGACCAACCTTACGTGTATCAGCTACGGAGCCGGGAATGCAGAAAGCCTGAAGTCCTTCACCGATTGCTGCTGCAGCTTCGGATGCCTTGCGGCAGTTCTTCTTGATGGCGATAGCTGCACCGACTGTATATGCCCACTTTGCATTTTCAAAACAGATGGGCTGGATGCCCTCGATGAGCTTGTATACATCGATTCCGGCAGCCATTGTGATATCCTTGCACTCTTCAATGGAAGAGATACCATACTTCTTTAACACTGCAAGAATTTGGGGCTCTCTTCTCTCATATGATTCAAATAATGCCATTTTTAGTTCCTCCTTCTTACTCGTGTCTGGGATCAATGAAACGAACCGCATCAGCAACTCTTCCGTACTGGCCGGATGCCTTCTGAAGAGCTGTGTTTGCATCGTCGCCCTTCTTGATGAAGTCCATCATCTTGCCGAAGTTTACGTACTTGTAGCCGATGATCTCATCGTTCTCATCAAGAGCAAGGTCTGTGATGTAACCGTCTGTAAGCTCGAGGTAACGAGGTCCCTTGTCAAGAGTTCCGTAGGTTGTACCGATCATGGAACGTGTGCCCTTACCGAGATCCTCAAGACCTGCACCGATCTGAAGACCGCCCTCGGAGAATGCACTCTGTGTTCTTCCGTATACGATCTGAAGGAAAAGCTCTCTCATAGCTGTGTTGATAGCGTCGCACACAAGGTCTGTATTGAGAGCCTCTAAAATAGTAAGTCCGGGAAGAATCTCTGCTGCCATAGCTGCAGAATGAGTCATACCGGAGCATCCGATTGTTTCAACAAGCGCTTCCTGAATAATACCGTCTTTTACATTAAGTGAAAGTTTGCATGTTCCCTGCTGAGGTGCACACCAGCCGATGCCGTGTGTATAGCCGGAAATATCCTCAACCTTCTTAGCCTGTACCCACTTTGCCTCTTCGGGGATAGGCGCTGCGCCATGATGTACCCCCTGATGAACAGGGCACATGTTTTTAACTTCTGTTGAGTAGATCATATAATCCTCCTTATAAAATCGTGGCTTCCTAAAACCTTAAAAAATATAGCACAGAATTATGTTTTTTACAATAAAATAAGTTAAAAGCTTGTCAAACTTTTTATCCCTCTTATTTATCGGACAGTTTCCAAAACTTTAATAAATATAAAGAATATATCAAATGTCTTTTTTAATGATTGAAAGCACTGCGTAAAGTTGATAAAATTCAGAAAAATCTTACTATGGGAGAGTGGCGCTATGTGCAAAAAAATAACATCATTTTTATTAGCAACAGCTCTATTGTCTTTACTTCTCACAGGTTGCGGATCATCCGTCAGCCCCGATTCCCCCACCCCTTCTGCCGAAAGCCCAAAAAGCGGAAAAGTTACCCTTGAAGTGTGGGGTTCCGAAGAAGACGAGGCTTTGATAAACGAAATAATCAAAAGCTTTAAAGCTGAATACTCAGGGCAGGCAGATTTTGACATAACCTATGAAGCCCATTCGGAAGCCAACTGCAAGGACAATGTTCTGGGGGACGTTCTTAATGCCCCGGATGTTTTTACATTTGCGGATGATCAGCTAATGGTACTGGTTGCTTCAGGTGTGTTAAAGGAAGTCAAGAATTCCTCCGCCATCTCTTCCAGAAACCTGAAAGCTGCAAGCGACGCAGCGACAGTGGGCGGCAAACTATATGCCTACCCGCTTACTGCCGACAATGGTTACTTTCTCTTTTACAACAAAGCTTATTTAAGCGACGCAGATGTACAGACCATGGACAGGCTGCTTGAAGTAGCCGCTTCCAAAGGCAAACAGGTCTTTATGGACATTACCTCAGGATGGTACCTCTATTCATTTTTCGGTAATACCGACATGGAGATCGGGTTAAAGGATGACGGTCTCAGCACCTACTGCAACTGGAACGCCAAATACACAAACATTACGGGAAAAGACGTTGCGGAAGGGCTTCTTAAGATCGGTAAGAACAAAGCGTTTTCCGCCACCGCTGCCAACGGCTTTACAAAAGACGCGGCAAATGATGTGTTTATTGCCGGCGTAAGCGGCATATGGGACGAAAGTGCGATAAAAGAAGCATGGGGCAACAATTACGCAGCCACCAAGCTTCCCACATACACAGTGGCAGGAAAGCAGGTACAGCTTTCGAGTTATGCCGGCTACAAACTCGTGGGAGTCAATTCCTATTCCGAAAACTACGACTGGGCCTGCACCTTTGCAGACTGGATGACAAACGAAAAGAACCAGACTCTGAGATTTGAAATGAGAGGCCAGGGTCCTTCCAACACAAACTCCTCCCGCGTGGGTGCGGTAGCTGAATCCAAAGCGCTTCAGGCTTTGCAGAAGCAAGCGGAATTCTCATCGCTTCAAAGAGTCGGATCCACCTATTGGGGTCCTTCAGGATCCTTCGGGTACATTATGAGTCAGGGAAATCCCTCCGGAAAAGATCTTCAGGTACTTTTGAACGAGATGGTTTACGGTATCACAGGTGAAGAGACCACCGGCGATGCCCCTCAATGACCGGTTAAAAAATAATAAGAATTAGGAGAATGCATATGAAAAAAAAGCTGAGTATTCGAGTTATGATGTTGGGACCGGTTCTTGCATTGGGGCTCATTTCCGTCCTTTCCAACGTTATCACGATGTCCAATCTGAGAAGAGTCAACAATATCGCAAGAGATATCTCAGATGAATCCCTTGTGGCCATCACAGAGCTGGACACCATCGGTCAGACGGCAAAAACAATACACACACTCGCTCTTTCCCACATCGTCGCTACAGATTTTGAAACAATGACGTCAGTCGTCGGAAAAATAGAAGCTGAGGAAGATAAGCTCTATTCCGCGATCATAGATTTTAAAAAGTACGAAAACGCAAGCATATCAAACAACTACAACAGCATGCTGAAGGATTACAAAAACTTTAAGGATTCAATACGTATCCTCCTTGCCCAAAGCGCCGATCAGAAGACGAAGGAAGCCTACTCCACAGCTAACGGTGCGGTTGCCGACAATGCCCGGAGTCTGAACGGTAACATCGATGCCATAATCTCATCCATCGGAGCATCCGCCACCTCGGAAAGAGAATCCCTGGTAACGGTTTACAGATCGGCTAACATTGTTTCCATGATACTGATCCTGTTAAGTGTCGCATCCGTCCTTGTAGCCATGTTTGTGGTTCTGATCCTGGTTGTACGTCCTGTAATAACCTCGAAGAAAGAGCTTATGGATATCATAGATGGCATAAACAACCGTAAGGGCGATCTCACCAAACGTGTTTCCATCAGTTCTGCCGATGAGATCGGAGCGCTCAGCAGCGGTATCAACGCATTCATTGAACGCCTGCAGTCTATATTCACAATACTTAAAAAAGAATCTTCCACACTTGAAGAAGTGGTAAACGACGTTCTCGGAAGCGTTCAGACATCAAAAGACAGTGCCTCGGATCTATATGCCTCTACGGAAGAGCTTTCCGCAACAATGCAGGAGGTGGCATCCAGTGCCGCAAAGATCAACCGTCACACTGATTCCGTAAAAGACGAAGTCTCCGAAATGGCTGTAAAGAGCAATGAGATCAATGAATTCTCCAGATCCATGAAGGAACACGCCAATGAAATGGAGCACTCGGCAAGGGCAAATATGGATGAGACCAACGCCAAGGTTGAGACCATCCTTTTAAACCTCAATAAGGCCATACAGGACAGCCGGAACGTGGATCAGGTAAACTCTCTGACCGGAGACATCATGAACATCGCCAGTCAGACAAACCTTCTTTCACTGAACGCTTCCATTGAAGCCGCACGCGCGGGTGAAGCAGGCAGAGGCTTTGCGGTCGTTGCATCAGAGATCGGAAAACTTGCGGAAGACAGCAGTCACACCGCAGCAAACATTCAGGAGATCAACTCCGTAGTCATCAACGCCGTACATAATCTCGAACAAAGCGCCAATGATCTTGTTGCTTACATGCAGAATTCCATCCTTCCCGAATTTGCCGAATTTGTCAAGGGCGGTGAAAAGTATCGCGAAAATGCGGACAGGATTGAATCCGTAATGACTTCGTTCACAGCCAAAACGGAAGGTCTGAAGCAATCCTTCGATGAAATTGCGGAGTCCATATCCAACATCACAACTGCGATAGACGAGGGTGTTAAGGGTGTCAGCAATGCAGCTGCAAGCACTCAGGACCTCGTAAACGATATGGACAGGATCAAGACCAGAATGGACGACAACCAGCGGATCGCCGGTGAACTTGACAACGAAACGGCCATATTCACAAAGATCTAAGCTGACCAACAACATATTATAAAAACTGCCGATCCGGATTTCTTTTGGAATCCCATAGGATCGGCAGTTTTTTTAGAACTCAAAAAGATTCAATCCCGTCTCTTTTTCATCAAGCTTTCTTTCGATCGTTCCCTTAACCGTCTTAACAAACATCTCACATGTGGCAGATATCCTGCATTCGTTCAGATGACCTCCGAGAACGGTCATGTCTTCTTTGCAGACGTTTATGTGCAAATGGATGTAAGTCTCTCCGTTTTTTGTGGAAACATTCCCCAGAAGGGACGTGATCTCCATAGGTTCGTCAATTGTGTTCCTGTGGTACTCACGTTTTGCCACATCATAGAGTCCGATAACAACATGATCCGACGCTCCGATGGCTTCCACTGAAGCTGCCTTGATCCCTTCCTTCTTGCAAAGCTCCGTGAGCTTTTCGATCACCTCTTCACCGCGGTTGATCCGCACAACAAATGTATCGTCGAATTTCCTGTATTCCATGGTTTACCTCCGAATTTTGACACCTTGGGGACGGGGTTATGGTGTCATTTTTCTTTTAAGTTATACTTTATATTGCGGAATGTCAACCTCTGCAAAAAAGAAATGGGGCGGGGTCATTTTGAGCACAAAACCGCGATCTCGGCGATGGCGCTGTGCGTTAAGAGCAGGCGATCATCGTTATTGTTGTCCCTGTAACCGCAGACAAGATCGTGAGGCAAAAGCCCTTCGGGGCTCATGAAGCAAACGGCGTCATCAATGCTCTCTCCCAGCATCTTCATGTACTCTTTCTCGTTTTCGCATCCGAGATCCATGAGTGCGCTCCAGCCTTCCGCAAGTATCGCGGTAAACCATCTGAAATCCCTGAAGTAGAGCTTTCCGCTCTTTTCATCCTTCCTGAGAAAGGCATCATAGGCAGCTTTGGAAGTTGCTTTCGCATCTTCGAGATACTTATCCTCTCCCGTGATCCTGTAAAGCTCAAGATCCACAAGGATCATGCTTCCGCTGTTATAGCCGTACATGTCCTTATTGACTTCACCGTTTCTCCTCTTCCCGTTTTCGATCAGAGTGTGGATCCCGTTGTAGTAAACCTTTGTAACAGGATCCTGCATGATCTTGCAGAAATCATGGAAACGATAGGCCCAGTCAAGGTAATGTTTCTTCCCCGTAAGCCTGTAAAGCATAGCGCTGATCAAGGACGAGCAGGCATTTGCCGAAAGTCCTCTTTCCAGCTCCTGGGCTGTGGCATTATCCGTGAGGCCGTTTTCATTCCATACAACGCCTCCCAGTTCCTCATTCCATCCGGTATAGACATAATCCGCCACCTTTTCGGCTTCCTCCAGATAGAAGGGATCATGGAAAACTTCGTAGGCAAAAAGGTAGTTTCTCGCGGTCCAGATGTTGTCATCAAAGAAGCAGTCGCTGTGTCCTCCGTTGATCTCGCTGCCTCTTTCCGAATGATATTTCACAGGTTTTCCCTGCCCGGGTTTTGTTCTGTAATAGGCGAACGCATCAACATATGACTTAAACTTATCCTTAAGGGGATACCCTGCTTTTACAGCTTGATAGAGCATTCCCGTAGCCGCAAAGTAAGACCACAGAAAGCATGTATCCCTGTCGCCATCCCTTACGGGGAAGAATTCTCTGAAGCTCTTGTCATCCAAAGCAAAGCATTTTAATGTGTTTTCGATCAGATCGTTTGCAAATCTCTTATCCATTTCGTCACCTCGTATTTTCACAGATCATTTATCTGTTCCCAGTAATTCCAGTTCCGCCACGGTCCCTGCGGAAATATCCAGGCGGTAGTACTTGTAAACTCCCTGTTTTTCCTTCGCTACAGCAAAAGGCTGTGTGTATCTGTCCGTCAATGCGGTAACGCCCGTTCTTCTGTCGAGTTCAACCCAGGATTCGCCGTCATTCGAGCCGTACAGTCCCACTTCCGAAGGCATATTTTTCTTCTCCACGCAGGAAACCGTGTAGATCCGCACTTCTGTTCCCTTGGGGTCGTAAATGTAAACGGAAGTATCGCCCTTAAGCACAGCCTTTGAATTTGAAGTGTCATCAAACAGTTTCGCGGCGTCCTTCGGATCTGCGCTTGTCCACAGCTGCCTCGTTCCGGCAAGTTCTGCATTAAATCCGCTTCCTGCCTCGATCCCCTTCGTAACATCAATCGCAGGCTGAGGCACCTGAGCCGCACTTTCCGAAACGGATGTGGGAAGATCGTTCTCTGCCGTGCCCCATCCGTTCTCATCGTATCTGTCCGAAAGCACGTATACGATCTCGGTTGTGTTCAAAAGATCCTTGTGAGTAATGTAATTCTTTGTGTAGTTGATCTCTTTGCCGTCCTTTGTTTTAAGGATCATCATTTCGATATAGATGTTCTTTTCGGAGAAATTCCTGCAGCTCACCTTAATGTCACCGCTCTCCAGGTGAAGGGTGTAGCTTTCGAACAGAGGTGTGGTGATAATGTATTCTCCGCTGCCCATGTTCAATGGATAAAGTCCTAAAGCCGATAAGATGTACCAGCCCGACATTTCCCCGTTGTCTTCGTCTCCCGGATAGCCCTGTCCGATGGCGGAGCCCGTAAAGCATCTGTTCAGAGCTTTACGTACCACTTCGGCCGTTTTATAGGGCGCGCCTGCGTAGGCATACATGTAAGGCATATGGTGAGCGGGCTGATTTGAAAGATGGAACTCTCCGAGACGTAATTCCCTTGCTTCTACCATCTCATGGATGTTGCCCACCTGCAGATCCGAGGGCGCAAATCCGAACGCCTCATCCAGTTTTTCCTTAAGGGCTTTTCGTCCGCCGTAAAGAGCAGCCAGCCCGTTACCGTCAAAAGGCACCGAGAAAGCCATGCACCAGCCGGATGTTTCGGTGTAATCGCCCCACCATGCATGAGGATCGTACTGTGCTTCGGGAGCGTATCTGAAATCTCCCTTTTTGTTCTTGCCGATAAAGAATCCGTGTGCTTCGTCAAAGTAGTTTACATAGTAGCGGCAACGGTTTATGTAGTATTCGTAGATATCGCGATCACCCCTTGCAAGCGCCATCATTGCCACACCGTAGTCGTTTATGTATCCTTCCATTCCCCAGGAAAGTCCCTGATCGTCTTCCAAAGGCATATAGCCCAGGAAGATGGAATGATCGAGGCCCGCTCTTCCGCCGTTCGTCAGATTGGGGGATACCGCAGCTCCGTTTTGCAAAGCGGATCTGTATGCTGTCTCGTCATCAAATAATATGCCTTTGGCGATGGCATCCGCAAAAACCACATCCGAGTTTGTACCGACCATGGAGTTAGTGCCTGCGGGCGCTATCCATCTCGGAACCCATCCGTTATTGTCCGCGGCGTGCTGCACTATACCGTTTAACAGCCTTGACGCTCCCGTGGGCATGAACAGGTAATAGGCTGCCCAGGCGGTGCGATAAGTGTCCCAAAAACCGTTATTTGCATAGAGATAGCCCTCTTTCACCTTACCGCCGTTGTAAACCTCAGCATGAACGATCTTTTCCTTTTCATTTGTCCCTTCATTCTCCCAATAGGATGTGGGATAGGCAAACAGGCGATACATGGAAGAGTAGAATGTGATCAGTTCCTCTTCCGAAGCCTTCGGTATCTCAACGGTGCCGAGCTTCTTCTCCCATATGCTCTGCGCATCGGAAAGTACATCGTCAAATTTCTTCCCCGCAGGGATCTCCAGCTCAAGGTTGTGCTTTGCCTGCTCGTTGGAAATGTAGGATGTGGCAAACTTGAAAGTAACCTCGGTAGTACCTTTTTCAAAGGTAGCTATGGCTCCCTTGTGCCCGATCACGGAAGTCGAAACGGGTTTACAATCCACAAATTCTCCGTAAACAAAGAGCTGGTTTGAACCTCTCGCACAGTCATCCGACACAGCGTTGAACACCGCACCTTCTTCCCTGAAGCGGAATGATCCTTCTGCTTTATAACAGTCAAACAGTACCGAAGTGTTCTCGGCATCCTTCGGGAAGAGCATCCTCACGTAGATCCCGTGATCCGTGACCGTAGTCTCCATGTTCACGCCGGATGCGGGAGTCCCCTCTTCCAGCTTAACCGAATAATAATGTGCCTTGGCATTCTCATTCTCATGTTTGAAAAGAGATGCCTGCCTGCCCTTTGCTCCGAGAGTGATGTCTTCGTAGGTCAGGACATCCTCCGCATTAAGAGTCGTACTCGCCATTACTCCCCAGGTTCCGTGATCTCCCACCCAATTTGAAGCCACGTGCTCCACGGAAAGGCAATAAAGCTTGTCGGTGTCAGCGCTGTAGTAATAGGGCTGGCCGCTTCCCGGAGCAGTAATGGGCGACATGAAATTGAAGCCCTGAGGAAGGGTGACTCCCGGACAGGTGAGTCCTCTGGAAAAGCCCCCCGTCGCGTTGGTTCCTCTCAGAATGTTCACGTAATCGGTCAAATGTGCATATGTTTTCTCTTTCGCATCGTAGATCTTCAGATCATCAAAATAGGTCCTGAAGTTGGAAGGCGAACACTTTTGTGAGTTTTCGTAATAAAGAACGACTTTATCGATCGTCTTTTCCGCCGCAACTTCACCGATCTTACAGGTCACCTTGTTCCATTGGTTTGAATACAGTTTGCAGCTCTCTGCCTGAGCATCCGGGTTCATCTCCGTTCCGAGTCCGTCCTTTGCCTTAAGCTCGGAAAGACGTGTACCGTCAGTGAATTCAAGGTCGATCACAAAATGCATGTTCAGATAGGAGTAATCATAACCACCTTCCGAGTAAGCAGACGGCAGGATCATGTAAGACATGAAGGTGTCACTGTCAACTTTGATCGAAAGATCTTCAAAAAGCACATGCCTCGCAAATGTCTTTCCCTGTCCGAGATCGTATCCGACCGCTTCAAGCGAACTTGTGCCGTTCCAGGCCTTTCCGGACTGGTTTCCGTACTCCTTTACAGGTCCGTTCACTACATTAAGTTCAAGTCTGTCAGCCTCTTCGGAAGCAACACAGCCGCCGTTCCCCACTTCCAGGGAAGCGAACTGGGTGCAGTTTGCACCCCCTTTATTTTGTGTGATCACCAGCTTGTAATAGGTGAACTTCTCTTCATTTTCAAAAGAGAAGAACTGCTTTTCGAAACGCCCCGTGAATCCGATCCCTTTCCTCTCGTCAAGGAGTGTCCAGTCCTCGCCGTTTTCCGAACCATAGAACTTCCATGCGGCGGGATCTCTCGAAGGCTCGTCATTTGCGGATGCAATGATGTAGTTCGTGATCTTGCATGCGGATTTCATTTCAAATCCGACTTCCACAGGTTTTTCTTCCGTGGGTGTAATGAAAGTCAGAAATTTGGTATTGGTTTTTTCATCAAAGAGCTTATCCTTGCTCTCATTTCCGTTGTCTGCGCTTCCGAACAGCTTTGTTTTGTCCACAAACATTGTTCTGTCATCATCAAGGCAGAGGGTGGTTCCTGCTTTCGCAAGGCCTGCGGCGCCAATCACCGCATCTGTTTTTAAGATGTCGTTTTCATTCTTCTCAAAGGAATGCGAAAACAAGATCTTTTCGCTGTCAAGCTCGATCAAATCTTTTTCCTCCAAATCTTCCGAGATCCGATCTTCTTCGACCTCGGTGTCTTTCGCGGGTTTTCCGCAGCCTTCATAGTTCAAGGCCAGACACATCGCAAGCAGCACGGTTGCCGCCTGTTTCAGCATGATCCGCTTCCTCCCCGGTGTTCCGGGCTTTTGCTTCCTCATAACAGCCATAATCTCCTCCTTCGGCTTTCGCCATCTATTATATTGTTATGTCATTATTATAATAATATTATATCATTTGGCAATATATAAAAGAGGTTTTTTATTTTTCTTTACACAGAAAAATCCCGGTGCTATAATCCACTGAATGTTTAAATGAATTTATCACGAGGTAACTCATGTTTAAAAGCAGCAATCTGTCTAACAAAACCACCGCAGGCATAGTCCTTAACAGTCTGGTGGCGATCCTGTCCCTTTTTGTGAACGGTTTCGGGATCTATCTCACCATGAAAGCCAACATCGGAGCCGCCCCCTGGGACGTTTTTAATCTGGGGCTCTCAAGATCTCTTGGCATACTCTACGGAACAGCCTCCATCAGCGTATCCGTTGCGATCCTTTTGATCGACATTTCCATGAAAGAATCCATCGGAATCGCCATGTTCATCGACGCCATTGTTGTGGGAAAATCCGTTGACTTCTTTAATTATGTGGATTTCGTCCCCACTCCCTCAAATCTTCCCACAAGCATAGCGATGCTGTTCGCAGGTCTCTTTGTTTTGGGATACACACAGCTGTTTTACATGAAAGCAGCTCTCGGCTGCGGTCCCAGAGACACTTTGCTCGTGGGATTAAAGCGCCATCTTCCGAAGATCCCCATCGGAGTTATAAGCATTGCTCTTCTTGGCACTGCCACCCTCATCGGATACCTTTTGGGAGGCCCTGTGGGTATCGGAACCATAATCTGTGCCCTCTTTCAGGGCCCCATTATGGCCTTTGCTTTTAAGACACTTCATTTCGATGCCACAGGCATCAAACATGAAAACCTGTTTGAATCCATCGCTGTCATAACGGCATCAATAAAGAATCTAAAGCACAAGCAGGCATGAACCTTTGGGCAAAAAAAGCCTCAAAATGAAACTTTGTTCCATTTTGAGGCTTTCATCGTATCTTTTGACCATATGCCAAAACAAAAAACATATTTTAGAAGCAAAATCTACATCGCATATGTTTTCACAAATTCCGCCGCCGGCATGGGCTTCGAGTAGTAGAATCCCTGCAGGTAATCACAGCCAATCTTTTTCATGGCAGCAGCCATGCCGTCATTTTCGACTCCTTCGGATGTGATCCCAAAGCCCATATGCTTGAAGGCTGTGATCATTGTGGGAAGGATCTCGTCAGGTTCCCTGCAGAATTCCCGAACAATGGTGATGTCCAGCTTGATGTTGATGAATGGACAGTTTTTTAGTCTTGCAAGATTGGAATAGCCCGTTCCGTAATCATCCAGGACAAATTTAAAGCCTTTCTCGCTCAGTTCTTTTATCTGTCTCTTAAGGAAACAGTCATCTATCATGGATTCTTCGGTGATCTCCAGATGGATCGAGCGGGGATCCACATCGTATTTTTTAAGAATGGCGGAGTAACGGTCCGACAGGTCCTTCCGTATGAACTGTACCGGCGAAAGATTTACGTTGATCCACTGTATGCCCATTTTGTTAAGATCGTTGTTTTTTATGAAGTTGCAGGTCTTTTCAAAGATCTGCTCCCCCAGTTCGTTAATGCGTCCGCTTTTCTCCGCAATGGGTATGAAATGACCGGGCGGTATGAGCTCGCCGTTTTCATCCCTGATCCTTGCAAGAGCTTCCGCTCCCACAGTTTTTCCGGTTTCCGCATCGATCATCGGTTGCAGAAACAGCTCAACAGTATTGTTTTCTATGGCGGTTTCAAGGCTTCTCTTGATCTTTATCTCTTTTTCCGTCTGATAAAGCTCATCCTCCGTCACCTCCAGAGGTGCCTCACTGTCATTGGAATCAACGGTACCGAGGGCTTTTGTCATGGTGTTCAGTATCACATCCGCGGATTCCACGTTATTGTTCAATTCGATAGTGGCAAACCCGACATCGAAATAGAGCTCCGCCGTCTTGGATACCCATGGATTCCTGAAACGGGCAGCGATCCTGTTGCTGAGTTCCTTGAAGTCCACATCCTTGTCGCCGAAGATAATGTAACGTCCTCTTCTGTAGTAGAAGACCTTCCCTTTCGGACAGATCTGGGTGAGATACCTTCCGATCAGGTTAAGTCCCACATCGGTCTGGGGCGCACCGTAGATGTCTCTCATTTCGTAGTACCTGTGGACCACCATGCCCATGCAGCGTTCGTCCAGATCGTCGATGTGCTCGTTGATGTATTGACGGAGGGCATAACTGTTAAAGACTACTCCTCTGGGTTCCAGAAAATACTCGGGGTTCATGAACGCCAGATAGACAACAATGATCGCCATAAGAACAAAGGTGTCCAAAAGAAGGTACCTGGCAAGAAAGTATCTGATGAACATACCCATGATCAGAATAAGGTTATACAGGATCAGGCTGTATCTTTCGCGCCTGCCGGAAAGATGTTTTCTGTATTTTGAGACTGCCAGAAAAGACATCAGGATGTAAAAAAAGCCCGTAACATAGATCAGATTGTAAAAGTTCCCCATATGGTAGCCGGACTCATCAACATAATAGATAAAACCAAAGAACGGTGAAAGGCACGTGAGCACTATGCATGCATAATAAGGCGTTCTGATGACCTGTTTCATCAAGGCGGACCTGGCCACGGAAACTCCCAGAGCACCAAAAGTGAATCTGTACATTACCAGGGATCTTGTAAAGAGCGATACAAAATAGAGCAGATTTAAGAGATCAACCAGCCAAATGGGTACCAGGGCGTAATAATTGTCAACAATACTGGCAGCAATGTCGGTTATAATGGTTATGGTCTCAATGGCCACCAGGTCCACAAAGAAACGGTTCATTCTGATGTCAAGTCTGGGCAGCGAAAAATAGAATATAAGAATGATCACCATTATCAAAAAGGTCGGAACTACAAAACTAAAGCTCCACATGGGCTACCTCCCGTTTTCTCTCCCTTTTCCAATCCTCAAAGCTTGTTCGTCATTCTGTCTCCGGCACATGTCAGTGGTACAATTTATTTTATCACAGCGAATATGAAAAGCATATAAAAAAACGGAGAACAGAGTCTATCTAATTTCTGTCCTTTTGTTACTGTTCACAGATATGCAAGGTGCTAAAACTCTGAAAGTTCACTTTCAAAGAGTTTCAGCACCTTGCATATTCTGCGTAGCAGTAACCGCCCCCGCTTAATGAGCAAGTAGCGTAGCGGATTGCGAATTACAGCGTTAGGGCGGTGTGAACAGTAACGTCCTTTTATTTTCCTTATGTTCTTTTACACACTATAGTTGCAAAACGCTAAAAACTATGATATTTTCATTATGTTGTTAAAAATTTGGTAATGATCATGGTGTAAGCATGACTATATTGATCTGTGATGACGACATTACCTGCCGTCTCACCGCACAACTCAACATTGAACGCTGGGTCGGAGAACACTCCAGGAACGATAAGGTCATCCTTTTCGATAACGGTGACTCTCTTTTGGAGTACCTTGAAAAGCAAAACGCGGACATCATTTTCCTGGACATTATGATGCCCCTGCTCTCAGGTATGGAAACCGCCCACATAATCCGTGAAAGATCTATGGACGTTAAACTCGTATTTTTGACCTCAGCTCCGGAATTTGCCCTTGAGTCCTACGATGTAAATGCATTCGGCTATCTGTTAAAGCCGGTGGAATACTCCAGGCTCTCTCAGGTTATGGAAAAGCTTCTGGATTCAACGAAAGAGGATGCGAAGCATCTCACAGTCCGCACAGCCCATGGATACAAGCAGATTAACCCCGACAATCTTGAATGTCTGGAAGCTCTCGGAAAGAAAGTTATCTTCCACATGTCAGACGGTTCCAAAGTGGAAACAAACGGCAGATTTTCGGATTATGAACAGCTGCTTTTAAAAAACGAACGTTTCTTTAAATGTCACAGGAGCTACCTTGTAGGGCTTTCTCACGTCGACCGGTTTTCTTCTGGTGAGATCGTTACACTTTCGGGTTTACATTGTCCCATAGCCCGGGGCCTGGGCTCAGCTTTTAAAGAAGCCTATTTTGCAATGATACGTCAATCAGAAAAATAAAAAGAGAGAACTGATCTCATCCTGATCGAGAACGATTCTCCCTCTTTTTTTGACCCTAACTCTTTCAATCCCTGCAGCGCACATTATTGTTAATAATGTCTCGGCGCCCATTTAGTCTGGGTCTATTATACAGCCGGTCTTGTTATTTTTTTAACTTGTGGTACGAAATGTCGATTTTTTTACACGAAATGCTCTACCGCTCACAAATCAGTTTTAACAAATCCTTGGCAAAAGCTCGCCACCGGGCTCGGGTAACATGGACTTTGTTCCGATCTTTGTGGTGAGGACCACTTTTCCGGGCATTTCCTCAGTGATCTTTCCGATGACCGCTGCCTTCTTTGTGTGATCTGTCTTGTGAAGTGCGTCAAGGATCCTGTCCTTCTCCGACTCGGGCGCGATCACTACCATGGTTCCTTCGTTTGCAAGATAAAGAGGATCCAGTCCCAGCATTCCGCAAACACCCGAAACAGCACCTTCCACAGGGATGTTGGCAGAATCCAGCTCAACTCCCACGTTGCTTTCTGCAGCGATCTCGTAAAGCACTGTTCCCACTCCGCCTCTTGTGGCATCTCTTATAACATGAATATCGTGAGTCGCATCCGTCATGGCCTTTACGGCATCCCAAAGAGGAGCACAGTCACTGGTCACATCCGCATCGATCCCCAGATTCTCTCTTGCCAATAGAATAGTACATCCGTGGCGACCGATGTCGCCCGTAACGATAACGCAGTCACCCGGCTTTGCCAGGGCACCGGATGTCTTTACTCCCGGGATGATCCTTCCAACGCCGGTGGTGGTGATGAACACCTTGTCCACCTGTCCTTTTCCCGCTACCTTTGTATCCCCCGCAACGATCTTTACCCCAACCTTTGCGGCGGTTTTTTCCATCGCATCCGCGATCTCTTCCAGTTTTGCCAGAGGGAAGCCTTCCTCAATGACAAAAGCACAGGTCATGTACTCGGGCTTTGCCCCCATACAGGCAAGATCGTTCACTGTCCCGCAGATTGAAAGCTTGCCGATGTTTCCACCCTTAAATTCAAAAGGGGAAACGATGAATCCGTCTGTTGACATGGCGATCTTTCCGTCTCCGAGAGAAAGGACAGCCGCATCATCAGCCGTAAATTCGGGATTTGAAAAGTGCTTTGCAAAGACTTTTTTTATAAGTTCAGATGTCTGTTTTCCGCCTGCTCCGTGGGCAAGCGTTACTACTTCATTTTCCATGATACCTCCGATATCGGGCCCGGCCGCATCCTCCCCTTAGGTAAGACCGCTGTGCCACGCCCCGTTTATTAAAATTATGATCTCAGCCGTTTAATACGTACCGCCGTACTGATAGTAAGCCGAGCAGGCTCCCTCATCCGAAACCATGCATGCTCCCACGGGATGCTGCGGCGTACAGCCTTTTCCGAAGACCTTGCAGTCCGAAGGCTTGCATTTACCCTGCAAGACATCTCCGCATCTGCAGGCGGGATTGGGAACTCCCTTGATGTTGGGAAGAGCATATCTCTTTCTTGCATCATAATCGGCAAACCCGTCTCTGAGCCTGAGCCCGGACTTCGGAATGATCCCCAGTCCTCTCCATTCGGTGTCAACGGGTTCCATTATTTCGTTGATGGTTTCTACCGCTTTTACATTTCCTTCTTCGCTTACCACTCTCTTGTAGCAGTTTTCAAAGAAAGGCTTTCCGGACTCCAGTCCCACGATTATGACTGCGATGGCATCCATCAGTTCTTCGGGGGTAAATCCGGCAATAACGCCCGAAACCCCGTACTTTTCCAGCATTTCACGGCAGACTGCTTCTCCCGTGATGGCATTGACATGCCCGGGATAGAGAAAAGCATCCGCACTGTCCTTTAAAGCCATATAGGCATTGGGCATAGTCTTGTTTGCGGTTAAGATCGAATAGTTCTTAACTCCGTCTCTTATGGCATGCTTTACGGACAGACAGATCACGGGAGTTGTGGTTTCAAATCCCACTGCGAGAAAAACGATCTCTTTTTCAGGCTCTGCCTTTGCCAGTTCCAGAGCATCCATGGGGGAATAGACCATCCTGATGTCTCCGCCCTGACGTCTTGCATCCGCAAGGCTCATCTTGGTGCCGGGAACCCTGATAAGATCCCCGAAGGTACAGATGACGGCATTCTTTTCAAGGGCCAGCATGACCGCCTCATCGATGTAGCCCACCGGTGTCACACACACGGGACATCCGGGGCCTGAGATCAGTTCGATGTTCTCCGGCAGAAGGGAACGGATACCCAGTTTAAAGATCTCGTGAGTGTGGGTCCCACAGACTTCCATTATCCTGATGTGAGGACCTTTGTATCCCTTTATGATCTCCTTTGCTTCTTCGATAGTATAATGTTTCATTTCTTTTCATCCGTCTCTTTCATTTTGATCTTTGCGATTACCAGTCCCGCATGAACCATAACATAATCTCCGGGTAAGAGATCCTCGATCAGTTCCGCGGAAACCTCTCTCTTTGCTCCGGATGCGTCCACAAGAGCGACGCCATCCTTAAGACCTACAACCTTTGCTGCCAATCCTACGCACATAAATGTACCTCCTTATTGTTTTTCCATGGCTGCCCTGTTCAGATGCCGCATGGCCGCCACTGCCTGTCCCAGACAGATCCCTCCGTCATTGGGGGGGATGAGCCTGTGTCTGTAAACTTTTAATCCTTTATCTTTAAGCTGCTTTTCGGTAAGTCGTAAAAGCAGCCTGTTCTGATACACACCGCCTGTAAGGGCAACTCCCGAAAGAGGAGCATCCGGGGCTTTTCTTTCGTAGTCTGCGAAGATCCTCTCGCTCAGATCCGCGATCTGCCGAGCCAGGCCTTCATGGAAAGCAAATGCAAGTGCTCCCTTGTCTTCCCCTTTCTCCGCTCCCACGCATATTCTTTCAAAAAACAGATCCGTACGCATCAGGTACCTGCCCTCCTCTTCCCCGACATCAAAGATCCCGGGATCGAGATATTTTTCAATATATTCCGAAATGTCACGCCCTTTTGCGAAACATCTTTCTTCAAATTCTTCCGCGGCAAATTCAAGAGAGGTGGCCGCTTCCCCTTCGAAGGTGGAAGCGGTTTTAACTGAAAGCAGGGCACTGACCGCATCAAACAATCTTCCCGCGCTGGTGGATCTTACGGTGTTCACCCCTGTCCTCAGCATTCCCGGGATCACCTTAAAGGCAGGTGAAACATTCAGTCCCAGTTTTTCAGCCCTTTCCATGCCCTCCTTTTCTCCGTATAACATACAGAGCATTGCGGTCGCTATCCTCCAGCCTTCCTTTGCGGAAGCATCTCCGCCGGGCTGTTTAAAGGGAACGATACTTCCGGCTCTGGAAAATCCGTCGTAGTCCGATATCAGAAATTCGCCGCCCCAGATGGAGCCGTCGGTGCCGTATCCTGTGCCGTCAAAGGAAACTCCCAGCACCCGACGGTCCGATGAAAGATCATTCTCCGCCATGCAGGAAAGCACGTGTGCATAATGATGCTGGATCGGGAAGATCTCGTCTCCCAGCTCCCGTGCAACGGCAGTTGTGTTGTACTTGGGATGAAGATCGCATGCAACGATCATATGCCTGCTTTCAAGTAATGTTTCCATGCGGATCACGGATTCTTTCAATGCTTTCACTGTTCGGACATCTTCCATGTCTCCCACGTAAGGGGAGGGATAGAAAAGGCTGTCCTTTGCAACGCAGAAGGTGTTTTTCAGTTCTCCTCCCACAGCAAGGACCATGCCCTTAAAGTTTTCGCTCATCATCACCGGGAGCGGGGCAAAGCCTCTGGAGCGTCTTATCATGTATGGCTCATTATTGTAAAGATCCATTACGGAATCGTCGCACCTGAGTCTGATCTTCCTGTTGTGGGACAGTATCAGGTCTGTATAGGATGCGATCTCCTTTTCAGCATCCTCATCATCCCTGCATATGGGAGCTCCCGACACGTTTCCGCTGGTCATGACAAAGCAGTCCGTCCCAACGTCAAAATTATCGTTATATTCAAATAAGAGCATCTGTACCGGAGCATAGGGAAGCATGACTCCGATCCTTGGATTACCCGGGGCTACGGAAGGTGCGAGTGACGCATCTTTCCGCTTTTTGAGGAGCAAGATGGGCTTTTGATGGCCTGTCAGGATCTCCTCCTGCTCTTTTGTGACTTCACAGTATCTTCTGACGGTGTCCATGTCTTTCATCATTACCGCAAAGGGCTTTGCAGGCCTGTTCTTTCTTGTTCTGAGCAGCGACACCGCCTCTTCGTTCTTTGCATCACAACAGAGATGAAAACCGCCGATACCCTTGATGGCAATGATCTTTCCTTCCGAGATCGCCTTTCTGGAGAGAATGATAGCTTCCCTGTCACGCACATTGCTTCCCATAATGTACACATGAGGTCCACAGTCGTTGCAGCAGACAGGCTGAGCATCGTATCGCCTTGTTTCCGGGTTTGTATACTCTTCTTCACACTTGGGGCACATGGGAAACTCTCCCATGCTGGTCCGCACCCTGTCATAGGGCATGGAATCCAGAATGGTGACTCTGGGCCCGCAGGCAGTGCAGTTTATGAAGGGATGCATGTATCTTCTGTTATTTGGATCGTACAGTTCTTTTCTACACTTGTCGCACGTTGCAATGTCAGGAGAAACGAAGATGTCTCCCGCTTCTTTTTCGCTTTCCTTGATAATGAAGCTGTCTTCATCGTAGGGAAGGCTCTCCGAAAAAACATCCGGTTCAATCCCCGTATATGGTTTTACGTCTGTTTTAAGGATCGTGGATCTTTCCGGTGCATCATGCTTTATCCTCTTTACAAATTCATCCAGAACCTCTTCATCGCCTTTTGCGAGAACTTCAACGTAGGACCCTTTGTTTGATACGCTGCCCCTCACCTTTAGTTCGTGGGCAAGACGGCTCACAAAGGGCCTGAAGCCCACACCCTGTACGATCCCGTAAATCCTGATGATCCTGTTCATTTTACTCTCCGCTGTAGCCTGACACCGCATAATGAGCCGCATCAATGTAATTTCCTTTAAATTCTTTTATCGCTCTCTTAAAAAGAGGATCTCCGATGACTGTATCAAAGTCTCCATTAAGAACGAGATCCCTGAACCGGTCTTCCGTTTCAAGCCTCAGATCTCCTTCGCAGGCAAATTCCTTATCCAGTCTGAACCAGGTAGCCACTGTGACCTTGCTTGTCCCATCCGCTTCCAAGAGCATTTTTCTGATCTCGTTTGCCGCAGCCTGCTGATGGATGACCAGTGTCTTTTTCCCGGCTGCCTTAAGAAAAGCTTCCTTTTCCTCACTCTTAAAGAAGGGAAAGCCCATGCTGTAGGGAGTTTTAAACCTCTCCTTTAACATCCTTGCGGCCTTTAAGCCTGCGGGAGAAACAACCAGGTTGCATCTGACTCTTCCTGCCTTTTCGATTTCCTCAAGTCCAGCTCCCATGCCGTAAGGAAAGACTTTATCAAATCCTCCCTCGCGTCCGATCTCTTTTACAAAGGCTTCGGGATGAGTGATGCTGAGATCCAAAGGAGTCATTCCGATGATCCCAAGTGTGTTTTCTTTTTCTCCGCTCTCATCCTTTGTAAATGTGGTAAATAATTCTTCCCAAGCACTTTCCGCACCTTCATCGTAAAGAGCCGTTCCTTTGCATTCCACTGCCAGGATCGTCATCCCTGTTTTTTTCCGCGCCAGACTCTTTAAAGCTCTGTAATCGGTGGCGGTCACCGCAGGAACCGGAGTTCCTATGATTGCCGCAAACTCCCCTCCCACCTGAGAAAGGGCCAGTTTCAGCTTTTCCACCAGTCTGTCGTCTCTTCCCAGAATGGCATCCATGTCTCTGAGCCCCGCCGAAAAGATCCTGCTCTTCTGCCCGAACCATCTGGGTTCGTCAAAGCCGCAGATGTTTCCCGTACAGCCTCCCGCATCACTGATCACTATGATGCCGCCCAGATCATAGAACACCGCCTGGGCTCCGGACTGATCCGGTGCAAAAGGGGATAAATATTTCAGAAGTCCTTTCATTCAACCACCTCAACATTTGCGCTGTTTTCGACATCCAGCGTTTCTTTTATGCTCCGGAAGAGTTTTTTTACTCCCGAAAAGCCGAAGGGCTTGTGTTCATCATTCCAGTCAAGTCCGGGAATTCCCGGATGATAGTAGGCTGCATCTTTTCCCAGCCTGAAATCGCTGTTATTGTTCCCTATGCCGTAATTCAGCATCGTGGGGGAAAGATTTGAGTAGATCACCGTATTTGGTGACAGTTTTGCGATGGCTTTAATGTAATTAAAGTTTTCGTTGGTGACAGTCCCGAAGATCTCACTGACTCCGAATCCGTAGGTAAGGAGCGAAAGCGACAGCTCAAAGGCATCTGCATTAAGCCATTCCCCCACGGAAAATGTGAGGTTAGGATAGGCATTTTTTAAGGCATCCACCGCTGCCCGGGCCTCCTCTTCGTATTTCTTTGTATCTATCTCACAGCCGATGGCATTTCCGAACAGTGCATATTGTTTCCCGATCCTGTCGATGTCGTAAAGTCTCGTCAGTTCTATGCCCGGGATACCCAGGTTTTTGTTCATCTCATCCGCAGCGCTTCTGCATTCCGGATTCAGTATTATATTAAAATTAGCTTCTGCCATCTTTTTGTATTCTTCAAAATCTTTGCAGCCCGCCAGCTGTCTGATGTGCTCGATACCGATGTCTTCAAGGATCCCGAACATTTCGCTGTCTTCATCAAAGGTCGCAAATTCTCCCAGGAGGTTCACTGCCACAGGGTCCTTTTGAGCCGGCTCCAGAAGCGAATAAACCGTCTTTCTCACCGCTGTCATGGGAGGCATTCTGCCTTCTCTGGTCAATGCATACATGTAGCAGGCTTTAACCGGCACTTTTGCGTACTCCGAAGCCTCTCTGCAGACCCGCTCCATGTCCGTTCCCAAAAGAGCATCCACGCAGGTAATGCAGATCATTACGACCGAGGGCTTTGTTTCCAGAAAATCCACCACTTCCTTAACAGCCTTTTTGATCTTGGGAAGATGCCTTCCCGTAACTATGTCGGTTTCATCCTGAAGAAGGAAGAAAAACCTGTCTCTGTACTCACCGGGCACAGAGGAAATGGCAGTATTCCTTCCGCAGCATCCCGGTGCCACCAGGAGCATCACGGAACCCGGAACCGCAAGTCCCGCTCTCTTAACGCCGAAGCCCTGAGCTCCGGGAGAGTTAAAGGAAAGTGTGGCGGGGGAACTGTAGATCAGATGATCCTTGGAAAGAAATTCCGCCGGCAGGTTATCTTTTCCTCTTTCAGCCAATTGTGCGGCAGTCATGCCAAAAGCTTCCATTTGTTATCTCCTCAAACTTCCTGTCCGTCTTCTTTCAAAAGCTTCTCTGCCAGATCCAGATAGATGCGGCTGATGGGCAGATCGGGGTTACCTTCGATGACTGTCATTCCCCGGTCTTCAAAGTCATTGATATCCTGACATCTGGGAATGTCCGCAACTATCTCCAGACCTCTTTCGTCGGCAAAGGCCTTCACCTTTTCGTATTCGTTGTCCACATTTCTGCGGTTCAAAATGAGTCCTCTGACCCTTGCATAGCCTCTGTCTTCAAAGTTTTTAACCGCTGAACAGATGTTCCCTGCAGCATAAAGAGCCATCTTTTCACCGGAGGTTACGATCAGCACCTTTTCTGCATAACCTTCTCTGATGGGAGCCGCAAAACCTCCGCACACAACATCTCCAAGAACATCGTAGAGCACCACGTCGGGCTTAAAGGTCTCGTAAAGCTCCAGATCCTCAAGAAGCGTAAATGTGGTTATTATGCCTCTTCCCGCACATCCGAGACCCGGAGTGGGGCCACCGGTCTCTATGCACAGGACTCCTCCGTAACCCTCTTTTGCGATCTCATCCAATCGCTCCGGTTCCTTGTCATGATCCCTGTAATAGTGCATTACGGGGGAAACAGGTTTACCCTTAAGCAGATTCATGGTGGAATCCGCCTTGGGATCGCAGCCGATCTGTATGACTTTTTTGCCCAGCTTTGCAAAAGCCGCTGCCAGATTTGAAGTTGTGGTGGATTTACCGATGCCGCCTTTACCGTATACCGCTATTTTTAACATGTGACTCCTCGTTTCTTTTGTTACTTGATTTCCTTGTTTTTTAGCTCTTTATTTCATTCATTATTCTTTCGTAAAGCCATTCACCTTTGCCTATAAGATCCGGAATGTCCCTTTCGAACATTCTTCCCGAAAAAGCCATATGGGGGAGTTCTAAGAATCTTTTGTCTTTACATATGCCTTTGAAAAGGGGATCCGCAATGACCGTATCCACATCTGCCAGTTCCCGGATGAGATCGTCCTCCTCCGGGGCATAGCGGAAATCCATGCCTGCCGGATTTACCCTGGGATCCCTGATGTGATCCGTCATACAAAGAGCACGTGAGTCTATGCCCAGGTCTTTAAGGCTTTCCGCAAGGCTGAGTCCCGAGATCTGCTCTCCGATCACAGCCACCTTTCCCAGGTCATTCCCTGTTGTCATTTTTTTAAGTTCCTCGGCGAGCTGTGCTGTATCAAAGGGTATCCCGAAAACGTAGGGAATCCCGAAACGCTCCTTCAGGACCTTCGCAGCTCCCGTTCCGCCGTAGGAGACCACAAGACTCACATCCGCGTTTCCTGCTTTTGAGATCTCTTCCGGACTGCTTCCCATGGCAAAGCAGGAATTGCACTCCATTCCATGATCCAAAAGCCATTTTTTAAGGCTGTCTGCAGCTCCTGTCATTCCGAAGTCCAAAGGTGTCACCCCAAGAAGATTCACCTTTATGGGGCGCTCGTCGATCGACATATCGGAGATTTCTCTTGTCAGTGCAAACCGTTCCGCAATCGCCTTAAATGCATCTCTCATGCCCCTTGTGTAGTACTGCATGCCGTTGGAATCAAAGCCGAAGGCCGGAATGCCAAGCTTCTCCTCCAGTATCTTTGCTATGGCTCTGTAATCCGTCCCCACCATATAGGGTACAGGGGCACCCACTATGGCGATAAATCGGGGCCGGTACTTCCCAGCAGTTTCCAGAATGTCTTCTATCAGTTTACTGTCACGGCCCAGGATGGTTTCGTTTCTGGAAAGAGCCGAAATGTAGATCATGCTGTCCATGTCGTACCATCTGGGTTCGTCATGGGTGGTGTAAGTGGAATTACACCCTGAAGCATCATGTATCACCACCATGCCTCCCAGCTCGTAAAGAGCCGAGCAGATGCCGAATTCATCCGAAGAATATGTACTTATCAAAGCGAATGTCTGTTTCATATGCAGCTTTCACAGCCGAAACCTTTGGCCCGGATCAGCTTTCTCCTGTCTTTCTTATTTAGAAAAGCATCTGTCATGAGTTCCGTAAATCTTATAATGCCGTCGTATCCCAGGAATCCTCCGCCTTCAGCGATGTTCACAAAATGATCCGTTGCAAAAAAGTAGGCAGCCTTCTGCCCCACAGCCAAAACAGTTTCTTCCTTTTCGCTGTCCGCGTTCTTCTCATGCTCACTTGCGAAAAATCTGCTTTCCGGCTGATTCGTAGCCAAGATCTCCATGCAGGGATGCGTCTTCTTAAGTTCTTCAAAGGCTTCCCTGTCCTCAGGCTGCACAAGATCCGTGCACACCGCAGTCACATTGATCCCGTGATCTGTCAGCATCTTCGCAAAGGAAAAGATCCTTGTGGTCAAAGTGTAGTCAAGAGCCACCGGGGTATCCTTTATCAGTCCTTTTAAACTGTCAAGTGCTGCTTCCGCCTGTGTTCTCAATTCCGAAAAGTCCGGAGCCGGGATCAAAAGCCGCTCTGCAAGCTTCCTGTAGTTTTCGTCGATCTCATCCGGATCGAAGCTGTTGGAAAAGTAGAAGCTGTCCATGTCAAGGCGATCTTTGAGGTCCTTCGCTTCCGCTGCCACAACCGGTTCGTAGTAAAGGTTCATGGATGCATTTTCCATGTCCACGTACTCGTCAAAGGTCTTACAGTCATGTATGCTCTTAAGTTCGAAGCCGTTACCGTTAAGCCATCCTCTTAATTCCGCAGTTTCGGAAAGCCTCAGGTTGGATCCTATGATGTTGATCCTCTTGTCATCGCATCTCGTTCTTTCCTTCCAGACTCTTGTCATCTGCCGTCTCATTCTCTGATCCGGCGAGATCCCGCTCTTTCTCATGGCAGGGATCATGTAGCAGTCCAGGATCTCTATGTCCGGATGCTCTTTTCTGATCCTTTCAAACACGCTGTTGTGGTCGTAGCTCATGAAGAAATGCTGGCAGGTGATGAAAAGCTGGATGCATTTAGGCTTCTCAGTAAGCTTTGCAAGGACATCATTCACTCCCTCCACCATGAGTTTTTCGATGGTTCCGTTGATGATGTCATTCTCTCTGATGGCAATGGCCGAGTAGCGGTCAAGGGCATTCATTTCCGCTGCCGTGAGCACAACGCCCCTTAAGCAGCCGTAAGCACAGACAAAGATCTGGTGAGTCTCAGGCATCAAAAAGCCTGTCTGTGCGATGTTCCACATGCCTCTGGCGGGGGCGGAGTACTCCAGTCCCATGTAAAAAGGCTGAGGGAAAGATGCCTCACAGATCTTTACACTGCCCGCTTTTGCAGGTTCATTTGCCATTACATGTTTTAACATTACATTACCTCCCGCTGTCGGTGTCATCATTACCCGGGCAAATAAAAAAGCCCATGCACGGATAATCCGAACATGGGCACAAAATACCTGTATCGTGTGATTTCATGTCTTTTTCCTCGGGACGCACCCTTGGCATCAGATCATTCCGTTTGATATTGTATACTTTAAAAGAGCAGTTAGTCAATACTGACTTTTTTTACTTCAGGGCGATCGGAAATTCCCACCATGAGGTAGTTCTCGGTCTTATTCAGGGTCCTGATGGCCTCTCCGAGACGGGATTTAATGGCCTTTGCTTTTCCGCAACATAAAACTCCCCATCCATCCAGTCAAAGCGTTTATCAAGCCATTTCTTAAAATAATTCAAAGCCTTTGTGTATTCTATGTTCACAAACTCACTGTCGGGATAGAGCTTATGGTTCATTTTTTCCGAATCGTAGATCAGTTCCCTCGTTTCATCTATCTGAGTATAGAACCACTCCTCCAGCTTAATCTCGTCCCTGAGCTCTGTCCAGCGCTTCCTGCAGAGATCCGCAAAGCCGTCACTGTACTTAAACAGCCATCTGTACCAGGGTGCGGCCTGCACTCTGCTCCCCTCAAAACTCGGATCCTGAGCGCCGTAGCAGGTGTCATAGTCCCACACGGGCCCCATGTACAGCTTTCCATCATCATTGATGTAGCAATAGCAGCTGGTCACAAACTGGGAATCGTAGTTTCTGGTAAGCTCGTTAAGAAGATACCAGTTAACAAAAGAATCCACATCAATGTACTTTTCCAGTTCGGAAAGAGCCCCGTTCTTCATGGCTTTTTCGACATCCGAAAAGAACTTTTCCGAAAAGTCCGCCGCTTCTTTCCTTTCCTCGTCGCTGAGTTCGTCTGCTTCTTTGCCGTGGTACTCCTTAAGGCATATATGCACGCTCTTGTCTCTGTCGGGAGCTTCGTACATGGTAACGCAGATATCACAGTCATGGCGGTACACCATTTCGATCTCATACAGAGCGGAGTTTTCTTTTTTAACATTGATACGGTTCTTTTGAACCTCTATCTTTTCCGTCAGAACGTACGTTCCTACATATTTCCCGTTTGAAATGACATCCACGTACTCATTGTCACAGGTTCCCTTAAGGCCCAGTATTTTTGCGCATTTTTGAGTCAGATAATTGTGCATCATGGTCTTATCGCTGTGCACTGTAACCAGGACCCACTTTTTTGCTTCACCCATGCCAAGAAGATCGGCCTTTGCATCAAGCTTTATTGTATAGGGCTTTTGAGCAAAACTCCAGGAATAATTCCCTCTTCCTTTGATCTGAAGCGGAAGACGGTAAAAACTCTCTGCCGGATCCCCGTTCACAAGCGTGTACAGAGCTTCGGTATAAACCCCGTGTTCCACATCTTCCAGCCCTGTTCCATCCGGAAACTCAAGATACAGAGCAGGAAGGTTGGTAAGCTGCCTGTACTTTTTTATCGTCTCCTCAGGTACAGGAGTCACCGCCGCTGTCGTAGGGACAGCCGTGGGTGTTGGGGTGTGAGAAGCTTTGGGAGCGTCGGGATCCGTGATCTCCTCCCGGCTCTTTCCGCAAGCCGAATACAGTGTAACCGAAAGAATTACAAGCATTAATAACAAGACAAAACGTTTCATAACAATTAACCTTCCCCATGTTCTGATTGATATGTTATATCATTATAACATATCCCATTGTAAAATCAATGTCAGAAACCACAGGGAAGGTTCTTCTATGCCCGTTTTATTCCGTATCTTTGTATTTAATTGTTAAATCTCACCCTGTCTATCACCGATTCTTTTCCCAGGGATCTGTTAAGGACGAGGGTGATCACAAACTGCAGAGCGATCAGGACAGCGATCATAAGGATCATCTCATTTCCGGGGAATATAAACTTACGAAGATTAAAGACGCCCGCATCCCTTGCCCAAAGGAAGGCCAGGTAACCGACAAAGCTTCCGAGTCCCACCGCTATCAGAACAATCCCTACTGTGTAAAACAGGCTTTCCGCGAACATCATCCTGAACAGCTGTCCCTCGGACATCCCCACGGCCCGCAGGATCCCGAATTCTTTTCTTCTGCTGTTCACGGAACTCACCATAGTGTTGATTATGTTCATGATGCAGATAGCCCCCAGCACAGCCAGAAAGGCATAGCTTCCCGCTCTCACCACCGAGATACCGTATTTCCACTGCTCGTACTCATCCTGCCAGGCATATGCTCTGAGCCCCGCTTCCTCTTTGCAAAGAGCCTTGATGGCACTTTCCGTTTCCGGATCGTATTTTTCATCGGCATATACATTTAGGTCGGTAACCGTTGAATAATTACTGAGTCTGTCAACCGCCTCCTCAGCCATGAAAAGGTACTTGTTGTGGGCAAAGCCCAAGGAATAATCACCGATGGCTGCGATCTCTATCTTTTTACTGATGATCTCGTCACCGTTGTCGATCTCCACATCCAAAACATCTCCCAATTTTAGTCCCGGATACCATACGAGCATATTCTTTTCGGCTATCACCTTGTCTCCGGACTTAAGTTCTTCATAGGTCACATGGCCTTCCCTTATGCCTTTTATGAGCACATCGGCATATTCCTCACTGACTCCCGAAATCCCCAGCATATCTCCGTCAAAGCGTTCGCATTTGGCGAATTGCCCGTGAACTTCTTCAACCCTTTGGATACCGGAAATGTTCATCAGTTCTCTTTTCAGTTCTTCGTTCAAGGGATCATTCCTTTGTACCAGCCGCCATTCACGCTCGGGTCTGCTCTCGTCGTTATGCGCGATCACAGCCTTCACCTCGTATTCTCCCATAAAGCCCTCATTGGCGGCTTCCACGGGATCGGAGGATGAAAAAACAGTGGCAGCAACCATAAAAAGCAGAGCCGTTAATCCCATGGAGATGATGGTGATGAGATTCTTCCTTTTGTTCTCCACGAGATGCACAAGTGTGAGCTTAAATACAGAAAGGCTCTTAAAGCCCTTTTTATATGCTTTTTTCGCTGTGCTCTCGCTGTAACGCATGGCTTCGGTCTCGGAGATCCCGGCCAGTGTCTTCATGGGGCGAAGAAGGCTTAAAAGAACAGTGATGAGCGATGCCACGACGGTAATGATGTATAGTAACGGCCGGTACATCGTAACCTCCCCTGCCGAAAAAGCAGCCCTTATGGCATTATCCAGCACTCCGTCCTTAAGGCCCACTTTCATGATCAGTTCCAGTATCACTCTGACAAAGAGCGTTCCGATAACAAGTCCCAAAGGTATCGCCAATGCAGCAGTCAGCATGCCTTCTCCCAGGAGCATCTTTTTAAGCTGCCCCGTGGTGGCCCCCACAGCCTTCAGTTTTCCGATCTCCCTGATCCTCTCCCCGACAGAAATGTAGTAGATCCCGTACAGAGTGACTGCTCCGATCAGAACAATGACCGTCATGATCACGATTATTGTCATCTTTATGGTGGGGTCCTCGTAATTTGCCCAAATGTAGCTTTCATTTATCAGGATATCTTTTTCCTTTATGCCGAAAGTGTCCGCCAGAAGCTTTATATTCTGCTTTATCCTGTCGGTGTTGTCTTCCCCGTTTCCCGGGTCCATGTTCAGCCTGAAAAGAAGATTGTAAGCTGCATCCCCCTTCACCTTTTCCAAAAATGCCTTGCTCACCAGGCAGGCATCTGCTTTCCCGGCCCCTTCAGCGGCGGGTGCATATATCCCACTGACAGTGAACCGTGTGGGAATGTTTTCCGCCGCTGCCTGTTCACAAAATTCAATACTGTCTCCCGGTCCTGCGGTGCTTCCCATGGCCTTAAGCATGTCTTCTGCGACCATGATCTCATTTTCGGCTTCCGGAAACTTCCCGGAAACCACCTTCATATTGTAAAGATCAAAGCCGTTCCGGTCGGTGTAGATGAAGCTGCAGGATCCATCTTCCGTCTTAAAGCCTCCCACATCCGCCACAAGGCCGCATTTTTCGGTCATATGATGAGCTTCTATCTTAGCGGCCGTTTCCTCAGTCACATCGTAGAACATGCCGAACCATTTCGGATACACCATATTCACCGCTGCCTTCTGTCCCTCGATCAGGTCATAGCCCACGGAAGGAACCAGAAACAGGAGCATGGTGGTCAGGATCATGGCAAACCCGGTCAATACGTTCTTTCTCTTATGATATCTTACATTGGCAAAAATGATCCGTCTCAACATGTGCATATCATCTCACCACCTTACCGTCTTCAATGACCATTACCGCATCTGCCATCTGCGCTATGGTCTCGTTGTGGGTGATCATGACAATGGTACTGTTAAAGTCGGCAACACATCTTTTTAAGACAGCCAGCACCTCCAGTTCAGTCCTTGAGTCCAGATTTCCCGTGGGCTCGTCCGCCAGGATCACGGAAGGATAGCTTGCAAGGGCACGCCCTATGGCCACTCTCTGCTTCTGTCCTCCGGACAGGGTGTCGGGCATGGCATGTTTCTTGTCGGAAAGGCCGATCTCATCCAGTATCTTTTCGATCTCTTTTTCATCCGTTTTCCGTCCGTCAAGGCCGAGAGGAAGGACCACATTTTCCCAGACGTTTAAGGAAGGGATAAGGTTGTAATCCTGAAATATGAATCCGATCTTCCTTCTTCTGAATACTGTGAGATCGTTGCTGTTCAGAGTATATATGCTTGTTCCGTCGATGATCACTTCTCCGGAATCGGGCCTGTCAAGCCCGCCCATGAGCTGCAGGAGAGTGGATTTTCCCGAACCGGAACGGCCCACCACTGCGGTGAAAGTCCCTCTCTCCACCTTGAGGCTTGTATGGTCTACAGCTTTAACAATGTTTTCACCTTTCCCGTAATACTTTACCAGATCTTTAACTTCAACTATTGTGCTCATTTTGTTATTCTCCTTTTGAGATCCTTTGTTTACATCATAAACCAGAAAAATAACAAAACCCTTACAAAAACGATTACATTTTTGTAAGGGTTAAAATCATCCGGGGATAAGCATCCTGAATATGCTTCCGCCTTCATTTTTTCTTTTGGCGATCAGACAGCCCCCCTGCCTTTCAAAGATCTCCCGGGCAAGATAAAGTCCCACTCCCGCCCCTTCTTTGGACATCTTCTTGGCGTTACTTCCGCGGTAAAAGCGCTTGAAAATCGAATTCAGCTCCTGTTCGGGAATCCCGATGCCGTTATCTTCCACCTCGATCATTACATTCTGAGGGAGCTTGGAGACTCTGATCAAAAGCTTTTCGTTTTCAAAGGAGTATTTGATGCCGTTGTCCAGAACATTTGCCAGAGCTTCCGCCGTCCATTTCGGATCATGCAGAATAACATGATCCCCGTCTGCCTCGACGCTGATCTCTATGTGCTTTGACGCAGCTCTCATAAACACCTTGTTCACAGCCTCGCTGACGGTGTTTTTGATGCCGGTGCTTACAGGATCAAGAGTGATCATGCTGCTTTCCAGCCTCGAAAGCTTTACCAGTTCGTCAAGAAGGCTTTCCATCTGCGCGATCTCCCTGCTTTCGCTCTCGATAAAGGAATTCCTCTCCTCGTCGGACAATCCGGTTTCCTTCACCAGATCATGGCTCAGCTTTATGGAAGAGAGGGGCGTCTTCAATTGATGGGAAATGTCGGTGATAAGGGCTTTCGTGCTGTTTTCCTCTTCGGAAAGCCGTTTTTTAAGATCCTGTGTATCCTTTTCCAGAGCACAGATCTCATCATAGAGTGCTCCGACTTCCCCGTACATTGCATCCTGCCCCGAAACCTGACTTCCTTTTCTTATGTCCCGGATCAGTTCGAAGAGATCGTCTCTCGCTCTCTCCTCCTTTTTCTTTCTGTATCTCATGTCCAGGGCATATAAAACAAGTGCGACTCCTCCGAACAGTACAATGACAGCCGTGATGATAACAGAAGTTTTCAGATTTCTTCCGGCAGACTCCTCCGCATAATAAGAGTAGTTTTCCTCGTACAGTTCTTTCCCTTCCGGGTAAAGGGCCGTAAGTTCTTCACACTGGGCTCTGAACAGCTTTTCATCCGCTCTCTGCTTCATTACCGAAGCCAGATCCACAGCCAATACGGAAAGCACGAGGAAACATAGGAAGATGCCTATCTTTTGCTTACTTTTCCTGTCCATATGTACCCCAATCCTCTAACATTGTCGATACTGTTTGTCTTTAGTTTCCCTTTTAATCTGCTGATGTTTACCGTAACGGTGTTGTCATCCACAAACTGTCCATCCAGCCCCCATATGCTTTCAAGTATGTTTTCCTTTGAAAGCACTCTTCCGGGATTTTCCAGAAAGAGCATAAGGAGCTGCCACTCAGTCTTACTGAGGGCCACAGGCTGTCCCAGTTCTCTCACCTGCCTGTCCTTAACGGACAGTTCGATATCGCCGGAAACAAAGATCTCGGCGTTTTGTCCGCCACGCCTTCTTAAAAAGGCATTCACCTTTGATGTCAGCACATTCACCGAAAAAGGCTTTGTTATATAATCATCCGCTCCTGTATCGTATCCGTTCACTATATCGATCTCCTGATCCATGGCCGTGAGATAGATGAGGATGGCATCGCTGTTCTTTCTCACATATTCTCCGAATCTGAGACCGCTCCCATCCGGCAGCATGATATCACTGATCACGAGATCCACGTCTTCCTTGTCCATTACAGCGCGGGCTTCACTCAACGTAAAAGCAGAGAAGACATTATAGCCTTCTTTCTCCAGCTTAAGCTTTATTCCTCTGTTAAGATTTTCTTCGTCTTCAATGATCAATATGTTCATTATCTGCTTTTCTCCGGATTCAGGCTTTTTACTTACTGTTCAGGAAAAGGCTCATGCCCTGTCTTAAACTACCATCTTTTCGATCATCTTCCAGTCCGCACATCGTATATAATTCGTGTTCGGAAATTCTGCTTCGCGATTCCACGGCCTGTCAAAAACCATCACCTTTAGTTCAGGCATATGATCAAAGAACCGAAATGCTGACGGGGAATCCTCCACCGCATAATCAAATTTCATTTTCTTATAATCTTCGATCTCAAGGCTGAAGGCGCTGTTCTTTAAGAAACTGTCTCTTCCGTACTTGTTGAAGCAATACATCCTGACACGTTCAAGGCCGTGTTGATCGAGCCACAGTCTTGAAGGCTCGTAGGCGCTGTAGGGACGTCCCGTGATGATGGATACGTTCCAGCCCTTATCTATCCATCTGTTCAGCGTTTCCGATGCTCCTGGGGTTTCCTTGTAGCTTAAGAGCACTTCGGGCCTGTGGCCTTCGATCATCATCTCGTCATACTGTTCTTTTGTCAAAGAAAATGACTTTTGGAGATCAAAGTATCCTATCTTTTCATAGGGCACATCCTTCCCGAACATTTCCTTCACCAGTTTTGAAAAGTTTAGCGCCGTCTCACAAAGGCAATCATCAAAATCAACGTAAATATTCATCCTCTATCCTTCTGTCTTCTTTATTTCCCTCTCCGGAACCGCTTACCGAAATTGTTAAGGTAATGGCTGTATTCCCCATTCCTTACAAAATCTGTTCTGTTTGCGTATTATACCATAATATGCCTGCCGCCTCAACCATGGTGCATATGCGTGATACGCTGTTACTTCAATCTTTTTACTTTTTTTTCGTTTTTTTAATTGAACCGAACAGGGCCTTTAGTCATAATAACAGCATAAAACTGTTAAAACTGTTAAAAAAAAATCACGGAGGTTATGCATGTTTAAATCCATCACTTCAAAGATCATGAGTGTTGTCGCTCTCTTACCGGTCATCTTTCTGATCTGTATGATCCTGGTCTACTCCAACGTTAAAAAACTCGGAGACACAGCCAACCGTCTTGCAGACGACAATGTCACCCTCGAGCGTAACATAGGGATCATCAACACAAATGTTCAATCCCTCGTTAAAAGAGTTTATCAGATGAAGGATTTTGCAAGAGACAATAATGCCTTCATGGGCTACATCTACGGTGTTTCCGGCATTCAGGAATGCGAGCTCATGACCGAGTCTCTTAATAACCTTCGTCCCTTGCTCAATGCAATGTATGACAGCAAATACCCCGTGACAATCGAAGGGTTGTTAAAAGTCCAGCAGGACTACGCGGATGTATATGACCAGACCTTCACCGTCATTGAAGTTCGCGGTGATGTTCTCGGCTACCTTGACAAGCTTCCCGAGGAAGAAGCCAAGGCCACACTTCTGAACTGGTCCATCCTGAGCTACATTGATGCAACAGAATACATCATCGATGCCTATACCAAAGTTTTTAACGCCTATACCGCCGATTCCACCCTCACCTATGATGAGTATGGAAACATCACATCCCAGTGGTGGGTCGATGCCCAGAATCTCGCTACCAAGTCAAGGTTCGTTGAAGGCTTCGCAGTCAGCCTTTACAAGAACGGCGCATATGTCCAGGAAAAAAATGCGGACGGGACCATGTCCAACGTTCAGACAAGGATCCTCGGTGAATACACCATCAGAGAATCCTCGGATGCGGAAGTTGCAGATGCCCGTGCACGTGTTAAAAGGATCACTTCGACTCTCGGCGTCTTGACCGTGACATTCGTTGTGGGCTTCCTTGTGATCGGAACCATCATCCTGTTGCGTCTAAAGAGCATAATAAAGCCAGCAGTATCGGCAGGAAACACCATGACTACAGTGATCAACGGCATTTCAAAGGGTGTGGGCGATCTTACTTCAAGATTCAAGGCAAACGGAAACGACGAGATCAGTAAGCTCCTTCAGGGCGTCAATTCCTTTATGGACCAGCTCCAGAGCATAATCAAAAAGATCCGTGAAGAATCAGCTCACCTGAGCGAATCGGTTTCCAACCTCAACAATGAGATAATATCATCCACCGAAAGCACCGCAAACGTTTCCGCAGTTTCCGAAGAGCTGGCCGCAAATATGCAGGAGATCAACGCAACTGTTGAAAGGCTTGCGGAAAGCGCCTCCGACATTTCTTCTCAGGCAGAAGCAATGAACAAGCGCATCAGCGAGGGCTACGGCTTCGTTGAAGAGGTTCAGCGCAGAGCTACGGATGTTAAGCAGTTCTCCGTTACAAACAAGAAAAATGCCGAGGCCATGATCGGTGAAAGAAGAGCAAATCTGAACGAAGCCATCGAAAACAGCAAGAACGTTGAAAAGATCAACAAACTCACAGCTGAAATCCTTTCGATCTCTGGTCAGACAAACCTGCTGGCACTTAACGCCTCCATCGAAGCCGCAAGAGCGGGTGATGCAGGCCGCGGATTCGCGGTTGTTGCGGACGAGATCAGAGTTCTGGCAGATTCAAGCCGTGATGCGGCAAACAACATTCAGGCCATCAGCCAGATCGTAAACGAAGCCGTTGCCCTCCTTTCCGGCAATGCAGAAGAGATCCTCAGATACGTGGATGAAGCTGTCCTGAACGATTACGAGCAGTTTGTGGGCTATTCGGAGCAGTACTTTAAGGATGCTGAGAGCATGAAGACGATCCTCGGAGAATTCCAGGACAATTCCCGTAACCTTTCCTCAACTCTCACAGAGGTTTCCAAGAGTGTGGACAATGTAAACCATGCGGTTGCGGAAAGCTCATCCGGAATCACCATGGTAGCTGGGGAAGCTACAAAACTTGCCATCTCCATGGGCGACATCAAAAAAGAAGCAGAAAACAACAATGAGATTTCAAAGAGTCTTAAGGACGAGGTTCAGAGGTTTGTAAACATTTGATCCCAAGTCGTTCAAAGGTCCCTGCACAAAAACTGTGCAGGGACCTTTTTGAATGATGACTATTCCATGTTTTGGAGCGCAAAGGGCTTTTACAGGATTATATCTTTTTTGACCGGTACATCGAAACGCTGTCCCAGGTAGTCTGCCAGCAGTTCTGCCACATGCAGATGAGCAAAGAAGCCCGGGTGGGAATGAGCTCCCAGTTGCCCCTGAGGAGTGTCGGGAAGCGAAATGAAGGTCACATTTTCATCTCCCGTTTCCTTCGAGTACCGCTCCACTGCCCCCTGAAACAGTTCTGTGAGGCCATGCCCCATCATTCCATAGGCCCAGATCAGATGAGCCTTGGGATTTCTAACCCTCAATTTTTTCAGAAACTCGACAGCCGCATTTCCGATGGCATCCAGGTCATCCTTATTTCTCGTGCCGTCCGCTTCAGTGCGGCTCTTGCAAAAGCCGAAGCCCTCTACTTCCATTCCCGGGGTGTTAAAGGAGCTGTCGTCATTTGTTCCGAGATTTACAATGACAGCATCCGGCTGCCACCTTTCAAAATCATTTTCTCTGTAGCCTCCAAGAGCCTTGTTTGCTCCGCCTCCCGACAAGCCGCAGACCTGATCGTATATGCTTGGGATAGTGTTTTTTCTGTTGTTGTCCCAGCCCACATGTACCCCCCAGCCTCCCTGGGAAAGCACTCTGCATTCAGCATCCATCATGCGTTCGATAAGATTGGAATAGCTTCTTGAGGAACACATGTACATAGACAGCCACTCCGTGTCGGCAGGGCATCCGAAAGCTCCCTCTCCGGAAGTGATGGAATCCCCTAAGAATTCCAGTTTCAAACGGCTTTCGCTTACAGGCAGGAACTCTCCGTCAGTCCTGAGTCCGATGATGGTGAGATGCGTTTTTTCACTGTCGTTCATAGCCTGGAGTTCCCTGTAGAACCGCACATTCTTCACGGTTCCGAAAGACATGCTCCTGTACAGGCAGATACTGTTTTTCCCGGGGTAGATCATCTGGCGAGACATGAGCGCGCGGTTCACTTCACCCGCAACCCAGATCTCATGGAAATCATAATCGCATTCCAGATCCACCCAGAGCTCGCTTCCCGTGCAATTGACCTCGATCCCGGAATGATTCCAGAAAAGGGGGAGCGGGGATGCATCGTAGATCGTGCGCCCCAGTATCTTCAGATCCTTGATCTCCTGAATATCGTAACTTTTTAACATTTTCCCTCCCGTTTAAAGTCTTTTCCCGACTCTGTTTTTTAGAAGTTTACCACAGAACCCGCTTTAATCACAGTGGTTATTTTTCATTTTTTCTCCTATCTTTTTCTGATCAGAGGGATGCTTCTCGGATCGGTCAAAAAAAGGCCACATCCGGTAATGTCCTGTTTCCGCTCCGCCCGGATACTGCTGATGCGGGTGACATTTCCGATGTGGCTGTTTTTTTCTGAATCTTGGCCGGCTTACGCCGATCCTGTTTTACTTCTTATCCTTTGAATGACGCTCACCGATCTGGAATTCATCGCTGTGAGCAAACATGTATTCAACCGTGATGGGATCATCTCCGGTGAGTTTCTTGAAATCGTCGGTGTGAACCGCCATCTTGCCTTCACGGATGGCCTGAGCAAAGGTCACCATGCCGTCACTGGAGAAAGGAGCCTCGCTGTCCTTCTTGAACTGTCCGTCCGTGGTCCTCGGAACGCCCATGGCATCGAAGATCCGGTAGTTCTCTTCATCTGTAACAGCCTTGTAGCTGATGTTGTTACCCGTTTCCCTGTTTCCGATCTCAACAAACTTTGTGATCGTCATGAGTTCCTTGCCGTTAATGTCAAGGATGGCATGATCATACTCATTCGCGCGGTGAAGTGCGTAAGCCACTGCCTTGGCACAGTCTTTTCTGGAGATGTATGCCATGAGGCCGTCACCCTGGCTGTTTGTGAGCGGAGCATTCATATGCACATATGTGAAGTAGTTTGTGATCATGGCTTCAGCGTACTGTGAATTGCGCAGGAAAATGTAATCAAGCCCCTCAGCTTTTACGTACTCTTCGGTGAAGATGTGGTCCTTCTTTTCAACGGAAGGATTGGTCTCATCTCCGGCATTTACAAGTGATGTGTAAATGATCTTTTTAACGCCAGCCTTCTTCGCGGCGTCAACTGCGTTCTTGTGGGCAGCCTGTCTCTTGGGTCCCACGAAAGGCATTGAGATCAGAGCCAGCACGTCCGCGCCTTTAAATGCTTCCACAAGGCCGTCCGGATAGTTAAAATCCGTAACATGGGTCTCAACGCCCTGATCTGCAAAGGGCTTTAAAGCAGCTTCACTGTATCCGCAGAAGATCAGATTGCTCTTGTCCTCAATGGCAAGCAGCACTCTTGCGGCTTCCGCGCCCAGATTGCCGTCAACACCTGTTAATAATAACTTTCCCATATAACACCTCCTGAATTTTTTGGCTTATACGATTTCAGTATAGCAAGCACCGCGCCATTAAACAATTACGGCAATCTAAACCTTCTATAGTCTCGGGATAAAATAATAATGTCCATATGATAAACTAATTCTTTACAATTTCTGCTCAATAATCACTCAACATGTAGTTCTCAAAAGGACAAAGCGAAAGCATGAATATCAAGTCAATTTCACAGTGGCATTCAATGCATGTCAAGTCATTTTCACAGTGGCATTCAATGCATGTCATTACTTTCTAAGTATTCATCTTCAACAACACACTTACTTTCCCCTTAACTAAATGACATTGTGTGTGAACAGTAACTATCAACCAAATTTAAGTATTCTTACACCCCCTTCCCCAGGGGGCAGAGCATCGGGATTTTGATTTTTGGAATTTCCGATGCCGTAAACCTTTGAAATAAGTCATTCTGGGCATCGGGATTTTAAATTTTGGAATTTCCGATGCCATAAACCTTTGAAATAAGGCCTTCAAAGCATCGGGATTTTGATTTTTGGAGTTTCCGATGCCGTAAACCTTTGAAATAAGGCCTTCAAAGCATCGGGATTCTAAATTTTGGAGTTTCCGATGCCATAAACCCTTGAAATAAGGCCTTCAGAGCATCGGGATTTTGATTTTTGAGTTTCCGATGCCGTAAACCTTTGAAATAAGATCTTCAGAGCATCGGGATTTTGATTTTTGGAATTTTCGATGCCGTAAACCTTTGAAATAAGGCCTTCAAAGCATCGGGATTTTAAATTTTTGAGTTTCCGATGCCGTAAACCTTTGAAATATGATGTAAATGTCAATATAAAAATGTACAAAAAAGGGAAAATATAAATGTACAGTTTCCCGGATCATTCCTCAGCGGGATCATTCTCCAAAAGGGTCCGAATAGCCTTTGTTCGGTATGACGGTCCCTTTATGGAGATTATCGTTGAATGATGTAATAAACGATCAAGTAACGCATTGGCAAGCGTTGCTGAGCCAAAGAACTCGCCCCATTTCGAGAAGGGCATGTTCGTTGTTATGATTGTACTGTTCTTCTCGTATCGCTTTGCTATAAGCTGAAAGAAGATGTTCGCAGTGTCCTGATCGATGGGCATATAGCCTATTTCATCGATTATGAGCACCTTGTACTTGGCAAAGAACTTAAGCCTTGATTCAAGCCTGTTTTCCTGGTGTGCCTTTTTAAGCTGCGTAACAAGGTTCTCAAAGGTTATAAAGTACGTTTGATACCTGGCTTTGGTACAGCTTATGCCGATCGCTGTTGCCAGATGCGTCTTTCCGACTCCGCTTGAACCGAAAAACACTACATTCTCTTTGTTTTCAACGAAAGCAAGCGAGTTCAGTTCAAGAAGTTCTTTCTTGTTCAGATTGGGCTGGAAGTCAAAATCGAAGTCGTCCAGAGTCTTTATGAAAGGATAGTTGGCGATATGCAGGTTTATTGCATCTCGTCGAACCTGGCGGTGCTTCTTTTCGATCTCGATGAGTTCCTCCAGAGCAACGCTGAAGGACTTATCTCCCTTGTTTACCGCATCGGAATAGCGGTCTATATATTCCTGCATCTTTTCGATGCCGAGCTCTGTGAGCCCGTTTATAAGCTTTTGTGGCGTAGCCATGATACTCCTTCTTACAGGAGGTTATCCAACTGCTGCAGATTTCTTTCTGCCAAAACATCGATTGCTTCAGGATCTTTCATATATGACCCAAGAAGCTGCTTATAATGAAGTTCGTTATAGTTTAATCTTTTATTACTAATTGCGTGTGTTGCAATGATTTCCGTGCTATAATAGATATACAGTTTACATTCGAACACCCGTAGTCTTACCGGTTTTCCAATGTATTCTGCAGGTACGGAATACTTGCACTTATTGTAAGTGATCATTGAATCTTTTCTAACCGTGGTTTGGCGATCGTGGGTAAGGTATGATTCTATGACATCAACACTTGGTAATGGTTGCAGGTATTCCTTTTCTTTTTGAAAAAGAAGTAATGGCGGAATACCTGTTTCATCACAGGGACGATTGCATACCTTTTGATTTAGCCCATTAAGGATCTCAATAAGTTCGTCCTCGGTCTCAAACTCACCCTGGTAAGGCATTAGCCATGCAAGAAACTTGTTCATAGCTTCTACCTTGCCTTTGGTAAAAGGATGTCTTGGCTTGCACAACTTTATTTTAAAGTTGAAGTCATGAGCGAAAGCCCGGACTTTTGAGCTTATGTTCTTCCTGTTACCGTCACGATCTACGACAGATGACATGTTGTCGAAGAGTATTTCCCTCGGCACGCCGCCTGTTGTTTTAAATGCAGTTATTAAGCAGTCGAATACATCCTGTCTTGTTTTGTATAGTTTGTAAATGAAGATGGGGTATCTAGAATAGCCCAGTTTATAATCAAACACCTGAAAGGTGAAGATCTCGCCATATCGGTTGGCTATGGATATATCTTCTTTCCAGTCAACCTGAGCCTGTATTCCCGGCTCTGTTTCAAATCTAGGATGTCCCTTTTCTGCCTTAGCCGGTGACATTCCGTTAGTTTTCAGGTACTTTCTGAAGTTTGAGTAAGTACCGATTGATTGCCCGTACTTATCGTATAAGAACTGATATACGGCCATGATATTGGATCCTTTTATCTCAAGCTTATGCCGAATAAGATCCTTGTGTTCATCAAGTTTGCTCGCCTTGGCATGATGTTTGGGCTTGCCCTCGTATCCGTCATAATACTTTTTAACGGTCCGCCTATCCATATCATACATCTTGGCAAGTTTAGTGAAGTTTGGTTTAATACCGCTCAACTTTAAGATTTTAAGCTGTGTCTTAGCTGCCTCGTCCATGAAGTCACCTCCATGGATATGGTAGCATACGACACAGGATTGTACATTTTTATTTTCCCATAAATGTACATTTATATTTTACCATTTACAGTCCATATTGATTTGAAAATAGCATCTGAGCTTCTTTACATAAATCTTCACTTTTTATATAAGCATACTTCTTTTTCACATAACTTGGTAAGCTACTATATAAAACAGGTGCAGAAGATATTTCATATAAGTCCCTATCAATCTCCCCATTCTCTACAAACATTTTATACTGTTTAATTGCACCATCCATGGCCGATGCAAGTATTTTACATTTTTCAAGGTAACTCAATCCTCGACTAGGAAAATTGCATATAAACCCCTTAACATTAAACTCATATGCAAGATAATCCTCAAAAAACCATTTGCATATTTCCTCCAAATATATGTCTTGATCCTGTAAAAACTGCATATAACATGACATTTGTGCATCTGCTATCATATTTTTTTCTTTATAGAATTCACTTTGTTCATACATTCCGTTTCCATTTGCGAATGATAAACTATCAAATATTCCTTTATGTAACCCATTATTCGTAAAACTGCACCGCATATCCAAATCAACATATCCAAATAAATATATGAAGTTATTCAATAGGGTTGGATAATCCAAATTATCTTTTAACCACAATGAGTTATATCTGTAGACTGTTTCACCTGCTGTCTCAGATACTTCTATGTCGCAACACTCAGGCGTAAATTCTATACCAATATCTTTTTGCCAACTTATCAGATGTACTAAATGGTTATCATTGCCATTAATTAATTTGTCATAACGCTTCTTTGCCTTATATCTCAAATTATCATCAAGCAAAAACTTCCTTGTGTCAAAAGACTTCCCATTAATCACCAATTCAAGTTGCTTAGGACTAACAAAATCATATGTCGAAATATACTTGTCTACAGCGCTGTAAATCATATCAGCACTTAATGATTTAGGTAAAAATACTTTATTGGATGTTTTATGTTTTTGTAAAAAATACTCAATAAAAAACTCCCCACCAAAATCAATTTCAAGAAGCTTATCTACAATCTCTTTATCGAAATAGTCAACAAATGTTTTATATGCAAGTACTTGATTGGGAGACATATGTAACCCATCTATTATTTCTGCGAATCGCTCCCGAGGAATTTTTTCGTATACTTTATATCGATAAAAAAGTTCAAAAAAATCGTCCCAGAATAAAACATCACACGAATTATATTTGGCCACTATAGATTCTCCCGTCATGTTCTCAAAATAACGTCGCACGACATCACCAACATCTCGCATCAATTCTTTATATTTCAAATATATACCACGATTCAATGTGGGTGTTATTTCTTGTTCATCAAAATATTCTTTGATATTTTGAAGTTCAAGGATAACATTCACGTCAGACAGATCTGCATTGTTATCAGAATATGTAGCCAAAATGGATTCAATTTTATTATCACAAAAAACCCAATACTTTTTTGAAAAGAAATCTAAACCTTTTGATCCCTTCATGGTTTCATACCTTTTGCTTTCTTAGCATTCCTTTGCAAAGACAACCTGTAAAAATGAAAACTATAGTTCTTTACCCCTGTGCGCAATTATAAACATAATTCGAGGTATCAAAGAGATACCTCGAACATCCACAAAAGAAAAGTGATACTAATCTCAATATAATAAATACTCTTTAAGGATATTATTAATACTTGAGACCCAACATTTTTTATGGCACGATCTAATTCTCAACTAATTCAATAGAGTCGGCAATTGTATTCTACTCATATCCTCGTCCCGTTTTTCAGTATCTATAAAGCGTTTTCTTCAAAATTCTCAACTTGCTCCATAACCTTATTAAACACTTCCGGACTATACTGAGGCGGATATCCGTTCTTTACCAAACAGATTTTAATATCAAGCTTCAGCTCATTACGGACATTCTGGTTATTAAGCCAATCTGCAAAAGATGACTTTGTATCAATAATTTCTTTAACCTTCTTTGCCAGCATCTTACACTTATCATTAACAAGGATACCGTCAACCATCTTATCGGTACCATACTCAAAGTTATGCTGATCTCGAAGATCCATCAGAATATCATAGAAAGCCTTTTCCTCAAAAGTAAGCCCGATTTTTCTAAAGCTTTCCTTGTTTTCATTCATTTCTCGAAGAATCTGAAGTGCTTGCTCTGTAGCATTTTTTATGATCCCTTCAGAGGCTTCTTCCTGTGTTGCTCCGGCTTCTTCTTGTGTTAAGTGTTTCCTTCGCTCATGATAATCCGCTATGGTTTTCTCAAGCATTTCCTGGAATTTCTTTGCCGCAATTTGATTAGTCTTTCCATACTCAGTAATCTGCTTTTTTAACAGTTTTACAAGCAATTCCAGTTTTGATGCTGGCATTTTGATATCTGCAAGGCTCTCAAAATACTCAGGACTAAAGATATCTTCCTGTTCACCACTATCAAGAACGCTCTCGACCTTATTATACTTAAGAGCCTCCTCAACCATTTTTGACACATTGCGATTCATTGTGTCGGCATCTATGTCTGTTGTGCCACTCATTTTACGAACAAATCCGGCAATAGCCATAAAGCATTGAGCAAGAGCAGATTCTTCCTCGCCCAGTTCACCCGAAGGCTGACAAATATCAAACGCTGATCTCATTCGCTTTACAGTTTTTAAGAAATATGTTTTGAAAGATACTGTCTTGATCTTTCCTTTGGCGCTCTCTGAGTTCAGTTCTTCGGTTGATGCAAAAACATACTCCGCTGCCTTGGCAAGTAGAGTGTAACGTTTAGCAGGGTCACACTCAGGATCAAGGAATGGCGTTAAATCATAACCAGTGAACAGTGTTTTTAGTACAGATAATTCTGTTCGGAATGCCTCGGTAGCTTGTTCAACATCATCCTTTGAAGGAGCAACAGATGTACTTCCTCCGTACATCTTTATGGCCTCACGCATATTATCGCGTATACCAATATAGTCTACTATCAATCCGTATTCTTTGCCGGGATACTTTCTGTTAACACGGCTTATGGTTTGAATCAGCTGATGTTTCTGTAATGGTTTATCATTGTACATGTATGTAAGAGACGGAACATCAAATCCCGTAATCCACATATCTACTACTATAACAATTCTGAAATTAGATTTATCTTGCTTAAAAGCGGCATCCATTTCATCTGTCCGCTTATCATTTGCTGCTCCACCAAGATAGTTGTACATCTTCTCTTCGTCATTCTTGCCAACACTTGATACCATTGCGATAAACGGCATCTCTTTAAGCTTGTTTAGTTCTTCTGATGTTGCTTTTACACCATCCGGGGTTTTCTTTTCCACAAACCATTCAGGATACTTATCCTTAAACTTCATTAGCAAAGAGTACGCGATTAACCTGTTAGCACATACGATCATTGCTTTCTGCGTTCTCTCCGGATCCTGTTCACAAGATGAAACGTAATGGTCATGGATATCAACGGCAAGTCTCTCTAAGCGTCCGGGTTCTCCCAGAATTATCTCCATGGAACTCATAGCACGCTTGCTTGCCTCTATATCATCTTCTGTTGCTCCTTCATCAGCACAATTCTTATAGTATGCTTCTATTTGCTTTATCTTTTCAGCATCAAGAAGCACCTTGGCTATTCTCGGGTGATATTTGATAGATACAGTAAGGCCATCGGCAACTGCCTGATCCATAGTGTATCGATCAATCTCCTCACCAAATGTTTGGTAAGTCTCTTCTATCGGTGTACCTGTGAATCCAACAAATGTCGCTTTAGGGAACGCTTCTTTTAACACTTTGGCATAAGGCTTAGAAACCATAGCCTTCATGTTCTCGTCGGCATCTTTAGTAAACTGTATCTTCTTCGAGTGTTCAAGCTGTGTTCTGTGAGCCTCATCTGAGAAACAGATTATATTGCATCGGTCATTTATAAGGCCAATCTTATCTTCTTTGCGATCACAAAATTTCTGTATCGTGCAGATGTAAAAGCCACCACTCTGCCTTGCTCCCAATACTTGACGAAGTTGATTACGGTTTTTAACTACGGAAACTTCACCAAGATTCAGGAACTCCTTGCTCTTGGTAAAAAGCTTAGCACCTTGCTTCTGCAGGTCATCACGGTCAACAATCATTACAACCGTCGGTGATCCGATCTCAGGTATATCCGTGCATCGCAATGCTAACTGTCTTGCAAGAAAAGCCATTGTATAAGTCTTTCCACAGC